>CAKSKU010000008.1 GCA_934465295.1 uncultured Oscillospiraceae bacterium
CGATAAGAGCGTAATTCAACTCCATATTAAATTCTCCTATACAAATTATTATAAAACTATTGTAATTTATTTTATTGTGTGATATAATAAGTTGTGTGTTAAGTATTCTCATAAACGGTAGTTTTGTTATAAAATTTTCATTTGATTGACAAAAAAGTAAAAAACCGCTTGCAGGAAAGCCATTTTGGGGGCAATTTCGGGTCAGTTTGCAGGTTGCCCGAGGCTGGCTGTTCGGCAGCATATTATGTTGCTTTCCAAAAAGCGGAAAAAATAAATTAAAGGGAGATTCCACTATGAAAAAAATCACATCAGCAATTCTTGCGCTGCTCCTTGCAGCATCAATGACCGCCTGCGGTGAAAAGGCAGTCGACACAATGGAGGAGGTGACAGCACAAACGACCGCAGCCGAAACGGAAAAGGCTACCGAAGCTGTGACAACGGAGGACAAGCAGGAGGAGACTGAGGCAGAAGCTGCAACCGAAGCTGAAACAACCACAGAAACAGAGCCTGTCGAAGAGCCTGTTCCTGAAAAGGCAGAGCTTCTCAACTCAGTATGGACCCGGCTCAACTCAGCCGAAAGCTTCCGTATGAACTGCAACGTAAAGGGTAAAGTGCCGTCCGAAACATCGGATATGGGTATGCTCATCGACCAGAGCTTTACATACACAGTATCGGGTGATGTAACCCACCTTGAGTCCAAGTACACCAATCTTGACTCAAATGACCCTGCTGTCGAGTACGAAGAGTATCAGGTGCTTAACGACAGTATCGTAACAACACTGACAAAGCACGGCAATGATTGGGTGGACAACACACCCAAGGAAATGATTCGCACCAATATGATGCTTAAAGCTCTTAATACAGCGCCATTGATTGGAATCCTTGCAAATGACGCAAATACAGCCACAGAATCACTTATTCGCGGTAATATTTATCGTAATGATAATGGTGATTACGTCTTCGATAACATCGAACTTCAGTATATTGTTTGCTATTCAGATGATTTTTACAAGCATATGCTTGCAGGTTTTATCAGAACACCTGCTGTCGAGGATTATTTATACAACGTTTGCCCCGGAAACGATATGTATAATTCAGGATGCAAACTTGCTTACACTTTCGACAAAGACTACAACCTTAAAAGTATAGCTTTCGACGCCATAGTAAATAAAACAAACGGCTACGATGTTCACTGCGAAGTCACTTTCGACAGCTGGAACGATGTTCCCGAAATCAAAGTTCCCGAGGTATAATAAATCTTTGGGAATGGTTGCATTTATGTAATTATCTGTCATAATAAAAGTAACGGCGGAAAGCAGAGTAAAAAAAGCTTTTCGCCGAATTTTTTTATGAGAGTGAGATCAATACCGAACGAAAGCGGAGCAAGTGACATACAGTTCAACAAATCAAGAATGAACCCGATAAATTATTCCGCTTATTATACACAAATGCTTTTTTCTCAAATTTCCGAACACCTATTGACAATATTGGAAAATAGGTGTATAATATAAAACATAGTAAGTTAATATGTATGCTATGTTAAAACCCGGATATGCAGAAAATAACAGTGGTAAGACCTTTCGGGGCATATATCTGTATACTGTCCGAGGCAGAAAAGAAAAAAATAAAGGTGATGACAGATCGTGGAATTCAAGGTTCAAAAAGAAGTTCTTGACAGCGGTGTAAAAATCGTTTTTGCCGTTGTGGAAGGCATGGATAATCACGGTGTAAACGATGAATGGCAGTCGTATCGCACCGAGCGCACAGCACAGCTTTATAACGAGTACAAGGATATTGACGTTCATGCAGACCCTGTGCTGGAGGGGTTCAATATCCTTCACGACAATGTGGGCGTAAAGCGCCGCAAGAATATCCCTGCAAGTGAAAATCTTATCAGGCTGCTTGTGAAGCGTGGGGATATGTTCTGCATAAACCGTGCGGTGGATATCTACAACATTATTTCCATTGAGAGCAAGCTTGCTCTTGGTGCTCACAATATGGACAAGACCGAGGGGAATGTCACTCTCCGCTTCACGGACGGAACGGAGAAATATGTTCCGCTGGGTCAGTCCGAGCCTGCGGCGATAGCTCCGCATGAATACTGCTACTGCGATGACTCCAACGAGGTGCTTTGCCGACTGGAGATACGTCAGGTGAACAAGACTGCCGTTGATGAGGATGCCGTGAACGTGTTCTACATCATTCAGGGCAATGAAGCCACTCCCGATGAGCTTCTCACCGAAACTGCACAAAAGGTCATTGACACAACGGTAAAATACTGCGGCGGCAAGGGAAGGATAATTGTTCCGCAGGTAATATGAAGATGAAAAAGTCTCTTCTGTATTCCAAATATTTGATTTTTTGACAAAATTCTTGAAAAATATCGTATAATGTTGTATAATATAAAAAACAACATTAGGGCGTGATAAAAAGTGAGCAAAATAGTTTTCATTGATACAGAGGTTGACATTGATACGGGCAAGGTGTGCGACTATGGCGCAGTCGATTCGGAGGACAGGCAGCTTCACACGGGTTCGGAAAGCGCATTTTCGGATTTTATAAAGGAAAATGACTTTATATGCGGTCATAATATCCTTGCGCATGACCTTAAATATATCGAAAAGGCTGTCGATGCTTCGGGGATAAAATATGCCGTCGATACGCTTTTTCTCTCGCCGCTGCTGTTCCCGAACCGCCCTTATCACGCACTTTTAAAGGACGATAAGCTTCAGACTGACGAGCTTAACAATCCTCTCAATGATTCGATCAAGGCTAAAGAGCTTCTTTATGACGAAGTAAATGCTTTTGAGGCACTTGATGATAAGCTGAAAAATATTTTCTGCTCGCTTTTATATGTGCAAAAGGAATTTTACGGCTTCTTTATGTATATGGGCATGACCCCGAACGGCGATCTTCCGTCGCTTATTGCGGAAAGATTTGACGGCAGTATCTGTCGGAACTGCGACCTTTCGGCGGTGATACATAATTGCCCTATCGAGCTTGCATATTGCCTTGCGCTTATCTCGGCGGACGACAGGTATTCGATAATACCCCATTGGGTGCATATCAATTTTCCGACGGTGGAAAATGTTATGCGTCTGCTTCGCAGCACTCCCTGCGGAAAATGCGAATACTGCCGCCGTGAGCTTGATGTTCATACAAAGCTCAAAAGCATTTTCGGATATGATGATTTCCGCAGATACAACGGTGAACCTTTGCAGGAAAAGGCGGTCAAAGCGGCTGTTGAGAACCGCTCGCTCCTTGCGGTATTTCCGACGGGCGGAGGAAAATCCATCACCTTTCAGCTCCCTGCGCTTATTTCGGGAGAGCTTTCAAGAGCGCTGACGGTAGTTATCTCGCCGCTCCAGTCGCTCATGAAGGATCAGGTCGATAATCTTGAAAAGCGAGGTATTGCTGACGCTGTTGCGATAAACGGTCTGCTCAGTCCTATTGAAAGAGCGGAAGCTATCGAGCGTGTTGAAAGCGGACTTGCTTCAATTTTATATATCGCACCCGAGATGCTTCGTTCGAGGACTATCGAAAGAATATTGCTGTCAAGAAATATCGCACGGTTTGTAATTGATGAGGCGCACTGCTTTTCCGCTTGGGGACAGGATTTCCGTGTGGACTATCTCTACATCGGTGAGTTTATCCGTGAGCTTCAGGAGAAAAAGCGGCTCGCTTACAAGATACCCGTGTCCTGCTTCACGGCGACCGCAAAGCAGAAGGTCATCAGCGACATAAGGGACTATTTCAAGCAGAAGCTTGACCTTGATCTTGAACTTTATGCGACCTCGGCGGCAAGAGAAAATCTGCATTATTCGGTATTGTTCAAGGAAACCGATGATGAAAAATACGCTGCGATGCGAAGCCTTATCGAGCAGAAAAACTGTCCGACCATTGTTTACGTTTCACGCACGAAGCGAACAAGGGCGCTTGCGGATAAGCTCTGCGGTGACGGTTTCAAGGCACGTCCTTTCAACGGCAAAATGGACAGCAGCGAAAAGCAGGAAAATCAGGAAGCATTTATAAACGATGAGGTTCAGATAATCGTTGCGACATCCGCATTCGGAATGGGAGTTGACAAGTCTAACGTCAGGCTCGTTATACATTATGATATCTCCGATTCGCTCGAAAATTACGTTCAGGAGGCAGGCAGGGCAGGCCGTGATCAAAGCCTTTCGGCGGAGTGCTATGTTCTTTTCAATGACGGCGACCTTGATAAGCATTTTATTCTTCTCAATCAGACAAAGCTCAGCATAAGCGAGATACAGCAGGTCTGGAAAGCGATAAAGGAACTTACAAAGTTTCGCCCGAAGGTGTGCCGTTCTGCACTTGAAATCGCACGTCAGGCAGGCTGGGACGATACGGTCGAGGATATAGAAACAAGGGTTACGACTGCAATCAATGCCCTTGAAAATGCAGGCTATGTCAAGCGTGGGATGAATATGCCGCAGGTGTTCGCAACGAGCATACTTGTGCCGAATATGGCTGATGCGGGAGCGGTCATCGATAGCTCATACCGTATGTCGGAAAGCGAAAAAGATCTTTCACGCCGCATAATGAGTAAGCTCATTTCAAGCAGGAGCATTGCAAAAGCAGGAAATGATGATGCGGAATCGAGAGTTGACTATATCTCCGACAAGCTCGGTGTTCCCAAAGCGGACGTTATACATAACCTTGAACTGCTTCGGCAGGAGGGCTTGCTTGCGGATACAAAAGATCTTACCGCATATATCCGCCGTGCCGATACGAAGAACAAGTCGCTTTCCGTGCTGAATAAGTATATTGCGCTTGAAACGTTTCTCCTTGACAACTTAAATCCCGAGGGCGAATGTATAAACCTTAAAGAGCTGAACGAAAACGCTCTTAATGCAGGGATAAAGTCCTCAACGGTCAATGGGATAAAGACGGTTTTCTATTATTGGACGATCAGAAATTATGTTAGAAAAAGTCTTGATGCGGCTTCGGGAAGGATAAGCTTTGAGCCTGAAATAAGCTTTGAAAAGCTGAAAGAAAGGCGCCGAAGCTGTACAGATATTGCAAAATTCATCGTAAGCTTTCTGTATGACTGTGCGGCAGAGAATAAGTCGGAAAAAGAGGAGATACTCGTGCTTTTTTCGGTGCTTGAACTGAAAGATGCTTACGAAGAAGCAAGACTTGCCGAGGTTTCCGCAGATGATATAACAGAAGCCCTGCTTTATCTTGCAAAAATAGATTCAATGCGCCTTGAGGGCGGTTTTCTCGTTCTGTACAATGGTATGGAGCTTACCCGGCTTGAGCTTGACAACAAGATAAAATACAAAAAAGAGGATTACAAACAGCTCAACGAATTTTACAGGCAGAAGATACGGCAGATACATATAGTCGGCGAATATGCGAATATGATGGTGCGTGATTATGATGCCGCACAGCAGTTTGTCAGCGACTATTTTCAGCTTGACTATAAAAAATTTCTGAACAAGTATTTTGCAGGGGAGCGGGCTGAAGAAATTGAGCGGAATATTACGCCTGCAAAGTATAATAAGCTTTTCAACGAGCTTTCGCCGACACAGCAGAACATCATAAATGACAATGCTTCGCCGTATATCGTTGTAACGGCAGGGCCCGGTTCGGGAAAGACGAGAGTGCTTGTCCATAAGCTTGCATCACTGCTGCTTTTGGAGGACGTCAAGCATGAGCAGCTCCTTATGGTGACATTCTCCCGTGCGGCGGCAACTGAATTTAAGCAGAGACTATATGCGCTTATCGAAAATGCCGCAAGCTTTGTTGAGATTAAAACGTTCCACTCCTACTGCTTCGATCTTCTCGGGAAAAAAGGCAGCCTGAAGGAGTCGGAGGACGTTGTGAAAAAGGCTGCCGAGATGATAAGAAACGGCGATGTTGAGCCTGGAAGAATTACAAAAACGGTAGTTGTGATCGACGAAGCACAGGATATGGATGCAAATGAGTTTTCGCTTATCGAAGCACTTATGGACAGGAACGAGGAAATGCGTGTCATTGCCGTCGGCGATGACGACCAGAACATTTATCAGTTCCGCGGCTCGGACTCAAAGTATCTGCGCTCATTTATAACGGACAGGGGAGCGGTCAAATATGAACTGCTCGAAAATTACCGAAGCTGCCCTAATATTGTGGAGCTTGCAAATCTTTTTGCGGAAACTATCACAGAGCGAATGAAAACAGACCCGATAGTTTCCGTAAGAAAAGAAAACGGTGTTGTCAGGCTGATAAAGCACAGCTCAAAAAATCTCGAAAAAGCGGTTGTAAATGATATTATCAAATCGGCATACAGCGGAACGACCTGCGTTCTTACGGCAACGAATGACGAGGCATATCGTGTGATGGGTACGCTTCTCAAAAACAATATCCGTGCAAAGCTTATACAGTCACTGGATAGCTTTGACCTGCACGAGCTTGCGGAAATTCGCTGTTTTTTGAAGAAGATAGAAAAGACGGGCGCATCTCCGACCGTTTCGGATGAGCTTTGGAACAAGGCGAAGGAGGCACTGAAAAAGGACTACCGTGACAGCGAGTGCCTGCCGCTTTGTCTTAATATGCTGGAGGATTTTGAGCTTTCCAACGAGAGAAAATACAAGACCGATCTTGAAATGTTTCTGCACGAATCACAGCTTGAAGACTTTTACCGTGATGAGCAGGGCGTTGTGACGGTCTCGACTGTTCATAAATCAAAGGGCAGAGAATTTGACAGTGTTTTTATGCTGCTCGACAATGTAAAAGCCGACACGGACGAAGAACGCCGCAAGCTTTATGTCGGTATGACGAGAGCGAAGTCAAATCTGCATATCCATTACAACAATGATATTTTCGATGATATTGAGCCGAACGGTGCTGAGAAAATATTTGATGAAAGGCTTTATGACCGCCCAGATGAGATAGTTGCTCAGCTTACGCATAAGGATATTTTCCTTGATTTCTGCAAGGATAAAAGGAATGTTATATTAAACGCAAAAAGCGGAGAAGAGCTTATTATTCGAGGAAACACACTTTATATGTTGCGCAATGAAAAAATCTATCCTGTGGTATGTTTCTCAAGAAAATTCAAAGATGAGATCGCAGCGCAAGCCCGAAACGGCTACTATCCGATCAAAGCAAAGGTGCGTTTCATTGTTGCATGGAAAGGCAAGGAGGACGTTGAAGAAACTGCGGTCATTCTGCCCGAGATATATTTTGGCAGGGGATGATACTAAACACCCCAAAATAAAGAAAAATCTGCGCCGAAATCCCAATATAAATCTGTTTTTAACAGATATGAGATCGGAGGTGGGGTGGATTTTCACCGTTTCTCCGATCACCCTATTCATTTTATTCCAAACTCCCAAGCTCCAAATTTAATTCCCCCTGCCGCCGAACCCTATCCGCAACCGGCTTCCTGAGTCCATCATCCCCGACCACTTCAACAACAGGACCGAACGAAAGAATGCGAATGAGTATCTCCGTTTCATCTTTGGCGTCATATTTCATTGTCACTGTGCATTCCTTGGTCGTATCATCAAAGTCTGAAATGCGTTCAAGCTCCGCAAATTCCATCATAAAACGGTTGACGGCATTCCGCTCATTGCTCACCTTAACGGTGACTTCTTTTTTTGACGGCGTTTTATACAGTCTGTTTTCTGCGGTGATATCCGTCAGCTCGGACGAGGTGATCTGTGAAAGGTTGATTATCCCTCTTTCTATGGGCTGGGTCTTGTTGTATCGGATAACGTGGACTCTGAATTTGTCGTTTTTGGAGGAATATTCGAGCTTTTCGGGAAGAAAATAGTGCGTGACACGAGCGCCTTTTCGTGTCTGAAAGCTTATCCTGACAAGCCTGTTTTCATGTATGGAGCGGAGAATATTGCGGAAATTTCGGATATAGCTCTCATCTTCAAAATCATCGCCGTCGGTAAATCGGTCGAAAAATCGGATAAAGCCGCCATCGAAAAGCGGCTCTGCTCCGAGCAATTCATATAACTCGGCTTTCTGTTCTTGGTCAAGGAACAGGGAGCTTTTTTTATCGTTCAGAACAGCGCAGAGCCAGCGTTTCTGCACCTCGGTAAGCGGAATATGCAGCTCATTTTTCAGTATGGAGGTGTAAATTCCGTTCTGTTCTGTCAGAAGTCCGATGCTGTTTTTGCCGATAAGCTCCGGTTCGAGAAAGAGCATCGTTTCCGAAAATCCGTTCCTGCCGATAATCTCACGGATATCCGATATTGTAACTGTTTTTCTGCGGAGTATTTTCTCGGTCACGTTGAAATATGCGCAGTTTATTTCCGAAAAAAGCTTCATTCGTCCTCACCTCCGTACATATCATAAAGCCGCCGAATGTCGCTGTAAAATTTCTCTTTAAGCTCCATATCAGTCGTGTCGAAAGCGGCTATCCTGCCGATGAAAGTCTTTATCCACGGTGACATTTCGTTTGCGTCAAAAACATCGGCATCGTAGGCGTATCTGCCGTCTTGGAGCTTGGTTATCGTGCCGTTTCGTCCTTCACGTTCAAGACGTTTGAGAATGAATTTCTCACTGTTCTCATCAAGCAGTATTTCCAGATGTATATGCTCGGTCTGACCGTGTTTGCGCTCATTCCCGAAGCTTGTTCCCCAGAGAAGATGCTCGTTGTTTTTGTAAAATTCATAATACCTGTCATAATCGCCGCAGAACTCCCCGAGCTTTACGGATTTAACGCTGTCGAGCCTTGCCGCATACAGTCTTTTCTTTGACAGATTATACATTATAAGATAGTTCCTGCCCGTTTGCACAGAGCTGTGTATTTTCAGCGGAACTGCGCAGCTTTCAACTTTTTTGCCGTTTTTGATGCTGACGAGGGATAATGTTATCTCACGTTTTTCTTTCATCGCAGTCATCACATCAAGCAGTATCTCATCATCGAGGGTATGTACCATATATGCGTGTTTTCGGGTGAAAATGCGGTTCGTGATGTCGGCTTTGTCCATGATGAAGCTTCCGACAACGCCGAACGGTACCTCCTCCGAGAAAAAAGATATCATATCCGAGAGCATGGGGGAGAGCTTCATAATATCTTCAATATAAACGTCAGATTTTCTGAAAAATACGGACTTTCCGACCTTGCGCCGGAGAAGCAGACCCTCCTCGGCATATTCCTTCAGCTTTAGCCTTACGGTCTGAAGGTCAAAGACCATTCCGTATTCCGAAACTATCTTATCCGTTATCTCGGAAGCGGTCAGTTCGCCCTTTTCAAGCATATCCATTATCAGAAAATGAAGCTTTATATCATTGTCGGTGTAGGTCGCCGATTTGAAGCATTTGTATAAAGGGTTCTGATAGATCTGACTGCTGTCGATCTTCACTGCGACCTTTTTCTGATGCCCCGTCTGCTCCGTATGTATGAAATCGGAAAGCCAGCTTTCTATCCTGCGCTTTTCATTATCGTAAGTCCGCTTGCTTTTGACCGTCTGATCCTCTCTTGTGCGAAAGCCGAATATATAGAAGTCACGCACATAATCCCTTACCTTGTCAAAGCTTTTTATAAGCTCGGAATACACAGCCATATCCTCATCTCCTCTGAAAATATTATACAACATATTTTTCACATAATCAACGGCTTATAAAACATCGCACCTTTTTTTATATGATAATGGAAAAACTTTCAGCTATAATAAAATCAACGAAAACGAAAGGACGATGAATATGTTTGAATACTTTGACAAAGACAAAATGCTGATACCCATAAAAATATGGGCGGCTTCTATTGATGATATTGAGGAAAGCTGTCTTGAACAGGCGGTGCATCTTGCAAACCTGCCGTTCGCAGTTGACCATATAGCTCTTATGCCCGATACGCACACGGGAAAGGGAATGCCGATAGGCGGCGTTATCGCCTGCAGGAATGCTGTAATTCCGAATGCTGTCGGCGTTGATATCGGCTGTGGAATGGCATTCGTTCAGACGGATATCCCCGTAAAGCTTCTCCGTGAAACAATGACGGGGAGCGGTGAGCTTATAAAGGTGATAATAGGGGATATTCTCCGAACAATTCCCGTTGGCTTCAAGCATTACAGCAAGCCGCAGACCTCAGCGGTGCTTGACAGAGCGCAGTCGGAAATAAGCAAATATTCCGCCGATGAGGAGCTTATCGGATATATTGAGGAAAGCTATTTTTCGGTCGGAACGCTTGGCGGCGGCAACCATTTCATCGAGATACAGGAGGACGAAAACGGTCTTGCGTGTATAATGCTCCATTCGGGAAGCCGTATGTTCGGAAATATGATAGGACAGCATTTCAATGCGCTTGCTCACGGCATAAATGACAAGTATTTTTCTGTTGTGCCGTCGTCATACAATTTGCCGTTCCTGCCCGTTGATACGAACGAGGGTCAGCGCTACCTGAACTGGATGCACCTTGCAATGGATTTCGCATACGAAAACAGAGCCGTTATGCTCCGAAAGGTCAAGGAGATCTTCGCCGAGCAGGTTGAAAAGTATACGGGACTTGTGCCGAATTATTCGGACGAGGTCAACTGTCACCACAACTATGCCGCACTTGAAGAGCATTACGGCGAAAATGTGTGGGTTCACCGCAAGGGTGCTGTTCATGCCGCAGAGGGTGAGGTCGCAATAATCCCCGGTTCTATGGGTTCAAACAGCTACATTGTGAAAGGTATTGGCAATGAGGAAAGCTTTCTCACTTCATCTCACGGTGCAGGAAGAAGCTATTCGAGAAAGGGTGCGGTCGAGAAATTCTCGGTCGAGTCCGTTATGGTCGATCTGAAAGAGCGGAACGTTGTTCTCGGCAAGAACAACAAAAGCGACGTAGCCGAGGAGTGCCGCTTCGCATACAAGGATATCGATACAGTTATGGAAAATCAGAAGGATCTTACCATGCCCATAAAGAAGCTCTTTACGGTCGGCGTGGTAAAAGGGTAAAGGAGATGTTATTATGAAGCTTGCATCAGCATTATCGGAAAGAACGGATATCCAGAACCGGATAAGCGAGCTTTCCGTAAGACTTAACAACAACGCAAAAATCCAGGACGGCGACAAGCCTGCCGAAGACCCCATTATGCTTATGGGCGAGCTTGACAGGCTGTTCAAAAGGCTTGAAGAGCTTATGGCAAGGATAAACCTCACCAACAGCAGAACGGTCAGTGACGGCAGAACTATCACCGAGATACTTGCGCAGAGGGACTGCCTCAAGAAAAAGATCGAGATAACCCGAAATTTTCTTAACACCGCAAGCAGTAAGGTGAACCGTATGACAAGAACGGAAATAAAGATCGTCAGCACTGTTCCCGTTGCGGAGATACAAACGGAGCTTGACGGACTTTCCAAACAGCTCCGCATCGTCGATGAGAAGATCCAGGAGCTGAACTGGACTACCGAGCTGATATAAAAAATGGGTTGGGAAATTATGCAGAAGCGGATGCACTCCTACAGCGGGAAAAAGCTGATCTATGGTGAGATCGGGGCAGGTCTTTTGAGGTTCGACTCCTCAGCTTCATTCGCATTGCCCGTCAGATTTACAATAGCATTATAAAAAATTATTTTTACTACCACGCATCGGCTGCATACGGGTTGGGAAAAGTCTTAAGGAAAGTGAGGTCGGCAGGACTGCCGCTTCGCTTTATGAAAAAAGCCTGCGCCTGCAAGAAAATTTCACTTGCAGGCGCAGGTTTTTTTGTTTGTAATACTAAACACCAAAAAAGGAAAAAATCTGCGCCGAAATCGCATATAAACCTGTTTTCAACAGCCACAAGATTGTCGGCTTGATTTTTTCTAAATTTTAAATGGTGTTTAGTATAAATTCGTTTTATCCGATCTCAAATTCCGCATAAAGAACAGCCTGCTTTTCGGGAGCGTCGCTGAACGATATCTTCACTTCCGCACGGTATTTTGCAGGCTTTGCGTCCGCCGACACAGCACGGTAATATTCCACGCCCTCGCCTGCGAAGATGTACATTGCTCCGTCATTGATCGACGATGCGTATTCACCGCTTTCTAAGATCACAATGCCCTCATCCGATGCGGCGATATCATGGTCGGTGTTGTTCGTCAAGGTCAGAACCGCTGTTGAAGCTGTGCTGTCGTAGGTCGCCGTAAATTCGATTTTTGAAAGTTCGGCGTCGGGGATAGCTTCTGTGGGCGAGCGTTCGATACGAATGCTTTTTACTATCGCACTGCGTACTTCTTCGGTAAGGCTCTCATCTGCATAAAATCTGATATCTGCGCTCAGACCGTTTCTTGTTACGATGTATTCATAAATTTCCGTGCCGTAGGATATTTTATGCACCGTGTAGTCAAAGCCTGTTTCTGCGCTGTTGACGACCGTTGTTTCGTCTATGATGTCATCATCGGTGAGGAAAGAATAGTCCTGATCTTTGACTGCATTGTAAACGCTGTCTATCCTAAATATCGGCTTGCCGTAATAATATCCCGAGCTGTCTATAGGTGTCCATTCGCTCGGCATCCTGAACGAGATCACAGCCGTTCCGTTCACATCGTCCGAAGTAACAGTCCCGTCTGCGTTAAATGTTCCTATCGGCATTTCCACCGAGATATCCTGCATCGCATCAACGTCGATCACAGTGTGAACAGGTGCGATGCTTACCGTTCTGAGAATATCCTCCGCTTCGGAAAAGCTGAATTCTTCGCCGTTGGAAAAGCTGAACACTGCGTAATATCCGTTTTGGTGAACAACGAAATAATGCGTGTCATAAGCCTCCATTGAGGTGTGGATATAATAGCTGTAAGGGTCGTTATCACCGCCGTATTTCTCGTCAAGCTTTTGTATCTTGCGTCCCAAAACCATATCCGTCAAAAAGCTCTCGGTCATAATTCCAAAGCTGTCGGGATAAACGACATTCTGTTCAAGCATTTTTTTGTCGCCGAGCATAAATAAGCCGTATCCGTCAGCGACCCAGTTCTTGGGAACGGAAAAGCGAATGTCAACTATCTCCGCACTTCCGCCAAAATTGTATCCGCCGTATTCATCGGGGAAAACTATCTGACGTTTTAATGATATCTGCTGTAAATGTGTATGTACGAAAGCAGGCTCATCAACTATGTCATCATCGGAAATGTCCTTGGGTTCTTCGTCATTCAGTGTCATCGTGAGGAAATATGCAGGCTGTTCAAGACCGATATCACTCACGGGTTCACCGCCGTACTCAACGGTCACGCTGTCGCCGACATTGAAAAAGTCGTTGCCGACAAGTGGACGGCTGTAAACAACGACAGGCTCGTTTGCCTTGAAAGCTCCCGAATTTTCGTTCGGTATAATAACATACTCCTGCCACTCATAGCCCGTTATCTGTTCATTGCCGCCGACCTCGGAGATCGTTGCCGTGAACTGTCGGGGCGAATAATTAACCTCGTCAACGATACGGAAGCCGTCTTCATTTGCGGCGGTGATGATGTACGACTGCACGAAATTTCCGTCAAGTCTGTACCCCGCAAAAACTTCAACAATGCTGTCATTTTCGTTCACATTGTACTGCTCCGAAAGCGGCGGCAAGGTGTATTTCCAAGCCTCGTGGAAAAAGCTGTCCTGCTGAACGGTGAGCGTGAAAATATCATCATCGGAAACGCTTTTGCTGTTGAGGTAAGCTCTTGCCGCATCTGTCGGCTGGGTGAATTTTTCCGAAGAATTGCCGTCGGCGGCTTTGAGCCGATATATCTCCCAACTGTATTTTACATACCAAAGTTCACCGTCCATTACAAAAATATAGCTGTCAATGCCGCCGTCCTTATCGGTGAGGATTTCAGCGCAGTATTTGTTTTGGTAGTCGGAAAGGTGCTTTGCTCCTTCCTCCCAGCCGATGCTCTCCATACTGTTGTATGTGCTGTCCCATTCTTCATCGGTGAAAGGTATCTCCATAGGTTCGGAAAGCGTGTATGTATGCATCATATTCTCGCCCGATATCGTGAGCGTTCCGTCCTTTATTTCATAAGTCAGACCGTTGTCATCGCCCGAATAGAGGTTCTTGTAAGGTGCAGTGTACAGAAGCTTATCCGTGACGTAAGTTCCGTTCGGTATAGGCTCGAAAGTGCTGTCCTTTTTCACCGCATTTGTAAGCAGACAGACTGCGGCGGCAATAACTGCGATGACCGCTGAGACAACGGCGATGACCTTCGGTTTTTTCGCACCGAGAACGCCCTTTATGCGGCTTTTTATATTGCTTTCGCCAAAGCTGAGAACACCGCCGAGGGAAAGCCTGTTCTGTTTGAGCGAAATGTTCAGGAGTGCGTTCGCATACGCCTTTTTCACGTCCGAATCAAAGCTTCCGAGAGCCTTTTCATCGCAGGAAAGCTCCATATCCTTTGTCATGAGCCGATATGAAAGCCACACCATCGGGTTGAACCAGTGAACGCAGAGCGCCGCCATTGCAATAAGCTTCACGATATGGTCTTTGCGGTCGATATGGGTCTGCTCATGTGCGATTATGTAAGGTCTGTCCTCGCCGGCGAGGTTTTCGGGGAGATATATGTGCGGTTTTATCAAGCCGAAAACGAACGGCGTTTCGATGCTTTCACAGGTGTAAACATTTCCGTCCGAAAGCTTCGCATTTTTCACCTTTTTCTTAACGGAAATGTATGAAACCACCGTGTAAACAGCCATTGCAAGCACTCCGACTGCCCAGACAAACGCTCCGACAGCCATTGCGATCTGCATCGGGTTTGCACTTGTATTCGGCTGTGCAGGAGGAAGCTGTTCGCTTATCGCATTGTTCACGGGAGGCACGGAAACGGTTATCCTCGGCTCTGCGGCATATTCAATATCGTTCGGGATAAACTCCATCTGTCCCGAGGTAATCGCAGGCTTTTCGGGAACAAGCACGTTGAAAATACTCACCGCCGATGAGAACGAAAACGGGCACAAAAGGCGTATTCCAAGTATCACCCAAAGCATATAGGAATACTTTTTCGGGAGCTTTTTCATTGCGATGCGCAGGATAATTATTGCGGCGGCGATGTATGCGCCCGTTATGCTCATATTGAGTACAGTTCTGAAAATTTCCGTCATAGCGATCACCTTTCCGTGTATTCATCGATGAGCTTTTTCAGCTCCTCCGCTTCTGCTTTGGTTATCATTTCTTTCTGCAAAAACGCCGTCAGGAACATCGGCAGAGAGCCGCCGTAAGCCTTTGAGATAAGGTTCTCCGAGCGTTCGGTCAGCACCTCTTCACGGGAGCAGAGCGGCGTTATCACAGCATTTTCGCTTTTGACAAAGCCCTTGCCCGAAAGCTTTTTTATAACGGTATAAACGGTGGATTTTTTCCAACCGAGGTCGTTGAAAGCCATTGTCACAAGCTCGCCCGAGCGTATGGACTCATTCGCCCATATCAGCTCCATAAGCTTCAGTTCGCTGTCCGAAATTTTCATAAAAGTGCCCCTTTCAAGTGTTGGTCGATAGCTATAGACCTATCCGTTAAGCTAAGTCTATCATAATAGACCAAATTTGTCAAGGGGTTTTTTGAATTTGTCGGAGAATTTTATACTAATTTTTAAACTGAAAGTGTACAAAAAATCAAGCAAAATCTCGTATATATGGGTTTTGCACCGATTTTTTGTCTACACTTTGATTAAAAATTAGTATTAACGCAGGATTTACACAGTCAGGGTCGCAGGATTAACATTGTTTGTGTATAATTATATTAATGTATAGCAAAAAAACAGGGGGAATACAGCAATGCAGACATACAGCGGAGCAGTTTGTCTTCAGGAAATGCCGACGTTTTATCAGGAAAACGGCGAAAGGGTCAATCCAAGAGTAAGGCGGTATATTTTTGACGGAATTCCCTGCGAATATGATGCTGAAATGCAGAACGCTCTCAGAAAATTTACGGGAAAGGACAACATAAGGAACTACGCCGTCACAGCACTGCTCATAAGTACGGCTGCGGCGGTGGGAAAAGCGGCTTTTGAGCAGAAAAAACGTCGGCAGGGCTTATCGGACTTGCCGCAGTTATATGCGTTGTGCTTTTGATCGCCGTGGTGTTTTTCCTAAGAAGCAGGACGAACGACAACGCCGTTTCTGCGGCTGAAAACGGAAAAATGCAGTGCTTCAGATATCGTCTGAATGGGTTATACTGCTATGAGATAGACCACATAGAGGGCGACTTTTTTATTTTGCCGATCTCGGGGATTTTATGGTCAGGCTGTCCTCGAATAAGACCATTTCTGCTGAGGTTTGCGGAGCTGTTGTTGATATAAACGGAGAAGAAGTTTTTTTTCTGCTTGTGTAAAACGATAAAAGGAGCTGCTATGGATAAGATAATAACCGATGTGAGGGATGTAACCAAGCCTCCGCAGCCTTGCCAACTGAACAATGCGCCGATAGACCCCCGTCTTGACAGATATATTTTCGGCGGAACAAAATGCACCATGGATGAAAGGCTCTGCCGTGCATTGAGAATACAGATCGAAAAAGCGGTGGGTTTTTCGACAGTTTCTGCCATTATACTTAAAATTCTGGGGATTTTGACGCTCCTTTCGATGATAGTTCCGCTCATAGTTATGATAGTTGAAATTGTGCGGCACGACAGCCTTTCAGCCCTTGGCGCAGCGGCTTTTGTGGTGATCATTACGGCTTTCGGAACGCTGCTTTTATGGCTTTCCGCAGTTCAGGAGAGACAGCACCGTGACTATATAAAGGCTGCGGAAAAGGTAGTTCCCCAATGTGGAGAATGCTATAAATTCAAGCGAAAAGAGATCATGCGCTATTCCTATGAGAGCGTTGACAGCACGGAATACAAGTATTATATCGACCTCGGCGACTTCTGCGCAGAGCTGATACCCCCCTCCGAAAAGTGGGGGAGGGCGGAGTATGTCTATGCTTCGGTGCTTGTAATAAACGGCAGGCCGATATTTATGCTGTTCTGTGATGCGGAATGAGATCGCCGTCCGTATCTCTTGCTTCGGGAGATATGGACGGCGTTTTTATATGGTCACTTTTTCCTTAGAATGATAAGCGATAACGGTCTTGAAACGGTTCTTTCCGCATAGCTCGGTGAAGTCATCGATGCCTTGATGAACGGGATAACGGATAAATTCTCCGTGACCCGTTTTTATTATTTCTTCACTAAGAGTTCCACTCTCGACCGTTCCCGTCATAACGGCATAGCCGCCCTTTTAGATAAGCTTTTTGGCAAGCTCGGCTGTCTGAGGGGTATTGAGCTGCGGAGAGCTTATGAAGAATATACCCTTGTCTGCGTTCGGCTCAAAGGAGACCTGCGGAACTTCTGCACGTTCCTTTTTCCAGAACGGCGAATTATCGGAAAGCTGTCTGATAAAATGTTCATCGCCGTAAAAATCCGCATTGATGCCGCCTGATGCAAACAGATCAAGTATTTCCCCGCCCCGTCCGTACTTCGGCACAGGGAAAACGAGCAGGGGATATTCTGCAAGCAGTTGTGAGGTTCGTTCCGTCAGGGCTTTGCAATACTCGGGACAGCTTGTTTTATCATATCCGTAAGCGCAGTCAATGACCGCTGTGTCGGCGGAAATATCCCTTATTTTATCGCAGTTGTAAACGAGCGTGTCTTCGATATAATCGCCCGAAAAAAGGATAGAACTGCCGCCATGCTCAAAGCGAAACCAGACGCTTCCCATACAATGTCCGCTCCTGCCCCAGAGTATGTTCATGCCGTTAAGTTCGCCCGAGCCGTTCGGAAAAGCTTCTTCAAGGCGAAGCGTTTTTGACGGCTTGAACAACATCTGCGAAAAGGTCGGTGCTGATGCGATGACTGTTCCGTCAAAGCCTTTGGAATAAAGCCATTCGAGCGCACCGCAGTGATCGGCGTGGGAATGGGTGAGGAAAACGAATTCAGCCGAGCGTATCTGCTCATCGGCAAGGTGCGGATAAGGCTTCTCATCGCCTGCCATAATTCCGCAGTCAACGAGAAAGGATATGCTCCCCGATGTGACGAAAAAGCAGTTCCTGCCGTGTTCGCCGACTCCGCCTGCCGAAGCCTGCACCGAACACAGCGCCTGCTTCTTCAAGGCTTGACGGGATATTGAGCATCGCATTTTTCAGAATGGTGAGCATAAACGGAAAAACGTGCAGGCTCATTACGAGCGTAAGTCCGCCAAACGTGAAAAAAGCCTTTTCGCTGCCTGCCGTAAAAGGCAGGAGCTGCTGGAGCAGACCTCGCTTCTGCATAAAAAGTATCCACCCCATTGATGCGATATACGGCGGCGTCACAAACGGTATCATAAAGATGATGTCAAAGGCTCTGTACCTTGCGAGAATTTCGCCCGTTGTGCCTTGGAATGTGTCAACTGCTACACCCGTTACAGCTGTGAAGCCCTCTGCGATCTTATCGGCAAGACCTGCAGGGGAGGGCATATATACTGTGACCTTGCCTGAGAGAGTCTTGTCCTCGGCAGTATCGGCACTTTAGTCAGCTGTTGCTTCGGCAGAGGTCTCTGCTTCCGACTTTGCCGTTGTCTGTGCAATGGTCGTTGTTTCGGTCTGTGCGGACTGTGAGCAGCCTGCTGCTGCCATACACATCGATACTGCCATTGCAGCAGCCATTATTCTTTTGATCTTCATAAACTTCTTTACTCCTTACAATCTTATAATATTGTTTTTATCTATGTAAATGGGAAGCTGATTTCCCACAGACATTCTCTTTTCTGAAAAATAGCTCCGGTTCTCGCCGCAGTGGTCGAGCGTTATCTGATATGAGCTGCCGAGAAACTGAACTGCTCTGACTGTCGTATCGAAGCGGAAAGCATTCTCAGTCGGGACTTCGCTCGCCGACTCGGGGCGGAACATACTGCGGCTGTCTATCCAGTTTGAAGCACCGACGAACCTTGCCGCAAACTCGGACGCAGGCGAAGAATACACCTTTTCGGGCGTGTCATACTGCTCGACCGCACCCTCCGACATAACGGCGATCATATCGCTCATGCTCATCGCTTCCGTCTGATCATGCGTAACGAAAACGGATGTTATCCCAAGCCTTGAAACAAGCTCCTTAAGCTCGGCTCTCATCTGTTCACGCAGGAGAGCATCAAGTGCGGAAAGCGGCTCGTCAAAAAGTATGCACTTCGGCTCGATAACGATAGCACGGGCAAAAGCCACACGCTGCTGCTGACCTCCCGAAAGCCGGCTCGGGAAACGCTTTGCAAAATCTTCAAGCTTTACGGCTTTCAGTGCATTCATTACCTTTTTATCAAGCTCGTCCGTCCTGCCCGATGTCCTCAATCCGAATGCGACATTTTCATATACATTCATGTGCGGCCAAAGCGTAAAATCCTGAAAAACAAACCCAAGCCCACGCTTTTCGGGAGGAATGTTAACGCCCTTTTCCGATGAGAAAATGAGCTTGTCATCAAAATATATCTCGCCGCTGTCGGGAGCTTCAAGTCCCGATATCATTCTCAGCAAGGCCGTTTTTCCGCAGCCGGACGGACCGAGCAGAGTTGTGAAGCTTCCGTCATTTATCGTAAGGTCAAGCGGCTTTATGACCGTTTTATCGCCAAAGCTTTTGGCAATTCCCTTAAGTGTTATTTTCAATCTATCACGTCCCATAATTTTTAACATCATAAGAATTATAGTACCTTGAACCGAAATATACAATTAATTCTGGGGTAAATATCGGTTAATTCTATGATAAGGCTATATATGGAAAAGCTTTGCCGATAAGCACAATCAGTGCAAAAAAGCCGACATTCCGAGCATATAAGACGAGCGTGGAAGTTTACTTATACTTTATAATAGGTATAATAGGTGAAATCCCGATAACAGACCGCAGCTCGCCTTAACATGCGAAAAAAGCTCTCCGCATATTGACGGATATACCCAAAAATAAGTAGACCGCTATTCCCATTGCTTTTTGTTGAAAATGCAAGTATCAAAAATCAAACTTGCAAATAATTATGCATCAAATATGAACGGACATGACTTGGAAATGAACTAAAATTGCTCTATTGTTTCATAAATAGACCTTGTTTGGCTATAAAATCACAAATAAAGCTCCGAAATGCAGGAATAAATAATAAAAATTGCATAAATTTCAAAAAAGTGCTTGACAAACGTGTTCTTATGATATATAATAAGACCATAGAAAACAGCAAGGGCGCTGTGAACGGGCTGCAAAGACGGAGCTTGGTTCACAACGCCCTTGCTGTTTTCGGAAAAAGGGAGATCAAAGGAAATCAACATTTCCCAATTAATGAAAGTGGAGGAATCATTATGGAAAGCACAAACATCTTGGAGATGGTCTCCGAGAACACCTCGTCGCTGGTATTCGGCGTCTGGTTTCTTATCGGCGCAGCTCTCGTATTCTTTATGCAGGCAGGCTTCGCAATGGTCGAAACAGGCTTCACAAGAGCGAAGAACGCAGGCAACATCATTATGAAAAACCTTATGGACTTCTGTATCGGTACAGTAATGTTCATTCTCATCGGTTTCGGACTTCTTTTCGGCGAAGACCTTGTCGGACTTATCGGCAAGCCCGGTTTTGATATTCTGACACATTATGAAAACTTTGACTGGTCGAGCTTCGTATTCAACCTTGTATTCTGCGCAACAGCTGCAACTATCGTTTCGGGCGCTATGGCAGAAAGAACAAAGTTCCTTTCCTACTGTGTATATTCGGGCGTTATCAGCGCACTTGTTTACCCGATCGAAGCACACTGGATCTGGGGCGGCGGCTGGCTCGCTCAGATGGGCTTCCACGATTTCGCAGGTTCGACCTGTATCCACCTTGTAGGCGGTATCGCAGCATTCATCGGCGCAAAGATCCTCGGACCCCGTATCGGCAAGTTCAACACTGACAAGGACGGCAAGGTAACAAAGGTAAACGCTATCCCGGGTCATTCACTTACGATCGGCGCACTCGGCGTATTTATCCTCTGGTTCGGCTGGTACGGCTTTAACGGTGCAGCAGCAACAAGCATCGATCAGCTCGGTTCTATCTTCCTTACAACAACAGTTGCTCCTGCAGTTGCAACAGTTACCTGTATGATCTTTACATGGATAAAGTACGGCAAGCCTGATGTTTCGATGTGCCTTAATGCATCGCTTGCAGGTCTTGTAGGTATCACAGCTCCCTGCGACACAACAGACTGCATCGGTTCTGTAGTAGTTGGTATCGTTTCCGGTCTTCTCGTTGTGTTCGGTGTATGGCTCCTTGACCATAAGCTTCACATCGACGACCCCGTTGGTGCTGTTGCGGTACATATGATGAACGGTATCTGGGGTACTATCGCAGTTGGTCTTTTCTCCAATCCGAAGGTTCCCGGCTATTCACTCGTTGACGCTGACGGCAATACACTTGCAGGTCTTTTCTACGGCGGCGGCTTCAAGCTCCTCGGAATCCAGTTAGTTGGTCTTTTCGCAGTTGCAGCTTGGGCAACAGTTACAATGATAATCACATTCTATGCTATCAAGAAAACTATCGGGCTCCGTGCTTCCAAGGAGGAAGAAACAAGAGGTCTCGATATCACAGAACACGGTCTTGCTTCCGCTTATGCAGACTTTATGCCTGCTTCAAATTCCGTATTCACAGGCGAAGTTACCGAAGAAGCACCTGCTGCAGCAGTTCCCGTTACAGTTGTTGACCGTCCGCATATCGAACGCAGCGCAGACAGCAAGAACAAGTACACAAGAGTTGCTATCATCTGCAAGCAGAATAAGTTTGAAACGCTCAAAAATGCCCTCAGTGAGATCGGCGTAACAGGATTTACGGTAACTCAGGTTCTCGGCTGCGGCACACAGAAGGGCGCAGGCGAAATGTATCGCGGTGTTCCCGTTGAAGCAACACTTCTTCCAAAGGTTAAGGTAGAAGTCGTGGTTTCCAAGGTGCCTGTTGAAACAGTTGTTGAAACGGCTCGCAAGGCTCTCTACACAGGTCACATCGGCGATGGTAAGATCTTCGTTTACGATGTTGAGGACGTTATCAGAGTTCGTACAGGCGAAAGCGGTTATGACGCTCTTCAGGACGCTGAAGATTAAGGGAAAATTCCCTCGGACAGATCCACATTTACTGCCATAAAATTATTTGATTATACTCTCCTAAAGTATTATAAATGAATCAAGTGAAAACAGCAGCACCGCAGTTTTGGTCGGAAGATCAAAGCTGCGGTGCTGCTTAATATAATATCAATTCTTTTTGTAAATAAGTATCTCAAATGCGATCTCGGTTTCAAGCTGCGAAAGAGCCTCGACCCGGCGGTGACCCTCTTCGCTCGTTTTATAATAATACGGTGTCATTGAGAAAAGATTTTGGATATCCTCGTTGTTGTCAAGCTGAATTTTTGAGCTGACGGGCAGCTTTTCAAGCAGGGTAAAGCCGTCAGGCTCGCTTTCCTTAGGCTCGTTCAAATAAGGGTCGTCATAGACAGCTGCTTTGAGCTGCCAGAGGTGGCGTTCCGCAGGAATGACCATTATAAGAGTGCCGTTCGGTTTGAGCACACGCAGAAATTCCTCGCCGCACCAAGGCGCAAAAAGCGTTGTGAGCATATCGCATGAGCCGCTTTTTACGGGCAGATGAAATACGCTGCTGACCGAGAAAAGCACGTTTGAAACGCCCTCGGCTTTTGCTCTCTTTGCAGCAGCGTCCGCTGCGGTTTTGGATATGTCCGTTCCCATAAAGAACATCTCGGGAGCTTTCTTTGCGGCTGAAACGGTGTAGATGCCCTCGCCGCAGCCTGCGTCAAGCACAGTGCCGTTTTTGACCGAATATTTTTTCACGCAGTCGGAAAAAGCATTGATAAGAATATCGTAATAGCCTTTGCCAAGAAAATTTTTTCGTGCGTTCACCATAAGCTTGTTGTCGCCGGGGAGCTTCGTGTTCATCTGCTGAACGAGGAGCAGGTTTACATAGCCGCTTCTGGCGCAGTCGTAAACGTGGTTTGCCGTGCAGCGGAAGCTGCCGCCGTCACGGTGCAGAGGTTCGCCGCATTTCGGGCAGATATATGTGTGGAGTTCGTTCATTTTTTCAGTGTTTTCCTTTCCGTTCTTCGTGTTTTATCGGCAGTGAAGCTGTGAATATGATCCTGCTGCCGTTTTTGTATTCTGCGGAAATTTTTCCGCCGTGAGCTTCGGTTATGGCTTTTGCGGCGGAAAGTCCTATGCCGCTGCCGCCGCTTTTCTGATTGTGTGCGCTGTCGCCCCGATAGAAACGCTCAAATAGCTGCTCGGGCTTGCATTCGGGCAGGCTTTCACACTCGTTTTCCGCTGAAAGAACGGCGTATTTCCCGTTTCGGAAAAGTGAAACGGTTATCTCGCTTTCCGAAGCGGAATATTTCACCGCATTGTCGATCAGTATTGAAACAAGCTGCAAAAAAGTATCACTGTTCACATCGGCGGAGATGCCGCTTTCGATATTGGTTTCGATAAGCACGGCTTTCTGCGCAGCCGATTCCATAAAATGTTCAGCCGTTCGTGAAACGATATCCGAGATATTTTCCTTTGAAACGGCAAGTCTGAATCCGCTTTCGTCCGCACGGGAAAGTATCAGCAGATTTTGCATAAGCTCGCCGAGACGAAGTGTTTGCCGCTTGATATTCCGTGTATATTTTGAGCCACCGTCAGCGCAGGTGAGTTCGAGCGCTTCGGTGTTGGAAAGGATTATCGCAAGCGGAGTTTTCAGCTCATGACCCGCATTCGTGACGAACTGTTTTTGCTTTTCGATGTTCTCCGCAACAGGTCTTATTGCCGCTTTTGACAAAAGTATAACGATAAGGAGCATTACCGCCCAGCATATCAAGCCTATCAGAAGTGAGATAACGAGAACATTTGTCATATTGCGGTTCTCACGGGAAATATCAAGGAAAAACGCCGTAGTTTCGCCGTTCTGCGTATCAACACGGTAGAGGAACGATTTGTACCGTCCGGTAGTCTTATTCTTGGCAATAACAGTGTCTGCGTAAAGCTTTGCTTCATCGGCAGTGACGGACGAAATACGGTCAACGTCCGTAAAAAGCACATTGCCGTCACTGTCAAGCTTTACCGAAAAAAATCTTGCCGAAAGTGCGTTGTCCTCCGTTATCGGTGCGGAGAAAAATCTCGGTTTATCATTATTCTGCGGAAGAAACGGTGGGGGAACGCCGTCTTTTCGGCTTGCATCCGTAAAGCAGCGTTCAAGCATACGTTCCGATTCGCCGTGTGTAATGAAAAAGTTGAAACCGTTGAGCGCACCGAGCAGAACGGCAAGAAGTATCGTTATCGCCGTCATTGAGGTGAGGATAAACCGTTTTTGGAGCGACTTTATCATTTTATCTCCTCCAGAGTATAGCCCGTTCCCCGCTTGACCTTTATTTCGGCGTTCGCACCGAGGGCGGTAAGCCTTTTGCGCAGGTAGGAAATATAGACCCAGACAGCGCCTATCTCCGCATCGGAATCGTAACCCCAAACCTTCGCCATGAGTTCATCGGACGAAAGATAGATACCCTGATTGAGCATAAGCTGTTCCATAAGGCGGTATTCAAGACGGGGGAGTGTGAACGACTGATCTCCGCAGGAAAGCTGCGACGACTGCATATTGAGCGAAAGATTTCCGCAGGTGAGGATATCGGGGGTGAACTCCTCACGGCGGCGGAGCATCGCACGGATACGGGCAAGCAGCTCGCCCATCTCAAACGGCTTCGGGAGGTAATCGTCCGCACCTGCGTCAAGACCCTCGATCTTGTCCTCGACCTGCGACTTTGCCGTGAGAAGAAGTATCGGAGTTCGGCAGCCTTTTTTTCTAAGCTCACGCAGAACCTCAATGCCGCTCATTTCGGGCATCATAATATCAAGGATCATACCGTCATAGCTGTCTGCAAGGGCATAATCGAGCGCATCTTTGCCGTTGTAAACAGCGTCGACAATGTATTTGTGATAGGTGAGTATATCGGTAACGGCTTCGGACATAGCCTGCTCGTCCTCGGCATATAAAAGCTTCATTTTTTATCATCTCCCAAAAATGATTATAAGCGCATTTCCTTAATTATACCTTAAAATTTGGGATTTTTTCAAGGCTTAAAAAGTAAAAAAGGGTATAGGATATGTACAGCAAAAAGAGGTATAAGATAAATCTTCGCATATCGCCTTGACTTAAACGATTTTATGTATGCCGTTTAGCAGGGATCATCAGGATTATTCAAGAATTACGGTTTATCGTAGTTTCTGTTGTCACATAAAAGTTTTTATTTTCTGTTACGCTGTTTTTGTAATCTTCGCCCCAGTTCCACATAGCGTCAAGTATCGGTTTGAGGCTTTGACCCAATTCCGTCAAGGAATATTCCACTCTTGGCGGAACTTCGGCATATACTTCTCTGTGCACAAGTCCGTTTCCTTCCATATCACGAAGTTGTGCAGTCAATACCTTTTGTGACACCGTACCGATGGATTTTTTTAGTTCACCGAAGCGCTTTGTTCCCGGCATCAAATCTCTTAATATCAGAATTTTCCACTTGTCTCCGATCAATGTCAAGGTGGTTTCCACAGGACAAGCCGGAAGCTCTTTTGTTTTCTCGTTCATATGATACCTCCGTCGTAGTATCTAATTGTTGTTTACAGTTTAATTGTAACATACAGTCCTATTTAACGTCAAGTACAACATTAAAAAATTTTTTCAGCATTTAAAACTCCGAAAACCCCTGTGTTTACGCATTAGTTTCTGTTCGGTAACTTTTCAATAGTTTCTGTTTGGTAACTACGGCACAATATTGTGCGTACTTTACAATGGAAACTTGGGTGCGTATAATATAGACAAGAGCTGAAGAGAACGGCCGCTCCGAAGCTCAAAGTACAAACAAGGAGAAATCCATAATGAACATTTTCAAGAAAATCTTTGGTAATAACCAAAATGACCAGAAAGAGGTAATTACAATGACAAATACAGAAAAAGCTCTTGCACTTATTAACACTTTTGCCACAGGCGATACAGAAAAGGCTTCCGAGCTTCTTGAAGAAAATTACATTCAGCACAATCTCGCTTACGGCACAGGCAGGGATGCATTTGTAGGCTCTGTTTCCTACCTTGCTTCAGCTCCCGTAAAAACAACTGTAAACAACATTCGTGCTTTTGAGGACGGCGACAAAGTTTTCTTGCAGACAGTTTACAACTTTGCAGGTGCAGGCGAACAGGTTGCGTTTGACATCTTCCGATTTGACGCTGACGGTAAAATTGCCGAACATTGGGATAACCTTGCTGCAAAGGCAGAGCCGAACCCGTCAGGTCACACACAAACAGACGGAACTATGGAAATCAATGACCTTGATAAGACAGAGACAAACCGTGAGCTCGTAAAGGATTTCCTTTACGATGTAATGCAAGGCAATCGTCCCGAAAAGACACCCGATTACTTTGACGGTGATACTTACATTCAGCACAACACAGGTATTGCAGACGGACTTTCAGGACTTGGCACAGCACTTGAAGCACTTGGCAAGCAGGGCATTCAGATGATTTATACTACTGTTCATCAGGTGCTTGCACAGGGCAATTATGTGCTTGCAGTCAGCGAGGGAACTTTCGGCGGAGCACCTACATCTTATTATGATTTGTGGAGAATTGAAAACGGCAAAATCGCAGAACATTGGGACGTAATGGAAACTATTGCCGATGAATCCACTTGGCAGAATCAGAACGGCAAATTCTAATGAGAGCGAAAGTCACGCAAGCCCATTCTTGCGTGACTTTATGCCTTTAGTGATGTCAATCACTTTTAAAAATTTTACAGTTTTGAAACTCTTAACGCACGGATAGCGTTGAGGACTGCGAGTATCATTACACCAACATCGGCGAAGATAGCGAGCCACATATTTGCGATACCGACAGCCGTGAGTGCAAGGCAGGCAAACTTTATAACGAGTGAGAAAATAATATTCTGATATACGATGCCGATACATTTTCTCGAAATTTTGATAGCCTTTGCGATCTTGAGCGGATCATCGTCCATAAGCACGATGTCAGCGGCTTCGATAGCTGCGTCCGAACCCATTGCGCCCATTGCGATGCCGATATCTGCTCTCATAAGAACGGGAGCATCGTTGATGCCGTCACCGACAAATGCAAGCTTTTCCTTTTCGCCCTTTTGTTTGAGAAGCTCTTCGACCTTTGTTACCTTATCGGCAGGGAGAAGATCGCTGTGGAATTCGTCAACGCCGAGCGACTTTGCGGCTTTTTCGGCAGCCGTTCTGCGGTCGCCTGTGAGCATAATGGTTTTCTTTATGCCGAGCTTTTTAAGAGCGGCGATAGCCTCTGCGGAGTGCGGCTTTTCACGGTCGGAAATGACGATATGACCTGCATATTCGTCATTCACTGCAACGTGAAGTATCGTTCCGACACTGTGACATTCCATATATTCGATGCCGAGCTTTTTCATAAGCTTGATGTTGCCGACAGCGACCTTATCGCCGTCAACAACAGCCGTGATGCCGCAGCCGCTTATTTCCTCAATATCGTCAACTCTGTTTCGGTCGGGTTCTTTTCCGTAAGCTTTCCGTAGGCTCTTGCTGATAGGGTGGGAAGAGGAACATTCCGCAAGTGCCGCATATTCGAGAAGCTTGGCTTTGTCAATAGTGTTATGGTGATAGTCGGTCACTTCAAAAACGCCCTCTGTGAGAGTACCCGTTTTATCGAAGACAATATATTTCGTCTGTGAGAGTGCTTCAAGGTAGTTTGAACCCTTGATAAGAACGCCCTCGTGGCTCGAACCGCCTATTCCTGCAAAGAAGCTCAGAGGAATACTGATAACGAGTGCGCACGGGCAGCTTACAACGAGGAATGTGAGCGCTCTGTAGAGCCATTCAGACCAGTTTGAACCACTGCCCGAGATGAGTCCGATTATCGGAGGTATTACTGCGAGTGCGAGTGCGCCGAAGCATACCGCAGGAGTGTATATTCTTGCGAAACGGGAGATAAATTCTTCCGATCTTGATTTGTTGGAGCTTGAATTTTCCACAAGGTCAAGTATCTTTGAAACGGTGGATTCGCCGAATTCCTTGGTCGTCTGTATTTTCAGAACGCCCGAAAGGTTGATGCAGCCGCTTACGATCTCATCGCCCTCGTGAACGTCACGGGGAACGCTTTCGCCCGTGAGTGCGCTTGTGTTAAGGCTGGAGCTGCCCTCGTGGACAACGCCGTCTATCGGAACTTTTTCGCCCGGCTGAACAACGATGATGCTTCCGACAGCTACTTCATCGGGGGAAACCTGTTCAAGCTTGCCGTCCTGCTCGATATTCGCATAGTCGGGGCGGATATCCATAAGCTCGGAAATGTTTTTGCGGCTCTTTCCAACGGCAATGCTCTGGAAAAGCTCGCCCGTCTGATAGAATACCATTACGGAGAGAGCTTCGGCATAGTCGCCGCTCTTCGTGTAGATAGCAAGTGCGAATGCACCGACAGTTGCGACTGCCATAAGAAAATTCTCATCGAACGGTCTGCCGTTTTTTATTCCGAGAAAGGCTTTGCGCAGGATATCATATCCGATAAGAATATATGCTGCGAAGTACAGCAGGAATCTGACAACGCCCTGAACGGGGAGAAAATGATATATGACCAGCAATGCAGCGCATACGATTATTCTGGCGAGCATTATCTTTTGTTTCTTTTTCATAGCAAGCTCCGCATTTCAAAGTGAAGCGGAATTCCTCCCTTTTTATATTTCTATCTCGCAGTCGGGTTCAACCTTTTTGCAAGCCTTAAGTACAGCCTTCATAACGGTCTTGGGGTCGCTTCCCTCCGCAAAATCAACGGTCATCTTCTGTGTCATGAAATTAACGGCAGCCTTTGCAACGCCCTCAACCTTGTTTGCAGCTTCTTCCATAAGGTTTGCGCAGTTTGCACAGTCAACCTCGATCTCATATGTTTTTTTCATAGTATCATTCCCTTTCAAAACTATATTATTGGTTTCAATTAAACGATTAAATAATTGACGAATCGTTCTGTTTGTAGTATAATATATTCAAGATATATAGTCAACGGAAAAGCATTGATTTTTACCGCTTGGGCGAAATTAATTTCCAAAAAGGAGAGAATGTGCTGTGTCGGGTTTTGAGCTTCCGCATTTTCATGATGAAAACGAGTCTGCCGAAAGACTGTGTTCGCATATCGGAGAAACAGAGGGTTTCAGCGAGGTTGCAGACGTTTTTTCGCAGCTTTCCGATATAACGAGAGTGAGAATTTTCTGGCTTTTGTGCCACTGTGAAGAGTGCGTGATGAACATTTCGGCAATGGTCGGAATGTCAAGTCCTGCCGTTTCGCATCATCTGAAATGCCTGAAGCAGAGCGGACTGCTTGTCTGCCGCAGGAGCAACAAAGAGGTCTACTACAAAGCTGCAGACAGCGAGGAATGTCGGCTTCTTCACATAATGATAGAAAAAATGCTCGAGATGAAGTGTCCCGACGATCTGTCCGACGACGGCTGCGCTCACAATGAGGCGTGCGGAGGCTTCACCGAGGAGCAGGTCGAGACAGCCCACAAGGTACACGAATATCTGACTGCGCACATAAACGAACGGCATACTATCGAGTCGCTCTCACGCAAATTCCTTATCAACCAGACAACGCTCAAAAACGTGTTCCGTGCGGTCTACGGAAACTCGGTAGCTTCGCACATAAAGGAGCATCGAATGGAGGAAGCGGCGAAGCTTCTTTCCGAGGGAAGGCTCTCCATTGCGGAGGTTTCAAGCCGTGTCGGCTACGAAAGCCAGAGCAAATTCACCGCCGCATTCAAGGCTGCCTACGGTGTCCTTCCGACCGAGTATAAGAATAAATAATATGCCGCTCCCGAGAGCTTTTCCTTTTGGGAGCACTTTTTGCGTAAGCTCAGCACCCATTTGTAAGTATTGTTTAAAGCAAATATAAACTTTTTCCGCATTATGCCGAAGCAATTGTTATTTTATTGACTAACGGCGCAATAATGATGTATAATTATAATATAAAATACGGCAAAATGAAAATAAAGGAGTGGGGTCAATGCTTGAAAAGCTTTTTAAATTAAAACAAAACAACACAACGGTCAGAACAGAGATCGCAGCGGGCGTTACAACTTTCGTCACGATGGCGTATATACTTGCGGTCAACCCGAATATCCTGTCCGCAGCAGGTATGGACAGCACGGCTGTACTGCTTGCGACCTGTCTGGCGTCCTTCCTCGGAACATTCGTTATGGCACTTGCGGCTAATCTTCCGTTTGCGCTTTCGGCAGGAATGGGTCTTAATGCGTACTTCGCCTATACGGTCTGCGGAATTATGGGATATTCGTGGCAGGTCGCACTGCTTGCGGTGTTTATCGAGGGCATCATCTTTATAATCCTTTCGCTGACAAAGGTCCGTGAGAGTATTTTCAATTGTATTCCGCTTCAGCTCAAACGTGCAGTATCGGTCGGAATAGGTCTTTTTATTGCATTCATCGGCTTGCAGAACGCAGGACTTTCCGTTGACTCCGCAACGCTCGTATCGCTCGTTGATTTTCGTGAGAACTTTACGACTTCGGGTATATGCGCACTGCTTGTCGTTATAGGTCTGATGATAACAGCCGTGCTTTATATCAAAAAAGTCAAGGGTTCAATACTTATCGGCGTTTTCGGAACATGGGCACTCGGAATGATATGTCAGCTCATTGGCATCTATGTTCCCGACGGAGTGAGCTATTTCTCGCTGTTTCCGACATTTGCAATGACCGATTTCTCCAAGCTCGGCGAAACATTCGGACAGTGCTTCAATGTTGATTTCAGCTCGGTCGGCATCTTCAACTTCATCGCAGTTATCTTCTCGTTCCTTTTCGTTGACCTTTTCGATACGCTCGGAACGATAATCGGCGTAAGTACAAAGGCAAATATGCTCGACAAGGACGGCAAGCTCCCTGCAATAAAGCCTGCACTTATGGCGGACGCAGTTGCGACCTCGGCAGGCGCAGTTTTCGGAACCTCCACCACAACGACCTTTGTTGAATCCTCGGCAGGCGTTGCGGCAGGCGGCAGAACGGGTCTTACAGCACTCACAACATCGGTGCTTTTCCTGCTTTCGATGTTCCTTGCACCTATTTTTATCGCTATCCCGTCCTTTGCGACCGCACCTGCGCTCATAATTGTCGGCTTCCTTATGTTCTCCACGATCACGGAGATAAAAATGGACGAAGAAAACTTCACTTCCGCTATCCCTGCATACCTCTGCGTACTTGCAATGCCGCTTTTTTACAGCATTTCCGAGGGCATCTCCATCGGCATCATCTCCTATGTCATTCTCAACCTCGTCTGCGGAAAAGCGAAGCAGATAAATCCGCTTATGTATGTGCTTGCGGTGCTGTTCGTGCTGAAATATATATTCCTTTAATGTACGGGAGGGTCTTAATTGGAAGAACTTAAAAAATATATAACGAATATCCCCGATTTCCCTGCAAAGGGCATAATTTTCCGTGATGTGACATCGCTTTTGCAGAGCGGAGAAGGCTTTTCGGCGGCTGTCGATGAAATGCTGAAACAGCTTGACGATATCAAGTTCGATGCTGTTCTCGGGCTGGAAGCAAGAGGTTTTCTGTTCGGCGCACCCATTGCTTATGCGAAGAAAAAGAGCTTCGTCCCCGTCCGCAAAAAGGGCAAGCTCCCGAGAGCGACAGTTTCCGCAGAGTATGAGCTTGAATACGGAAAAGCCGAGGTCGAGATCCACACCGACTCGCTGAAAAAGGGCGATAAAGTCGTGATAATCGACGATCTTGTCGCAACGGGCGGCACTCTTGAAGCGGCGGCAAGACTTGCCGAACAGCTCGGCGCAGAGGTCGTCAGAATAGTCTGCCTTATCGAGCTTACCGACTTAAAGGGCAGAGAAAAGCTCCAAAAATACGATGTCCGTTCGATAGTTACCTACGAGGGCGAATAATAAAAAGTGTTTCCGAGGTTCGTGTACTTCGGAAACACTTTTTTATTTATATAATTCAGTTCTTCTCAGTTGAGTATAAGGTCGGCTGTTTCTGACCTCTGCCGAGCGTTTCATATCGATCTCGGCATAAAGAATTTCTTCCTTGTCGGAAGCCTTTGCTATGACCTCGCCATTAGCACCGACAACTATCGATTCGCCCGAAAAGTTCATTTCACCCTCCGTGCCGACACGGTTGCACATTGCTATCGCAACGCTGTTCTGGAACGCCTGCACACGAAGCTCCCACTCGAACATTTCGGACGGCTCGGCTTTTGTGTTCACGGTCGGGATAAGTATAAGATCAGCGCCCATTAAAGCTTCGGTGCGGATACTTTCGGGATAGTGCCTGTCGAAGCAGACAACAATGCCGATCCTGCCGTACTCCGTATCAAACACTTTGAACCCGTCGTCGGACGGAGTGTAATAATCCTGCTCGAAAAATTTGTCGGCCTGCGCAACGTGTACCATTTTCTGTATGCCCCTGACCGAGCCGTCCTTTCCGATAAGAATACTTGCATCGTAAGCCTTGCCGTTTTCGTTAAGATAGATATTCGGTACTGCTATAACGCTGTTCTCACGGCAGGTATCGCAGAATGACTTTACTGTTGCGGAATCAAGCGTAGTTTCGTATCGTTTTACGTCCTGCTTTTGATACTGCGGAAAGAATTCCGTCAGCTGAACTTCGGGGAACAAAACAAGCTCCGCACCGTGTTCCGCCGCTGTTTTTATCGAGCGGATACTCTTTTCAAGGTTTGAAGCAATATCTTCCGAGTTAGACATCTGTATAAGAGCTATGTGCATTTTTTACCTCATTTTTTTTTGCCTTATAACGGCTTTTATTTTATACTAAACACCATTTAAAATTTAGAAAAAATCAAGCCGACAATCTCGAATATATTGGATTTCGGCGCAGATTTTTTCCTTTATTTTTTTGGTGTTTAGTATTATCTATAATAATTATATCATTGAACGATAAAGCTTTTTGCATACATCAGAGTATTTTTTGTGAATTTTTCTGTTAAAGTGGCTGATATAATCAATTCCGAAATTTTGTTTGGACAGCCGCTTGACTGAATTTGAAATTTATGGTATAATATAATAAATAAGACGGTGCTGCTCGGCACAAGGTAAGCTTTTATTTTGAAATTTTGCTTGAAGCCGCTTGACTATTATGGGGGGTACAATGACTGATATATATTTTACCAAAGAATTGATTTCCCGAATTGCAAAGGAAGAGCTTGAACTTGTTCATAAGTATGCAGACAGCTATGCCGAACTCAAGGCTTCTATTGATACATCGGCGGAGTATGATGTTGTATGGGCGGAGGGTATGGCTGAACCTTACTATATCGGCTACATAAATGATATTGAAGAAATGCCGCAGAGAAAGGTTTTTTTAAGAGAACCAAAAAATAAAATGTTTGCCGCAAAGCACCGGTTCAAAAACGGAAAGCCCGTTTATTCTGTTTTTTTGAATGAAAAGGGTGAGTGTGCCGCTGAAAAATTTTTCTCGGAGCAGGGCAATATGCGTGTGGGAACGATGTTTCACGGACGAAAGCTGCACGGCGTCTCATCGGAGGTTTTTGATGATGACGGAAAGCCCGTATACTACCGTTATACCGAAATAAAAAAGAATATAGGAACTCCTGAACAGATCATCAGCAAATGCTTCGTTTACGGTTACGAGGACGGTTGTATCACGTCGGCTCAGTGCATAGATTCTTTTGACATAACAAAGGAAATTACATTATATGACGAGCCGATATATAATGATTGGCTCAACAGGAGCGTTGAATATAAATTGTCAGTTTCACCGATGAATCCGAATTCTGTTTGTGAATATAGATTTATCTATGGCGAAAAAGGATATCCTTTGGAGTTTTCACGGACGGAATATAAATACTGCAATGTAAGTACGGGGCAATGGAAAGCTTCCAAAAAGACATTTGAACAGTTTGAAAAGCTTGGCGTAAAATGGTTTGTAAAATAAGGGGAGGACGGCTATGCAAAAAGGCTTTGATGATGAAATATTTGGGGGAAAAAGCCTCTGTGAACTTAGCAGAGAAGATCTGATCGAATTCGGAGAGCGTGAAGAACAAAGCTGTCGGGAGATAATGAGCAGGTATTCACTCAAAGAGGAGGAGCTTGAGGTACATATATCGAGCCGAACCAAAAGAACAGAGTACAGCACCTGCAAGGGAATAACACTCAACCGCGGCATATATCACCCGGGAGATGGATTTGAGCTTGCCGTTTCAAACATCGGCAGGGGACATAAACTCAAAAAAGCTCCCGATGGCGGCGGAGAGTATTATTATTGCTTCTGCTTTGACGAAAATGATGAGCTGCTTTGTGCCGAAAAGTATGAAGGCAAAGGAATTATCCAACGGGAATATATCATTCATGAAAACGGCAGGGAATACGGGCTTATTTTTCAATGGAGCGGACTTGAAAATATATATGCTGCCGAATATAACGGCGGACAATTGAAATATACATACCACTATGACAAGTACAGCAGGCATATCTCTGATGTCTGCTTATACGATTATGACGAAAACGGCAGGCGAAGCACGGTCGGCATTGTTTTTAATTTCGTAAATCAGATGTGCAGGCTTGATCTGTATAATTATGAATATGACGAGCTTGGCAATTTGCTGGGACTTCGTTGTGGATCGGGGCATTTCATCTCGGTCAAGGGCAAGCATGCACGAAAATATATAACCGCCGCCAAGACAGCAGAGGCAATGAAGAAAGTCTTGTCCGAATGGGGAGAATTTCCCGATGATGTGTATGCTTTATCCGTATATTATGAAGATAACGAATCAAACGGAACATCGGCTTTTCATCTTGGCTTTAACACGGAAGAAGCGGCAGGCGGCTTTGATGCTGACGATGAAGTACGCTGGAATTATGCATTCTGGCTCCAGAACGAAAAGCCGCTTTTCGATGACAGCGTTTATGTTCGGAACATCGAAAACTGCGGTTCATTGGCTGTGCTTGCAAATGCGGTGAAACAGCTCCACAGCTTCGGCATTATTACCGAGATATTCGGACGTGAGCTTCCCGTTATAATACACGAGCTTGAATATTATCCCGAAATTGCCGAATACAACATAAAGGCAAACGGAAAACAGCTTCTGCCGAAGGAATTTATTGAGTTTTGCGGCTGTTAAGAAGCTGTTGAAAACAGGTTTATATGGCGTTTGAAGTATTAGTATAAGAAAGTTCTGTCAAAAAAATGCGTTACCTTTTGCAATGCAGGAGGTAACGCTTTTTAATTTTAACAGATAGTTATTCAGCTTCCCTAAGCCGCTCAACTATCGATCTTTTTGAAGCAAAGCTGTACGTTATCAGCGGCAGAACAATGCCAAGCACCGTGAAAAGCGGAAGCGCAATAAGTATCGGCAGAACGGTGAATTTGTAGCTGAAAAACCAGAACATACTCTCGAGCAGTTTTGCAATGAGCGGACTGAACATAAGGCTGAGAAGAAGTGCCGAAACAGCCGCACCGAGCGCATAGAAAAGCCCCTCATAAACGAGCATTTTCTCCAGTTGCTTTCCCGTCATTCCGACCGACTGAAGCACCGCAAATTCACGCTGTCTTGCGAATATGCCCGTCAGAACGGCATTGAGAAAGTTCAGTATGCCGACAAGTCCCGTGATGAAGCTCAGCGCACTGCCCATAATAACAAACATACTGCGGAAACCGTCGAACTCCGCTTTGTAAGTCGCCTTGCTCTCATAGTCAAGCTCGGGCATCGTTTTCTGTGTAAGCTCCGACATAAAATCCTCGCACTGTTCGTCTGTGCCGCCGGGAACATCAAAGGCATAATACATTATCTCCGCCGTTTTGCTGTCTGCCTTGAACTGCTCCGCACCGAGGACAAACTGATCTGCGCCGTAATAGCGGTAGCTGAGATTGTGCGGAACATCGACCAGTGCCGCAACCTCATATTCAATCTCCCTGTACTCCTTTGGGCGATACGAAAACGGCGCATTATCGGGAATTTCACCCGTGTAGATCTCTCCCGTTTCGGAATTGTAATATTCAAGCACGGAAACATAGCGAAGCTTTACCTTGTCGCCGATTTTTGCCCAATGGCTGTCCTCGTTTATTTTTCCGTAATCATCGGTTGAATACACCGCCGCAATATAATTGCCCTCGCCGAGCTTCGAGATATCACCCTCGAAAACATTCAGCCTGTCAAGACAGAACTGCTCCATTCCGTAAATATTGGCGTCGCTCTGCAAAAGTCCGCTGACCCTTTCGGTGCGCTCTACCAAGCTGTTCACGGTTTCCTCATCGTTCCAGCGCCCCATTTGCTGTCTGTACCATTCTTCCGTCACATATTCATAAACGACATTTGCCGTGCGGTATGTCCGACCGCCGTCCGTTATATCGATATTTGAAGCAATATATCCGACAGTGTCCTCCGACAGCGGCTCTCCCGACGGGTCAAAACGGAAATAGGAAGCGTCACCAACAATGTAATCGGCAAGTGCCCTGTCGGAAATATATTTGTCCATATCAAAACCGTTTGTGAAAATAAATGTCACACAGAGCAGTACGACCGACAATGACATCGAAGCTATCGTTACAGTGGTCTTGCTCCTGCTCCTGCCGAGATTTGCGGCAGCCATTCTAAGCAGAGATGCACCTTTGGTTGATTTTCGTACAGCTCTTTTTATGCTGCCGCCCTCGGTGTATCGGACAGCTTCGATAGGGGAGACCCTTGAAGCTGTTCTTGCAGGCTTCATGCAGGAGATGAACACCGTCGCAAGCGAGAAAACAGCCGCACCTGCAAATATCACAGGACTTGCCGAGACCGCCTCGCCAACGCCGTTGAGCTGCTCCATAACAACGGGCGTAAGCACAGAACCGCACAGCCACCCGAGAATAAGCCCCGACGGTATTCCGACTGCCGAAAGGGTCAAAGCTTCAATGTACACCATGCGTTTTATCTGCCGACCCGTTGTGCCTATCGTTTTCAGCAGACCATAGCGGCGGATATCATTTGAAACGGAGATGTTGAACACGTTGTAGATTATGAGATATCCCGTGAAGATTATCAGCACAAGAGCCGCCGCAATTGCAAGTATGGAAGGGGCGTCTATATTTTCCGAAAGCTGCGCCGAAACATAGCCCCAGTTCACGCCTATCGCAATATAGTTATCGCCCTGCTCTTGGCTCTGATAGCCGTGCCGTGCAAGGATATCGGTTAGATCCTCTTCGATATGAGCCTTGCTTTTCAGCATAACGTCCATATTGTAGCTGCCCGTCATACCGTCCTCGCCCGTTGTGCCGAGCTTTGCGAAAATTTCCTCCGCACGGCTCTCGGGGATAAGAATATTGCTTGCAACAGCCGCATCATCGTGCTTCCACCGACCGCAGAGGGTGAAGCTCTCGGTGGTCTCCTTGCCGTCAACCATAAATGTGACAGTAAATTCCGCACCTATCTTTGGCTCAATTCCGAGCAGCGAAAGAACCTTGTCGTCAGCGGCGGCTTCGTTGGTGTTCTCCGCAGGCAAGCGACCCTCCTCGGGCGTGCAGAACAGCCATTTTGCGGCATTTTTATCGCAGTAGCTTATCTCGACCTGATCCTTGTTGAAAGGCACGTCCTTTGGCATACCCACAAAGCGGCGCAGGGCATATTCCCTGATGAGCGGGTCGCCCTTCAGCTCGTCGAACTGTTCTTCCGTAAGATATTTGAAACCGCCGTGAGCATATCCGCCGACCTGACGGAAATTCGACTTCTCAAATCCGTTTACTATCGACATTACTATCGTAAAAAGCGAGGTGAACATTATCGTCGTGAGCGCAATGGAAATGATCGCAATGATGTTCCTCTGCCTTGCCGCCTTAAGGCTTCTTATACTTAAGCGGCGTATGCATTTTCCGTTTGAAACATTCATCATTCTCCGCTCCTTGTCACTATCCTGCCGTCCTCAATGCGGATTATCCTGTCCGCAAGCTGTGCTATTTCCTCATTGTGGGTTATCATTACCATTGTCTGCGAAAACTTTTGGCTCGTTATTTTGAGAAGCCCGAGAACGTCCTGCGAGGTCTTGCTGTCGAGGTTTCCCGTAGGCTCGTCCGCAAGGATTATCGCAGGCTTTGAAGCAAGCGCACGGGCAATGGCAACTCTCTGCTGCTGACCGCCCGAAAGGTTGTTGGGGAGATTTTGAAGCTTGTTCGCAAGCCCGAGCGTATCGATAATGCCGTCAATGTATTTTTCATCGGGCGTTCCGCCGTCAAGCTGAACGGGGAGAACGATGTTCTCATAAACATTCAGCACGGGAACAAGGTTGTAATTCTGAAAAACGAAGCCTATTTTTCTCCTGCGGAATATGGTGAGTTCCTCATCCGAGAGTGAGAAAATGTCCTTGCCGTCAACCTCGACCCTGCCAGAAGTCGGTCTGTCCAAGCCGCCGAGCATATGGAGCAAGGTAGATTTTCCGCTGCCCGATGTTCCGACAATAGCGGCAAATTCTCCCCGCTCTATCGAAAGGTCTATCCCGTCCAGTGCGTGGACTGTATTTTCGCCGCTGCCATAGGTCTTGCGCAGATCGGTCGTTGATAATACCGTCATAAAGTACCTCCAAAAAAATCTGTATTGCAGAAATTCCTTCCTGCAATACAGATCATAACACACAAATCTTTCTCAATTCTTTCCCCCAAAAAAACAATTCTAACAGTTTTGAAAGAATTATCTCTGAAAGAATAAAGAAAACGCCGTACCTTTGCCAAACTCGGACGAGACCTTGATGTATCCGCCGCAGCCGTTCACTATCTCCCTTGCAAGGTACAGACCAACGCCGATGCCGTCCTTTTGTGACACGGACGGGGAGCGGTAAAAGCGTGTGAAGATCTTTCCCTGTTCTTCCTCGGCAATGCCCTGTCCGCTGTCGGAAATTACGACCGAGCAGAACATTTCATACTCCTTAACGCTTATCGTCACAAAGCCGCTGTTGGTATATTTTATCGCATTGTCAACAATGTTTCCGATAGCCTCGGAACACCATTTTTCATCAAAAACAGCCTGCGCTTCCGTCGGCTCTAAGGTTAAATGAAGCCCCTTTTCCTCCGCCTTGGGCAAATACTGCCGATATATTTTTTCAAGCATCGGCATAAGCTCTTCCTTTGTCGGCGACAGCGTGAAAACTCCCGTTTCGAGCCGTGAAAGCTTCACCAGCGTGATTATGAGGAACGAAAGTCTTTCAGCCTGAACCGCCGTTTCCTCCGCACACATCCGAGCCTGCTCGTTAAGCTCCTGCTCCTTTAAAAGCTCGGTGTAAAGCAGGATATTTGCGATAGGCGTTTTCGTCTGATGCGAAATATCGGAGATAAGCTCCTTTATCCGTGTTTTTTCAGACGTAACATTCCTTGCCGAAAGCTCCGAAGCCGAAAGATATCCCGCAAGCTTAGCTTCGACCGATGAAAGCATACTTTCGTCAATATTTTCCTCGGTAAAAGTCCCGTTTATGGCTTTGTCTATCATCCTGTCGAGCGAGCGAATGATCTTCACGGTTCGCCAACGGTAAATTATAATTGCAGTAACCGCCGTGACAATGCATATCAAAGCGATGATGACTAAGATCTGATCATTCATTTTCTTCCGCCCACATATAACCGATACCGTAAACGGTCTTTATCCTTTTCTGTGCACCAAGCTTGCTTCGCAGACGGTTCACCGCCACGGAGAGCGCATTTTCGTCAACATATTCCGCTCCGTCCGTCCATATCCGGTCGATAAGCTTTTCACGGGGAAGCGTTATGCCTGCATTATCGGTAAGTATTCGCAGAAGCTTCTGCTCCGTCACACTGAGGTCGGTCTGAACGCCGCTCACGGTGAAAAGCATACGTTCAAAATCGAAAACGTACTCTCCGCAGATGTATTTTCCGTTTACGCAGCTTCCCACTCTGCGAAGCTGAGTGTTTACCCTCGCACGAAGCACCGCAAGACTGAAAGGCTTGGTTATGTAATCATCTGCGCCCGATTCAAGTCCTGAAACGATATCCGATTCAAGGTCGTTCGCCGTAAGGATTATCACGGGATAACCATATTCTTTTTTCAGAAAAGGAAGAAAATCGAACCCATTCCCGTCGGGCAGGTTTATGTCAAGCAGCACTAATGAAAAGCTGTGTGCCGCAAGCACAGTTCTTGCAGTTTTCAGATTTTCGGCAGCTTCCGTGACCGTGTCATCACTGTTCAACGCCCTGCATAACCCAGCCGAGAGCGCTCGGTCGTCCTCTATTATCAGTATTCGTTTCATTTTCTCCGCCTTTATATTTTTGCTCGATTGGAGGAAAGCCCGTCGCAGTTTGCAGGCTTTCATCCATACATTTTTATTTAATTATAATCTCCAAAGTCTGAACTGTCAAGCGGTTAGTTGGTTATCTGATTTTGTGGTGAAAAATTATGTCACATTGCCGCTCATATTGTGTTGAAACTTCAAATCCACTCACTTCGTTCGTTGATTTTCGCTTCAAGGATAGTTAGTTTTAGGAAAAAAGAATTGGCGCAATTCACATTTTTAGGTTTACAAAACTTGATTTCTAATAGTTCGTTCTCCATTATTTTTGTGAATTGCGCCTTTTTATTTGCTACTGATTTCGCTATTGCAATAATGCATTAACTGTTAGTTTAAGGAGTTTCGCTTCTGCGGAAGCGACCAAGGGCTTCCGCCCTCTGGACACCTGACGAGCTGTGCTCAGCGTGCTAAGTTTAGCATGACCAGCTGGTTGGCTTCGCAGCTTCCGACAAATGTTAGCTCCGCAAATAATTCCGAATTTAAAAAATCATTCCGTTCTCAGTGCTTCAACAGGGTCTTTCTTCGATGCAACTCTTGACGGGATAACGCCTGCGATAAGTGTGAGTATCATACTTATCGCTACAAGTATGACAGCCGCAGGTACGGGCAGGACTGCTTTAAGTCCCTCAATGTTTGTAAGATTGTATATGATGGCATTTATCGGGATAAGCGCAAGTGCCGAGATAGCTACGCCGATCAGTCCCGAGGTAAGTCCGACGAGCAGAGTTTCTGCGTTGAACACGGTCGAAACATCGTGCTTTGATGCGCCTATCGCACGGAGGATACCGATCTCTCTTGTTCTTTCAAGCACGGAGATATATGTGATGATGCCTATCATAATTGAGGAAACGATGAGCGAAATTGCCACGAATGCGATGAGAACATACGAAATTCCGCTGATGATATTTGTGATCGAGGACATAAGCAGAGCGACATAGTCTGTATAGTGTATCTGATCTTCCTCTGCGGCGCTGTCGTTGTAATCGCTGATGCGGTCGGAGATACGGTCTTTTTCCTCGAAGGATTTTGCATAGATATTGATAGTGGACGGCTCGTCAAAATCAGCTTTGCCGAGGATATCCATTACGTCATCGTATGTTCTGTCGGAGAACTGTTCGGGAGTGTATTCGTCAAAAATTGCGGCGTACTGCGCTTCGGTGAGCGGTGTAACGGACATTGTTGCTGCGATCTGGTCGGCGGTCATTGCGGAGAACTGCTGCTCGACCTGCTCGGCGTACTGCTGTGCATACTGTTCCTTTACGCTTTCACGGACGAAGGAGAAAAGCTCGTCGTCGCTCATCTGCTTAATATAGCTCTTAACGCTGTCGGCGGACTCAACGCCCATTTCCTCGGCGTACTGACCTGCCATCTGCTCTTCTATCTGTTCTCTTGTGACATTTGCGAGAAACCGGTCGGCATAAGCGTTCATATCGTCCTCGCTCGGCTGTGACATAACGAAGCGGAAAACGTTAGCCTTGTCCGATGCGCTCAGGTTTTCGATATAAGCCTTAGCTTTTTCTGACTTTTCTTCATCGGAAAGGGGAACGTAATCATCGGTCTTGAACGGGTCGCCCGAAAGGATATCTGTGCTTTCATCGTTCTGTTGTTCCGCTAAGATATCGCTCGAATTTGTGGTGTCGATAATGTAGTCGGTGAGAGCCTTTGTGTAGCCGATATAGCCCGTGAGCATAGCGGCTGTGGAATCTTCGTTAGGACGGATAAAGCCGCAGATATGGAGCGGTGTGCCGATATCCTCTGCGCTGTAAATATATTCAAGTCCCGTGTCGGTACCGGTGAGGTCAACATAGCCTGTGCCGCTTTCGTTCTTCTGATAATATTCGCAGGGAAGAATGAGCTTGTAATCCTTGCTCATAACTTCGTCAAAAGTCCAGTCGGTAACGCCGTAATCGTCGATGATACCGCCCGTCATTGCGGCGTTCATTATCTCGGGCAGCTTTTCCTGCTCCTTGAAGCCGAGTGTGTACATTACGATATCGGGTATCTCATTCTGCTTTGAAAGGATAACTACAACATCGTTGTAATTTTCGGGCCAGCTGCCGTAAACGAGGTCGTACTGATTCTTGATAATTTCGTTTACGTCACTGTCGTTTTCGCCCGGGAGCATTTCCTGCCAGACCTCGATGTTTCCCATAGGCGACATACTCATCATTGCGCTTGAAGCGGCAGATGCGTTCATATCAACGCCCATTGTTGACTGAAAGGTCTCGGAGAAGTCCGATTTCACGATCTTGCCGGACGGGTCTTTTGTAAAGATAGGCATCTGGATATCATAGCTGTACGAAACAGAGCTTGCGTTCTCCTTGATAGTCTCGTCACTGTCGAGGAATTTCTTTATCGCAGGCATATCGTTTTTCTGCTTTGCGGAGGAATTGAGCGAATTGAAAATTTCGTATACAGCTGTATTTCCGTGAACAACATTTTCAAGCTCGGCTTCTTCGCCGCTGCTCTTGTTCGGTGAATTCTGCATCATCGTATTCATAAGTGCGGCGGTGTCTGCGGTTTCTTCAAAAATTTGAATAGGGTAGGAGGAAAGTGTTGCCTCCTGTATCTCGTTTATATAATCATTGATGCCCGTTGAAAGCGAGAGGATAAGGGCAATGCCGATGATGCCGATAGAACCTGCAAATGCGGTAAGTATAGTTCTGCCCTTTTTAGTGAGCAGGTTGTTGAGCGAAAGCGATATTGCCGTGAGGAACGACATTGAAACACGCTTTTTCTTTGCTTCAGCCGGAGCGTCAGTCTGCTCGGGATCAAACGGGTCGCTGTCATCTGTGAGAAGTCCGTCCTTTATGCGGACGATTCGTGTCGAATATTTTTCGGCAAGCTCGGGGTTATGCGTTACCATTATGACGAGCTTATCCTTTGCGATCTCTTTGAGCAGCTCCATTACCTGAATGGAGGTTTCGCTGTCGAGTGCGCCTGTCGGTTCATCCGCAAGGAGGATATCGGGGTTGTTGATGAGCGCACGGGCAATAGCGACACGCTGCATCTGACCGCCCGACATCTGATTCGGCTTCTTGTGTATCTGATTGCCAAGACCAACTTTTTCGAGAGCCTCGATTGCTCTTCTGCGGCGTTCGGACTTGGAAACACCCGATATCGTCAGTGCAAGCTCAACATTCGCAAGAACGGTCTGGTGTGGGATAAGGTTGTAGCTTTGGAAAATAAATCCTATCGTGTGGTTGCGGTAAGCATCCCAATCTCTGTCCTTGTAATTCTTGGTGGAAATGCCGTTGATAACAAGGTCGCCTGAGGTATAATGGTCAAGTCCGCCGATGATGTTGAGCAGCGTAGTTTTGCCGCAGCCCGAATGTCCGAGTATCGAAACGAACTCGTTCTCACGGAATGAAATGCTTACGCCGCTGAGCGCTTTTACAGCATTGTCACCCTCGCCGTATTGTTTTACAATGTTCTTAAGTTGGAGCATTAGTTGCTTTCTTCCTTTCTTATATTTAAGATCTTCAAAAAGACCTCTCTGCCTTTTTCTTCCGAATCCTGTTCGGAGCAGGTTATTCCGAGAATGCTGAGAAGTACCATATTGAGCAGCATCGAACGCATCACCATAGCGGCGGCACGGCAGTCAACATCGTGTATTTCGCCTTTATCCATACGGTTCCTGAGAAGCTCGCAGAGAAAATTTTCCAGCCCGTCAAGATATCGGTTCATATCCTCCGCTCGGATAAAATCACGGACTTCCTTTTCAAGTATTACTATGCGGATAAGGTCGATATGCTCGTTTATAAATCCCGAAAGTCGGGTACAAATACTTTTGAGTGAATCCTCAATAGACAGACCGTCAAAAATATCAAAAACATCATTATCGGGAACGTTTTTCCGAAAGTCATCAAGCTCATTTTTCATTATCTCGGAAAGAAGTTCACGTTTTCCGTTGGGAAAGTAGTGATACAAAAGGCTCTCCGAAACGCCGATGCTTTTGCTGATATCTCTGACCGAAGTGCCGTTGTATCCGTTTTCGGAAAAGAACTTCTTAGCCGTTTCGATAAGCTTTCGGCGAGTTTCGGCGGCTTTTTCGCTTCTTGAACCTGCCATAAAGCACCTCTTCTCTTCACTTAACAAGTGTTCAATGAAAATATTATAGCATTATCGATGTTCCGTGTCAATGCCGCAGGAAAATTTCAGCTTTTTATCACATTTTTACCACAATATAATGCGTATATTCGGAAAAATCGGCGGAAAACGAACTTCGGACAAAAAAACGCACCTCACATCTGCTGTTTCGTGAAGTGCGCTCTGTGCTGAAATATTATGTTTTTTCGGTGCAGTGATCGCCGATGAACCATAGAAGCTGACAGAATTTTTCTGCCGTTTTGTCCGTGAATGCAAACAGGAATGCGGTATCATCACCTCTGACGGAGTAGTTTTTACCGTTCATAGTTATTTCCAGCCGATATGTTTCGGGGTCACTCCAATAATAATCGGTTTCCGCAGGGTCGTCGGGTTCGTCCTCTCCGTCATCGACAGGCGGTGTGTAACCCGTGAGCAGGCAGTTGTTCTCAATGAAAAATCCGCTCACCTCTGTTTTTATATCGGCAGCACCGCTTTCCAAGACCATGCTGTAAAAGGCTTGGATATCCGCCTTGGAGATCTTTTTTGCCGTGACCTTGCCATCCTCATCGGTGTAAGTGAACGTCCTGTTCTTTGCATCAACAAGAACCGTTTCACCGCCTGAGTCCATATTGCTTACAGTGTATTTTATCGAAAAATCGGACGGATAAGCCGCTGACCTGCTTCTTTTGCCGCTCCAAGTTCCGTCGCTGTTGAAGTAATATTTCTTCCCGCCGATAAGCTCTGTTCCCGTTGCCGCAGTGCCGTCGGAAAATCTGAAATAATACCATTTTCCGTCTATCTTCCGCCAGCCCTTGCAGGCGTGACCCGTGACATAATACCGCTTTCCGCCGCTCTTGGTCTTGGTGAAGCCCGAATATTTGCTGAAGCTTACGCCGTCATTGTCATACTTGTATAAAACATTGTCAAGCTTGTAAAATCCGTAATGTGTACCTGTTGGCTTTTCCTGATAAAGCGAGAACATTCCGCTGTAAGCCTGCACCTGCACAGACAAGGGCAGCATCAAGGCCAAGCATAAAATAACGCACAAGATTTTTTTCATACGTTCACTCCAATAAAATTACTTCTTTTCCGTAAGCGTAATGCCGTTCTTTCCGAGCGGGATTTCGTGGTCAAGTCCGACGAACTTTCCGTTCTCCTGCCATAAAACTTCCTTGACGAAATTGTACTTTTCCGTGTCCCAAGTTACAAAATCGTCCTTGACAAGTCCGCCTGTGTCACCCGAGTTCGCATTGAAGCACCAGAATGTGTGATTTATCTTGTTCGTCTTGATAAACTTGCGCAGGTGCGTCATCCAGGTGAGGTTCGGCTCGGTCATATAACCGCCCCATTCGCCGATGAGAAGCGGCGCAATGCCCTCCTCCTGAATGTAGAACCAGTTGTCGTGCCAACAGTCCTTGTAAAGGCTGTTGTAGTTATAACCGCTCTTGAACCAAGGCTGCTGAAATACCGCAGGACCGTAATCATGCGGCGAGTAAACAAGCTTGTTCTGATATTTTCCGAGGTCAACGGGGTTGTCCTTTACGCCTCGGAGGTTTCCACCCCACCAGTTGAAGTAGTAATCGGCGGAATTTGTCGAGCTGAAATTGCCGTTTTTCTTCGTGTCAATAGGGTAAATTTCAATTCCCTCGACCATGACCAGAACGTTCGGGTTCTGTTTGAGAACGCTGTTTGCGGCTTTTTCAGCAATGTATTTCCAGTTGTCGCTGTCCTTTGAGTTATCCCACTTTGCTCTCGGGGATTCGTTCGGCTTGCCGTGAGGTTCGTTTTCAAGGTCAAATGCGATGATCGTATCATCATTTTTGTAACGTTTTGCCATCCATGCGAGCGTGTCGAGGTAGTCTTTTTCGCTTATATCGCCGTCCGTCCAAAGCGGCTTGTTATGACCCATTGCGTCTGTCTTGGCGCAATGAATATCTATCATTATTTTAAGTCCGTTCGCACGGCACTGACCTACAACATAGTCGAAAATTTCAAGGCTGTTCATTCCGACAAGGTAGGAGTTCGTTGCCTGATTGAAGTTCGCAGTCGGGTAATTTCCGTTCGACCAGTTTTTGATAAGTTCGCTCGATATCGGCACACGGAGAAGATTGAATCCGTGGTCTGCTATCGATGCAATAGAGGTGTTGAGGTCACACGCCCACAAGCCGTCAAAGGTGTTTGTTCCCGTGTTGTAGCCGAACCAGTTGCAGCCCGTCAGCCAGACTTCCTTGCCGTTTTTGTCAACTATCTTATTGCCCTTTACCGAGAGCCAGTCGTCCGTAGTCGGCTTAGGTACGTCCTTTGCAGGGGTTATTGTCGGATTGTTGTTTCCAACGCCGCTGTTGTTATTATTGCTGTTATTGTTGTTTCCGCTGCCATTGCTGCCCGTTCCGTTTGTTGTCACCGTGCCGCATTTGAGTGTTGCTTTTGATGCATCAACTGAGCTTGCGTTTTTGAGTATCATTCCGAATGTCGCCTCTCCTCCTGCGCTGATATCGGTGTTGTAGTCAACGGGGGTTACGGTTATTTTTCCGTTTTTCAGCGTAAAATTGCAGTTCCACGACTGGTCAACGCTCACGTTTTTGTCAACGGAGACAGTAACCGTCCAGCCCGAAACATTTCCGCTGCCGCTGTTTTTCACCGCACCGTCTATCTGAACATAGTCGCTCGTTCCGTCATTCCAGCCGTTGCCCGTGTTCAGTACAAGCGAAATGCCGTCTGTGCTGTCATTCTTCTTGTATGAAGCATCGCTCTTTTCCGTGCTTGCCGGAGCCTTTGTATCATCGGTGGAAGCCGTTTTAACCGTGCTGTCCGATTTTTCCTGTGAAGAACCGCTCTGTGTTTCGGCAGAAATTTCGTCCGAGGTATCGTCGGTCACAGCATTTTCATCGGAGGAAATATCGGCTGTCGAAGCAGTCACCGCAACAGCCGAAGCGTTTTCCGCACTGTCACCGTAAGGGTCGTAATCATCGGCAAACGGGTCGTAATCATCACCGAAAATGTCGTTGTTTTCCTTTGTTTCAGCGGCTGATGAAGCAACAGTTTCGCTTACCGAAGAAACGGCTTCGCTCACATCGGGTTCGGCGGCTTTGTTTCCGCAGGCAGAAAAGCTTGAACAAATCATAAGCAATGAGACCGCAAAGGCTATGTATTTTTTCATTTTTTACCCCTTTCAAAAATATTAACTCATCAATAAATCTAAAAAAATTCACACAAAATTAACTCTACTATAATTATACCGTATTTTGCATAAAAGTCAAGGAAATCAGTTGACTTTTGCCGATAAAAGCGGTAAAATATTTGTATTGAAGATTTTTTTGAAAGGAACTTTTCAAATATGATAATTACAGTTGTCGGTCTTGGACTTATAGGCGGTTCACTTTGCAAAACTATAAAAAAACACACCAATCACACAGTCTACGGCGTTGATATCGACAAGGAAACGATCGATATGGCTCTCTCGCAGCACGCCATCGACGCCGAAACGAACGACCTCGGACTTGCTGATATCACCATAGTTTCGCTCTATCCGCTCACAACGATAGATTATATCAAAACAAATGCGTCAAAGTTCAAGAGGGGAAGTATCGTCATCGACACCTGCGGCATAAAAAAAGCAATCTGCGACGGCGTTACCGATATTCTCGAAGAAAACGATGTTACCTTCATCGGCGTTCACCCAATGGCAGGACGTGAGTTCTCGGGCTTTGAATATTCGCTCGACAACCTTTTCGACACCGCAAGCTTTATCATCACGCCGACCGAGAAAACCCCCCAGCAGAAGATAAATCTCATTGAAGATTTTGCATACGCTATCAATTTCAAAAAGGTCGTAAAGGCAACTCCGCAGGAACACGATCAGATCATCGCATTCACAAGCCAACTTGCGCACGTTGTTTCCAACGCTTACATAAAAAGTCCGACCGGACAGAAACAGCTCGGCTTCAGCGCAGGCAGCTTTCAGGATCTCACCCGAGTTGCAAAGCTGAACGAAGATATGTGGACACCTCTTTTTATGCTCAACAAAGATCCGCTCGTTTTCGAGATAAACTACATTATCGACCGTCTTACCGAATACAGAGATGCCCTTGTTGACGGCGATAACCCACGTCTTCACGATCTTCTCCGTGACGGACGAATTCTTAAGGAAGAAAGCAAGAAGCTTTGATGCTTTCGTGAAAGGAACTGATATAATATGCACGAAATATGTCTTGCTTCACCTGCCGACAAGGATAAGATACTTGCGCTTTACAAGACAATGCTTCACGGCCCTGCCGACTGGAACGAAAATTACCCGAGTGAAGAAACGATCGAATTTGATATGTCAAGAAACGCTCTTTTCGTGATGAAAAATGATGCCGAGGAAGTTATTGCGGCTATCTCGATCGACAAAGATAATGAAGTCGATTCTCTCCCATACTGGGACAAGTCACTTGCCCCGAGCGGTGAGTTTTCCCGAATATGCGTCCGTAAGGATATGCAGAACCAAGGAATTGCCCGTCAGATGATACTTCACGTTTTTGATGTGATGAGAAAAGACGGCAAAAAGGGTGCGCACATTCTTGTAAAAACGGGTCACGAGGCTGCGCTTGCTTTATACGGAAAGCTTGGGTTCAAAACAGTCGGCGAATGTTTTATGTACGGCAAGGATTTTATCTGTATGGAAGTTAAGCTGTGAAAAAACGGCACTGCTCACTTATTGGGCAGCGCCGTTTTCTATTCTTTCACGACCACATAATCAAGGCTTTCCCCTGCAATTTTGTCAAAAATAAGCAGTTGCTCCTCGCTTGCACCCTTATCATAAATTATCACAAGCGTTTCTTCCGAATATTCTTCCGCTTTGGTGAGGATATTCCGTGCGATAAGCTCGATATTCTGCGTTTCTTTGCTTATCGGCAATATCAGCAGGTGAAGTGTCGGTCTTTTCTGAGAACGCTCCGCTATCACTCCGAGAATGAACAGCACTGTTGCCCCGATACAAAGAAATAATGCATACAAAAGCTGAATTTTTTCCATAAAAAATCCCCCCCTATCAAGGAATTGCTGACAAATCAGCTTTTTCCTTATTATATGATAGGAGGGGAAAATTTGTTATTTTAGTTGTTTGCGTTCTTCTTTGCTTCGATATCAGCAAGAGCGTCCTTTCTCGAAAGGTTGATCCTGCCCTGATTATCGATCTCCATTACCTTAACAACGATCTCGTCGCCGATAGAAACAACATCTTCTACCTTTTCAACTCTCTGCTTGTCGAGCTTGGAGATATGAACGAGTCCGTCCTTGCCGGGAGCGATCTCAACGAATGCACCGAAGTTCATAAGGCGAACTACTTTGCCCTTGTAGATAGCACCGATTTCGGGGTCGTTTGCGATAGTGTTTACGATCTGGATAGCCTTCTTAACGCCGTCCATATCAACACCGCTTACAAATACGTTGCCCTCGTCATTGATGTCGATCTTTACGCCGCAGTCAGCGGAGATCTTCTGAATGACCTTACCGCCCTGACCGATAACTTCTCTGATCTTGTCAACGGGAACTTTGGTCTGGAGCATCTTTGGAGCATACTTGCCGACAGTCGGACGGGGTTCTGCAATAGCCTTGAGCATAATTTCATCAAGGATATAATCTCTTGCCTTGTGTGTCTTAGCGAAAGCTTCTTCGATGATAGCAGGTGTAAGACCGTCGACCTTGATATCGACCTGAATAGCTGTGATACCCTTGTGAGTACCGCCAACCTTGAAGTCCATATCGCCGAAGAAGTCCTCAAGACCCTGGATATCTACCATTGTCATAAAGCTGCCGTCATCTCTTGTGATAAGACCGCAGGAAATACCTGCAACGGGTGCTTTGATAGGAACGCCTGCGTCCATAAGTGCGAGCGTAGAACCGCAGATAGAACCCTGCGATGTTGAACCGTTGGAAGAAAGGACTTCGGAAACGAGTCTCATTGCATACGGGAATTCTTCAACGGAAGGAAGTACGGGAACGAGTGCTCTTTCAGCGAGCGCACCGTGACCGATCTCACGGCGTCCGGGTCCTCTTGAAGGCTTTGTTTCGCCAACGGAGTAGGACGGGAAGTTGTAGTGGTGCATATAGCGCTTGCTGTCTTCTTCGTCAAGACCGTCGATCTTCTGTGAATCGCTGATAGGTCCGAGTGTTGCGATCGTGAGTACCTGTGTCTGACCTCTTGTGAAAAGTCCCGAACCGTGTACTCTTGGAAGAACGCCTACTTCGGAAGCGAGAGGACGGATCTCATCGATTCCTCTGCCGTCAACACGCTTGCCCTCATAGAGCCAGTTGCGGACGATCTTCTTCTGGAGCTTGTAGATGCACTCATCGATCATAGCGATCTTGTCGGGATAAGCTTCGTCAAATTTAGCGTGGATAGCATCCTTGATAGGATTAAGTCTTTCCTCACGAATATTTTTATCATCTGTGTCAAGAGCGACCTTAACGTCCTCAGCAGCCATTTCTTCGATAGCGTCAAAGAGGTCGTGGTCAACTTCCATTGACTCGAATTCAAACTTCTTCTTGCCGATCTGAGCCTTGATATCGTTGATGAAAGCAACGATCTTCTTGATCTCTTCGTGACCTGTGAGGATAGCCTTGAGCATAACATCATCGGGAACTTCGTTTGCGCCTGCTTCGATCATAACAATCTTCTCGGCTGTGCCTGCAACTGTGAGGTTGAGGTCTGTCTTTGCTCTCTGTTCGAGGTTAGGGTTAAGAACGATCTCACCGTCAACAAGACCAACGGAAATACCGCCGATAGGTCCGTTCCAAGGGATATCGGAAATAGAGATAGCAACGGAAGTAGCGATCATTCCGCAGATCTCAGGGGAATAATCGGGGTCAACAGCGAGAACTGTCATAACAACGGAAACATCGTTTCTCATATCCTTGGGGAAGAGCGGTCTGATAGGTCTGTCGACTACTCTTGAAGTAAGGATAGCCTTATCGGAAGGCTTGCCCTCTCTCTTTGTGAAAGAACCGGGAATTCTGCCTACGGAGTAAAGGCGCTCCTCATAGTCAACGGAAAGGGGGAAGAAATCTACGCCCTCTCTTGGCTTGGGGCTTGCGGTAACGTTAGCCATAACGACTGTATCGCCGTATGTTACCCAGCATGAACCGTTGGAAAGCTCACAGGTCTTGCCTGTTTCGACCTTAAGTTCTCTGCCTGCGAATGTTGTTGTGAAGACTCTGTAATTATCAAAAGTCTTGAGTTTGGACATTGCCATTTGAACTGCCTCCTGTTAAATATAATATTTAATTTTCCACCGTCAGCAGCTTTAGCAATAAATTCTGCCCATTCAGCGAACGGGTACAATTTAATGCTAAACAACTGCTTAACGATTTGATTTTCATTAAAACGCACCAAAGGCAGCGTAAAGGACATGACCTTTACGAACTGCCTTCGGTAAAAAATTACTTACGGATTCCGAGCTTTTCGATAGTAGCACGGTATCTTGTGATATCCTTCTTCATAAGGTAGTTGAGAAGGTTACGTCTGCGGCCAACCATCTTAAGAAGACCTCTTCTGGAGTGGTGGTCGTTCGGATGATCCTTAAGGTGAGCGTTAAGGTCATTGATCCTCTTGGTGAGGATAGCAACCTGGACCTCAGGTGAACCTGTGTCGTGTTCGCTCTTCTTGTTTGCTTCGATTACAGCAGCTTTTTCTTCTTTGCGCATCATAATAAATACACCTCTTTCAAAAATTTGCCCGTAAACATAGAATACGGCAGGTACAATTCTCCGTCGGAGCGTTACCCGTATTCCAAGTAGACGGAAATACACTGTGCACACATAGCACAGCAAAAAGTATTATACCATATTATTTTTCATTTGTAAAGGGTTTTGACAAATTTTTTCGTCATATCAGGAAATTTTCTTGTTGCCCTTTGATTTTGAGCCGCCCGATTTTTCCTTAGATGAAGCTACAGGAGCTTCCTTTCCGCCCATATCGGTGAAAATAGCGTCCTCTTCATCAAGCGGTTCGAGGTAAGCATATTCGGGATTGCTCTCTCCTCTTTCCTCATAGTAAGGGTCGATGACATACTTCTGGATAAGCGGATAGGAGTTGAACATTATAAGAAATCCGAGGAAGCTTATCGGCCATATCGGAATGATTATCACCGAAAGCGGGTGAAGAACTATCATCACACCGAGCAAAAGCGCAATAAACACCACGATGAGCAGTGTTATAATGTTCTTTTTAAGTCCAACGCAGGTGAGGAAGAACGAATTCTTGATGATATTCGCAAGGCTGAGGTCGGTCGCAACTATCATCGGGAAGATGTAGAAATTCATCATCAGCAGTGTGAGCGCAAAGCTTACCGAGATAACGCAGAGGATAATATAGATGATGCTGCCCGAGCTTTTATACATCGCAGGATATACCTGAAGCGCAGCATAAGCCGAAACAGCAAAAAGTATATCGAGAAGTCCGATCGGTATCGACTGTTTGAGGTTTCCCGAAAAGCCTTTCCAGAAATCGTGGAAAATGAATGCGTTCTTTTCCAGTCGGTAGTTGCGCAGAACCCTTGTCATACCTGCGATCGCAGGACCTATCGTTACGATGGGAATACAGAAAAGCGCCGTCAGCAGATTAAGCTCCAGAAGCTTCCAGAATTTGCGGAAATAAAGCTCAAAAAACTCGAAGAACGGTTTTTTCTTGGGCGCATTTTTCGCAATGCCCGGACCCGCCTTAGTATAATCGTTTAATCCAAAAAGTGACAAATAAATACAGCTCCTTAATTTTTATATTCCCTGTTAAATACCTAAAAATCCCGACCAAAGTCCTGCAAAAAAGTAGGTGACAAGGCTGTCTGCAAGCGACAGCACTCCGAGTGCCGCAAACAGCACAAGAAATTTCGTCAGATAAAGCTTCACCGTGCCTGCGTCCGACTTGTCCAAGCCGAGCAAACGCTTCGCCGAGAGAAAGGACATCGAAAAGCTCTCTCTCGCCGCGATAAGTACGATAAACGCCGAAAGCACCGCAAACGGCAGTATGAAAACCGTTGAAACGAGCGTACCTTTAAAGCCGTATTCTGCGTTCATATCCGCAAGCATAACGCCTGTTCCAAGTCCGTGAAAAAACGGAACGAGCAGCTCCGCAGGCATCGACACCGCCCCAAAGCCGAGCAGCAGACACGCAAGCATCAGCAGAAACGGTCCTGAGAACGAGTTCACAAGAGTTTCGATGAATGTACACCCTGCACGGTTGCGGAAAAACAGCTCCGCCGACCTGCGCAGGATATCATTTTCCGTATCAACACAGCTTGAAACTGCGCCCGTAAGCTCGCCCAGACAGAACAGCAGCATCAGCAGAACTACGGGAAGCCTGCCGCTTGCCCCTGAACTTTTCTGACCGAGCAGAAAAGGCATAACATTTTTTGTCCTTTGCATATACATCTTCCTTTGCTTTATTACTTCAAAGAAATTATATGCGGACAAACTGTGATTTAGACTTTACTTTGAAAGCTCATAAGCTCTCTTTGTGCAGCTCTCGCAGGCTTTTCCGACAACCTCGGTAAGATTGCCCTTGTAGAATTCGTCAAGTCCCGCAAGCGTCGTTCCTCCCGGAGAGGATACCATTTTGATAAGCTCGTCAACGGTATAACCCGAGTCTGTGAGCATCTTCGCCGAGCCGATAAGCGACTGTGCAAAGAGGTTCATTGCTGCGCCGCCATCGATTCCGACCGACTTTGCATATTCTGTGAAGCCTTTTGCAAAAAGATAGATGAAAGCAGGGCTGCTGCCGTTGATGGCGATGATCTCTTTCATCTTATTTATAGGTACAACTTCGGCAACTCCGCTTGAAGCGAAGATATTCTTCACAAATTCAAACTCTTCATCTGTTGTAGGCTCTGCCTTTGCAAGCGCAGAAGCACCCTCGCCGAGAAGAAGCGGTGTATTCGGCATTACGAGGACGACCTTAGCCTCGGGGATAGTCATTTTCTTGATGTATTCCTCGGAAATACCTGCCGCAATGGAGATAATGACAGTATCGCCGTTCACGAACGGAGCAACAGCTTCAAGTGCAGCGTCAATTCCCTGCGGCTTTACAGCTAAGAGTACATATTTACATTTTTTTACAACATCTGCTTCGTCAGCACACTTGTTTACGCCGATTTTTTCAAGAGTGTCAAGCTTTGATGAATCTTTATCATAGGCAAAGATATCAATATTTTTTTCGCCCGAGGACTGCGCAGCGATAACGCCCTTAATAATAGCAGAACCCATATTTCCTGCGCCGATAAAACCTAAATTTGTCAAAATGAACGCGACCCTTCTTTTTAATTGATAATTGAGAATTGACAATTGATAATTAATTATCGACAACTGTTTTTTGGCTAAAAAATAATTATCCATTCTCAATTGTCAATTATCAATTACCATTATACTTTATTTTGACGAAAAAAGCAATATTTTTTTTGTTGCAATTTTTAAATTCACACCGACACAAATTTTTGTAAACGTTTTTACAGCAAATACTTGAATTATTCAAAATACTATGGTACAATATACACGAAAATATTTCTCGGAAAGGAAAATTTATAATGAAAAATATCAAAAAGCCTTTATCGGCAGCACTCGCTGCTTTGCTCGCAGTTTCGATGCTCGCAGGCTGCGGTAAATCCAATACCGACACGGACACAAACGCAGGCGGAGATACAGCGAATACAGCCGAGACCGAAGCTTACGCTCCCAAGGTCGATATTGCCGACAATTCAGTTGATTTCGTCAAGAATATGAAGCTTGGCTGGAATCTCGGAAATACTCTTGATGCAACGGGCAGCGGAATGTCCTCCGAAACATCATGGGGTCAGCCGAAGACTACCAAGGAGCTTATCGATTTCGTAAAGGGATCGGGCTTCACCACTATCAGAATCCCCGTTTCGTGGAGCAATCACGTTGACGAAAACAACAACATCGATGGGGAATGGATGGATCGTGTGAACGAGGTTGTTGACTATGCTATCGACGACGGACTTTACGTTATCCTCAATTCTCATCACGACAACGACAAGTATTATCCGACTTCTGAAAATTACGAGAACGCATCAAAGTACCTCACAGATATCTGGAAGCAGATCGCAGAGCGCTTTGCAAACTATGACGAGCAGCTCGTATTCGAGGGTATGAACGAACCAAGACTTGCAAACACCAACAAGGAGTGGTGGTTCGCCGACAACGATGAGGACGGCATCGATTCTATCGAAACTATTTCAAAGCTCGATCAGGACTTCGTTGACACGGTAAGAGCCGCAGGCGGCTTCAACGAAACACGTTACCTTATGGTGCCGAGCAACAGAGCTGATGCCTGGACTGCAATGCACAAGTCGTTCACACTCCCGACCGACCCTGCAAACCGCCTTATCGTTTCCGTTCACGCATATTCTCCTTATGATTTCGCAATGAACGAAAACGGCTATAAGGATTGGGACGGCTCAAAGATCGGCGACCTCAGCTTCATCGACAGCCTCAAATCCACATATATAGATAAAGGCGTAGGCGTTGTTATCGGCGAATTCGGCGCAACGAACAAGGACAACCTTGAGGACAGAGTTCGCTGGGCAGACGATTACACCAAGAAAGCCGCAGCAGTGGGCATTTGCTGCGTATGGTGGGACAACGGCGGAACAAAGGTAGGAACAGAGAACTTCGGTCTTGTTGACAGAATAGGAAAAAAGATATACTACCCCGAAATTCTTGATGTAATGTTAAAGAACTATAACGAACAGTAATTATCAAAAGAAAATTTCGGTGATTTTCGGCACGGCAAAAGCTTGACAAAAGTCTTTTGCCGTGCTATAATCTTATCTGCGAGTAAGCTATGCGGTTGAACGCCGGAGCGCCTTATCAGCGTTTCGGGGTTAGGAAAGTCCGGGCATCACAGAGCAGGATAGCTGTTAACGGCAGCCGAGGGCGACCTTAGGGAAAGTGCAACAGAGATATACCGCCGAAGGAAACTTCGGTAAGGGTGGAAAGGCGAGGTAAGAGCTCACCAAGGTATAAGTAATTATACCTCTATGTAAACCCTATCCGATGCAACGTCTTTTTGGACCAATACGTTAGTGTCTGCTCGGCAGGCGTATTGCAACGACGGCTCGAGTGTTTCGGCGACGACTCACCCAGATAGATTTCCGCACACGACAAAACCCGGCTTATCGGCTTAGTCGCAGCTTTTTAAATTCGGAATTCGGAATGCGGAATTCGGAATTATTGGTTTTTTCAGCCATAAAATAAACAGCACATATCACAGAATGGCAATGCCGACTTGTGATATGTGCTGTTTTGCAATAAAATAATGTTGGGAGAAATCACTATGCAGGACTGGAACGCAAAGCTTTACAGCAAATTTGAACACGACCGAACGCTTCCGGCGATCGAGCTTGCCAATTCTATTGATATCATACCCCAAACTATCATAGATATCGGCTGCGGCATCGGCAACAGCACAGCCGTACTTGCCGAAAAATTTCCAGATTCAAAGATAATCGGTGCTGACAGCTCCGAGGATATGCTAAAATTTGCGGCAAAAGCTCACCCGTCCATTGAATTACAAAAATTAGATGCAGAGCATGATCTGAATAAAATAAAGCAGAAATACGATCTTGTTTTTTCAAATGCCTGCATACAATGGATACCCGACCACAAAAAGCTTCTGAAAGAAATGATAGGACTTCTGAACGAGGGAGGTATTCTTGCAGTGCAGATACCCTCTCAGACTAAGCACCCTATGCACACATTAATGAAAAATGTTGCTGTCTCAGAAAAATGGTCGGCAAAAATAACTTTTCTACGCCGCAATAACATTCTGTCCGAGGAAGAATATTTCGATACACTTTCCGAACTTTCAAGCTCATTCAGAATGTGGGAGACTACATATTTTCACGAAATGCCGTCACATCAGAGTATTCTTGAATGGTACAGAGGAACGGGACTTCGTCCATATCTCGATCAGCTTTCGGACGAAGATAAAATACTGTTTGAAAAAGATGTTTTGTCCGAAATAGAAAAAGAATACCCATTGCAGGCAAACGGTAGTATCATTTTCCGTTTTCCAAGATTATTTTTTATTGCTAAAAAGTAAGCAGGCAGCATGCCATTTCAACGTGACAGGCACAAACTATTGGCTTTTGACCATAAAAATCAGCACATATCACGAAACCAAGTGATATGTGCTGATTTTTTATGCGAAAAATGAAGCGCAGACACTTGCTTCGGTCGTGCGTCTGCGCTGAAATGAGCTTTTTACCTTGTATGGAATTCGTAGGATTCCGAGAGGAAGCCCTCTATATCTGTCTTGCCGATGGTGTCAACGGCGGAAATTTTTATCCAGTATTTGCGCTCGGGGTGAAGTCCCGTTATCGTGCAGTTTTCCGTTGTGACTTTGGCATATTCCTCATATTTTTTTTGGAGAGGATTGTAGAGGTAAACGATATAGTAGTCCGTTCCGTTGACCCAGTTCCACGTCAGATCCATCTTGTTCTTTCCCCGTGAAGCCATAACGGCTGTCGGTGCGGAAAGGCGGTATTTATACTTTACCTTATTTTTCCTTGCATAGCGTTCGGCGTCGCTGCCCTGCTCTACAACGAGGGTTATCCTGCAAGGCGTTATCGACTTGTACGACTGGTGGAAAGTGCCGTTGCTGTATGTATAATACGGAGCTTTTACCGTCTTTTTCCCCGTTGAAAGATAATATTCGGGTTCGTCCTTGGAAAGGTCTGCGCAGAAGCCGAACGAGTATTTGTCAATGGTCGCATCGGCAGGTATCGAAACGGCTTCAAGCTTTGGGCAGTTGTAGAAAGCATCTGCGATGAAGCCTATGCTGTTCGGAAATCTCACGGACTTGAGCGAAAGGCAGTTGCCGAATGCGCCGCCGCCGATCTGACCGACCTCTGAGCTGTTTTTAGTGAAGGTAATGCTTTTGAGCGAACGGCAGCAGAAGAATGCATAGTCCATAATTCCGCCGTAGGGGTATCTTCCGTAGGTCTCGTTCGAGCAGATATCTCCTCGGAATATGACCTTTGTAAGGCTTATGCAGCCGAAGAATGCACTTTCGCCGATATATTCAAGGTTTCCCTTTACATCGAGCGTTTTAAGGTTTGAGCAGCCCGTGAAAGCTCTGTCGCCGATACCGCCGAAGCAGGTCTTGGGTATCGTAACGGAGGTTATTTTCTGATTGTCACGGAAAGCATCATCGGCAATGTAGACAGCATCGGCAGGGATCGTTACCGCACCGCCCGAGCCTTTGTATTTTTTTACAAAAATGTCACCGCTTCTGTCCTGAGCAAGAACGAAACCGCCCTTTACGGTGTATTCCGAATCGGCTATTTCTTTTGAGTTGGAGAGTGCGGAAACGTTCACCGCCGAAAGCTGCATACAGCTGAGTGACATAACGACAGCAAGCGCAATATTTATCAATCTTTTAAACTTCAAGAGTATTACCCCATTTCATTCAGATAAGCTTTACTTGTCCGTGCTTCCGAAACCGCCCATGCGTGTGCCGTCCGAAGCGTCATCATCGGTTATGCCGAATGGGAGGAAAATTCCCTGAGCGAAGCCCTTTCCCTCGTCAACATCGGCAATGCTGTAATCCTTTGAATCGTTGGTCAGTTTTATTTTGATATGACCCTCGTTGTCTGCGCCGAAGTAGTCGCTGTCGATAATTCCGACCGTGTTGTCAAGCTGTATCCTGTGCTTGAAGCCGAGACCGCTTCGGGGGAATATCGCAAGCACCCAGCCCTGCTTTATCTCTGCTCTTATTCCCGTCGGGATAAGCAGAGTTTCATCGGGGTTAAGGGTTATCGCAACGGGGAGAAAGAAATCATATCCCGCCGAGCCTGCGGTGGCTCTCTTCGGCAGCTTTATATGATCGTATATCTCACGGACGGTCACCTCGTCGTCCTCGGGATAGACTGCCTGCCAGTCCTCGAGGAACTGTTCGTATGAAACCTTATAAAATTTAGCAACTCTGTCTATTGACATAAAAATATCCTCCAAATATCATATATTTTCATTATACAATATTCAGAGGATTTCGTCAACACTTTGGCAATAATTTAGAGCATATTTTTGATGCTTTCGCTTATTTTTCCTGCAACATAGGGGTTATTCATCGTGTAAAGATGTATTCCGTCAACGCCGCTTGAAATAAGATCGACGATCTGGTCAACAGCATAAGCGATTCCTGCATCACGAAGAGCTTCGGGGTTGTTTTCATATCTCTGCATGGTCTTGGAGAACTTTGCGGGAAGGCTTGCACCGCACATTGAGACCATTCGCTGTATCTGCTTTGCATTCGTAACTGGCATTATGCCTGCTTCAATGGGGACGTTCACGCCTGCGGCTCTTGCTTTTTCAAGGAAGTTGAAAAACACGGAATTATCGAAGAAAAGCTGCGACATAAGATGCTCTGCGCCTGCCTCGATCTTTATTTTAAGGTTTTCGATATCCTTGTCAAGATCTTCCGCTTCAATATGACATTCGGGATAGCAAGCTCCCGAAACGTGGAAGTCACCGTTTTCCTTTATAAAGCGTGTGAGGTCGCTCGCATACTCAAAATCGTGCAGACGGGGGATATCGGGGTTGATATCGCCTCGGAGTGCAAGGATATTTTCAACGTTGCGCTCTTTGAGCTGTTTAAGGCGTTCGAGGATAAGCTCTTTGTCGCTGTAAACGCAGGTGAGGTGAGCCGCAGAGGTTATGCCGAGCTCATTCTGAATGTAAGAGGCAATATCGCAGGTCGTTGTGTCTGCGCTCGTTCCTCTTGCGCCGTATGTAACGCTGATGAAGTCGGGGGAGAGCTTTTTCAGCTCGTCGAGCGTATGGTAGATCGACTCGATAGGAGTAGTGCTTTTCGGGGGAAATACCTCGAATGAGAATACGTTTTTTCCCTTTCCGAACAGTTCGGGTATCTTCATTGGCAGTTTTTGTCCTTTCTTATTACTTTATATAAAATCCGTCACTGCGGCTCGTTCTGAACGGTGCGAGCGGAAGTCCGCTCTTCGAGAAAACGGTGACTTCGCCGTAGTTTACCCAGCAGTAACGCGCATATTTCGGTTCGCTGACTTCGCCGTTTGAAAGAATGATCTTTTCGCCGTCAAATTCGGCATTTGCGGAGTGATAGACCTTGTCCATGCCTGCGATCTCAAAGCCTTTGACTTCGCCCTTTACATCAAAACCGCCCTCGGCATGGTCAAAGCTCAAAACAGCTTTTCCGTCAGTGAAAAGAGCCGAGTGGAAAATTGCACCGTAAGCCTTTTCGGGGCTGAGCTTATTATAAACGTGGCAAAGTGCCTGAAGTTCGAGACGTTCGCCGACGGGCTTCTTGTCGAGTGGGTGGATGTTGCCGTATTCGCCGCAGTCAAGTGCGACCGCAATGCCCGTGTTAGCCGTGGTCTCGTGAACACGCATCTGTGCTTCACGGATAAGGCACCAGTGCTTTCTGTCATCCTCACCTCGGTTGATGTGCATAGGGAGCTGAACAAAAATGAACGGCAGAGTATCATCGTTCCAGTCGCATCTCCACTGCTCAATGAGCATTTTCAGCAGCTTGTAGTACATATTCGGCTTGTGGTCGTCGCTCTCGCCCTGATAATAGATGAAGCCTGCGAGGGTGTAAGGGCAGACACGCTTTAACATTGTTTCGTAAACGCCGCCTGCACGGAACGGTGACTTCGGACCGAGCGGTTCGGGGTAGCGGCAGGGACCTGCGAATTTGAGTGCATCGCCCCATTCGCCTTCGGGGTTCTTGGCGTAAAATTCGTTTATCTTAGGCTGCCACTGCTCAACATAAGCATTGTAATCGTCAAGCTCTGCGCAGTATTCCTCAAAGGTCTTGCCGTCCATAGCGGCATCGTATTCGTCAACGTAGGACTTTGTATCGACATCAGAGCAGAGCAGTTCCTTTGACATCCAAGCCGAAGCGGAAGTTCCGCCCCAGTTGCAGCCGATAACGCCGACCGTCACGCCAAGATCTTCCGAGAGCTTTTTTGCGAAGTAGTAGCCGACAGCAGACCAAGCAGCAGAGTTGTCCTTAGATGCTCTTGCCCAGCCGCCGTTGCGCTCATCGGCATAGAAAAATTCATCAATGTAAGAGTTCTTTTTTGTATAGTAGAAGCGAACATTCACGCCGTCCGTCTGTTCGAGGACTTTTTTGCCGTCAAGCGAGTTCTGAAGCTCCAGCTCCATATTAGACTGACCGCCTGCGAGCCAGACTTCACCGAGCATAACATCGGTAAAGACAAGCTTTTCATCGCCCGAGGAGACAGTCATCTCGTAAGGACCGCCTGCCTCCATTGCAGGGAGAACAGCCGTCCAGCGGTGGCCTTTCGTCACAGCTTCGGCGGTCTTGCCGTTCAGTGAAACGGTAATTTTCATTCCGTCATAAGCCATTCCCCAGACGGTTATATTTTTATTTCTTTGAAGAACCATTGAATTTGAAAAAACAGGTGCGCAGGATAGGATACCCATACACAAACCTCCTTGATCCGAAAATATCATTTATATTTTACTTTACCGTCATAAAAAAGTCAAGCAATAAATGTTAAAATTATAAAACCGAGCGGTAATAATCCCGAATATGGCATCATAAACTTGTTGAGCGAGCGTTTTTATGCTATTGTAAACGTTAAACTGTCTCAACTTTTACAAAAAGGTGCATTTAGTATAGAAATTTGTGAATTAAAACGATTTCTTAGCGAAAACGTATTCGTAAATTGTGCAATATATACATAAAACTATAAATTTTTTATGAATTTAGATTCTTGAAAATGTTATGCTTAAGTGCTATAATTATTTACAGTAGTAAAGTATAAGTTTTAAAGCCTGTACTGAACTTTGACCGCACTTTTACGCCGAACATATCCGAGAAAAACTTATCATTATAACGATCAGAGATCAGTAATAAATATCGGTGAGGTGGTATTATGACAGAGTATAAAGGCAAATGTGTTTTTAAAGGGATAACCGTCGGAAAGATAAAGGTCTACGTCCGATCGGACGTTCCGGTCGAGTGCCGCCTTGTCGATGATACCGAAGCCGAGATGAAACGCTTCTGCGATGCACGGAATATCGCCGCAAAACAGCTTGAGGAGCTTTACAATATCGCCCTCGGACAGGTCGGCAATGAGGACGCTGCGATATTTATGATACATACGATGATGATGGAGGATTTCAGCTATCAGGACTCTATCGAGCATCTTATCACAGACAACGGTTTTAACGCCGAGTATGCAGTTTCCGCAACGGGCAAAAGCTTCTACGATATGTTCAGAAGTATGGACGATCCTTATATGCAGGCCCGTTCCGAGGATATAAACGACATAACGAACCGACTTCTTGATATCCTCAGCGGAAACAAGGAGGAGGACATCAAAGCCGATGAACCGACAGTGATACTTGCCGAAGAGCTTTCGCCGAGCGAAATAATGCGCTTCTCGGGCGGAAATACCGTCGCTTTTGCAACGGTCGGCGGCTCTGCAAGTTCGCATACGGCTATCCTCGCCCGTGCAATGAAAATGCCCGCCGTAGTCGGCACGGATATAAGCATCACTCCCGACCTTAACGGAAAGACTGCACTTATCGACAGCTATGACGGTGTTATCTATATCGACCCCGATGAGGAATTCATCGCTTCCGTATTCAAAAAGAAGAAAAAGGAAGAAGAAAAATATGCTTGGCTGCTTGAATACAAGGGCAGAGAAAACATCACCGCAGACGGAAGAAGGATCAGCATTTATGCCAATGTCGGCAGCCTTGCCCAGATCGATGATGCTATTGAGAACGACGCAGGCGGCATCGGACTTCTCCGAAGCGAGTTCATATATCTTTCCAAAGACAGCTTCCCGACCGAGGACGAACTTTTCAGCGTATATAAAACAGCCGCCGAAAAAATGCAGGGCAAGGAGGTCGTTATCCGTGCGCTCGATGTCGGAGCGGACAGACGAATGGCTTATTACGGCTTGCCGCATGAGAACAATCCCGCACTCGGCTGTCGTGGAATACGCTTTCTGCTCAATCGTCCCGATATTTTCAGAACGCAGCTTCGTGCGATATACCGAGCGGCAGCCTACGGAAATGTTTCAGTCCTGTATCCAATGGTATCAACGCTCGTCGATGCAGGACGAATACGGCGGTTCAATGACGAAACAGTCAGCGAGCTTCGCCGTGAGGGCGTAAAAATAGGCGGAGTAAGGCAGGGGATACTTGTCGAAACGCCGTCAGCGGTCATTATCAGCGACCTGCTTGCAAGGCAAACAGACTTCCTCAGCATAGGTACGAACGACCTTGCACAGTATTCAATGGTAATGGATCGTGAGAACGCTGCGATGAACGAGTTCTTCGACCCTGTTAATATCTCCCTTTTCCGAATGATAAAAATGGTCATCGACAATGCTCACCGATACAAAAAGAAAGCGGCGATATGCGGCGAAATTGCGGCAGATCTTTCACTTGTGCCGATATTCCTTGCAATGGGCATAGACGAGCTTTCGGTAACGCCGTCCGAAGTCCTTCCGCTCCGCAAGACGGTATGCACGACCGATGTCAGCGTTATCTCACAGAATGAACTGTACAGTCTGTGGGGGTGAGGGAAAATTCGGAATTATGAATTCGGAATGCGGAATTATTTTATACTAAACACCTTATAAAATTTAGAAAAAATCAAGCCGACAATCTCGGATATATTGGATTTCGGCGCAGATTTTTTCCTTTATTTTATTGGTGTTTAGTATTAATGCGTAATTATTTGCACGCCAAACTTAATAAATAACATCAAAAAACGGCAAACGAAATATCGAAATGTATTTCGTTTGCCGTTTATATTTTTATAGGAACGCCCCTACGTTTTTCAAAAAATAATCGGGATATAAATAATTCCGCATTCCGCATTCCGAATTATCTTAGCGCAATGTCCTTTATGACCTCACCTGCAATGATAAGTCCTGCAACGGACGGGACAAATGCGCAGCTGCCCGGAGTCTGACGCTTTCCCGAAACCTCTTCACTCTGACGGGGAGTTATCGGCTCTTCCGTGGAAAAAACGCATTTGAGGTGCTTAACACGGCGCTTTTTCAGCTCATAACGCATCACTCTTGCGAGGGGACAGACCGAGGTCTTGTATATGTCGGCGACCTGAAATTTGGTCGGGTCGATCTTGTTTCCTGCGCCCATCGAGCATATTATCGGCGTGCCTGCCGCCTGCGCCTTCATCACAAGCTCTATCTTTCCGGTGACGGTATCTATCGCATCGATAACATAGTCATACTCGGAAAAGTCAAAGGTGTCCGCTGTCTCGGGCGTAAAAAAGGTTCTGTACGCTTTGAGCTTTATATTCGGATTTATGTCAAGGATACGCTTTGCCGCAACATCGACCTTGTACTCGCCGATAGTCGAATGGAGCGCAATTATCTGTCGGTTGAGGTTCGTCAGTGCGACTGTGTCGTTGTCAACTATGTCGAGCGCACCGACTCCCGAACGTGCGAGAGCTTCAACGGCAAAGCCGCCCACTCCGCCTACGCCGAATACGGCAACTCTTGCTTTTGCAAGCTTCTCCAGAGCTTCTTCGCCGAAGATAAGTTCAGTCCTTGAAAATTGGTCTATCATTATGCTGTGTTCCTTTCAAATCATTCTTCTTCATCAAAAGCTTCATCATCGAATTCTTCGTCCTCGGGAGGAAATTCCTCGCTGTTTCTGTCGGCAGCGGTTTGTGTTTCCTCGGCTGTTTCGCTCGGGAGGATAACGATAGCCTGACTGTACATCTGCGCATAACGTGTTTCAAACTTGTTGATGTTGTAGTCGATTATGCCTTTCATCGGGTCGTTGAGCGTGACGATATCGGCGCTCATATTGAAGCCTGCAAGCACGAAGCAATGCTCGTTCAGATACCAGTCGAGCTTTTCACCCGTGGCATTGTCGTACCAGCTTTCATAGTATTCGGGTTCGATCATTCCGTCTGTCGCCCAGCAGATAACGGGTATGTCCTGCGCAAGATAATCATACAGAACATCGGGGTTTGAGCCCGAGAGGTTAATGACATCATAACCGCCGCCGTTATCGTCAAGATACTTGTTCGCCGCCTTGACTATCGCATTGGAAAAGCAGCCGTAGCCCCGTGTGAAAGGGTCGCCGATGAAGTAGTCGAAAAAGCTGTCCTTGTAGAGAAGATCGTCTTTGTACTGAGCATTTCCACCCTTAGGAAGATAGTTCTTCGCAAGGTCAACTTTATCAGCGTCAAAGCCGAGATAGCGAAGATATATCGTCAGTGCGGTTATCTCACAGCCGACGGGAAGCTCGGGATTCTGCAGAACCGATTCCATATCGATATAGACCGAATTTTGGTCATAGTCCTTGCGCTTGCGGCTCGTTATGACAGTCCTGCTCGTTTCGGTTTCGCCGTCGGCGTCCGTTTCAATGGGAACGGTTGTGACCTCGGGTGCGTCCGTAACGTCCTCGATATCGAAAACATAAGTTGTTTCCTCGGCTGCCGTTTCGGTCGGTGCAGTCGTTTCGCAGACCTCCGTCATTGCCTGAACGGACTGCGGAGTTTCATCGACCTTTTTTGCATTTCGCACAACGATTATTACGACCGAAGCGATAGCCGCAGCAAGCACAATGCAGACCGCCGCAATGGCAAGCCTTATTATCATTTTATCCAAAGTAAATTCCTCTTTTATTTGAAAAACTTGAAGCTGTCGAAGTTAAAGTCCGTTCCCGGCATAAATACGAAGCTGAGCTGAGTCCTGCCGCTTATTTTATCGATATCAAAGGTCTGTGCGGTGTAATCGGCGGACTGTCTGAAGTTTACGAGCGTTGTTTTCTGCACTCCGTCGGCATTGTAGCGAAGCTGGACAGCGTTTATTTCGTTCGGAGTGCTGCCGACTATCTCGACTTTTGAAGCTCCGTCAGCAAAATCAAGCTCGCCAAAGTCGATAACAACATTGTTTCCGATGTTTATGACCCTGCTGCCGCTGACCTCGAATTCGTCACCGTAGATATTTTCATACGAGCCTGCGGAAATGCCGCCGAACGGGTCGTTTGCGCCTGAAAATGCAAAGCCGCCGAAAATGTTGTTGTCGCTGAACACGAAGTAAAGGTCGGTCGTGCCGCAGATAGGCTTTGAAAGCGTGAATTTATGCGGTGAAGGCTTATCCCAGCCGTTGTTGTGGGGGAACATGAGCGTTTCGATATGCTCGCCGCCGTTGTCGGGGTCACCCGAGTAAAGCTCAACGGGGATATCACGATTGTTGCAGTTTCCGATGTAAAGTGTGAGAGAATCCGAGCCGTTTTTGCCGAACTCGACCGAAGCAAATCCGACAGCCGTTCTGCCGCCGAAGCCGCCGACTGCACCGTGTTCCATAATTGTGATTGGCTTGCTCGAATACTTGTAAATGCAGGCAGGAACGTCCTTGTATGGGTCGATGGAAGCCTGACCAAGCCCCGTTATCTCAAATGGCAGGTCGGAGATGACCTGCGGATACTGCGAGCCGTTGTTGCCGTAAATCCGAAGCGTGAATTTGCCGTCGCCCTTTGCTGTAACTTTAATAGTATCGCCGTCCAAAACCTCCGCTTCGGCGTAGTTCACGGGAACGCTGCTCTCGCTGACAGCCTTGCAGCTGATGTCGGAGAAGCTTGCGTTCTCTGGGTAAACTTTATATTTGACGAGTGCGGTTTTCTTATTTTCATCAAGCTTATTTCCGTCAGCATATTCGGCTGAAATTTTTCTCATCGGGATAAGCTCGCCGTTCACATTTTCATCGTGCGAAACCTGCGGAACAAGCTTCTCGCAGCGGATATCGGAGCTGCCCTTTACGGCTATCTTCACCTCTGCGCTTTCCAGTCCGTTCGAGGTTACTTTTACAGTAATTTCGCCCTCGGTGTTATCGGAGGAAACTATCGCAAGCAGCTTGCCGCTGAAAAGTCGGCGAGTGTCGGTCTTGTACTGCTCGTAGTCGGTCGAATCGCCGTTGTCAAGCCCCATAAGCCTGCCGCTGCCGCTCACCTCGACCTTGACATAGTTGCGTGCATTTGCGGCAAAAGTTCCGTTTTCGTCAACAGCAGATATCTCGATGAAAGCAAGGTCACGTCCGCCCGAAAGTATCTCCGTTCTGTCGGCGGAAAGCTTTATAGCCGCAGCGTTTCCGAAGCTTCGCTGAATATCCTCCGCAATAACATTTCCGCTTTCGTCATAAGCAACGGCTTTAAGTTCGCCCTTTTCATAAGGAACGCTCCAAGCAAAGTGGAGAACATCGCCGTGCCTGTGGTCGATAGTCTGCTTGCCGAGCGACCTTCCGTTGAGGAAAAGCTCCGCATTGTCGGCGGTCGAATATGCGATAACGTCGATGAGCTGACCGTCGTTGAAATCCCAGTAGGGGAGGAGGTGTATCATCGGCTTGTCCGTCCAGACAGACTGATAGAAATAGTATGCGTCCTTGGGGAAGCAGGCGGTGTCGGTCATTCCGAAGAAGCTGTTCTTGCTGCTGTACGGCGTAGGTTCGCCTATGTAGTCGATGCCCGTCCAGACGAACTGACCGGCGCAGAATTTCCTGTCACGATCCTCTATCCAAGCCTTTTCGGCAGGCTTTCCCCAGACAACGCAGCTGTTGCCGAGTGATGAACATTGGTTGTCATCGTGCGTGAGCAGCGGCTTTGATGCAGGGAAATGATAAATGCCTCGGCTGCGCACCTCGGACGAGGTCTCACTGCCGTAGATAACTACATTCGGATATTTTTTATGATGCTCGTCATAGCAGCGTTCGGTGTAGTTATAGCCTGAATTTACGAGAAATTCGCCGACTTTCTGAGCGTTTTCCCATTCGATATAGTTCGAGCCGATAGTGACTTCGGCGTGTTTGTTCGGGTCAAATTCACGAACATAGCCTGCGAGCATTTTGGCAATTTCAAGACCGTGTTCCGAAGCGTGAGTGTCGTATATCTCGTTTCCGATGCTCCACATTATAACACAGGGGTGATTGCGGTCACGCTTTACCCAGCTTTCGACATCGGCGTGAGCGGTCTTCTTGAAGAAACGTGCGTTGTCGAACTCGGTCTTGGGCAGCTCCCACATATCGAAGCTTTCGCAGTTCACGAGCAGACCTATCCTGTCGCAAATTTCAAGCAGCTCCCTTGCAGGCATATTATGCGAGGTTCGGACAGCGTTTGCACCCATTTCCTTCATTATCATAAGCTGACGTTCAACAGCACGGCGGTTCACAGCCGCACCGAGCGCACCCATATCGTGGTGAAGACAAACGCCTTTGAGCTTCATATATTTTCCGTTGAGGAAGAAACCCTCGTCGGGGTCAAATTTTATGCTGCGGAAGCCAAAGTCAGTTTCATACGAATCAAGTATCTCACCGTTCCTGATAAGGCTTGCACGGAGCGTGTAAACAACGGGAGAATCGAGTTCCCAAAGCTTGAAATCCGGAACGGCAAAGTCAGCATTTTCCGACTTGGCAGTAACATTTCCGTCCGCATCAAAAACAGTATATGCAACGCTGTCATATTCGCCGACAGCTTCGGTATCAACATGAACAGAACCGTTCTCGGCTTTTGCTGTAACATAAACGCCGTTCCAAAGAATGTGCGTTTTGTTCGTTTCGGTAAGGTAAACACTGCGGTAAATTCCTGCGCCCGAATACCATCTCGAATTCGGTGCAACATAGCGGACTTGAACCATTACGGTGTTTTCGCCGTCAACGAGCAGTTCGGTGATATCGAACGAGAATGACGAGTAGCCATAGTGCCAGTCGCCTGCCTTTTTGCCGTTGATATAAACCGTGCTGTCTGTATAAACGCCGTCAAAATCAATGCTGAAAGCCTTGTCGGCTTTGTTTGCGGAAAAGGTCTTGCGATACCAGCCTTCGCCGCTCCTGTAGAGGTCATTAGTGTCATAGATAAGCCAGTCGTGGGGGATCTCAACGGTTTTGAAGCTGCTTTTTACTGCATTTTCATAGCCTGCACCGTTTTCAAGAAGTGTAAATTCCCAGCCGTTGTCGAAGTTTGTCGTCCTGTTTATGTTCATATAGTTATTCCTTTCGCAAAATTCAATAATTACATTAATTATAATACATTTATGGCTTTCATAAATGTATTTTTTGTTAAAAGTGACAACTTTTCGGTGTTGCAACCATTATTGACAAATTTTTACAGATAAAAAGGTTAAAATAACATAAAGATTTAAATATTATGCAAGGAGGATAAAATTTATGCCTGTGAAAATTGAAACAGATGAGGGCGAAAGAAAGCTGACGGCTCATATAATAGGCGATATCGACCACCACAGCGCATCGGAGATACGGGAGGAGATAGATTTTGAAGCGGAACGGCTTCGTCCCGAGCTGATGATACTCGACTTTTCCGAGGTCACGTTTATGGACAGTTCGGGGATCGGTCTTGTTATGGGCAGATACAAGGCGGCGAAAGCCTACGGCGGAAAAATAACCGTTTCGGGCGCTTCTTCGCAGATAAAAAAGGTAATGAAGCTTGCGGGACTTGAACGGCTCGCTTCGATAGAATGAGAAAGGAATGGAAAAAATGCCGATAGTTAACGAACTTAAAATATCTTTCCCGTCAAAAAGCTGCAACGAGAGCATCGCAAGAATGTGCGTTGCCGCCTTTATCGCAAGCGAAGACCCGACCGTGAGCGAGCTTGCCGAGATAAAAACAGCCGTTTCCGAAGCCGTTACAAACAGCATCGTCCACGGTTACAGAGGAACGCTCGGAACGGTCAGCATACACGCAAGATTTTTCGATGACGGACTGCTCACGATAAAGGTCTCGGACAAGGGCTGCGGTATCCCCGATGTTGAAAAGGCAAGAGAACCGCTCTATACCTCTGCGCCCGAGGAGGAACGCTCGGGACTCGGTTTCTCGGTAATGGAAAGCTTCACGGACAAGCTGAAGGTCAGAAGCTCCGTCGGAAAGGGAACGACAGTAACGCTCCAGCGCAGGCTCGGCGTACATAATACTAATTTTTAATCAAAGTGTAGACAAAAAATCGGCGCAAAATCCATATATGCGAGATTTTGCTTGATTTTTTGTACACTTTCAGTTTAAAAATTAGTATACCGAAGACTGATCGCCGAAAGGACAGAATATGAACGGGACTGAAACCGATAAGTTTACAGAAGAAAACCTCGGATTGGTGCGGCTCTGCGCAAACCGATTCCGAGGAAAAGGAATAGAATATGACGACCTGTACAGTACGGGCTGCATAGGTCTGATAAAGGCTGTCAACGGCTTCGACAGCAGCAGGGGAGTGAAGTTCTCGACCTATGCCGTCCCCGTTATCCTCGGCGAGATAAAGCGGCTTTTCCGTGACGGCGGAACGGTCAAGGTCAGCCGAAGCGTGAAGGAGCTTTCGCTGAAAATAATACGCATAAAAGAGGACTTCGGGCAGAAATACGGCAGAGAGCCGCAGATATCCGAGCTTGCCGAGCTGACGGGCGAAAGCGAGGAAAGCATAGTCGAAGCCGTATGCGCCGCCCGTCCCGTGCTTTCACTCACAGCGGACGACGATGAAGCTGACGGCGGACAGATCGATATAGCCGTCGAAGCGCACGACGAGGAAATGGCTGAAACGCTTTCGCTCCACGCCGCCCTGCGAACACTTCCCGAAAAGGATCAGCTCCTTATCTATTACCGATATTATAAAGACCTCACCCAAACGCAGACCGCCGAAAAGCTTGGTATGACGCAGGTTCAGGTATCACGACGGGAAAAGAAACTGCTGCTGTCATTGAGAAGCTTTCTGGACGGATAAATACTAATATTTGTTTGAGTGATGCGAAGCCAACTAAAGTTTACGTCCACGCTTTTTAAAAGGTGGTGGGTGTCCAGAGGGCAAAGCCATTAGTCGCTCTCCGCAGAGAGCGAAACTCCCTAAACTAACAGCCTAATGTCAGTTGCAATAGCGAAATCACTATCAAATATAAGGGCGCAATTCACACAAAAAAGGTAAAACGAAATATGATAAGTTCAGTTCCGTAAACCTAAAAAATGTGAATTGCGCCAATTCTTTATGTACGAATAAACTATCCTCGGTGTGAAATGCGCAGAGCGAAAGCGATAAGCATTTCTTGCCGACAACGTTTGAGCGGCGGTGGAATTTGAACAAAGAAACGACATTTAGCGTAGGGGCGGATTCAATATCCGCCCGTTGATGACCCATATTTATGGTGAATTTCCTGCATATATTTCAGTTCCAAAAAGGAATAATCCAATCCTTACTCATTCTTCGCCGAAGATAAAATAATCTCTCCGCCCGAAACCTTAAGCATAATATCATTTCCACTTTCGTAGGCCTCAACCTTGCAGCTCTTTGTGCAGGCGGCAAGCTGACCTGCACGAACGATGAGAACCTCGTTTTCGTCAAGACTGCGCTTTATAACATTGCCGCAAACCTGTGCGAAAACAGTTCCCGAACCCGATACTTCGCAAAGCTCAAAGCGGTTTTTGCCGAAGGTTTTGGACATATACGATGTCAGCTTTGCACCGCCCGATGCCGCAAGAAATGCACTCGGAGCGAGCAGGAGAGGTCTGTTTTCCGAAATCTCAGCGGAATATATCATACAGGGGGAAACATCGGGAATGAGCGTTATCTCCGCATTGTCGGCGCAGGAGGTGTATTTCCGTGAGAAAAGCCTGTCTTCGGAAAGGCCGTTTTTCAGCGCATCAATGATGTTGTCAGCCGGACTTATCCCGCAGATATTCTGCGAGAGCCAGCCGTCCGTGCCGACCTTTGCGCTCAGAAGCTCATTTTTATTGAGGAAAATTGTGAGGACGGGAGAAAAATCCCCCTCGATCTTATAATTCATTTTAAGATGTTTCCTTTCCGCATAAATGCAAAAAAGAGCCGCCGAAAAAGCAGCTCTTTTGAATAGTTTATGTACCTTAGTTCTTTGAAGCAAGAAGCGGCTGGAGCGAACCTGCGAGTGATGTCAAAGGCATCGACTGGAGCCAGATCTTACCCGGACCCGTTACCTTTGTGTTGAAAAGTCCTTCACCGCCGAAGAGTGCGTTGCCGATGCCGCCTGTGGACTGGATATCCATTGAGCAGGAAGAATCCATTGCAACGAGGTAGCCTGTGTCGATGATGAGCGACTGACCTGCTGCAAGCTCGTATTCAACAGCTGTACCGTCAACCTCGATGAAAACTGTGCCTGTGCCTTCATACTTCTGCATGATGAATCCTTCGCCGCCGAAGAATCCTGCGCCGAGCTTCTTCTGGAAGAATACGCTTACGTTGATGCCGAGTGTGGAAGCGAGGTAAGCGGACTTCTGTGCAACAACAGCCTTGCCCGGCTGAACTTCCATAGCGATGATGTTGCCCGGAACGGAAGCTGCGAGTGAGATCTCACCTGCGCCGCCCTCTGCGGTGTACTTGTTCTTGAAAAGTGCTTCACCGCTGACTGCTCTGGAAAGGAGCTGTCCCATACCGCCTGCTTTGGTCTCCATTTTCATATTCGGTGTCATCCAGGACATTGCACCCTTCTGACATTCAATGCTTTCGCCGCCGTCGAGTGAAAATGTTACATAAGGAAATGGTGCACCGTCGATTTTGTACTGCATTTTTCTTTCTCCTCCAATAATAAAATAGTTTAATGATTTAATAGTAGATAAACAGCAATATATCCTTTAAAAAATTGTTAAAAAGATATTGTATTTTTATTATACATAGTTTTAATAAAAATGTCAATACAAAATTAAATTTTTTTCGGTGATTTTTTGTGTAAATATCCATAATTGTTCGGAAAACATTGATTTTTCCGATGGAAAGTAGTATCATATAAGCGTAAAGTAAAAATAGAGGGCTGTCAAAGGGCTAAACCTTTCGGAAGCTTTCAATATTTTATATTGGGAAAGGATAAGAAGTTATGACATACGAACAGATCGTTGCAAAGGCAAAGGAAATTATGGCTGCAAAGTCCGCAAGCGGCGTTAAGGATCATCTTGCTGCCGAAATACATATCACAGGCGAGGGCGAGGGTGCTTTCTACGTTGAAGTTAACGAGGGAAAGATCGCAGTTGAACCTTACGAATACTACGACAGAGATTTCGTTCTCACAGCAACAGCAGACGACCTCCTCGCAGTAGTTGAGGGCAAGCTCGATGCTGTTCTCGCTTACACAACAGGCAAGATCAGGATCGACGGAAGTGTTGACAAGGCTCTCGAATTCCAGAAGATCTGCAAGAGCAAAAAGACCGCTCCAAAGGCAGCTGAAAAGCCTGCCGCACCTGCTTACAAGCCTGCTGCAAACAAAAAGGGCAAGAGAAAGTAAGTTACGGCTTCGATAATTTTTTAACAAGCAAGCAGCTTTGCACATTTTAATGCAAAGCTGCTTTTTCATTGTTTATATACTTTATGTTATTAAATTCGACATAAAATTATGCTATGATTTCTTTATGCTGTACACAGCAAAGCGTCAAAAAAATAATCGAAAGGACGATCAAAAAGTGGCAGACAAAAAGGGCTTTATACAGGAATTCAAGGAGTTCATCAGCAGAGGAAACGTTGTTGACCTTGCAGTCGGCGTTATCGTCGGCGGAGCATTTACATCTATCGTAAACTCGCTCGTAAATGATATTTTCACTCCGATAATCGGAATGATACTCGCAGGCATCAACTTCAACGACCTCGGCATCACTATCCCTTGGGGAAACAGACCTTATATTAATATAGGTTCGTTCATTCAGGCGGTAGTTTCGTTCCTTATCACAGCGTTCTGTATTTTCCTCATCGTTAAATTTATAAACGCATTCAAGAAAAAGGAAGAAGAAAAGCCTGCCGAGCCTCCGAAAGCTCCCGAGCCGACCAAGGAAGAGGTACTTCTCACGGAGATCAGAGATCTGCTCAAAGCACAGCAGGATAAGGAGTAATTATGGCAGAGAAAAACAAAGCACTGCTCATTGAAGTCATCGGTCAGGACGCTGTTATCGAGGGCATAGATTTTGACTTTGAAGCGTCTACATATCTCAATGTATTCGGCGGAACAACGCTCACCGTCACCGAAGCGGAGCGTCTTGCGGCAAACTCGTTCAAGTTTGCAAACTGCGTTGTCACGGCCTGCACGGATGAGAAGATCGTTCGTCAGTGCGATGAAAATGTGCTTGCTTCGATACTCATAAACCCCGATGATGACTCCAAGATCATACACGGCAAGGCTCTTGTTTACCGCAAAAGGGCAGGGGAGGATATGGGCTACGAGCTTTTCACGGATGATGAAGTTACCGAGCTTATCGACCTGTGCGACAAGATGGTGCAGGACTTCATAAAACAGACTGAAAACGCCGAAAAATAAGGCGAAGCGAACTTTCGCCCTCTCTTTTTCAGGCAAATTATCACATAAAAATCACATAAAAGGTCTTGACTTAAAACGACTAATATTGTATAATGTAACATGAAATAGTAAGTATCGTTATTTAACGTGCTTATTAAATTTTATTAGGAGGTCTATGTAAAATGTCAACAAAAGCCAATTACCCAATTAGCGAAATCGGTGCCGGTAAAGTCGGTTTCTCCAGAACCCGTTCTATCATCGAGGCTGCTTTCTATGGCAACAACGTAGTAAAAGTAAACACTCTTAAGGAGGCTTATAACCTCGCTAAGAATTCTCCGGGTACTATCGTAACAGATATGCCTATCTACCGCGGCGAAGAATTCGGACTTGATTCCGATGCTAAGGTTCTTCTTTTCAATGACGGTGCTGTTACAGGCCGTTACGCTGCTGCTCGCCGCATCAAGGGCGAACCTGGCGTTGACGAGGTTAAGCTCGATAAGGTAGTTATGGACGCTGTTTACAAGACACGTTTCAAGAAGCTCTATCACGCTACCTGCTTCGTTGGTCTTGATAAGGAATTCATCGCTAAGGCTCATCTCCTCATTCCTGAGGGTGAAGAGAACCTTCTCTACAACTGGATGCTCAACTTCCAGTATATGTCCGATGAATATGTAAAAATGTACAAGGATTCCAAGCCTATCGGTGACGGCAAGGAACCTGATATCTACATCTTCTCCGATCCTCAGTGGAAGCCGACAGAGAGCCCTGACGTTGATTACAGCTGTCTCTCCGATCCTCTTACACTCTGCTACTTCGATACAAACCAGAACTGCGCTGCAATTCTCGGTATGAAGTACTTCGGCGAACACAAGAAGGGTACACTTACAATGGCTTGGGCACTTGCTAACAGAAACGGCTATGCTTCCTGCCACGGCGGACAGAAGGAATACACACTCGCTGACGGTTCCAAGTTCGTTGCTTCCGTTTACGGCCTCTCCGGCTCAGGTAAGTCCACACTTACACACGCTAAGCACAATGGCAAGTATCCTGCAATCAAGGTTCTCCACGATGACGCATTCATCATCAACTCCGATACATGTGCTTCCATCGCACTTGAACCTACCTACTTCGACAAGACGGCTGACTATCCTACCGGCTGCCCTGACAACAAGTACCTCCTCTCCTGCCAGAACTGCTCCGCTACAATGGACGAAGACGGCAAGATCCAGCTCGTAACAGAGGATATCAGAAACGGCAACGGACGTGCTATCAAGTCCAAGCTCTGGTCTCCTAACCGTGTTGACAAGATCGAATCTCCTGTTAACGCTATCTTCTGGATCATGAAGGATCCTACAATTCCTCCTGTTATCAAGCTCAAGGGCGCATCTCTTGCTGCTGTAATGGGTGCAACACTCGCTACAAAGACATCTACTGCTGAACGTGTAAAGGCAGGTACAGACCTTAACGCACTCCGTATCGTTCCTTACGCTAACCCATTCAGAACATATCCTCTTGCTAACGACTATGAGAAGTTCAAGAAGCTCGTTGAAGAAAAGAACGTTGCTTGCTACATCATCAACACAGGCGACTTCATGGGCAAGAAGGTAAAGCCTGCTGATACTCTCGGAATCCTCGAGACTATCGTTGAAGGCAAGGCTAAGTTCGAGAAGTGGGGTCCTTTCGAGGATATGGAGATCATGCCTTGGGGCGACTTCGAAGTAAACCTCAACGACAAGGACTACGCTGCACAGCTTAAGAATGCTATGCAGAACCGTCTTACAAGCGTTGAAAAGTTCGCAACAGACAAGGGCGGCTACGATAAGCTTCCTGACGATGCAGTTGCAGCTATCAAGAAGGTTGTTGACGAAGCAGCAGCTCTTTAATTCGTAATGCTTAATGCGTAATTAAAAAATCAAACCGCAATTCACATCTTTGATGGTGTGGGTTGCGGTTTTTTGTTATATTTCAAAGTTGTATTGTGCTTACCTTGGAAAAAAGAAAGGCGTAATTCACACTTTTAGGTTTGCATAGCCTGTTTGACCTGTTTCGTGTGAATTGCGCCTTTTTATCTCGATAACGTAAGCTTGGGTTTTTAGAACGAACCCAGATACTTTTTCTGCTCCTCGGAAAGTGAATCTATCTCCATTCCCCAGAACTTTATCTTGCGGCGGGCAACTTCGTTGTCGATGTATTTCGGAACATCGATTGTCATTCCGTCTGCGCCAATATTGCCCTTGTTCTTGACAAGGTGAAGTGCGGAAAGAGCCTGAATTGCAAAGCTCATATCCATTATCTCGGCAGGGTGTCCGTCACCTGCGGCGAGGTTCACAAGTCTGCCCTCGGCGATAACGTTGACAGTGTTTCCGTTGGAAAGCTTATAGCCCATAATGTTCTTTCGTGCGACCTTTGACTCAACGGCAATTCTGCGGAGAGCGGCAACATCGACCTCAACGTCAAAATGTCCTGCGTTGCAGCAGATAGCGCCGTCCTTCATAAGATAGAAATGCTCCTCGGTGATGACGTCACGGCAGCCTGTTACGGTGATGAAGAAATCTCCGACCTTTGCGGCTTCGCTCATCTTCATTACCTTAAAGCCGTCCATTACGGCTTCCATTGCCTTGATAGGGTCAACTTCGGTGACAATGACTTCTGCACCAAGTCCCTTTGCTCTCATCGCAACGCCCTTGCCGCACCAGCCGTAGCCTGCAACAACAACGTTCTTTCCTGCAACGATAAGGTTGGTCGTGCGGTTGATGCCGTCCCAAACGGACTGTCCCGTGCCGTAACGGTTGTCAAAAAGATGCTTGCAGTCAGCGTTGTTTACAAGAACCATCGGGAATTTGAGTTCCTTTGCCTTGTCCATTGCGATAAGACGGATAATGCCCGTTGTGGTCTCCTCACAGCCGCCGATAACATCGGCAATTTTGTCCTTGTATTCGGTGTGGATAAGGTGAACAAGGTCGCCGCCGTCATCGATGATGATGTTAGGACCTGCCTCGATGACTCTTGATGTGTGACGGTGGTACTCCTCATCGGTAGCATTGTACCAAGCAAAAACGTTAAGTCCGTCATGAACGAGCGCAGCCGCAACATCGTCCTGCGTGGAGAGCGGATTGCTGCCCGTAACGTACATCTCAGCACCGCCTGCCGCAAGAACCTTGCAAAGATAAGCCGTTTTTGCTTCAAGATGTACCGAAAGCGCAACCTTTATGCCAGCAAAAGGCTTTGTTTCGGAAAATTCCTTTTCAATGCTGCGCAAAAGCGGCATATTAGCCTTTACCCAGTCAATTTTTATCTCGCCGTCCTGCCAAAGTTCGGGATCTCTTATCTCACTGTTCATATTTTTATTCCTTTCGTTTTAAAATAAGTGGGAAATCTGAACGGGAAACCCGTCCTCCACAGTAAATGCCGTGAACTAACAAAATACAATAATTCCGAATTCCGCATTTATAATTCCCTTTCATTTTGAAATAGGTGGGAAATCGGGCGTATATGGAATCCGCATAATGAAATTCGGAATTATTTTTATAGCATTATATCGAAATTAATATAATCTGAACGGGAAACCCGTCCACAACAGTAAATGCCGTGAATTAACAAAATACAATAATTCCGAATTCCGAATTCCGCATTCCGAATTGATCAATAGTTCCCTGCCTCTTCGGGTACTTTGTCCGATTGCTGTATGCCGAGAAGAGTGTATTCATCACCACGCTTCTGAACGATGTAGTTCACGTATTTTTCGGGCTTGGGCGTTTCATCACCCGTGAGCGTCAGCCACGCAGGTGTAGGCGAAACGTAACCGACGGTTATAGTGTAGCTTTCGCCGACTCTCGTTATATCCTCAATGTAAGGGGAGTAGGTGAAGTATTTCGGGTTCGCAGGAATTCGGTAGGACTTTATATCCTCAATATAGTAAAACTGTACGTCAGCACCGAGGATAGACTGGTGCTTTATCGAAAGTCCCGTTCCGAAGAGCTTCGCCGCATGCTGCTCAACATCGAGCTCGGGGACGATTATCATATCGAAATCCGAGTCGTACTTGCTCTTGTCCTCGTAAAGAATGATGTCCCAGATAGCCGCCGTTATCACCGTGTCGCTGCGGAGCTTTATGCTCTGTCCGAACGGCGCAGGGTCGCAGATAACAACAGGGTAGATGAACCGTGCAAATTCGGTCTTCTGCTGAGTGTTGTCGGCGAACGCTTTTATCTTGTCAACGGTGAAGTTCACAGTCGAAAAAAGTCCTATCACCGCAAGTATCATCATCATTGCACCGAGGATAAGATAACCCTTGCGCTTGCCGCCCTTGCCGAGGTCGGGCATCTCAGGCTCGGGTTCAGCCATTGTCAGCTCCGCAAGCTCCTCCGTCTGTTCGCCGAGTGCATCGTCAAACATCCTGCGTATGCTTTCGATCGATTCGTCAAGCTTTTTTTCCGGCTTTTTCTTTTCCGAAGCGGTCGGCTCTTTTGCAGGCTTTGGCTCTTTGGGAGCTTTGGGCGTTTTCGCAGATTTCTGCGGATGCGGCTTTTTCTTCTTTTTTCCGTTTGATTTTACATAGCTGTCGTAGTCAAAAATGTCCTTGTCCTTATTATCGTTATTGTTCATAAAACCACCTTGAAATAATTTCGTGCTGTTTTAGGATTAAGCACGTATCTGACCGTTTCCTCCGATGAGGAATTTCATCGAGGTGAGCTCACGAAGTCCCATAGGTCCTCTTGCGTGAAGCTTCTGGGTCGAAATTCCTATCTCTGCGCCGAGACCGAACATTCCGCCGTCCGTGAACGCAGTTGAAACGTTGACATAAACTGCCGCCGCATCGATCTCCTTTTGGAAACGTTCAGCGTTCGCAAGGTCGTTTGTAACGATACATTCCGAGTGATGGGTCGTGTATCTGTCAATGTGTGCAATAGCCTCGTCAAGCGACTTTACGACCTTTACCGAGATGATGTAATCGAGAAATTCGGTCGCGTAGTCTTCTTCAGTCGCAGGAACAACACTGTCGCCGAGAATAGCCTTTGTGCGCTCGCAGCCCCTTATCTCAACGTGCTTTTCGTCAAGCTTTGCCTTTATCATCGGGAGAAATTCTTCTGCGACATTCTCGTGTACAAGCAGAGACTCAACAGCGTTGCAGACAGAAACACGGCGTGTCTTGCCGTTGTTGACGATGCTCACAGCCATTGGAAGATCAGCCGTTTCATCAACGAAAACGTGACAGTTTCCCGTACCCGTTTCAATTACGGGAACGGTCGCATTCTGCTTGCAGGCACGGATAAGTCCTGCGCCGCCTCTCGGGATAAGCACGTCAATGTAGTCGGAGCAGCGCATAAGCTCGTTTGAAACCTCTCTTGAAGTGTCCTCAACAAACTGGATAAGATCCTCGGGCAAACCGACCTTCGCAAGTGCCGACCTCATAATGCTGCAAAGACAGCGGTTCGAGTTGAAAGCCTCCTTGCCGCCTCGGAGGATAACAGCGTTGCCCGATTTAAGGCAAAGTACAGCAGCATCGACCGTAACATTCGGTCTTGACTCAAAAATTATAGCAATAGTGCCGAGCGGAACACGAACCTTTGTGATGCTCATTCCGTTCGGGCGAACGCTGCCGCTTATGACCTCGCCGATAGGGTCTTCGAGCTTGATAACATCGTCAACACCGTCAGCGATTCCGTTTATTCTGTCGGCGGTAAGGCGAAGTCTGTCCTGCATCGCCTCGCTCATTCCGTTTTCACGGGCAGCGATAAGATCAGCGTTGTTTGCGTCAAGTATGATGTCAACGCCCTCTCTCAAAGCGGCGGATATTGCGGCGAGTGCAGCGTTCTTTTCGGCGGTGCTTGCCGTTGCGGCAGCTTTTCTGCAAGCCTTTGCACGGCTGCCGAGTGTTTCAGCGTAATTCATAGCAGTTCCTCCTTAGTCCTTGGCGGTGAAAAGCGTTCCGATCTGCTTTCCGTCAAAAAGATCGTAGAGCTGATCGGGCTTTCTGCCGTTGAGTATCACCATATCAATGCCGCCGTCCATAGCGATCTTGGCAGCGTTGAGCTTCGTTATCATTCCTCCCGTGCCAAGTCCCGAAACAGCGTCGGTAGCAAGCGCACGGATATCATCGTTAATTTCGTGTACAACGGGGATAAGCTTTGCATCGGGGTTCGTGTTCGGGTTGGAGTCGTAGAAGCCGTCAATGTCCGAAAGGATTATCAGCAGGTCAGCCTTTGCGATAATAGCCGCATAAGCACCGAGCGAATCGTTCTCGCCGATCTCAAGCTCCAGCTCATCGATAGCGACCGTGTCATTTTCATTGATTACGGGGATAACTCCGTGCGAAAGAAGCTCCTCCATAGTGTTGACGATGTGGTGGCTTCTCGGACCTTCAATACTGTATTTCGTGAGAAGAAGCTGCGCAACGGTGAGGTTGTACTGACCGAAAAGCTTGTCATACATATACATAAGCTCGCACTGTCCGATAGCTGCGCACGCCTGCTTCAGACGTGTTTCTTTTGGGCGTTCGGTCAGACCGAGCTTCGAGCGTCCGAGAGCGATAGAACCCGATGAAACGAGCGTCAGCTCCTTGCCGCTGTTCTGAATGTCAGCCATTGCCTTTACAAGATTCTCCATTCGGCGGATATTGAGCTTTCCCGTGTTGTGTGTGAGCGTGGACGAGCCAAGCTTTATTACCACTCTTTTTTTATCGTTTATATCAAACATTGTTCTTCTCCTTTAAGTAAATTTCTCCGAGCCTTTTCAGATTTTCGATGCCGTCTTTGTCCCAAGTCAGAGTTATCTTAAGTAATCCGCAAGGAAAATCATTGCAAACGCCGCAGAACCGAACGTTGTGTTCCCGACAGCATTTGCAGAGCGAACATTCGCTGCTCCACATTTTGACGCATCTTCCGCCGTTGTTGTTGCAGCCTACACATTCGCCGCTTTTGTAATGCTCACAGCCCGTGCAGTCACCGCCGCAAGCCGTTATATTTGCAAAGTCCATATCAGTTCACCTTGTTTTGCGGTTTTCCTGCAATAAACGCCGCCAGATTTTCCGCAGCGACCTTCATCAAACGCCTGCGTGTGTCAATGGGCGACCAGGCAACGTGCGGAGTTATCATACATTTGTCCGAGCCGAGCAGAGGATCGTCCGCAGCCATCGGCTCCTGCGCAAGCACATCAAGCCCTGCCGCCGCAATTATCCCGTTGTCAAGCGCATACCGCAGATCGGCTTCGTTCACAACAGCACCTCGGGAGGTGTTTATGAGCATCGCAGTCGGCTTGCACTTTTTCAGAAAGTCAATGTCAACAAGTCCGTTCGTTTCGGGCGTGAGAGGGCAGTGCAGAGTGATAAAATCAGCTTGCGAAAGCATTTCATCAAGCGAAACATATTCAACGCCGTCCTCATTGCGGACTGTTCGTGTGTGAACGAGCACCTTCATTCCGAATGCACGGGCGATACGGGCAACAGCGTGACCTATCCTGCCGAAACCGTAAATTCCGAGGACTTTTCCGTCCAGCTCCACAGTTGGATAATCGAACACCGAGAACGAAGCCGAGCGAACCCAGCCGCCGTCCTTGACAAAACGGTCATAATCGCCCGTCCTGTTGCAGTAGCGGAGAATGTATGCGAAAACCTGCTGCGCCACCGCCATATCGGAGTAAGCAGGAACGTTCGTCACAACAATCCCAAAGCGTGAAGCCGCTTCAAGGTCAACATTGTTGTAACCCGTTGCACAGATGCCAATGTAGCGCAGATTCGGGCATTTCTCCATAATTTCAGCCGTAAAAGGTGTTTTGTTGCAAAGCACAGCCTCCGCATCACCGATGTTTTCAACTATCCTGTCAATGGGAGTGAGCGGAAACTCACGGACTTCGCCTAATTTATAAATATCATCGAAAGGAATATCGCCACGGGAAACGGAAGCCGCCTCGAGCATAACAATTTTCATATCTCTTCCCTCTAATCATAACAGATAATTAATTATATCACATTTTGAAGCTTTATTCAAGTAAAATTATAAAAAATCTGCGTCAAGGGTTTGGTAAAAATATTCGTAGACCGAAAAATCGTTTGTGCAATGCGGGACGGAAAACCCGTCCCGTACAGAGAATTTGCCTGAAATGCAGGTGTTGAAACGTGTGGATATAGGATCCGTCCCTACGGAAGAGTGTTTTTTGCCATAATTTAGCGAAGAAATAATAATTCCGAATTCCGAATTCCGCATTCCGAATTCAAATAATTACAGCATTTTGCATAATTTCTCCCGGATTATGCCGAAACAATTCTACTTGTGTTTTCCCGAAAAAAGGAGTAAAATAGAAAAGTCGGTGGCTTAAAGTCAGGTAATGGGCAGACATTTTTCCGTTACCGAGCGGACAGCTTTGGATAATTTGTAAACTGACCTGTGAATTACCCAAAACGGTTTGCTTTGCTGCCAAATTTTTTTGCAAAAACAGAATTAAGGGGTGTTTTTTTCTTGAATATCTTCAAAAACTACGGAACAAGGCTCAAAACCGAGTTCAAGGGTTACAACGCAGGAGCGTTCGCAAAGGACGCACTCGCAGGCGTTACCGTCGCAGCTGTCGCTCTTCCGCTCGCACTCGCATTCGGTGTGTCTTCCGGCGCAACTGCCGCAGCCGGTCTTGTTACCGCTATCATCGCAGGCATCGTTATCGGTGCACTTTCGGGCGGCTCGTACCAGATAAGCGGACCGACAGGCGCAATGACAGCTATCCTGCTCTCGCTCGTTGCTAAATATCAGCTTCAGGGCGTTTTCATAGCAAGCCTTATGTCGGGCGTTATCCTGCTGATATGCGGACTTTTAAAGCTCGGCAAGATAGTTTCCTACCTGCCGCTGCCCGTTATCACAGGCTTTACCTCGGGCATCGCAATAATCATCGCTTTCGGTCAGATAAACAACTTCACGGGTCTTACCTGCAAGGGCGACTCCACTATCTCAAAAACGATAAGCTACTTCACTCTGGAGCAGCATTTCAATCTCGCTGCGTTCCTTATCGGCGCTGCAGTCGTTGTTTTTATGGCTTTTTATCCGAAAAAAATAAACCAGTATTTTCCCGGTTCGCTCGCAGCAATTATCCTCGCAACTGTCGCAGAGTTTATCTTTGACTTTGACGTTACGCAGGTAGGGGAGATACCAAAGAGCATCTTCCTCCCCGACAGACTTGATGTTTCCGCTATCACTGTCCCACAGCTCGAAGCGCTCGTAGTTCCCGCAATTTCGATCGCAGCACTCGGACTTATCGAAAGCCTCCTCTGCGGCGCATCGGCAGGCAGAATGAAGAATGAAAAGCTCGATGCAAATCAGGAGCTTATCGCTCAGGGCATCGGCAATATGGTCATTCCGTTCTTCGGCGGTGTTCCAGCAACAGCCGCTATCGCAAGAACAGCTGTTGCTATAAAATCGGGCGGAAAAACAAGACTTACAAGCGTTTTCCACTCAATAGTCCTTCTCGCTGCAATGTTCTTCCTCGCTCCCGTTATCTCGAGAATACCGCTCGCAGCACTCGCAGGCGTACTTATGATGACAGCTTGGAGAATGAACGACTGGAAGGTCATCAAGGGCATCTTCAACCGCAAAATAAAGACACAGATCGCACAGTTCCTACTCACAATGATCGCAACGGTCATCTTCGACCTTACTATCGCAATTCTTATCGGCGTACTCTTCTCTGTTGTAATGTTCGTTCTCAAGGTTTCGGATATGCAGATAAGCGTTTCCGAAGTTGACCCCGAAAGACTTCCGAACCACCCCGACCACCTCAAGGATAAGAGAACAGCCGTTGTCTATATGACAGGTCCTCTCTACTTCGGCACAGCGAATATCCTCGAAGATAAGCTTTCCGATATCGCCGACAGAGAAATAATAATCCTCTCGATGCGAGGCGTTCCGTTCGCAGACGCAAGCGGCGTTCAGGCTCTGCAGGAAGTCGTTGAGGAGCTTTCCAAGAAAGATGTAATGGTGTTCTTCACAGCTATCCAGCCGCCCGTAATGGAAATGATAGACCGCTGCGGACTTAGCGCAGATGTCGGCAGCGATAAATTCTTCTGGAGCACGGACAAGGCTATCGATGCTATACTTACGGAAAATTAAACCGAAAAGCCAAACGCCGCACGGTGTGATACTGTGCGGCGTTTTTGTATGTATTTATTCTTTTTAGAATGCAAGAACTCTTGATGCAATAACGAAATAAACAAGAAGCGCAAGTGCGTCAACGATCGTGGTTATGAACGGCGAAGCCATTACGGCAGGGTCAAAGCCGAGCTTTTTCGCAAACATAGGAAGCACACAGCCGACAAGCTTTGCAACTATGATAACAAAGAAGATCGTCAGGGCAACTATCATTGCAATGGTCGCACCCTTTCGGTCGATGAGCATTACCTTTGCGAACACGACAACTGCCATTGTTACGGCGCAAAGCAAGCCGACACGAAGCTCCTTCCACATAACCTTGAGGATATCGGAAAATTCAATTTCCTGAAGCGAGATACCTCGGATTATCGTAACGGACGACTGCGAGCCCGAGTTTCCACCCGTATCCATAAGCATCGGGATAAACGCCGTCAGCGCAGGAACAACAGCGAGTGCGCTCTCAAAATGCGTGAGTATCATTCCCGTAAATGTCGCCGATATCATAAGGAGCATCAGCCACGGGATACGCTGTTTCCAAAGCGAGAACACGCTCGTTTTAAGGTAGGTCTTGCTTGACGAGGACGGGAGCATAGCACCCATGATCTCCATGTCCTCCATATCCTCGTCACGGATAACGTCCATAGCGTCGTCGAATGTGAGGATTCCGACTATTCTTCCGTCGCCGTCGACAACGGGGATAGCGGCAAGGTCGTATTTTGAAAGCATCTGCGCAGCTGTTTCACGGTCATCGTGAGTGTTTACGCAGATAAAGTTAGTTTCCATTATGTCGGAAACGGGGGTATCATAGTCCGAAACAAGCATATCGAGCAGCGAAACAACGCCGAGAAGCTTGCGGTTCTGCGTTACATAGCAGGTATAAACGGTTTCCTTTGCAAGACCGATCTTTCGTATCTGGTCGAAGCCCTCTTTAACGGTGAGGTCTGCACGGAAGTAAACGAACTCGGTCGTCATTACCGAACCTGCGCTGTCCTTCGGATACTTTAACAGCTCGTTGATCTGATTTCTCGTTGCGGGATCGGTGTTTTTGAGAATACGGGAAACAACGTTCGCAGGCATCTCTTCAATAAGGTCAACGGTATCGTCCATGTAAAGCTCATCGATGACATCGTGGAGTTCCTTATCGGAAAGGGCATTGATAAGCACACGCTGGAGATCGCTGTTCATATAGGTGAAAACCTCGGCAGCGGTCTCTTTTGGCAAAATTCGGTATAAAAGCGTAAGTTCACGCTCGCCGAATTCGTCAAATTCGTCCATTTCCTCAACGAGAGCGGCGATATCGGCAGGGTTCATCTCGGCAAGCTCGGATTTGAGCTTTGCGAAATTGCGTTCGGTCAGAAGCTGTACAGCGGTATCTTTTTCCATAAAAATTCCTCCTCATCTTTCGGAACACGGCAAAGCGTTGTTTCGCTCCGTCAGTCCCATAATAAAAAAGCGGGAGGCATAAAACATTAAAGTGAAATTACGAAACGAACGGGGGACACTTCCAGAACCGCCGCTTCGCACTTGCTACCTCGAGGTTTTATACCTGTACTTCCCACGTCCATTAAATCTCACTCCTCTGTAATTTATTAAATTCGGGTAAAGCCAAAATTACTTTTTAATTATACATTAGTGCATTTTAAATGTCAAGAATTTTTATGTTAATTTAAGTTAAAAAGCAAAAATTACCGCCGCATAAGAACTTGAAGAACTTATGCGGCGGTAATGCTAAACACCAATAAAACTATAGACAAAAGATCTGCGCAAAATCCATATCAAGCTGTTTTTAACAGCTGCGAGTTTTTGCTTGATTTTTTGTATAGTTTTTAATTGGTGTTTAGCATAATATCAATTGCCCTTTATTGCAAGCGGCTTGACAGAAGAACGTCTTGTGATAAGGCAGGATATGAGCAGCAGTATCAGCGAAGCACCGATGAACACCGCAGCACCCTGCGAAGCGTTGCCTATAAGCGTAGCATCTGAACCCGAATCATCAAGATAGGAAAGTCCGACCAGCTTCTCAACACTGCACCAGAATGATGCCAATGCATCTACGCCCAGTGCAAAATAAATTCCTCCCGTTGGGATAAAGATCAATAAAAGTATGGTGATCAAAGATGCCCAGCCGGGAAGTTTGTACATAAGTGCAGCAATAAAGATAACAGCAGCACATAATGCAATGTAGCTGAATACAGCTATGCCGAAATAGCGAACTCTTATCGCAAAATTGCTCCAACCTGCATCATACAGAACGTACTTTACACCGTAAAGCGATGCACCCCACATTTCTTCTTCTCCCGTTATCAATGACATGATCGGAAAAATTACAGAAACTTCAAGTGCTGATACTACAGAAAGTATCACCGATGATATGTATGCGGAAACGCAGGCTGTTGTCCTTGAAGTGCCGTTTGCGGCAGCTGTGTTGAAAAAGTCTGTGATGTTTGCACACATATATCCGAATACGAATAAGCCAATTAAAGCATCAAATCCGTTCTGTCCCGTTTCGCGAAGACTGAACGGAACTTTTTCTGCAACGGATCTGATCGTTGCGGAAATCAGCATAGAACCGATCACCCAAATAAGGTAAAATAACGGGACTGATCTCAATCTGTATAGCTGATATTTGCAGTTTGCGATAATACTGTTTGCTGACATAAAAATTCCCCCTTTTATGAATTCGTAAGATGAATGAAAATGTTCTGCAGGTTCATCGGCTCGGCTGTAAGTCCATCGGGAAGCTCTGCTTCATTGAGCTGACCCTTTATGTAAGCGGTCTTTAAGCCGCCGAGAACGTCCTCGCCCATAAGCTCCCTGCCCTTGGCGAAGCCGTCAACATCAGCCGCTTTGCCAGAAACGCTGTAACCCATTGAACGAACCTCCTCAACATCATTGTCAAGAAGAAGCTCGCCCTTTTGGATAACAACAGCACGTTCAATGATGCCTGCTGTTTCCTCGATAAGATGCGTCGAGATAACGAATGTCGCAGGGTGTTCACTGTAACGGTTCACAACGTGCTTGTAGAAAAGGTCACGGTGGTTTGCGTCAAGTCCGAGAACGGGTTCGTCGAAAAACACTATCGGCGCACCGCAGGCAAGCGCATTCACAGCCTTTGCAATGGTTCGGTAGCCTGTTGAAAGCTTGGAAAGCTTTCTGTTTGTGTCAAGCTCATATTCCGAGCAAAGCTTCAAAGCATATTCAGTGTCAAAATCGGGATAGTAAAACGATGCGGTCCTGAACATATCCTTGACTTTGAGTGCAGGGTTGTAAAGAAGCTGTTCGCTCATAAGATGCACCTTGCCGAGTGCGCTGTCGTTGCCGCTTGCATTAACTCCGTCAATAAGAACCTCGCCCGAGTCGGCAAAAGTCCTGCCCGAAATGATGTTGAGCAGAGTGGATTTTCCTGCGCCGTTTCTGCCGAGCAGACCGTAAATGCAGTTTTCTTTGAATGTAACGCTTACGTTGTTCAGCGCAGTGGTTTTGCCATAGCTTTTTGTCAGATCTCTGACTTCAATTTTGCTCATTTCCGTCACAGCCTTTCTCTATCATATTGATGATCTCATTTTTTGTGATGCCAAGCTTCGATGCTTCGCTGATTAGCGACTTGATGTACTTGTCGCAGAATTCCTGTTTGCGCTCACTGCGAATTTTCTGCTCCGCACCCGTGCATACGAACATACCAAGACCCCTTTTCTTATAAATGATTTCTTTGTCGACCAAGATGTTTACCCCTTTGAGGGCAGTTGCGGGATTTATCCTGTACATCGCAGATATTTCCGTCGTGGACGGTATCTGCGTTTCCTCGGGGAAAACTCCCGTAAGGATATTTTCCTCGATCCATTCAGCCATTTGAATGTAGATAGGCTTTTCGCCGTCAAAGTTAGCCAATATATCATCTCCTTGTTTGTTTATTGGTTAATCACTTGTGTAACTAACTATATCACTAACTATCTATTTTGTCAATACAAGAAAAATTTTTTGTGAAATATGACAAAATATGAACAGGCTTTACAGCAAAAACAGCCATATCCGAGAATGACCCGAATATGGCTGTTGTAATCCAATATAAAGTTTTATTTTACGGAAAAAGGAACGTTTCCGCCCGTGAATTGAACGCTGTCAGCCGAGAATACACCCGAAACAACTTCAATTTCGACCGTGTGCAAACCGTCAGCAAGTCCGTCAATGCCGTAAGCAATGTCACGGGCTTCACATTCGGGAACGGAAAAGCCTTCTGCGGCGGTTTTTCCGTCAATTTTTACGTTTATGACCGCATTATTCTTGTTTTCGCCGACAACAGCAAAGCCGTTTCCGCTGAATTTTACCGTCATGAGCGCTCCTGCACTGCCGTTTGAAAGCGTTCGCTTGTAATTGGCAAAGCTGCCCGTTGTGATATGCTCCCAAGCGCCCGAATAATCACAGCAAAGGTCGGTATTGTCGTAACGTGTGACATAACAGTTCTCATTCGGTTCAATGAGAAGATGAGCGAACATATTTCGGTCGAACGAGCTGTAAAATGCGGCTCTTCCTGCACTCTGAACGCATTTGTCGGTGAAATCGATGACCTTTTCTCCGCCGATGAAGCATTTGATATTCCCGTCCTGAACTGAAATTTTCAGCGGCGTGAATTCGTGAACGTTCGCCTTGCATGAGCCGCTTTCAAGCACATTTTTGTTCTTCATAAGCGAGTAAGCTCCGTCCTCGGAGAGCTTGAGCCAGTAACCGCTTTCGCCCTTGTGACCCTCGTTATAGCGAAGTCCGATGCCTGCATAATTTTTTTCGGGTTCGGCACTTTCGCAAAGCTTTACCTCGGCGGAAACGCTGTAATTGTACCAGCGGTCGTCACCGAAATTCGTTGTCGGGTTCGGCGTGTAACCCCATTCCTCGGCTTTTGTTTCGGGCGTTATCTGCTGAACGAGAACGTTTCTGCCGCCGATGTTTTCAACCTCGAAAGCACCGCCCTCGTCCGTGGTGAACCTCGGCGCACCGCCCCTTGCTCGGAGAAATTCCTCGCTGTAATCAAAATCATCAGAGTAGGGGAGGGCAAGAACAGTTCGCTCGCTTTCGGGCATATTTACAAAGTCATTTACGGCTTTGACCGTGGATAAAGTTATCATCGAGAAAGGCTTCACGGTCACGGTGTAGGAATATTTTCCACCGCTTTCGGTCGGTGTTATCGTGTCAATTTTCTTAAAATAATTCTCATCATAACTGCCGTTGTCGGGACCTCTCGTTTCCCAGACATTGATATCGGACGAAGCTTTCGCAAGGTCGGAAACGGTGATATCGTAAACGATAGGCTCGGAAGTCGAGTTCGTGATAACTGTGCTGTAATCGCCGCTGTCGGGGGCGCAGGCTGTGATATAGCTGAAAACGGAATCAACAAGCGCATGACCGTCACCACCCGTTTTTGCGTCAGCGTGGCAAGCACCGTCAATGTATGTCCAGCCTTTTTTGATGAACTGCGAAAAATGCAGCGACATAAAAAATCCGCTGTCGAGGTAATAATATCCGCTCCAAGGGTCGCAGGCGGAGATGAACTGCTTCTGACAGTAGCAAATGCCGTCATAATAAGCCGCAATGACGGGCTGTAATTCGCACATCGTCATTTTGCCGCTTGCATACATCATTATAAGTCGGTTGGCGATGTCAAGAACGCCGTTTAGGTCGCCCAGTCCCGAACCGTTCCCGTCAAAGCGGTAAATTCCCTGTGCGTAGCTCATGGACGAACTGCCTTCGCTGAACCAAAGCTCCTTGCCGTACTCTGCCGCAAGCTTTTTCGCCGCATCGGAGGACATACTCGTATAATGACTGCCGACAACATCGACCGCCGCCATAAGCTTTTCGTCCTCAAACATTCTGTCGGCAAAGCTCCATGTGCAGACCTCTTCACCGCCGACTATCTTAATTTTTGAATAATCATAAGGACAGTCTTTTTCGCTTTTCAAATGCTCCGAAAGGTACTTTGCCCATTCAAGATCGGCACCTCGCTCGTTGCGCACAACGCTCACATAATCGAACTTCAAGCCGTAGGTTTTGTACGCCGCATCAAGCGTTTCCTTGTACCATTTGTAACGTGCGGCGTGAACATCGTCAGCCTTTGTCACCCACAGCGGTTCGCTCCACCAGAGCATATCAAGCTCCAGATCGGGGTTGATCTTCTTAGCATCAGCGGCAAGCTGATAGCCTGCACCCCTTGTAACATCGGCTTTTTCGTCCTCATAACGCTTTACGCAGGGTTCTGTTCCCGATGAGGAATTCACGTCCGAACCCATTTCAAGCTTAAGAAAATTCACACCGATGCCGTGCTTGCCGAATGTGTATTCGAGTATTTCATTGTATCTGTCGGGATGTTCAGCCTTATAATCGAGCAGAAGCCGTGAGGAATTGTTTCCCGTGACCATTCCAGCGCCCCTAAAGCGCATATTTGAAGCCGTATTCGCATTTTTACCGTCAATAGTGAAGCTTGCTTTTTTCATAATTACGATCCTTTCTTCCCGTATATTTTCATAAGAAGATGATACCATAAATAACGCAGTTTTTCAATCGTAAATATTTATCTTACTCTTAAAATCTGAACATCACCTGATGCCGTGCATATTTCTGTAAAGGCTCGGCGAAACACCCTCATATCGGCGGAAAACTATCCCGAAATAGTTCGGGTCGGGGTATCCCGAGAGTTTACCTATTCGGGAAATGCTTTCGTTCGTGGTTTCAAGCAAAGACTTTGCGTGTGAAATGCGTCTGAGTGCAACATATTCCATAGGCCGAAGTCCGAAACGTGACTTGAAAAGACGGCAGAAATGCTGTTCCGAAATATTCGCCGGCGAAGCAAGCGCACCGAGCGTTATCTCCTCGCTGAAATGTTCATTTATGTAGCGTGCGGCGGCTTCGGTCACGCTGTCGGCGGCAAGGTCATTTCCTCGCTTTTGGGAAAATATTTTCCGCATTTCGAGTATGTATTCATAGAGAAGACGGGAGCATTTTTCCGGGTCGCAGGCGGGTTCTTTCGCCGCTGAAAGGAGCAAATTGAACATCGAGCGCACGGTCTCGTTCGCCGATTTTTCCGCAATGCCGTATTCGCCGAAGCCGAGCGTTTTCATAAGCTCGGAAAGATGTTCGCCTCTGAAAACGACCCAGTTCGTTGTAAAGACATCACCGTTCGGGTAATATTCGTGCGGAACGCCCTTTGCCGCATAAAGAATACTGCCCGTGTTCAGCGGAAAGCTTTTGCCGCCGATGCCGAACGTTCCCGAGCCTTCGCTGACGAAAAGAAACTGGTGCGAAGCAAGTCCGTTTTCACGGATAACGTGATATTCGGGTTCGGAAATGCCTATCCCCGAAACATAGAACGGCAGTTCGGTCTGCCTGCCGATGACGGGATAAATCGAGCAATACATTAATTTTCCCCCATACTTATCTTTAAAATATTGTCAAGCCGGATCTCGGTGCGGTCGGTGAAGATCATCTTCCGTTCGATCTCATCTATACGCCTGACAGAACCGCTGAAAAGCGTTATCGCACCGCCCTCTTTGAGCTCATCGGGAATGAAAAAGGTCACGGTCACTTCGGGGCGTTCGGCGATACGCTCGGTAATGATGTGAAGCTTTTCGTTAAGCTCGTTCTCCATCATTTCCGTAAGCTCGGGCTTTTCGGAGGTAAGTCGTGCGGCTTCGTCCGTGCAGTCCTCAAATCCCGTCAGAGCAGCAAACGGGGCAAACTGCGCCGCACGGCTTATTCTCGACATTGGTTGTCGGACTGCCGATGTGTGGTGCGGCAGGTTGATTATATCGTCATATTTATGGGTTGATTTTAGCGCAGACAAGACCTTTCCTCCCTTTGAATAATTTACGCCTTGTGACCGCCGACCTGACCGTTACGCTCACGTGCAGTCGCTCCGTCTTCAAAGTTCATACCTCGCAGAACGGCGTTTTTCCCGTATTTTTTCTTTATTTCAAGCATAGAGAGCTGCATTGCTTTTTCACGGCGCAGGCGTTCCTTTTCGGCAGCTTTTTCACGTTCGAGCATTTCTGTATCGGTGAAAAAATCAAGCTGAACGGCTTCTTCGGTTTCATCGGAAGTCTGCTTCTCGCTGACAATATGATTTGCCACAACATACATTCGCCGAACGGAGAGCGACGGGTCGGTTATGCGGTCGTAAAGCTCCGCAACTGCATCCGTTATTATCCGTGACGAAGCCGTTCTGAAAGGGAGATTTATCGTTCCGTGGGCAGGCTTCGGTATCCTCCTGCCGTAGCGGTCAACGGTGCTTTCGCCCTTGTAGCCGATGTTTTCCTTGTCATAGCCGATAGTGAGAACGATCTGATCGGTGACGAGCCGCTTGTCCACAAGGTCGAGCGAGAGCATATCAGCCATTTCACGGATAACGATGCGTGCCTTTGCGACGGTATAGGCACATTGAAGAACTTGCCCCGTGCTTAGGCTGTTCGATTCGGGACGGTAGGATTTTATGTCAGCAATGGTGCAGGGTTCGTAACCCCAAGCGTGGTCGATGAGAAGCTCCGCATTTACGCCGAAAAGCTTGTAAAGGAAATTTTCCTCGTTCGGGTCAAGCGAAGCACGGGCAATGTCGCCCATTGTGTGAAGTCCGTTTTTTTCAAGCTTGTCGGCATAGCCCTTTCCCACACGCCAGAAGTCGGTGAGCGGTGTATGCGCCCACAAGAACCGCCGATAGTTCATCTCGTCAAGCCCTGCGATGCGGACACCGTTTTTGTCGGCTTGGATATGCTTGGCAACGATATCCATTGCTATCTTGCAAAGATAAAGATTCGTTCCGATGCCTGCGGTGGCGGTTATGCCCGTTTTGTCCATAACATCGTTGATAAGCATTGCCGCAAACTCACGGGGAGAAAGCTTGTAGGTGTCAAGATAGGCGGTCGCATCGATGAAAACCTCGTCCACGGAATAGATATGAATGTCCTCGGGGGCGACGTATTTCAGATAAATTTCGTATATGTGAGTGCTGACCTCCATATATTTTGCCATCTGCGGCGGTGCAACGATGTAGTCAAGTTCGAGCGACGGGTCTTTGGCAAGCTCTTCGGCATAATAGGACTTGCCGCTGAATTTTCGGTTCGGTGCTTTGTATCGGCGCTCGTTGTTGACCTGTTTCACGCGCTCGATGACCTCGAAAAGGCGTGCTCTGCCCGATATCCCGTGTGCTTTGAGCGATGGCGAAACGGCAAGGCAGATAGTTTTTTCCGTTCGTGACGGGTCGGCGACAACAAGGTTCACGCCGAGCGGATCAAGTCCTCGCCCGACACATTCGACCGAAGCATAAAATGATTTTAAGTCTATTGCAATATATATCCGATCATGCTGTTCCATACTCTCACTCCTTTTGCTTATATTATAGCATATATGTTCGATTTTTGCAAGAACTTTTGTTCGATTTTTTAAAATAATTTTTTTGGCTTGTATTTTTTGATGAAATGCTTGATTTTTTGACGAAAATTTACTATAATTATGAAAACAATATTTTGACAATTTTTTTGAGGGGTAACAAAATGAAAATTCATAAAGTAAGCTCGTTTCTGCTTGCCGTTTCGTTTTTATTTGCTTCGGGCTGTTCAAAGGTCGAAGAAGCAATTCCTGCCGAGGCTACTATCCGTACCGATATAGTATCGGAAGAAACAACTGCCGAAACGACTGTTGAAACTACAGAAACAACGACCGCCGAAACCGTGTATGAGCCGCAGTTGACTTCGCATATACACATTGCGGCGGCAGGAGACAACCTTATCCACAGCAGTCTTTATGAACAGGCGGCGCACCGTGCTAATGGGGAAGGCTACGACTTCGCTTATGAATACGATAACGTTGATGATCATATCGAAAGTGCCGATATTGCGATACTCAATCAGGAAACGCTTATCTGCAATGATATGTTCAAGCCATCGACCTATCCGTGCTTCAACAGCCCGAAAGCACTCGGAGATCATATGATAAATATTGGTTTCGATGTTTTCACAATGGCGAACAATCACGTTCTTGATAAGGGCGAAAGCGGACTTTCAGCCTGCCTTGACTATTGGGATTCACGCCCCGAGGCTGTTGTCCTCGGCGCATACCGCAATGCGGAGGACAAGGAAAATATCCGAACGCTCACCGAGCAGGGCGTGACGTTCTCGTTCCTTTCCTATACGGAGAGTACGAACGGTCTGAAACTGCCTGCAGGTTCGGAGCTTGTCATAGGCAATGCGAACGATGTTGACGGCATGGTGAACGACATAAAAAAAGCGAAAGAGATATCCGACCTCTGCATAGTTTCGCTTCACTGGGGCGTTGAGGATTCGAGTATTATTTCCGATATCCAGCGAAGCACGGCGAAAAAGCTTGCCGATGCGGGTGCAGATGTGATAATCGGAACTCATCCGCACGTTCTGCGTGATATCGAGTGGATAGAGCGTGAGGACGGCGGAAAAATGCTCTGCGCATATTCGCTCGGCAATTTCGTTTCGGCGCAGTCAAAGCCGAGAAATCTCATTGGCGGTGTGCTTGATTTCTACGTTGACCGATATGATGACGGTGAGCCGTACATAACCGATGTTTCGCTTCTTCCGACAATACAGCATTACGATGCAAGATATTCCGACAACCGAGTTTATTTTTATTCGCAGTACAGTGATGCGCTTGCAAAAAGTCACGGTATAAACTCTTCGTACCGCTTTGATATGGACTATATCGACAGCGTTATCAACGAAACCGTTTCACCCGAATTTTTAGGTGAAAACAAAGCTTCCGATATCAAACTGAACAGTGCCGATTATGTTCTCGATGAAAGCTTTGCGCCGATATATGACAATGTGAAATTTGCGGACAGCCACTCGGGAAGTGCAGACTCGTATGATGAGCTTCGGCAGTATGTGAACGCTTATGAGGACGTAAGTTTTGTCGGCTATGAGATAATTTCGCAGTATTCGTCCGAAGAAGCAGTCAAAAAAACGGGCGATGATATTTTCAAATACAGCACGACCTTGTACAAAGCGCATATCTATTATGACTATCTGAACGATACGCCGATAGATATGACGATAGACCTCGCAAAAGCAGGCTTGCCGAGCGAGCAGGTCAAGGGCGACCCACCTTATGCCATCGGTCAGAGGATAGTTTCCGCCGTTTCGGGCTATAACGGAACAAGCTGTGTTGCGATTCCCGAACTGGTGTATTATGTTTTCAATGTGAACGGCACTGATATAGCTTACCACGTCGGAAATGCCGAAATTACCGTAAAAGACGCTTCATTCCCAAATTTGGATATGGATATCATCGGCGAAGAAGCCTCACTCATAACCACAACGAAAAACAACCCCGTAAAATTCACGCAGAAGTCACTGCTTTCCGAGCTTACAGAGTTTATAAAGCAGGACTGGACGGAGCAGGGCTTTGATTTCTTTGATCTGAAAAATTTTAACTATGCTTCACGCCGGATAAATGATAAAAGCGAAGATGAAATTGCCACCGATTAATACAAACAGCCGCAGACAAAAACGCCTGCGGCTGTTGCTTTTCATTCGGAAAGATCAGAACAACTGACCCGGAAGTTTAAGCTTTTCCTTTGGCGGAAAAAGCCTGTCGAATTCTTCCGTTTCGGCTTCGTCAACGAAGTAACCCTGCGGCGGAGCGTAAACGCCCGTGATGCCGTCAAGATAACCCGTTTTAAGCTCCTTGCAGAGGAAGAACGAATCGTCCGCACCCTCGGGCAAGCCGTGATAGCGGATACCGAACTCTCTTGCATAAGTGAAGCCGCTCTTGCCGTAAAAGTCGATGTTTCCCTCGAAGCAGAGCGCACCTGCGCCAAGTTCTGCCGCCTTTTCAAGCGAATAGTCGAGCAGTTTTTTGCCGTAGCCCTTGCGCTTGAATTCGGGCGAAATGCATATCGGTCCCATCGTCATTATCGGGATATCTCTGCCGTCGTCTGCGGTGATGAACGCCCTCATGAACATATTCTGCCCGATGAGCTTTCCGTCCTTTTCCATAACAAAGTCAAGCTCGGGGACGAAAGCAGGGTCGTTTCGCAGCTGATGAAGCACATAATGCTCTGTGCAGCCTGGGCGGTAGACGTTCCAGAATGATTCTCTTACAAGGTTCTCGACCTCACGGTGTTCGTTGTTGCTTTCCAAGCGAATGATATAGTCATTTTTATTCATTATTTAATCCTCCTGATGATCGTTGACTACGGTTCTGGGAGGTTTGGCGGAAAATGTATTAGTCAAACCTCCGTCAGCCTAATACAATCTCCAAGGTGTTGTTTTTCTTCAAACAGCGCTCTCCTTAAAATATAATAATATATAGATCAAGCCTTTCGGCAGGATCGGCGATAGGTGTAAAGTCATCATAATTTGATGATACTATATCTCTAAAGTGTGCACATATTCCCAACCGTCATTTTTCAGAAACGACAGAGAATCTTTCATTATGGACTCAAACTCCTCAATATCTCTGTCCTGTCCCGATTTAGTCGGCGCATCGGAAACATTGGCATACGCATAATAAGACACGATCATATCTTCATTCGGTGTTCCGAGATATACAAGCTCTGTCGTTTCTTCATTTAAAGCTTTTATACACAGCAAATATTCATATTCGCCTGTTTCAGCTTCATAGTAATTGTGAAGCTCGCTGCTCTGTTCTCGGATTTTTTGCGCCCGCTTATAAACTTCAATATTTGGGCTCTTAAAAGAATAATAAGAATATGCACCATTGCTTAATTTGAGATCTCTCCCGAAAATATCATTTTGCACACGACATATTGAAATATCTGTCATGCCGTCACCAATGACCAAATCGCATAAATGCTCCTCGGAATGATCATCGGTTAAATAGTCGTCCAGATTTATAGTTTCAATATATTCCAGATTATCATATTTTTTCAGATAATACTGCGTATCTGTGAGCAGTTCATCAAAGCTTGCTTTCGGCATATCAACATTGTAAGAGTAACAATGTATTGTATTATGAAAATCTTCACCATAGGTGCGCAAATTAAAGGAGCGATATTGCTCATTTCCGGTAAACAGGCAGGCAACAATATAATTGTGATAGCTGCCATATTGATACACTGCGCAATAATAATCGCTGCTGTCGCCATCATTGGTTTTATAAATATCAATGCTGTTCACTCGGTTAATATGTATTTCGTCACTTATAATTGTTTTTTCGGCATTATCATACATCACAATATGAAATTTATCATACCTGACATCTTTGCATAAATAAAAGTCTTCGGCTATCCCATCATAATTCAGATCAATACTGCAATAAAGTTCTTCCTGCTGTAAATCATCTGTGCTCACAGCTTCTGTACCTGCGATACCATCATCTTCAATTGTATCATTTGCCGTAGCAATTGAATCAGACACAGTATCTGTTTCTGTATCATTTAAATATTTATTGCCTGCGCAGGATGTTAATACAAATATGGATATCAACACACAGAATAAATAAGAGCAAAAACGTTTCATTTTTATTCCCCAATGTAAACAGATCAAGCCTTTCGGCAGGATCGACGATAGAATTATGATTGTTTTTCGGCTTCGCTTCTTTTAAAAAGCCTTACCATCCTTGGTCGGTTGTATCTTTGCAGGATAACGAAAAAAGTATCGCAAAGTCCTGCGAAAAATGCGGTTATAACGAATATAAAGACATACCTTTTAGGGTCTGGCGTGAAAAAGCTGAACAACAGCGAAGCATATCCGAGCAGGATTATCAGTTCGTGAATTATCTCCGCCGCACACATATTTTCAATGACCTTTTTCATATCGTTGTGTTCGAGCGAAAATTTCTGCGGCTCCCAAGTCGGGATAAAGTGCTTCCACTTTTTCACATGCAAAAGCTTGTACAGCTTCTTTTCAAACTTGGTTTCGCAGAACCACCTGCTTTGCGTGTTTACTCCGTCTTTGGTAAAGTGATCGACAACTGCGCCCACAACGAGCCGCATTGCGAAATGATACAACATCGTTGCGAATGTTATTGTCAGCGAGAACCAAAGCGTGGAAAGATACGTTTTGTAAAGGATAAAAAATACCAGCGCAAGCACCGCCGTGACAACGGTAATGATCTTAAAAAGCTTACTGAACTGCATAAAGTTCTCCGTTTCTGTCAGCCGCAAAGTTGCGAAATTTTCCTCACCGTGTTAGCGGTTCGGATAGTGAGAAATTCGCCGATGCCTGCGCTTGCGGTCTTTTTCCACCAGTTTGCCTTTGCGTAATTTTTTCTGTCGAACGACCAGAAGATAACGTCTTTGTATATGAATATCTTTTCAAGCTTTTCGGACGGCTCGCCGATCTTTTTGCTGATTTCTTCCGCTGTTGCGGTTGGCATTACGAAGATAAGGTTGTCGTAAATGTCTTTGTCAGCCGTTCCCCACCATTCGGGAGCGTTTTGCAGAATGTCGGCGACCTTTTCGCTGTCGGTAACGTAAACCTCGGTATGAACGCCGAAGCTTTCGCTTATCATCTCTTTTATTTCGCCCGAGGTGAAGCTTTTTTCGGCGGAAAAAATGACATTTCCGCTGTTGAGATGCGTTTTCACATCGGTGAAGCCGAGCTTTTCAAATTCTGTTTTCAGTTCAGCCATAACGATCTTATTTTTGCCGCTGATGTTTATTCCTCGGAGCAAAGAAATGTATCTTTTCATTTTGTCACCTGTCGCTATAAGTATTTTCAAGCAGTTTCAGACCCTCGTGCATATCCTGCCCGAGAATTTCCTGCGTTTTGGAGAAATTATATTTCTCGTGAAGCTTGTCGTGAACTTTGAGAAAGGCTTTTTTGCCGTATTTATGTATGAACATAGCCTGTGCTTTTGCGGCGTTCGCACCGTCATTGCCCTCGATATAGAAGCCTTTGTGACAGCTTTCAATGTCGGCACATTCATAACAGCCGTCAATGCCTTTTTCGGTACAGCAGGTCATGTTCGGACATTTTTTATCGGGTGAGCAGGTCGCAAACGAACAGACGTTATATTCCGTCCGACAGCCGCCGCACCATTCGCTCAGGAAACAATGATTGCAGGAAAAACCGCAGTAAGCAACGGGGTCAGTGCCCTTCCGTGCAAGTTTGCAAAGCTTGTTTTTTATGCGGAGCATTGCCTCAACGTGCATTATCCAGTGTCGGCTGAACGGCATTTTTATCAATCCGCGGATATCCTTTCCGCACCAGTAATCAATGAGCCAGACAGCATTTTCATCATCGCTCACGCAGCCCGAATCGGCAGCTCTTTTTCTGTCCTCTTCGGTAAATTTCCTCTTTGTCTGTGAAAATTCCATATTCAAAAGTATATCATTCGTGGAAAGCATAACAGCCTTTGCATATTCATAAAGCTGTGAAATATCAAGCTTTCGGGAAAATTCCGCAATAGCTTCGCCCTGAAGCTCGTTTCCCGTGGTGATGATAGGGGAGTGAGTGCTTTTGTCAAAACCGTTCGCAAAAAGTATCTGTTCATCGTTCATAATAAGCGTGTGCATAACGATATCTTCAATGCGGAAAATATGCCATATCGAGTAGGCAAGAGTCTTGCTGTGATAGCCGTCTGCGCCTGCGAACGGCATTTCGGAAAAAGCCTTTTCGGGATAGCCGTTCACGATTTGAGTTATCTGTTCAAATAGGCTGTTCCGCAGTTCGATAAGCTTGCCAATGCCGTCCTTGAATGTGCTTTCCTTTTTGATAAGTCCCTGCATTTCGGCGTTCATTTCCGACCATTCTTTGTTCATTGTCAAAACCCCTTTTGCCATACTTTATGTTTATTATATACTTGTCTGCACCTGCTGTCAATGATTTTTTCGGAACAAAACTGTTTGCTCTTTCATAGAAATTTTGACGACAGAAAAGCCGTATTCCAAAAGTTCTTTTTTATATGTAAGAAAGGAGTGGTCGATAGGCAAGCCTGCAATGCTTTCTATCTCGTCAAAGGTCAGCGTGAAATCAGTGGTTTTATTCGCATTTATCCATTTCCACAGCGGTTCGTATTTGCTCATTTTCAATGCTCCTGTTCTCAAGTATTTTTGTAACGAACGGACGGATAAGCTTTGTTATCACCTCTTAAATTTATATATTTTCATCGTCCATGACCCAGCCTTTTATGGTGTAGTCCTTGGCGATTTGGTTCACCCATTTTCTGAACTGCACCGCCCGCTCGGAATTGACCTTAAAGCCGACGGCGATTATCATTTCCAACGAATAGTGGTTTGTATTGTAGGATTTTCCGTCATCGGCAGTTATCCGAAATTTTCGGATAACTGAATTTTCCTGCAATTCGCTGTCACTGAAAATTTTTCTTGATATGATAATTGATCGTGCGGACGTCAACATCATACAAAACCGCCATCATCTTTTGTGTCAGCCAGATGTTCTCATCCTCATAGCGAACTTCAATGCTGTCCTTTTGTTCGCCGATGGAAGCAATGTACGTCAGGTACTCCGCCGCACTTGATCGGATAGTTATGTCGTTGTTTTTCTTTTCCGAAAATAAGCCTCCTTAAAAGCACCTGTATTTAATTCTATACATTTTTTTGTTTATGTCAATAGCGTGTTATCGTGCTGAAGCTTTTGAGCGTTTCCGTGAAATTTTTCTGTCCTGTTATGTTACAATAGATAGGTGACACAAAGTATAGAAAAACAACTTCCAAAATGATATAATGTTTAAGAACCACCA
>CAKSKU010000009.1 GCA_934465295.1 uncultured Oscillospiraceae bacterium
GTTCTTAAACATTATATCATTTTGGAAGTTGTTTTTCTATACTTTGTGTCACCTATCTATTGTAACATAACATTTTTGAAAAAATTTTTATTTTTTCAGAGAAATTATTTCCTCAGGCGTAAAATGATATTTTTTGTCACAGAAATGGCAGCAAACCTCAATATCATCCTGCTCATTTGCCATTTTGTCAAGCTCATCATTGCCGAGGCTCACAAGCGCACGTTCAACTCTTTCCCTGCTGCAATCACATTTATATGCACAGGTGAACTCATCCAGAACATTCGGAGTAAGTCCGTCAAGAACTTTCATTGCCATTTCTTCCGCAGTCACTCCCGAAGTTAGCATCTGCGTAACCGAAGGCAGGCTATTGACATTCTTTTCAAGCACATCTATGCAAGCTTCATCTGCAAACGGCAGAAGCTGGATAAGATAGCCGCCTGCTGCTTTTACGGTCAGATCGGGGTTGACAAGAACACCAAGTCCGCAAACTGTTGGTATCTGCTCACTCATTGCAAAATAGTTTGCAATATCCTCTGCTATCTCACCCGACACTATCGGTATCTGTCCGACATAAGGCTCTTTCAAGCCGAGGTCTTTGACAACGCTCAGCGTTCCCTCCTTGCCGACAGCACCTGCAACATCAAGCTTTCCGTAGGAATTGAGCGGTATCTCAACTATCGGGTTGGAAACATACGATTTAACGTTTCCCCTGCTGTCCGCAACTGCGATAAGTGCGCCTGCAGGGCCGTTTCCGTTCATTCGGAGCGTAACGCTGTCAGTATCGTTTTTAAGTCCAATACCGATAAGTGAAGCGGCTATTGACAGTCTGCCGAGTGCAGCCGTAACGACCGCAGACGGCTGATGGATACGTTCGATCTCCGCAACGATATCCGTCGCATCTATTGCAGTAGCAGTTACCGAAGCGTCTGCCGAGATCGTTCTTACGATTTTTGCCATTGTAATTATCCTTTCCTGCAGAAAAATTCCATCTGCCCTTGCCGAACAAATGGAACATCATCATTTTATTTTTTTAGCGGCATAAACTACCTTCTCGCTCGTCTCATTCGGCAGATCAAAACTGTCATAGTCATATTTTCCGGCTATTTCAAAGCCGACTTCTTCCAGAGCTTGTTCGATCACGCCGCAGTCGAATGCGATCTCGGAAAATTCATCACTGTATCGTGAGTATTTTCCGTTTTTATCGGGTTCAAAGAAATCAAGGAGCATTGTGACCCTGTTATTCTCTTCTTCGTAGTAGTTCTGCCACACACAGTAGACTTCCTCGATATCATACACAAAGGTATTGTTCCCAAGCACGTTTTTGTGCTTATACGGCGTATTGATATCAAACAGAAAAAGCCCGTTCGGTTCGCAGAACAGCGAGACCTTGCCAAAGGTTTTCTTTATATCTTCAAGACTGCCGAGATGGTTTATGCTGTCAAGTGCGCATACCGTCACATCAATAGTACCGAACATATCCAGCTCCGTCATATCCTGACAAAGATACTGTATTGGAAGACCGCTTTCAAATTTCTTATCGAGTGCTTCATTCAGCATTTCCATTGACGAATCCGTGCCTATGACATCATACCCGAGCCGTGCGAACTCCTCGGAAAGACTTCCCGTTCCGCAGGCAAGGTCAAGCAGAATACCCCTTTTTCCACCGTGCTTCTCCACGAGCGAATCGTAGTACCCTGCCCTGTCCTTATATGAGATATTCTGTGTAAGCTTGTCGTAATAGTATGCAAAGCAGCTGTAACCGCTCATTACTTGTTTTCTTCCTGCTGCTTCTTAAGGCGGTCAAAAACAAGCGCATAACCGTCCGTACCGTAATTGAGCGTACGGTTTACACGGCTGATAGTTGCTGTGCTTGCGCCTGTTGTAGCAACGATATCACTGTAAACATTCTTGCTAACGAGCATTTTTGCCACCTGCATACGCTGTGCGAGAGATTTGAGTTCAAGCACTGTGCAGAGATCCTCAAAGAAAGCATAACATTCTTCTGTTGTTTCAAGAGTAAGAATAGCCTTAAAGAGGTCATCCATCTGCTCTCCTCTTAATTTATCGTTCATAATGTTGTACTGCCCCTTAAAATAAGGAGCATACCTCCTCTCGAAATTCTAAACGAAATCCTATATTCTCATTTTAGCACATTGTAGCAAAAAAGTAAAGGATTTTTTCAAAATTTCTTATAACAAATGCCGCACAAAACGCAAAAATGTGATCTGTGCGGCATAAAATTTTATCAGATATCGTTGCGGATAAGATCTTCAAGGGTCTCACGCTTAACAATTACCCTTGATTTTCCGTTCTTTACCATTACAACAGCAGGCTTGCAAAGTCTGTTGTAATTGGAGGACATTGAATAGTTGTATGCGCCCGTTGCAAGGACAGCGATGGTGTCGCCGACTTCAACGTGCTGAACGGGCATATTTTCGCCGATAAGGTCGCCGCTTTCGCAGCACTTTCCTGCAAGCGTGATCGTCTCGGTCTTTTCCTCGCCTGCCTTGTTTGCAACTTCAATATCATATTCGGACTTGTAAAGAGCATAACGTGGATTATCGCCCATACCGCCGTCAATGGAAACGTAGGTACGAATATTGGGTATCTCCTTGATGCCGCCTACTGTGTAAAGTGTAAGACCTGCAGGAGCAACAATGGAACGACCCGGTTCAATAAGGATAAACGGGAGCTTGATGCCCTTTTCGGCACAGATCTCCTTGACCTTGACGGAAACGCACTCCATGTACTTTTCAAATGCGCAGGGCTTGTCCTCGTTTGTGTACTTAATGCCGAAACCGCCGCCGAGGTTGAGTTCCTTTACTTCAAAGGAAAGCTCGTCCTTGATCTTGGCAATAAATCCGAGCATAACCTCCGCTGCGTGTACGAATGGGTCGATATCGAAGATCTGACTGCCGATATGGCAATGCAGACCGACAAGGTGAACATTTTTGAGTTCAACAGCCTTTTTAACAGCTTCAAAAGCTTCGCCCGTTTCAAGTGCAAAACCGAACTTGCTGTCGATCTGACCTGTTTTTACAAAGTTATGTGTATGTGCATCGATGCCCGGCTTGATACGGAACATTATGTTTGCTGTAACGCCCTTTTTCTCTGCGAGCCTGTCAAGTCTGTCAAGCTCATAAACATTGTCAACGATTATTCTGCCGACTTTTTTTTCAATGGCAAGTTCAAGCTCTTCATCGGTCTTGTTGTTGCCGTGGAAACATATCTTATCCATAGGGAAACCGACGCTTGCAGCCGTGTAAAGCTCACCGCCCGAAACTACGTCTGCGCCAACGCCCTCGGAATCAACTATTCTGTAAATTTCCTTGCAGGAGAAAGCCTTGCTCGCATAGCATACAAGACCTGCACCGCCATAATATTCGTCGATAGACTTCTTGAAACGCTGGCAAGCGCTGCGTATCATCGCTTCGTCCATAACATAAAGCGGAGTACCATATTCCTTTGCAAGCTCAACGGTATCAACGCCGCTTACGGCAAGGTGACCTTTTTCGTTAACTGTTAAATTATCCGATACAAACATTTTCAAAACCCTTTCTTTTTTCTCTGCAAAATTTTATTCCGCAGAAACTTCCTCGATTATTTCCCTGATCTTATCTGCTCCCTCGCCTGTTACAGCGGAAAATTCAATTACCGTGATATCATCGAAATACTCTATTTCCTGCCTGAATCCCTCCATTCGTTCGGCACGCTCTCTTTTGGAAAGCTTGTCAGCCTTTGTCAGTACAATAACAAACGGCAGTTCGTTATCTATCATAAAATTTATCATGTGCATATCGTCCGCAGAGGGCGGGCGGCGCATATCGATAAGCTGAAATATCAGCGCAATATCACGTCCCGACATAAGATAACCTTCGATAAGCTCCGACCAGCGAAGCTTATCGCTTTTGGCGATCTTTGCATAGCCGTATCCGGGGAGATCGACAAGAAAGCAGTCATCGATCTTGTAGAAGTTGACTGTTGCTGTCTTTCCCGGAACAGCCGAAACCCTTGCGAGCGATTTTCTGTTAAAAATTTTGTTTATCAGCGAGGACTTTCCGACATTGGAGCGTCCTGCGAAAGCAAATTCTGTTTTTTCTGCGGGTGGAAGCTGTTTATATTCTCCGTATGAAGCGAAAAATTCCGCTTTGTTAAAGTTCATATCAGTTACTTTCTCCCCTGTCAACCGCCTTTATGAGCGAAGCTCGGCAGTATTCTTTATGTTCTTTTTCTTATTGTTCGGCAAAGGCTTCTTCGCAAGCGCATTGTCAAGAACGTCTGTGAGTTTTTCCGCAAAGATAAAGTTCAGCCCCTCCTTGACAACATCATCGACCTCTTCAAGATCAGCCTTATTTGCCGCAGGAACAATAACATCTTTCATGCCTGCCTTGTAAGCAGCCATTGTCTTTTCACGAAGTCCGCCTATCGGAAGAACCTTTCCGTGAAGCGTTATCTCGCCTGTCATAGCAACATCGTGTCGAACTGGAATGCCCGAAAGAGCGGAAACGAGTGCAGTTGTCATTGTAACGCCTGCCGACGGACCATCCTTCGGAGTTGCGCCCTCGGGAGCGTGGATATGGATATCCTTTTCCTTGTAGAAATCGGGAGCAATGCCGTATTTATCTGCGACGGAGCGAACATAACTTACAGCGATCTCGGAGCTTTCCTTCATAACATCGCCGAGAGAACCCGTAACCTTGACATTTCCCTTGCCGTCCAGAACGATAGCTTCAAGCGGCATTATAACACCGCCGACCGAAGTCCACGCAAGTCCGTTTACAACGCCGACCTCGTCCTTTTTGGCGAGATCATCGTCGATATATTTGCGAACACCGAGATATTTTTCAATATTTCTCGGTGTAACGCTCACCTTTGCAGCTTCGCCCGAGACAATGACCTTGGCAGCCTTTCTGCAAAGCGAAGCAATAAGCCTTTCAAGCTTTCTCACGCCTGCCTCACGGGAATAATTATCGATAAGCACATAAACAGCAGCGTCGTTTATTTTGAGCATTGAAGCCTTAAGTCCGTGCGCTTTGAGCTGCTTCGGGATAAGATGTTCCTTTGCGATATGGAACTTTTCCTCTCTTGTATAGCTTGTAAGCTCGATAACTTCCATTCTGTCGAGGAGCGGAGCATCTATCGTTTCTGTTGTGTTTGCAGTTGTAACGAAGAGAACCTTGCTCAGATCGAACGGTATCTCTATATAATGGTCGCGGAAAGCGTTATTCTGCTCGCTGTCAAGGACTTCAAGCATCGCCGAGGACGGGTCACCCCTCATATCATTCGACATTTTGTCGATCTCATCAAGCAGGATAAGCGGATTTGCCGTCCCTGCTTGTTTTAATGCGGTTATGATACGTCCCGGCATAGCACCGACATAGGTTTTTCTGTGACCTCGGATATCGGATTCATCCTTGATACCGCCGAGTGAAACTCTGACATACTCTCTGCCGAGAGCCTTGGCTATTGACTTACCGATAGAAGTTTTACCGACACCGGGAGGGCCGACAAGACAGATTATCTGTCCCTTTATATCGGGTTTAAGCTCACGGACGGCGATATTCTCAACGATTCTTTCCTTGACCTTTTTCAAGCCGTAATGGTCGTGGTCGAGGATAAGCTGTGCGCGTTCGATATCGGCTGTTTCCTCCGAATATTTATTCCACGGAAGTTCAAGCACCGTATCGAGATAATTCCGCAGAACAGCATAATCCTGCGAGGACGGCGACATTTTTGAAAGGCGTGTAACTTCACGCAGGAGCTTTTCCTCGCTTGCCTGTTCAAGGTGAAGATCCTTTATCTTTTGGTCATATTCATCGAGTTCATCGTATGTATCGTCCTCGCCGAGCTGTGAGGATATCGCCCTCATCTGCTCACGGAGATAATACTCACGCTGACCGTCATCGATCTGTTCCCTGACCTTGTTCTGAATACTGTACTCAATATCAAGTATCTCGATCTCCCGTGAAAGCATTGCAAGCAGCATTCCAAGCTTTGATACAAGATAATCCTCTTCCAGCAAGTCCTGCTTATCCTCAACCGGAAGCGGAACATTGCTCACTATCGTATCAAAAAACTTTGCAGGGTCTTTTTCGTCCATTATCGAGCTTACGAGTTCTTTCGGCATTTTCGGCACAAGATGGCTGTAATGTTCAAAAGTCGATCTCGTTGCACGGACAACAGCGTCAAGCTCGGTCTCCTCGTTCTGACATTCTATATAATTCGGGAGCTTTTTTATAACAGCCGTAAGATACGGTTCTTTCTGATCTATTTTCATCAGCTTCGCACGGTATTTGCCCTCGACCAACACTCTCGTGATCTTATCGGGGGTCTTAAGGATCTGGCGAATTTCTGCAACCGTACCTATTTTATATAGATCATTCTTGCTCGGGTCTTCAACATAGTTGTCGATCTGAGCATCGAGAAAAATAAGCTTGTCACCGCTCATCGCTGCTTTAAGCGCAAGCTCCGAGCGTTCTCTTGAAACATCGAAATGCACAACTGTATTCGGGAAAATGACAAGTCCTCTTACCGCAAGCATCGGCATTGATTTTGTTTCAGCTCTTGTTCCCATTATAAACCTCGTTTCTCCGTCGGCATAAAAAGATGTGATCGTAATAATAAAATGCATTTTCTGATGCGGCTTAATGCATTATTGAGTTTTCCTGCCCCGACGGAGGCAGGTTTATTAAGAATGATAACTTGCTGTTGCAGGTTATTGCAGACATTCGGTAATACCTATATATTATATATGAAAATCAAAATTTTTGCAAGTCACATTTTTTATATTTTTCTCGTCAATTTATAGACTTTTTAAGTGAAAATATGCATTTTTTCAGTATTTTGGCTTGAAAAGAGCCGTAAAACAATGTAAAAAAGCCTTTAAAACGCACTTTTTCAGCATTTTAAAGGCTTTTCTGAAAATTAATCACAAATTATGTTACTTTTTAGAAATGGTTTTCTTTCTTATAACAGTCGGCTTTTCGTTGTTCTCAACGCAGTCCTTTGTGATAACGACCTCCGAAATATCGCTGTCAGACGGAGCTTCAAACATAACGGGCATAAGTATTTTTTCAACTATTGCACGAAGTCCTCGTGCACCCGTGTCCTTTTCTATCGCTTTATGGGCAATAGCTTTGAGAGCGTCATCCTCAATTTCAAGCTTGATATTGTCAAGCTCAAAGAGCTTTTTATACTGCTTGACAAGAGCATTCTTCGGTTCTTTGAGAATACGGACAAGAGCATCCTCGTCAAGCTCATCAAGAACTGTTATAACAGGCAGACGTCCGACAAGCTCGGGAACGATGCCGTATTTAACAAGATCCTGCGAAACGACATCTTTGTAGATGCCTTTCTGCTTTTCGGTCTTGGACTTGATCTCTGCGCCGAAGCCGAGTGACGAAGATTCGGTTCTTCTCTGGATTATCTTGTCAAGTCCATCAAATGCACCGCCGCATATAAACAGGATATTCTTTGTATCGATCTGGATGCATTCCTGATTAGGGTGCTTTCTGCCGCCCTGCGGAGGAACATTGGAAACTGTACCTTCGATTATTTTCAGAAGTGCCTGCTGAACACCCTCACCGCTTACATCACGGGTAATTGACGTATTTTCCGACTTACGGGAGATCTTGTCGATCTCATCGATGTAGATGATACCCTTCTGAGCAGCTTCAACATCAAAATCGGCTGCCTGCAAAAGTCTTACAAGTACGTTTTCAACGTCATCGCCGACATAGCCTGCTTCGGTAAGCGTTGTTGCATCAGCGATAGCAAACGGAACATTGATTATCTTAGCGAGCGTCTGTGCGATATAGGTCTTACCAACGCCCGTCGGTCCGAGAAGAATGAGGTTGCTCTTCTGGAGTTCAACATCATTATCATCGGAATTAAGGCTGTTGATACGCTTATAATGATTGTAGACCGCAACGGCAAGAGCTGTTTTGGCAGCGTCCTGACCGATAACATACTCATCAAGAACTTTCTTTATCTCCGCAGGCTTCATAAGCTTTACAGCTCCGCCGGATTTCTTGGAGGCAGTTCTTGAAGAACGCTGATTGGGAGCGATATATCCGTTCCCTGCGAGCATTTCGTAGCAATAAATTACGCAGTCATCGCATATATTGCAGCTTCCTGCGGTGAACATATTTCTGACCTGATTTTCAGGCTTTCCGCAGAAATTGCATCTTTTTAATCCTTTATCTGCCATATTTCAACTCCAAATTATCTTTTATAGATAACCTTATCGATAAGACCGTACTCAACAGCTTCCTCGGCAGACATATAGTTGTCACGCTCTGTATCCTGCTTGATGATATCGAGCGGCTTGCCTGTGTTTTCGGAAAGGATATTGTTGAGCTTTTCTCTTGTTCTGACAAGGTGATCCGCATGGATCTTGATATCGGTACACTGACCCGAAAGTCCGCCTCCGCCGATAAGCGGCTGATGGATAAGGATCTCGGAATTAGGGAGTGCGAGGCGCTTACCCTTTGTACCCGATGAAAGAATAAGTGAACCCATTGAAGCTGCAAGTCCCATACAAATTGTGGAAACATCGCACTTGATATAGTTCATTGTGTCAACAATAGCAAGACCTGCGGTAACAGAACCGCCGGGGCTGTTTATATACATACAGATGTCCTTTTCGGGATCCTGACCCTCAAGGTGAAGAAGCTGTGCGATCACAACGCTTGCGGAAGCATCGGAAACCTCTTCGGAAAGGACAATAATTCTGTCATTGAGAAGACGGGAGAAAATATCGTAGGAACGTTCTCCTCTGCTTGTTTGTTCTACAACATACGGAACCAAGCTCATAGCTGAACCTCACTTTCTGATTCTTTTGTAACATTTTTTGGTCACAAAATACGACATATTCTGTAAATCCTTAATATACCATACAAACCACCCTCCGATAACGAAGGGTGGTTTGCAAAAAGTTTTATAATTAAACTTAGCCTTCGATCTTTGCGCTGTCCTTAACGATCTTAGCAGCTTCGGAAACCTTCATATCAGCCTTGAGGCTGTTAAGGCCTACATACTTCTTAACATCGTCAACAGGCATATTGTACTGTTCAGCGATCTTAGCGTATTCCTCTTCTGCCTTTTCGTCGGAGATCTCAACGTTCTCGAGTTCAGCGATCTTTTCAAGAGCAAGACGGATCTTAACTTCCTTTTCAGCTCTGTCAGCAAATGTCTTTCTGAAGTCTTCCATCTTAAGACCTGTGTATGTGAGGTACATATCAAGTGTGATGCCCTGCTGTGAAAGCTGCATCTCGAAGTTACGAACCATATCATCGATCTGAGCATCGATCATTGCCTGAGGAACGTCAGCTGTCATCTTTTCGATAAGAGCCTCATAGAGCTGGTTGTCAGCAGCGTTTTCAGCAGCCTTTTCAGCGTTTTCTTCAAGCTTCTTTCTGTAATCAGCCTTAAGCTCGTCAAGCGTATCGAAATCAGTTGCATCCTTAACGAATTCATCATCGAGTGCAGGGAGCTCCTTAGCTCTGAGTTCGTGGAGCTTGATCTTGAATTCTGTTGGCTGACCTGCGAGTTCCTTCATCTGATAGTTCTCGGGGAAGGTTACATTGATAGTGAATTCTTCGCCGGGCTTCTTGCCAACGATCTGATCCTCAAATCCGGGAACGAACTGTGAAGAACCGAGTGTGAGCTCATAATTCTTCTCGGAACCGCCGTCGAATGCAACGCCGTCCTTAAAGCCTTCAAAATCGATAACTGCAACGTCGCCGTTTTCAGCAGCTCTGTCTTCAACTGTTACCATTCTGCCGTTTCTCTCTCTGAGAGCTTCGATAGCCTTGTCGATCATTTCGTCTGTAACTTCATCAACTGTTTTCTTAACAGCGATGCCCTTGTAATCAGCGATCTCAACTTCAGGCTTAACAATGCAGGTAACTACAAAAGTAACGCCCTCTGCCTTGCTCAGGCTCTTAACATTGATGCTCGGTGCAGCAACGAGTTCAAGCTTTGCTTCGTCAACTGCGGGAGCAACGACCTCAGGGATAAGACCGTTTACAGCGTCCTCGAAGAATACATTCTCGCCATAGAGCTTTTCAACCATCTTTCTTGGAGCATTGCCCTTTCTGAAACCGTTGACAGCGATATTCTTCTTAGCCTTTTTATAAGCCTTTTCAATAGCTGCTTCAAACTGAACTGCGTCAGCAGTGATCTCAAGTTCGTAAGTATTTGCTTCTGTTTTATTTGTTGATACTAAACTCATTTTATAACTTCCTCCAAATTTAAAATAAACAGCATTGATTAATTATAGCATATATTCAATCATTTTACCATATTTTCAGCCGTTTTTCCACGTTATAAACAATTTACATTATTAATTTAGGGCAAAATTGCACAAAATCCCCTGCAATAAGCTGATAATTTATCCCATCGACCTCACCGCAGACAGCATAACGGTGCGCATTGCCGTGAAGATGACCGTAATAGCAGTTCTTTATATCATATTGGAAAAGGACATCAAGTATCTCACGGTTATAGTCATTTGCAAATATCGGTGGATAATGCAGAAAGACTATCGGTTTCTTTCCGTCAGCAAGTGCAGCCTTGATCGATGTTTCAAGCCGCCCCGCTTCGCGTGCGAGGACTTTCGCATCGGCAGGTTCTTCGCTATCCTTTATCCAGCCTCTTGTGCCGCAGATACCGTACTCGCCGTAAGGATAGTAATTATTGTGGACAATGGTAATGGTGTCAAAACCGTTCTCTTCAAGAAAGCGGTTCATCTTCGCCATTGAGTTCCACCAATAATCGTGATTGCCTTTCATTATGACTTTATGTCCGTTGAGTCGGTTGATGAAATCAAAGTCAGCCTTTGCTTCTTCAAAGTTGATCGCCCACGAAATATCCCCCGGCACAACAACAGTATCATCGGGTGAAACTGTCGCCTGCCAGTTCTTTTCAAGGCGCTCAACATGATTATCCCACCCCGGGAAAATGTTCATCGGTTTTCCCGACGAAAGCGAAAGATGCAGGTCAGCGATTGCATAAAGCGACATTGTTTACCTGCTTTATATCAAAGACCAAGCTCGCTTAGAACGTAGTTCTTCTGTTCGTCCTTGGAAATTACCTTGCTGAAGCGTACAGGCTTTGTGCGGAGTGCAGCAAGGGATTCAGGGATATCGTAACCCGAAAGCTCGTGAAGCTTGTCGATCATATCGTACTCATCAAGATCGGACTTCTTGCCCTCGATTGCTTCGAGAACGCTTGCGCTGAACTTGTATGGGCTTGCTGTGGAAGCGATAACAGTCTTTGTTGTGTCGCCCGTTGCAGCCTTGTAATCCTCGTAAACCTTAACGGCAACAGCGGAATGTGTATCGAGAGTATAGGAGTACTTGTCGAAAATCCTCTTGATAGTATCCTTGGTTTCAGCATCTGTGCAGAAGCCTGCGGAGAATTCTTCCTTAAGCTTTGCCTTGATGTCGTCGGAAACCTCATACTTTCCTGTGCTTGAAAGCTGACCGAACCATTCTCTGATCTGAGCATCGTTGTAGCCTGTCATAATATAAAGAAGTCTTTCAAGGTTGCTGGAGATAAGGATATCCATAGAAGGAGAAATGGTTGTGATGAAATCTCTGTTTCTGTCATAAACGCCCGTTGTGAGGAAGTCTGTGAGGACTTTGTTAGAGTTGGAAGCGCAGATGAGCTTGTTAACGGGAAGCCCCATATTCTTAGCATAGTAAGCAGCAAGAATGTTGCCGAAGTTGCCTGTCGGAACAACGATGTTGATCTTGTCGCCAGCCTTGATCTCAGCGTCCTTAACGAGTGTTGCATAAGCGGAGATGTAGTAGATGATCTGCGGAGCAAGACGTCCCCAGTTGATGGAGTTTGCGCTGGAGAACATAAGCTTGTTTGCTTCGAGCTTTTCAGCAATTTCCTTATCGCCGAAGATATTCTTAACGCCTGTCTGGCAGTCGTCGAAATTGCCCTTGAGTGCGCATACAGCAACGTTGCTTCCGTCCTGAGTTGTCATCTGACGCTTCTGCATCGGACTTACACCGTCCTCAGGATAGAATACCATGATCTGTGTGCCGGGAACATCTGCAAAGCCTTCAAGAGCAGCCTTGCCCGTATCGCCCGAAGTAGCAACAAGGATAACGATCTTCTTGTCGATGTTGATCTTCTTAGCGGAAGTTGTAAGAAGGTAAGGGAGGATCTGGAGTGCCATATCCTTGAATGCGCAGGTAGGACCATGCCAGAGTTCAAGCACATAAGTACCCTCGAAAAGATGAGAGATCTCTGCGATATTTTCGCTCTCAAAATTCTTTGTGGAATAAGCGTTGTCTGTGCAGTAGCGGATCTCAACATCAGTGAAGTCTGTAAGATACTTAGCGAAAATGTAAGCTGCTCTTTCGGAATAGCTCATATCGCCGAGCTTAACGATCTCGTCCATAGAAATGGAAGGGATCTCAGAGGGAACGAAAAGTCCCCCGTCCTTGGAAATACCTTGAACGATTGCTTCCGCAGACGTAATATTTACGCTGCTGTCACGGGTGCTTTTGTAATACATAATTCAACAATCCTTTTATAATATAGTCATTATGTCGCTTGCATCGAAAGCATTTTCGACATAATTGAATCCAACAATTTTTCTGCCATCGGCAATGATCTGAACCACATCAAACCGAGGCTGGAGATCGTGAGGGAACCGCAGGGAATACAGCTCCGAAGCCCGTATGATAAGCTGCTTTTTTCGCTTCGTAACAGCTTCAAAGCCGCTCACCATATAGTCGGGAGTTCTTGTTTTCACCTCGGTAAAGGCGATTATCCCGTCCTTTTCGGCAATTATATCTATCTCTCCGCTCTTGACGCAGAAATTACGCTTTAAAATTTTATAGCCTTTTTTCTCCATATAAAGGGCAGCGACATTTTCGCCAAACTTGCCGAGTTCCTTTGCGGTCATAGCTGTTCTCCGCCGTTCTTGGCATAGAGTTTGCGGAGAAACGTTTTTCTGTGTACGGGCGAGGCACCATATTTGAGTATGAGCTCGTTATGGAGCTTCGTTCCGTAGCCTTTATGCTTTTCAAACTGATACTCGGGGTATTCTTCAGCAAGCTTTTTCATATAGCGGTCACGCTCTACCTTTGCCAGAATAGAAGCAGCCGCAATGCTTGCCGATGTCCCGTCACCTTTTACAAGAGTTTCGACCCTGCAGTCAAGCGGCGGAGTTCTGTTTCCGTCAACAAGCGCAAGCTCAACTTTTGTTCCAAGCCCCTCTACCGCACGTTTCATCGCAAGAAACGTTGCACCGAGGATATTCAGTTCGTCTATCTCTTCAACGCTCGCCGTTGCAACGCAGTAAGCGTCAGCTTTTTCGATTATTTCGTTATAAAGCAGCTCTCTCTTTTTTTCGGAGAGCTTTTTGCTGTCATTTATGCCCTCGATCAGAACGTCTTCGGGCAAAATTACCGCAGCTGCATAAACATCACCTGCGAGAGGGCCTCTGCCTGCTTCGTCAACGCCGCAGAAAATGCCGTTCTGCTTTCTGAACTCGGTATCAAACTCAAACAGCGTCATTTTGGGTCTTCCTTTCATTCTTTTCGGGAAGTTCGAGCGTTACTCTGCCGAGTTTTCCGCTTCTGAATTCGTCAAGCACGGTTATAGCGGCTCTTTCGGTATTTATTTCGCCGCCTGAGATAAGCATACCTCGTGCCTTGCCGACCTTTTGCAGTATCTCATAGCCGTCCTCTTCGGGTTCGGTAGTGATCTTGTATCTTGCTTCAAGCGTGTCTTTGTACATATCATTGAGGACAAAAAGCAAGCGTGAAGCCAGTGCTTCAATATCCACAACATCATCCTTGACAGCGCCTGTGAACGCAAGACGTTCGCCTACGGTCTTATCTTCAAATTTTGGCCAAAGAACACCGGGCATATCGAGAAGCTCAACATCGTCGGCGATCTTTACCCACTGTTTATTGAGCGTTACGCCGGGTCTGTCCTCGACCTTAGCCTTTTTTTGCTTTGCAAGGCGGTTAATGAGTGAGGACTTTCCGACATTCGGTATTCCGACTATCATAACGTGCAGAACACGTCCCGTCATACCCTTTGCTTCGTACTTGGCGATCATATCTTTAAGCACGTTTTTTACCGCAGGGACGAACTTGTTCACTCCCCTGCCGCTTCGGCAGTCGGTCGGGATAGCGGTTATACCTTTGCTGTTATAGTACGATATCCACTTCTGAACAGCCTGTTCGTCAGCGGTATCGCATTTATTCAAAATTACTATTCTCGGTTTTCCCTCGATGAGATTTTGCAGGTCGGGATTTCTGCTCGAAACAGGTATTCGGGCATCGATGACCTCTGCGACCGCATCGACAAGCGGAAGCGATGACTTTATCATTCGCTTCGTTTTCGCCATGTGTCCCGGAAACCACTGAATAGACGGTATTTCAGTCATTTAAACCTCCGATTATGCGGGAACGCCGAATCTTGAGAACGGGAATATTCTGAGCGAGACCTTTCCGAGAATTTCTTCCTCGGGAACAAAGCCTACTCTGGGATCTCTGCTGTCAAGGGAGTTCATTCTGTTGTCGCCCATGACAAATACGCAGTTTTCGGGAACGGTAACAGGATAATCATGTCCGCCCTCGTCAAGAAGGGTAAGGTTATTGATATAATCCTCCTGGAGAACCTTTCCGTCAACCTTTACTTCACCGCTGTCAAAATCAATATCAACGGTCTGTCCCTCTGTTGCGATAACTCTCTTGACAATTACCTTTTCAAGAGCAGGATTATCATTGTTTACAATAACGATATCACCGTTTTTCGGCGTATAGAAAAGATAGGAAACGATCAGTCTGTCCTTGTCCACAAGCGTTGGGAGCATAGATTCCCCGTTTACTGCGGCAAGTCTGAAAACGAATGTGAAAAAGAGAATTACAGCGAAAAATGCGATAACAAGCGTTTCGACCCATTCAAACAGATTTTCCGAACTCGAAACTTTCTTTTCTTCTTCGTCAAGAACCTCATAATTAAGCTCATACTTTGCCATAACCGTCAATCCTTTCCAATTGTAAATATTTAGAGTTCAAACCGAACAATTACACCTTAAGCAATGCTTGAATAGCAAAAAAGGGACAAAATGTCCCCTTTTTGTTTTCAAACAAATCACTTGATCTGCTCTTTAACCTTAGCTGCTTTTCCGACTCTGCCGCGGATATAGTAGAGCTTGCTGCGGCGAACCTTACCGCTTCTAACGAGTTCAACCTTTTCAATGATAGGAGAGTGAACAGGGAATACTCTTTCAACGCCGCATCCGTAGGAAAGACGTCTAACGGTAAATGTTTCATTGATACCGCCGTGCTTCTTTGCGATAACAGTACCCTCGAAGATCTGGATTCTGTACTTGTCGCCTTCCTTGATCCTAACGTGTACCTTTACAGTATCACCAACGTTAACAACGGGTGCGTTCTCCTTCATGCTGCTCTGGCTAATAAGTTTAAGTGCGTCCATGGATTTATTCCTCCTAAAATTTTCAGACATTCTTACCTCACGCAAGTTGATCGTATAATACGGTCTGTGGCAGCGGACTGTCCTTTTAATGTCAACTGTGATCTTTCACAGCGGCACTAATCTCGTCTGTATAACCGTGTTTTTGACATAGCTATGCTAACGGATCATCAAATGCTCTTTTATTTTAGCACATTGTTCTAATAATTACAAGTGGTTTTCCGAAAAAAATGATAATCTGCTGATTATACAAACAATTCACCATTATTTTTCAGTATTTTTGTGCGTTTTGTACTAATATCAAGATCATCTATGCCGCAATACTTCTGCAAAGCTTCGATAAATACGTTGGAATTGATGTTGAGCTCCTGACCTGCGGGAAGCCGAACCGTGAGAACAACGCCGTTATCCCCTATCTCCTTCGAGATCACGTTTATATTTGGCTTTATATCAATAAGTATCATGCCTTTTTTCTTGGAATGTTTCTCCGCTTCGATCTTTTCAAGGCTCATCATCTTGTCAAAGCGTTCCGATACCTCTTCGGGAGAAATTTTTTCGCTCGAAAGTCGGAATTCATACTCGGAAAAAGCGATCTCCTTATTTTTGCTTATCGGAGCTGACATTGAAACAAAATGTATGCCGTCGGGCAGGACTTTGTTCAGCGTTTCAAGCATTTCATCATAGGGCATCTGTCTGACAACTTCAAAATCCATTATTTCACAGCTGCTTTCCACACCGAGAGCGAGTGCAAGCGGAAAGTTAAGATAAATCCTCGGGTTGAATCCCTCCGAATACCATACAGGAAGTCCCGAGCGCTTCATTGCACGCTGCATGGTTCTGAACAGGTCGAGGTGGGAGATAAAAACAGCACGTCCTTTTTTCTCAAATACACCCCTGACCTCATATTTTTCAGTCAAAGCAAGGACCTCCTATACATTTGCTTACGCCGCAGCCTGCGCATTTTTCACGGCAGTTCGGTGTTGTTACGGCTTCGTGCGCAGTTTTGTTTTCTCTTATAAGGAACTGCTTCGTAACATAATAGTCAAAGCATTCCCACGGGAAGAACTCGTCATACTCACGCTTTCGGCAGGCATAGAAATTCATATCCAAGCCGTTTTTCCCGAACGCTTCGCACCAAGCATTGTAGTTATAATATTCGTCCCAGCTGTCAAATTTGCAGCCGCTTTTCCAAGCGTCATAGATAACGGACGAAATACGTCTGTCCCCTCTTGCAAGAACCGCTTCAAGGACGGAAATTTTATATTTGCTCCAGCTTACGTTGACGTTTCGGTTGCCTCTTGTTGCATCGAGGAGAACCTCCTGCTTATGCTTTATCTCTTCCTCGGTCGCCTGCGGCTCAAACTCGAACGGGGTGAATGGCTTCGGCACGAACGTTGCACAGCTTATCGATATCTGGATATGTCTGCCACGGTGACGGTTCGGGTTCTGATAGAAAAGGTCGCATATCTTTTTGGCAAGTTCGGCGATACCTCGGATATCATCGTCCGTTTCGGTCGGAAGTCCAAGCATAAAATAGAGCTTTACAGCCGTATATCCGCCGTCAAAAGCAATTTTGCAGGCACGGAATATTTCGTCCTCGGTGATGTTCTTGTTGATAACGTCACGAAGCCGCTGTGTTCCTGCCTCGGGAGCGAAGGTCAGACCGCTCTTGCGGACCTTCTGCATCTGATCCATAAGCTCCTTGCTGAAACGGTCGATACGCATTGACGGAAGCGAAAGGTTTATCTTTTCTTCCTCTGTATAGTTAGAAAGCTTTACAAGCATATTTTCTATATCGGAATGGTCGCTCGTACTGAGTGACGAGAGCGAAACTTCTTCGTAGCCCGTACTTTCGCAAAGGCTCTTGGTTTCATTGCAAATAACGCCGGTATTTTTTTCACGGAGAGGACGGTAGATATATCCCGCCTGACAGAATCGGCAGCCACGGATACATCCGCGGAGCACTTCAACAATGGCTCTGTCGTGTACGATCTCACAATAAGGCACAACGAATTTATCGGGATAGTAGACCTTGCTCATATCCTTGATTATTCTTTTTTTAATAGTAGATGAAGCATTGGAGTTGTTCGGTGTAAAGCTTTTTACCCTGCCATCATCCTCATAAGCAACATCATAGAAAGCAGGGACATACACGCCATCGATCTTTGCAGCGGCTTCAAGAAACTCGGTCTTGGAAGCACCTTTCTTTTTCATCTCAACATAAAGATCGTAAACCTCAAGGTTGACTTCTTCGCCCTCGCCGAGGATAAACATATCGAAGAATTCAGCTATCGGCTCGGGGTTGCATACGCACGGACCTCCGCCGATAACTATTGGTGAAAGTGCTGTACGGTCTTTAGCCTTTACAGGCACTCCTGCAAGATCAAGCATATTGAGTATGTTCGTATAGCACATTTCATACTGTATCGTAAAGCCGATAAAGTCAAAATCCTTTATCGGTTCAAGGCTTTCAAGTCCGTAGATAGGAATATCGTTTTCACGCATAAGCTTCTCGAAGTCAACATCGGGAGCAAATACACGTTCGCACCAGAAATTTTCACGCTCATTCGTCAGCGAATAAAGTATCTTCATTCCGAGATGCGACATACCTATCTCATAAGTATCGGGGAAGCAGAATGCAAAGCGCATATCCACTTTATTTTTATCCTTTACAACGCTGTTAAGCTCTCCGCCGATATAACGTGAGGGCGTCTTAACGTCGAGCAGAAGCTTTTCTATCTTATCCTTTAGCATAGATCCTCCTAAACCATTACTGCGGTAAAAAGCAAAAACAGCAGAGTCAGGTATATTGTAAAATTCCTTGTTCCAGTCATAAAAAGTACCGCTGCAGCGGCAGGAACGGTTATAATGCTTGCATAATTGAGCGCAGATTCAGCCTTTAGCGCATATCTGTACGGCAAAAAACGGTAAAATGCCGCTGTTATTATTTTTCCGCCGTCAAGAAAGCTTATCGGCAGTGCATTGAACAGACCTATCGCAAGATTTACAGCACCGAAATCATCGCCGAAACCAAACAGCTTCGTCACAGCATACAAAATAAAATTCACTGCACAACCCGAGGCCAGCGTTATTGTTTCCTGCCGAAATTTGCAGAGCATATCATTCATCGGACGGATAATTTTTATGCCTGCACCGTAAAAAACAAGCTTTTTCACGGTTTGTCCCGTTAAAAGCATTGCCAGAAGATGCCCCGATTCGTGAAGCAGGCAGGCGTAAAGGCTGTAAGCTGTACAGTTGTTTCCGCTGCAAAGCATAAGCAATGAAACCGCCGCAAAGAAGCTGAAATCGAAGCAGACCTTTACCCCTCTGAAAGAAAACTCAATCATAGGACACGGGTTTTGAATTAACAAATTCAAGAAACGCTTCAAGAACGTTGTCCGTTTTTTCTGCGGAAGAACAGTAATTCTCCTTGAATTCGTCGGATAGCTGTTCTGCAATATCAGGCACAAACATATTCGCCGCAATGAAAAGAATTGAAATAACAACACAGATGATAGCTTGGAGCGTTATCGTTTCGTCAAGGGTGATGTACTTTTTTTCATTCGGGTTTGTAAGGCTTGGAATTTCGGTCTGAGATTCTTCCGCAATTTCACCGATATTCTCTGTTTTTTCGTAGAGCTGTTCATTATCCATAAAAATCCCCTCCCGAAATAAATCTATTACGGGAGGACGGATTTTATACTATTATATTAGTCATCTTTTTTCATTCTGATGATAGAACCTGCCGGATATGACTTTTCGCACGGGATAACGAGCTTCATCATTGCGTGGTTTGCATTTTCGACAAGCTCGCCGTTTTCGTCATACATTTCGTTTATGGTCATATCGTCATAGTGGCAATTCGGGGCGAGAATTTCGACCTGTGCGCCCTTTTCAAAGCGGTTGCGCTGAGTTGCGTAGATTTTTCCGTCCCTGCACTCGTCAACAATTGCAACAACATCATATTCACGGATATATCCGCTGTTTTCATAATACTGGCTGTCCTTTGGATGACCGTAGAAAAAGCCTGTGCAGTATTTTCTGTGGCTGACCTTGAAAACCTCGTCACGCACCCAATCGGGAAGCTTGAAGTTATCCGGGTCTTTTTTGAAAATATCCATTGCCATACGGTAGGCGTTCGTGACAACGGATACATAGTATGAGGACTTCGCCCTGCCCTCGATCTTGAAGCTCATAACCCCTGCTTTTGCGAGGTCGTCGATATGGTCGATCATACACATATCCTTTGCATTGAGGATATACGAACCGTTTTCGTCCTCATAAACCGGATAAAACTCGTTCGGACGCTTTTCTTCCATAAGGTGATACCCCCAGCGGCACGGCTGAGAACACTCTCCCCTGTTTGCGTCACGATTGGTAAGATACGCCGAAAGCAGGCATCTTCCCGAAAATGACATACACATTGCGCCGTGGACGAAAACCTCGATATCAAGGTCTTTCGGCGTATTTGCACGGATTTCCGCAATTTCTTCAAGCGAAAGTTCACGGGCAAGAACTACACGCTTTGCGCCCATATTGTAAAGCTCGTTTGCCGAAGCATAGTTGACAATACCCGTCTGGGTGGACATGTGTATCTCCATATCGGGAGCGAACTTTTTCACAAGAGACATAAGTCCGAGATCGGCGACGATAACAGCATCAACGCCGCTTGCAACAGCCTCCTGCATAAAGCCTTCAAACTGCGGTATCTCATCATTTCTCGGCAAAGTATTGCAGGTGAGATATACCTTTACATCCTTTGCGTGTGCTTCATCAACGGCAGCTTTCATTCCCTCGCCCTCGAAATTTTTCGGAGCGGCTCTCATACTGAACGCCTTTCCGCCGATGTAGATCGCATCTGCGCCATAGTCGAGCGCAGCCTTAAAGCGTTCATAATCGCCTGCAGGCGCAAGAACCTCAAGATCATTTATATCCATTAAAATTTTCCTCACTTAATTCCTGCAAGAACGAGATTTGCTTCGTGTTCCTCGTTAGTTCTTGCGTAATAAACCTCACCTGTATCGACATTTGCACAGAAGTAATAATAGTCGGTATCGGCAGGATAAAGAACTGCATTTATAGCGTCAAGTCCGGGGTTGCAGATAGGTCCGGGAGGAAGTCCTGCACCCTCGTATGTATTATAAGCTTTGAACATTTCCTTTGATGGGAACTCGATATTCGGCTTGATGACCTCTTCGACGTACTTTCTTGTCGGGTCGGACTGGAGAAGCGGATAATTATCGGGGTCTGCAAGTCTGTTTCGGAAAACAGACGCAACACGCTTCATATCATAAACCGAGCTTGCTTCCGCCTGAACCATCGAAGCCGTTGTGAGCAGCTCCTCAAACTCCATTCCGAGGTCATTCATTCTTGCATAGATATCGGCGGTTATTTTTGTTTCAAAGTTCCTGTAAATTTTCTTGCAGACGATCTTCGGATCTTCTTCCACATAAAATGTATAGGTATCGGGGAAAAGATAGCCCTCCATTTTGTAGAATTTCAATGCGCTGACCTTTACAAGCTTTTCAAAATCGAAGCCGAAGCTTGAATTGTTGAACTCACGGATAAAATCAGCCGCACTGCAAACATTGTTTTCTTCAAGCTTCTGCGCAGCATCAAAAAGATCGATACCCTCGGGGAAGGTTATATCGACTGATTCACGGGTATCTACTGCACCCTGTTGGAGTTCATGCACGATGTTTTCATACGACATATCGGGCGAAAGAACGTGCGAGCCTGCAACGAAAGTACCGTCCGAACCCTTTACACGGGAGTAGAAACGGAAGAAATAGGTACTGTCGATTATTCCCTCGTTTGCAAGGATATCCGCAATATCAGCCGTACCCGAATTCATCGGTATTTCAACAACTACCTCAACGCTCGACTTTCCTACTCCGACAAAATCCCTTGCGAACTTGAGAACAAATGCCGCACAGAACACCGCAACGGCAACGATCATCGCCGTCATAACAAGTCCGAAGATAAGTCTGCCGTTGCCTCTTTTTCTGCGTTTTTTCTTCTTAGGTCTCGGAGGAAGCTCTTCCTCCGGCTCTTCATCAAAGTCATCGTCCGTAATATCGTGTTCGTCTGTCTCAGCCTTATCGGAAGCTTCAGTATTTTTCTCAGCCGCTTTATCCTCATATTCGGAATATTCCTCTATTATGCTGTTGATATCGGACTGCGATCCCGAAACCGTCTGTTCAGTGTTATGTAAAGCTTCTTCACTTTCCGCATTGGTTATTTCCTCGGAAATATTTTCAGCGGATGCTTCCTCCACTTTAGCTTCTTTTTCTTTATTATCGTCCATACCGCCCCTCCTTTAAGCCTTTATTTTCTTGATATATTTTTCCGTCACAATAAGATTTGCCGCAACATCGAATTTACCCCTGACAAGGTTTAAAACTGTACAGCAGCAATACTCTATGCCTATGTTATATAAGCCGCTGTGTGCAGACAAAAACCTGTCATAATAGCCGCCGCCGTAGCCGAGCCTGTAACCCTCCATATCATAAGCAAGGGCAGGAACGATACACACCGCATCATCAAAGCAGGTCAGCATTTCGCATTTTTCTGGGTCGGGTTCAAGCACCCCGAACGTTCTTGCTTCCAGCTGCTCGTCCGAAGTTATTATATAGAAATCCATATTCCGTGTTCCGTCAATGCATCGGGGAACAGCGACCGTCTTACCGTCAGCAAGAGCAGTATGTATAAGCTGCATCGTATCGACTTCGATCTCTGTTGAAACGTAGGTCAGCAGACGTTTACAGCGTTTATACGCATCGGTAGAAACGAGTTTTTTGCAAATTTTATCGTCAAGCTCCGCTTTTGTCCGCTCGGGCATATCCCTGCGTATCTGTTTGAATTTTGCACGGAGTTCTTTTTTGTACTCTCTTATATCGAAATCAGCGGGCTTCACCTGCATAAAAGACCCTCGCTGACCTTTTCGGCAGTAGTCTTATCTGTCATTATCTCTGCAAGCTTTACAGCAAGAGCCATTGCAGTCGCAGGTCCTCTTGAAGTAACGACCTTGCCGTCAACGGTAACATCATCAGTCGATATCTCTGCGCCGATAAGCTCCTTTTCAAATCCGGGATAACAGCAAGCCCTTTTGCCCTTCAGAACGCCCTTGTGACCGAGAACTGTCGGTGATGCGCACATTGCGCTGATGTAAAGGTCATTATCCTGACAGTATCTTATCGCCTTTTCCACAAAAGCGGATGCATCAAGATTCTGCATACCCTTTAAGCCGCCCGGGAGATAGATCATTTCAAGCTTTCCATCAAGTGCTGCGGAGCTGTCGTCCGTATCTGCGCAGACCGTTATCCCACGAGCACCCTTGACATTCTTTCCGCCAATTCCGACAGACACTACCTCTGTTCCGCTTCTTCTCAAAACATCGATCACCGTTACAGCTTCGATCTCCTCAAAGCCTTCAGCAAGTAATACATATACCATAATTATCCTCCTCATTTAAATGTTACAACATTTTTTACTAAACGAAATTCGGGATTATATGAAAGCTTAGACTTGCGCAATCCCTCAATTCCAAGATCTTCTTCACGGTTAATATAAGTGAAATCGTTAGACTCGGCTTTCGCAAACTCATTCATCACCGCAGTATAAGCTCCGTTTACGTTTGGCAGAGCTTTTTCAATATGAATATCAAGGGTGTCGGAATTTATTCTGCTGCCAATTGTAAAGCCTGCGACCTTTCCGTCAATGCGGATAACTCCGCCTTTCAGTCCGAGCGTTTCAAAATTGTTGAAAAAGGTATTTATCGCATACTGTTCACCGACTGCGGATTCGTCGTCGTACATATCGTTGTCGTTATAGCTTTCCGCAGCAAAAAGAATACAGTCATCGAAGTCCTTTTCCGTGAGCCTTGAATAGCTCCAGTTGTTTTCATAGAAGCGGTTGAGATGGTTTCGCTTTCCGTGATACTTTTTGCCTGTCAAGGTTCTCAGCTTTTCAGCCAGATATATATAGTCATAGTCAGCTTCATCGGTCGTGATCGTGTATTCATTCGGAAAAAGCTCCTCAAAAAGTGCAAGATCATCATTCGTTACCGATGTCACGCAGAGAGGACTTCCCTTTTCTTCCGAATATTTGCGCAGTTCACGGAAAAGCTCCGCTCTGTCGCCCTGACCTGCAGGGTATGTGAAGTGCAGACCGTATTTTTCCGATTTTGAGATATAAAAGTCCTTGTATCGGCAAATTTCGGTCTCATACAGACGATGCCACGCAAAATTGTTGGCGAACGAGTATTCACAGCCACGAAAATCGGACATTTTAAGAATACTGTCTATCCAAGGCTTATCGCTAAGCTCAATTTTTCTGAAATCAAACATTTAACAAATGCTCCATGTTAGTTTTGCTGTACAGGTCACTGCAAAGCTATTTCACTTTACAGCACATTGGTTATAATTTTCATAATTTTATCGTTGATAGCCTCGATCGACAGCGGTTTATCACCGTCATTGCAGCAAACAACGTGCCAGCCAAGCTTTTCTGCGGCATAGAGCGCAGTCTTTCGGCAGGTCTTAAGGTAAGCTATATTGGATTCGTGGATATCCTTTTTGCTTTCGTCGCCGTTATAGCGTTCGCTCATAAGCTTCTGCGAAATTTCGATAGGCATATCGAGGAAAATAACGCAGTTCGGGCGAGGAAGCTCAAACTTTGAATATTCGTAGTCCTGAAGCCATTCGAGATAGCTGTCCCACTCGCTTTCGGGAAGCTTTGACATCTGATGGATAGCGTTTGAGGAAACATATCTGCTTGCTAAGATCAGCTCGCCGTTTTTATAGTTCTGCTCCCAATATTTTTTATAGCTGACATATCGGTCAACGGCATAGAAGCTTGAAGCGGCGTAGGCATTTATATCAGCGGCATTTTCCGATATCTCGCCCGAAAGATACATCTTTACAAGCGTTGAGGACGGTTTATCGTATTCCGGAAAGCTTATAGCCTTTACAGTATGCTCCTGCGATAATTTTTCCTTTACGATATCAAATTGCGTGGATTTTCCGCTTCCGTCCAATCCGTCTATTACAATAAGCTTATTACTCATTCTATCACCCGAATAAAATTAATACACAAGTAATTATACCATTTTTCTGTCTTATCGTCAAGGAAAAACAGTTTTTTTACATTATTTGCGATAATTTTTTTCATGCCCTGAAAAAATCTGTTTTATGCTGTCGGGAATATCCCCAAAAGTCAGTTTTAGGTAGTTTTCTCCGTCGTATTCATAGACATAACAGCGCATATCGGGCGCATCGGCGTTGACAAAATAGCGTGAATAAACATACTCGGGAACGGAGTTTCCATAAGGATAGACAGCAAGTCTGTTTTCGCCGTCCGAATCGTCCTCGGCATAGTTTTCGTGATCCTCGGCGAAGCTCGTATAATCGCCCGTATTGTAAAGAATTTCGGCAGAAAAAGCGTTGTTCTCCCTTGTAAGGATAAGCTGCTCGATATTTTCAAAATCAAAGCTCGTATAATTTTTTATCGATTCTGCCTGCTCCGAAGTTATACTGTTTCCGTCAACGGTTATCGTATAATCACGGAACAAGGCATGTTTCGCTATCTGTACTCCTGTATATAATACCGCAAAAAGCAGAATCGAAATTATCGTATAGATAATATAGTTTATCTTCGGCTCTTTGTGATATTCTTCCTCCGAAACGGGAGATCCATTCATATTATCATTTTGTTTATTTTCGTCCATAAGAGGCACTCCTTTTTATGCAATATATTTAAAATATACCACTAAAAAGAAAATTGGTCAAGTAGTAGTGCAATTTTTTTGAAAATGTGCTATAATAATAGAAAAAGTTTTTTATGCAAAAAATTTGAAAGAGGACAAACACAGCTTTTATGAATTACAAAGTAAACTGGAGTTGTTCGGACGGTGCATTCGCCGTTCCCGACAGCGCTGTTGACAATATAAAGCTTGCAAGCGGCAAGGCGGCAAAGGTGCTTTTCTACATAATGCGGTACAAGACTGCCGCCACCGAAAATGCCGCCGACATTGCGGCTCAGCTCGATAAAAATATGACTGCGGAGGACGTTGAGGATTCGCTTTCCTTCTGGGAACAGGTCGGCGTAATCTGCCCGTCGGGAACGGAAGCTTCACCTATTGCAAAGACTTCCGCTGCGACTGCCGCACCACAGTCTGCACCTGCGGTCAAGCCTGCAATTTCTTCCGATAAAGCCGTTGAAAGAGCGGTGAAGATGCTTTCCCCTGCCGAAATTGCGGAAAAGGCAAAAAGCTCACAGGACATTGCATTCCTGCTATCGGGTGCGGAGACGATACTCGGCAAGCCGCTCAACAACACTGAACAGCGGACGCTTATCTGGCTGAGTGATTACTACTCGCTCGGCACGGATATTCTTCTTATGCTGATAGAATTCTGCAAATCCATAAACAAGACAAACATAGGTTATGTTGAACGCATTGCTGTATCATGGTACGAAAATGACATCACCACACACGAACGTGCAGATGCGGAAATAAAGCGTTTGCAGATATATTCTTCACTCGAGGGCAGGATAAAAACACGGCTGGAGCTCAACCGTGCGCTCACTCCTAAGGAAAAGGAGATCGTCGGTGAATGGGCGGCTTCGGACGTTACAATTGAGCTTATCGAGCTTGCTTATGAGAGGACAGTACAGGCAACAGGAAAAGCCGCTTTTCCGTATATGAAAAAGATCATCGAAAACTGGCTTGCCAACAATATCCGCACTCCTGCCGATGCTGAAAAGTATGAGCAGAACCGCAATGTTACCCAACAGGCAGTCAGCACAGACGACACACATTCATACGATCTTAACAAGCTTCTTCAGCACGCAAAGAACAACATTCCAAATCTGAACGGAGGGTCAAGATGAGCTACGACAGACAGACTTATGAAAAAGCAGAATCAGTCATAAACAGCAGGCGTTTATCCTCTCAGAGCGAAAACGAGCGCAGGCAGAAGGAGATTGAAAACAAGATACCCGAGATCCGTGAGATCAACTCACAGCTTTCACGAACCATTGTTGATATCACAAAGCTTATCATCGCAAAAAAAACGAACATCAGGGAAAGCCTTGCGGACATAAAGGAAAAAAATTTGCAGGCGCAGAGACTGGTTGAGAGTCTGCTTACGGCGAACGGCTACCCTGCCGATTATCTTAAACCGAAATATTACTGCGAAAAATGTCGTGACAGAGGCTACACCGAATATGGACGATGCGACTGTCTGCTTGATCTGCTGAAAAAATACAGCATTGAAAAGCTAAACGAGCAGGCTAATCTCCCCGACTGCGACTTCAATCATTTTTCGCTCGAATATTACAGAGGAAAGAAAGACGCTGACGGCGATGACTGTTTTGAGATAATGAAAAACATATACGAATTCTGCAGAAATTATGCCGAAAGCTTTTCGCTGAAATCGGAAAGCCTGCTTATGTACGGCAAAACAGGTGTTGGAAAGACGCACCTTTCACTCTCCATTGCAAAGGCTGTTGCCGAGAGAGGGTTCAATGCGGCTTATGGTTCTATCGTAAATCTTCTCACGATAATCGAACGTGAGCATTTCGGCAAGGTCAGCGATGAGGAAAATATGGATACGGTTAATCTGCTCATCAATGCCGATCTGCTTGTGCTGGATGATCTTGGAGCTGAATTTTCATCGCAGTTTTACGAATCTGTTATCTACAACATCATCAACAGCCGCATAAATCTTGGACTTCCTACCATCATAAGCACAAATCTCACGGCGGCGGAGCTGCAAAAAAAATATAACGAGCGAATCATCTCCCGAATTTTCGGAGAATTTTCCACTCTCTGCCTTGTCGGAGAAGATATCCGGCAGATAAAAAGGCTGAACGGCGGAACATAATGACTTTTTTCACTTTTTTACATAAAAAAGCAAAAAACTATTGCAATTATATGCAAATTGTTGTATAATAGTTACAACAACCTAAAAGGAGTGTTATTATGGACACAAATATTCTTCTTGAAAGCGGTACTAACGAACTTCAGATACTTGAATTTGAGGTTGGCGACAGCACATTCGGCATCAATATTTCCAAAGTTGTTGAAATAATGATAAATCAGGAGGTAACTCCTGTTCCAAATTCCCCCGAGGAAGTTGAGGGCGTATTTATCCCGAGAGACAAGCTCATTTCCGTTATAGACTTACATAAAGTTGTTAAAAAGCCCTACAAAAACACGGGAAAGGATATTTTCATCATCAGCGAATTCAACGGCATCCAAGTCGCATTCCATGTAAGCCGTGTAAAGGGCATCCAGCGTATATCATGGTCGGATATTTCCGATCCGCCGTCCATTACATCGGGCGGAAGCGGCAATGATGCGGCAGGTCTTGCAACGGGCGTTGTAAAGCTCAACGGTGAGATCATCATCATTCTTGACTTTGAGAAGATCGTTTCAAAGCTTAACAAGGACGCAGGACTTGACACGACAGGCATCGATCAGGTCGGTCACGCAACTGCTGAAATGGCTAAGAAAAAGCTTGTTGTTGCCGATGACTCAAAATTCCTCAACAAGATGATAACCGAGTCGCTTGAACACATTGGATTTACGAACATCGAATCATTCTCCAACGGTCAGGATGCATGGGATTTTGTTCTCTCCCACCGAGGTGCGGGCGACCATATCACGGATGAGATCGCTTGCGTTATCAGTGACATTGAAATGCCAAAGATGGACGGTCACAGACTGACAAAGCTTATAAAGGACGACGCTGTTCTTAAAAAGATACCTGTTCTCCTCTTCTCCTCGCTTATCAATGAGCAGATGATCGCAAAGGGAAAATCTGTCGGTGCGGACGCACAGTTCTCCAAGCCGCAGATAAAAGACCTTATCGATTATCTTATCAAGCTTCTTTCTTAAAATAAAACCAAATAATAATGCTTGTCCTCCGATGAATTTCGGGGGACTTTTTTATTTATATTGCCAAATTTTTCAGCTGTACCTTAATCGACAGTTTTCTGAACCGAACATATTTATAATTAATATCAGATGGGGTCAAAAGGAGAATTTATGTATATTTACGCCGATATTCTGATAATTACAAATATATATCTGAATTTTTTTCTGCTGAAAGCTACTGCGAAGCTCACTCACAATGCGCTGAGAAACGGCAAATGCGTTATGGCTGCCATTGTGGGAAGTCTGTTTTCACTCGTGATACTTCTACCCGAGCTGAACGCTTTTATGCTGCTGCTTGTGAGGATAATTTCAGCCGCTTTAATGGTCATGGTCGCATTCAGCGGAAGAGGATCGTCTGAGCTGTATCGGATAGGGCTGATATTTTTCTTCATCAGCTTTCTGTTTGCGGGGACGGAATACGCATTTTCGCTTCTTGACAATGGCAGCAGAACAGTTTTCCACAACTCGATGCTTTATGTCAACATTTCGCTTCTGACGCTTGTTGTCTCGACAATAACGGCTTACACTGCGCTGACGCTTTTTCGGCGTTTTATGGACAGGAGCAATCAATTTGACGGTGACTTCAGCGTTATCATCATCAACGGCGACAAGCAGATAAAGCTCAAAGCGGTTTGTGACAGCTGCAACAATCTTTCCGATTCCTTTTCGGGAAAACCGGTCATAATCTGCGGAAAAAGTTCGGTTGAACCGCTTTTCGGGGAAAAGGAGCTTGTCGGAGCAATGGCTATGAACGGTTCGGGCGAAAGCTGCCGAAAATGGCGTGTTATCCCCTTTTCAACGATAGATTCGAGCGGACTTGTTCCGTCATTCCTCCCCACGGGAATATACATAAAGAACAACGAAACGGGAAAGATCCACTACACGGAAGCCTATATCGGAGTTGTTGAGCGTGAACTTGACCATGCGATCTTCAACCCGAAAATAATTTGAAAGGACAGATAAAAATGATATTAAAAGCACTGCTTGAAAAAATCAAGTCTTTATTCAGACGAAAAAAATGTGATGTTTTTTACATAAACGGTTCGGAAACGCTTCCTCCGCCGCTCAGCCGTGAGCAGGAGGAAAAGGCGTTTGCGATGCTTGAAACGAACGAAGCTGAAGCTCGGCAGCTTCTTATAACGCACAATCTTAGACTGGTCGTTTACATTGCAAAAAAGTTTGAATCGACAGGAATTGGCATTGAAGATCTTGTTTCGATAGGAACTATCGGCTTGATAAAGGCTGTAAACACATTCTGCCCGAGCAAAAATATAAAGCTTGCGACCTACGCTTCACGCTGCATTGAGAATGAGATATTGATGTTTCTGCGAAAATCCTCTCAATACAAAAACGAGCTTTCGTTCGATGAGCCGCTCAACATTGACTGGGACGGGAATGAACTGCTTTTGTCGGACATACTCGGAACGGACGAGGACGTTGTCAACGGCGGCATTGAAAATGAAGCTGAAAAGAGCGTTCTGCTTGAGGCTTTGGAACGCCTGCCCGAACGTGAACGTGAGATAATGAAGATGCGCTTCGGCATAAACACGGGGCGGGAAATGACGCAGAAAGAGGTCGCCGATCTTATCGGAATTTCGCAGTCTTACATTTCCCGATTGGAAAAACGGATAATCAAAAAGCTGAAAAAGGAGCTTGAAAGCTTGATTTACTAACTGCCAAAAATTGTTTGTATAAGAAAATTTACTCTCGGCAATAATTGTTTTAGAAAAAATTATTGTCGGGAGTAAATTTTATGTATTACAATAAGGTTGAAATTTGCGGCGTTGACACATCGAAGCTGAAAGTCCTCAAGGAATCGGAGAAAATGGAGCTTCTGAAAAGATATAAAGCAGGAGATAAATCGGCACGAAAGGAGCTTATCGGCGGAAATCTCCGACTTGTGTTAAGCGTTATACAAAAATTTTCGGGTCGAAACGAGAACCCCGATGATCTTTTTCAGGTCGGCTGCATCGGGCTTATGAAAGCCATCGACAATTTCAACACCGACCTTGATGTTCGTTTCAGCACTTATGCAGTTCCGATGATATCGGGCGAGGTACGGCGTTATATCCGTGACAACGGTCCGATCAGGGTGAGCCGTTCGCTCCGTGACATTGCTTACAAGGCGATGCAGGCGAAGGAGCAATACATCATTGAGCATAAAAAAGAACCGACAATGGCAGAGCTTGCAAAGATGACGGGAGTAAAGGAAAGCGAGATAGTGACTGCGCTTGAAAGCGTAGCCGACCCTGTATCGCTTTATGAACCTGTTTTTTCCGATTCGGGCGACACGCTCTATGTTCTCGATCAGATCGGTGACAAAAGCGATGATTCAAGCTGGATAGATGAAATTTCGCTGAAAGAAGCTATTTCTTCGCTTGAAAATCGTGAGAAAAACATACTTTATCTTCGATTTGCGCTCGGAAAAACGCAGGTCGAGGTCGCAAATGAGATAGGCATTTCGCAGGCGCAGGTCTCACGGTTGGAAAAATACTCGCTTGACAAGATAAAGGGAAAACTATAAAAAACGGCTGACAAAGTTTTGCTTTGCCAGCCGTTTTTTTATTTGAGTTCAAGTCGCATTTCGGTATTTCCTCTTTCAACAAATCCGTTTTTGAGATAGAGAGGTTTTCCCATTTTGGTGGCGGAAAGGTCGATACAGGTTATCCCCTGCTCCCTTGCATCGGAGATTATCCTGCGCAGGATAGCCGAAGCTGCGCCCTTTCTGCGGAACTGCTCCATTGTATAGACATTCATAAGGAGCGCAGTCCTGCCGTTGATAAAGTGCGTATTTGCAGGTCTTTCAACGGTTATGAAAAATATCACTGCGGCAGGAACACCGTTTTCCTCTGCGATATAGGCAGTAAAGTCCTTTCCGATATGACGGCTGAAATAGTCGGGGAGCTGTTTATTGAGCTCGTCCGTCTGTTCCTTTGAGAGCGGTCCCATATCGTCATTTATATAGGCGAATCGAAACTTTATCAAAAGTCCGATATCGTCCGTTGTTGCGATCCTTATATCCATCAGAAAACGTCCTTCTTTCTTATGATATGCCGTCTGATTATGATAACTATCGAAAGTGTTATGCAGGCAACAAGAAAAAGCGGAACTATCCACTTATTATGCGACTCGTCCTGCGTGGACTTGATATCCGTCCAGAGATCCTGCATCTCCTGATTTGCTTCATCGGAAAGGTTGCGGAAGATGGTCGTATTGTTGTCAAGATATTCGCTGTCGGGATAGGAAACCTTGTCGTTCTGCGTTTCTTCGTCAAGCATATCGAAAGCTGCGCTGTTCGGTGTGGAATAACCGATATAGCTTGTCGTAGCGTAAGCGATGTCGGGTTCGCACATAAAATTGATATACATTTCAGCGGCTTCTTTCTGCTTTGCGCCTGCAGGAATACATATTGCATCAATAAAAAGGTTCGTTCCGCTTTTCGGTGTAACAAAACCAAGGTCTTCATACTCGTCCATAAGCGTAACTGCATCGCCTGCGTAATATGGAGCGACGAGTGCTTCGCCTGCGCCCATTTTATCGAAAACTTCATCCATTACATACGCTTGGATAACGTTTTTCTGTTCTTTGAGCAGATCGGCACATTTTTCAAGTTCTTCAAAGCTTTCGGTATTGAGCGAATAGCCGAGTCTTATTTCCGCAATGGCAAAAGCGTCACGGGGGTTATCGAACATCAATATTCTGTCGGAATAATCCTCGTTCCAGAGTATATCCCAGTCGATCTCCTCGGGTGGGATATCGATCATCGTTGTATCATAGATGATGCCGACCGTTCCCCAAGTATAAGGCACGGAATACTCATTTTGCGGGTCATATTCGGGGTTCACGAAGGTATCTGTTATATACTTAAAATTCGGGATATTGTCGAAGTCAAGCTTTTGGAGCATATTTTCGTGTATCATTCTCGAGATCATATAGTCGGAGGGAATGATGATATCGTAGCTTGCTCCGCCGCCTTTTAGCTTTGCATAAAGCTCTTCGTTAGTGGCATAGTTGGTGTAGTTCACCTTTATTCCCGTCAGATTTGTGAACTCGGCGTTTACGTTGAGAGTGTTTTCCTCCGAGCCGTCGGATATATATTCGCCCCAGTTATAGACATTTATCGTTATGCCTTTGTCACGAAAACGGGAATAATACTCCTCGTCCTCAACAGTGAGCGTCTGGACTTCGGACTCCTCTTCTTCGCTGTCGGCTTCTTCCTCAATATGATCGGCGCAGGCAGACAAAGAAAGGCACAATGCGGCTGCGAGAGTAAGCGGGAAAACCTTATTTGAAAAGAGTTTTTTCATCAGCGTCTTTCCCCCTTTTCCTTTGCATTGCTCTTTATCTCTACGATATTCTTTATAACGAGGATAACAACCACGGTGAGGAAAATAATCGTCGACAAAGCGTTTATCTCGGGGCTGACCTTTCTTCTCGTCATTGAATAGATCGTAACGGGAAGCGTTTGCATACTCGAACCGCAGGTGAAGTAGCTGATTATAAAATCATCAAGCGAGAATGTGAACGAAATAAGGAAGCCTGATACAACGCCCGGCATAATTTCGGGCAGAACTACCTTGAAAAATGCTTTGAGCGGATTGCATCCGAGATCCTGCGCCGCTTCGTACAGAAACGGATCCATCTGATTGAGCTTCGGCATAACATTCAGTATTACATACGGCACATCAAACGTGATATGCGCTATAAGAAGCGTTACAAAGCCGAACTCGAAGTTCATTCTTGCTGCGAAGAACACGAAAAGCAGCATAAGCGAAACGCCCGTAACGATCTCGGGGTTGATAATCGGGAAATTCGTGATATTCAGCACGATAGCTTTCGGAACTTTTTTCATATTCTTTATTCCGACGGCAGCGGCTGTTCCGAGGATCGTTGAAACTATCGATGCGAGTACGGCGATGATGATAGTATTCATCAGCGACGACATTATTATCTCATTTTTGAAAAGCTTTATATACCAGTCGAATGTAAAGCCCGACATTACCGAGCGGCTTTTCGTTGTATTGAACGAGAAAACGATAAGAACGAATATCGGAACATAGAGAAACATCATTACAAGGGCGAGATATACTTTAGCAAATTTTTTCATACGCTCTCCCCCTTTATATAACCATTACGCCGTCATCGTCTGCGCCGAACTGGTTCAGTATCGTCATTATGAGCAGGACAATGACCATAAGCACAAGCGATATAGCCGCGCCGAGGTTGATATTATAGGAATTTCCGAGGAACTGCATTTCTATAAGGTCGCCGATAAGGAGGTTTCCGCCGCCGCCCAGCATTCTTGAAATGATGAATGTGCTTATTGCAGGCACGAAAACCATTGTTATTCCCGAAAATACGCCCGGAAGGCTCAACGGAAACACAACTTTCAGCATAGTTTTTGCAGGGTTACAGCCGAGGTCTGCGGCAGCCTCGAGAACGCTTTTATCTATCTTCACCATTACCGAATATATCGGCAGTATCATAAACGGCAGATAGTTATAGACCATTCCGAGGACGACTGCGCCCTCTGTATTCAGCATTTTGAAAGGCCCAAGTCCGACAAGTCCGAGCAGAGCGTTTATAAGTCCGTTATTTCCGAGCAGAGCCATCCAAGCGTAGGTCCGCAGCAGGAAGTTCATCCACATCGGGAGCATAACTATCATAAGCATCGTACTTTGGATATTCGTATTCATTCCGATAAGGATATACGCAAGCGGATATGCGATAAGCAGGCATATCACCGTCGAAATGAGTGCAAGCCATATCGAACGGACGAAGATAGGTGTATATTGTGCAACATTTGAAACATAGTCGAGGGTAAAGTGACCGTCCTTATCCGTGAACGCAAAATATGCGACCATTATCAGCGGAACAAGTATGAAAACTATCATCCACACAAGGTAAGGAGCGGCAGGAAGCTTATTCTTCATTTTCAGCATTTTCCTCCTTTACATCATCGTCTTTCATACGGTGCATAATGTGTATATCATCGGGAGTAAATGAAATTCCGACAGATGCGCCCTTTTCGGCTGCTTTGGTTGAATGAACTATCCATTGGAAATCGTAGCCTTCGATTATCATTTCGTAATGAACGCCCTTGAAAATAACGGATTCGACAATTCCGTTGAGCTTTGATTCCTCGGGCGGAACGAGAGTTATATCCTCGGGACGGATAACGATATCGACGGGAGTATTTTCGCCGAATCCGCTGTCGACACATTCAAATTCGTTGCCTGCGATCTCGACAAGTCTATCCCTTATCATAAGTCCTTTAAGGATATTGCTTTCGCCGATAAAGTCGGCAACAAATGCATTCGTAGGTTCATTATAGATATCCACGGGAGAGCCTATCTGCTGAATTTTGCCGCCGTTCATAACAACGACGGTATCGCTCATTGTGAGAGCCTCTTCCTGATCGTGGGTAACATAGATAAAGGTGATTTCAAGCTGCTCCTGGATACGCTTCAGTTCGATCTGCATTTCCTTACGGAGTTTGAGGTCGAGTGCGCCGAGCGGTTCATCGAGAAGAAGCACCTTCGGGTGGTTTACGAGCGCTCTTGCGATAGCGACACGCTGCTGCTGACCGCCCGAAAGACGGGTAATGCTTCTCTTTTCATATCCGACAAGGTTTACGAGCTTGAGCATCTCGGCAACCCTTTTTGATATTGCCTTTTCGGGCATTTTTTTGATCCTCAGACCGAATGCGATATTATCATATACATTAAGATGAGGAAAAAGCGCATAACGCTGGAAAACCGTATTGATGTTGCGCTTATATGGCGGAACGCCGTTAATGCGCTGACCATCGAACATAACATCGCCGCTGTCGGGGTCAAGAAATCCGCCTATGATACGAAGAGTTGTTGTTTTGCCGCAGCCTGACGGTCCTAAAAACGTTACAAATTCCTTATCCTTAATTTCAAGGTTTATTTTATCGAGTATTCTTTCGCCGTCAAACTCGACAACTATATCTTTCAGAGTTATGATATTTTCGCTCATTTATATTATCCTCCCCGGAACCCAAAGTATCGCACACAAAATTATTTCATACTTAATCATCTTATACAAAAGTATTATGTACCAAAATAAAGCATACGATATTAACTTTATTCTTTTTTGCAAAAAAAGTCAAGAGATATTTCATTAATTTACAAAATAACACATAAAAATCCCTATAAAAAGCAAAAACAAACGGCACGACCTGCAAATAAATGCAAATCGTACCGTAAAAAATATTTCGGAAATTATTCGTTGAAGAAAACGTAGAATGACTTGTAGGTCATATAAACATCGGTCTTTGCAACGACTTCAAACGGAGCGTGCATCGAGATAACGGGAACGCCGACATCGATAACGTCCATATTCATATTTGCGAGGTAAGCCGCAACTGTACCGCCGCCGCCGCCGTCAACCTTGCCAAGCTCGCCGGTCTGCCAGATAACATCGTTCTTATCGAGGAGTGTGCGAACTCTTGCAACGAATTCTGCGGAAGCGTCCGATGTACCGGACTTGCCTCTTGCACCCGTGAACTTTGTAACGCATACGCCGTAGTTCATAAATGCGCAGTTTCTCTTATCCATAACATCGGGGAATGTTGGGTCGAATGCTGCGTTTACGTCGGCGGAAAGGCACTCGGTATTTGCGATGACAGTTCTGCCGTTTGCGCCGAAGCTGTCAGCAAGGTTATAGAAGAAATGCTCGAGGTAATCGGAGCAAAGTCCCGTATTGCCGTCGCTGCCCGTTTCCTCCTTATCGGTGAGAACGACAACGGAGGTCTTCTTTACGCTTGTGCAGTCGAGGATAGCCTTTAAAGCTGTATATGCGCAGACCTTATCATCGTGACCGTAAGCGCCTACCATACTTCTGTCGAAGCCAACGTCCTTTGCCTTGAATGCAGGAACGGCTTCAAGCTCTGCGGAGAGGAAGTCCTCTTCGATGATGCCGTACTTTTCATTGAGGATAGAGATAATGTTGAGCTTTACCTTTTCGCTTACATCATCGTCCTTGAAAGGCATTGAACCGATGAGGATATTGAGTTCCTCGCCCTTGATAAGCTCGCTCGGGGTGCGCTTCATCTGGTCTGTTGCAAGGTGCGGAAGAAGATCTGTTACGCAGAAAACGGGGTCGGATTCATCTTCGCCGATGGCTACTGTAACCTTAGTGCCGTCTTTCTTGATCATAACGCCGTGGAGTGCAAGCGGGATAGCTGCCCACTGGTACTTCTTGATACCGCCGTAGTAATGTGTCTTGAAGAGAGCTGTTTCGCTGTCCTCATAGAGAGGGAGCTGCTTCAGGTCAAGGCGTGGGGAATCAATATGAGCCGCTGCGAGGTGAACGCCCTTTTCGATCGACTCTGTTCCGATAATTGCAAGGATAACAGCCTTTCCTCTGTTGTTGAAATAGATCTTATCGCCTGCTTTAAGGCTCATTCCGTATGTGAATTCCTTGAATCCGCACTTTTCGGCGAGGGTAATAGTCTTTGTAACGGCTTCTCTTTCGATCTTCGCATCGTTAAGAAATGCTTTGTAATCCTCACAGAAGTCAAAGCAGGTCTTGATCTCGTCCGAGGTAAGTCTTAAACCTGCGTGTTTTTTTGAAATGCAGAGCTTTTCCTTAAGAAGCTGACCCTGCGATTTTTCTTTTGACATTTTACATCGTCCTTTCGGTTTAGTTTTTAGGGTTCTCAAAAATCAGAGGATCCCTATTCATATAAGTTAGTATAACTGCGGTAGGCAGTCATAACCTTATGAACATAGTGGTTTGATGAAGCCGAGGGTATCTTGTCGAGCGTTTTTCCGTCTGAGCTGTACTCCTTGTCGGCGAGCCAGGCGTTAACCTGTCCCCTGCCGGAAAAATAGGCAGCAAGTGCGGTTTCTTCATCGTTGTATTCGCTGTAAAGCAGCGAGAGAAGATACGTTCCGCAGCGGATATTATGCTCCGCGATGAACATATCATCGTAGGTTATGCCGCTTTCGTCATTCATTCGGTACTGCACCCAGTCGAACGCATCTTCCATAAGTTGCATAAGTCCTCTTGCTCCGACATCGGATTCCGCTTCGGGTCTAAAGCCGCTTTCGGTCTTGATAACGGCATAGACGAGGTATTTATCAACACCGTATTCGGCGGAATATTTTTCAACATAAGGCTGATATTCCAGCGGATAAATATATTTTCTGCATAAAGCATCGGCATTTATCCCTATGATAACTCCTGCCGCAATAAGCAGCACGAGAAACACCGCTGCAAGCTTTTTACGCATTATTGCAATACTCCTTAACCTTGTCTGCGACTTCGTTCGCCTTTTCACGGAGAACATCGACCGATTTATTGTTTTTGATGATAAAATCGGAATGATTGATGAAAAAGCGCTCCGAATGCTGCGATGAAAAACGCTCCTTTATGCGCTCCGCAGGTATCCCGTCACGCTTGGCGATACGGTTTATCCTTGTCATTTCGGGTGCGGTAACGCTTATGATAAGGTCACAGAAATCGTCCGCTCTGCTCTCAAAAAGCGTTGGCGCATCGAGCAGGACATACTGCTTCTGTTCCTGTGAATATTCCTTTATTTTCTGTAAAATTTCAAAAATTATGTATGGATAAGAAATGGCGTTGAGCTGTTTGAGCTTTTCTTTATCGGTAAAAACAATAGCCGCAAGTGCTTTTCGGTCGAGTTCGCCGTTTTCGGTCATGACCTCGCTCCCGAAGCACTCCTCGATCTCTTTAAGACAGGGTTTGCCTTTCTGCATGACTTCCCTTGCGATCTTATCGGCGTTGATTATCTCAAAGCCTTTCTGCGAAAAGACATCGCAGACGGTCGTTTTCCCTGCTCCGCTCTGACCCGTGAGCCCTACCACACAGATACCTGTGTTGCCGCTCATACGTTTACCACCTCAAATCCTGCCGCTCTGAGAAGACGGTTGTAAACTGCAAGACCTACACCCGTTCTTGACGGGCAGCGAACATAAAGCTGCGTGATTCCAAGCTCGTCCGCTTCACGGAGGTTTGCGAAAAGCTGTGCAGCCTGCTCCTCCGAGGTGTCGCCGTAGGTCATAGTACGAACGCCGCCGCACGGCTTGTCGCTGTCGAAGATCATTGCACACACGCCGCTGCCGTTATGCTGTTTTACATAATTTGCGAAAGCTTCATACTCGCCGCAGACGATCGTAACATTTGCTTTCGGCGAATAATGCTTGTATTTCATTCCCGGAGAAAGGACTTTTTCGCCCTCAGCAACGGGTTCGAGTATTCCCTTGTCGGTGAAAACGGGGACATTGAACATACTGAGGTCTTCTGCGGAAACATATCCGGGACGAAGAAGTCTTATTCCGCCGTTTTCAAAGGATATAACGGTGCTTTCAACACCAACTCCGCAAGCTCCGCCATCGATTATAGCAGGTATCCTGCCTTTCATATCGTTCATAACGTGCTGTGCGGTGGTCGGACTTGGACTTCCCGAGAGGTTCGCAGACGGAGCGGCAATAGCTTTTCCGCTTAATTCTATGAGAAGCCGAGCTGTTTTATGAAAAGGTATGCGTATTCCGACTGTATCAAGTCCGCCGCTCGTTGTATAAGGGATGACATCACGCTTCGGGAGAACCATAGTTATCGGACCGGGGCAGAACTTTTCCGCAATTTTATATGCAAGGTCGGGAACATTGCATACATACTTTTCCATTGAATCGACCGATGCAAGGTGAACGATGAGCGGATTATCGGACGGTCTGCCCTTTGCGGCAAAAATTTTCTTTACCGCTTCAACATTTTCCGCATCTGCGCCAAGTCCATAGACGGTCTCGGTCGGCATACCGACAACTTCACCTTTTTTTATAAGCTCTGCGGCATATTCAACATCGGCTTTATCCGATGACAGAAGCTTTGTATCAAACATTTTCTTTTGCTCCTTGTTTATTCATCTCTTGCAGAAAGCTTTGCGGCTGTATCCGCAGTTGCAAGAGCATCGATTACCTCGTCAAGATTTCCGTTGAGGATACTTTCAAGGCGGTATATCGTTAGACCGATTCTATGGTCGGTAAGTCTGCTTTCGGGGAAATTATAGGTTCTGATCCTTTCGGAGCGGTTGCCCGTACCTACCTGTGAACGGCGCTCGGAAGCGATCTTTTCGTTCTGCTCTTCGAGCATTGATTCGTATAATCTTGAACGGAGGATTTTCATCGCTCTGTCCTTGTTTTTATACTGGCTTCGCTCGTCCTGACATTCGACAACAACCCCCGTCGGGAGATGGGTTATTCTTACAGCGGATTCTGTCTTGTTGATATGCTGACCGCCTGCGCCCGATGCACGGAAAACATCAATTTTAAGGTCAGTCGGATTTATTTCCAGCTCAACTTCGTCAGCTTCAACAAGAACTGCGACCGTAACGGTCGAGGTATGAACTCTGCCCTGCGATTCGGTCTCGGGGACACGCTGAACACGGTGAACGCCGCTTTCATATTTAAGGCGTGAATATGCGCCCTCGCCGATGACATTGAAGCTTATTTCCTTGATACCGCCAAGTTCGGTCTCGTTTATGTTCAGGACTTCTATTTTCCAATGCTTGCTTTCGGCATACATTGTGTACATTCTGTAGAGTGAATTAGCGAAAAGTGCAGCTTCTTCACCGCCTGCGCCGCCTCGGATCTCGATGATAACATTCTTATCGTCATTCGGGTCTTTCGGGAGAAGCATAACTTTAAGTTCTTCGGTGATCTCTTCAAGCTTAGGCTTTGCTTCCTCTATCTCAGCCTCGGCAAGCTCACGCATTTCTTCGTCCGTTGACTTATCGGCAAGAATTTCCTCTGCGTCCGTTTTATCCGAAAGTATTTTGCAGTATTCCCTGTACTTTTCAACGATCGGGGTTAGGTTTTTATACTCTTTCATATAGGAAGCATAAGCTTTTGTATCGTTGATAATATTGGGATCCATCAGCTTTTCGGCGATATCGTTGTATTTTTCTTCGGTAAGTTTAAGCTTTTCAAGCATAAATTTTCTCCTTCGGGATATATGTCAGGCATTGTCTTCCTTGTGGACGACCTGCTTTATATTTTTTTCGATCTTATTTCTCGGAGTCATAAATTCTCTTCCGCAGCCCTCGCAGCGGAGCTTGAAATCCATACCTGCACGGATAACGGTCATTTTATTGCTTCCGCACGGGTGAGCTTTTTTCATTGTCAAGATATCGTTCGGACGAATATCCATTTTATGAATCTCCTTTTTATTGTTATGTCGGAATTTCCCGTATTTTTTCGGGTTCAAAAGATATAATATACCTTACAATAATGAAAATGTACAAAAAATCAGACAAATATGCAGATTTGATTTTTTCTGCACTTTCAAAGTGAAAGGAAGTTAAGCTATGAAAATAATTGCTGAATTCGACTCGGTAAATTCCGCCGATCTTGCCGCAGCGAACATTCGCAGAACTATTTCGCCCTTTTCGGACATAAGAGTTCTGCATAAGCACGAACACACTTCAATGTCGTTCAGCGGACTGACGGCTGCATTCGGCAACGGCAATCCTGCTATCGGTCCGAATATGTACACATACCCCATCCCAGCGACAAACGGAATCGATATGGACGAACACACCGAAAAAGTCACTCTTGAAGTAGTATGCACAAAAGAGGACAGAAAAAAAGTTTCGGGCATTATCATCAACAGCGGCGGTTACAGTCTGAGCGAGCTGAACTGAATAGCATATATTCCCATACGGCGGCATAAACTTGAAAGAAAATATTTTTAAGCCAAAATATGGGAGGTACAAAATGAACAACTACTACCCCGAGGGAACGCTTATCGCTTCTCCCGAAAACACAGCAGCGATGAAAAGCATTTTTTCGCTTCAGGATTCGATACTACAGGGAAAAATACTTGAAGCGAGGGCTGTTGTGTGTGACAATGAACATAATCTTATCGTTGAGCTGCCCTGCCCGAACTGCCCGAAAGGAATTATCCCGAGAACGGAGGGCGCACTCGGCATTGAGGACGGTTCAACGAAGGATATTGCTCTTATAACCAAGGTCAACAAGCCGGTCTGCTTCAAAATCTTGCGGCTGATAAAAAATCCCGACGGTTTGTTCACCGCCGTTTTATCCCGACGTGCCGTTCAGGAAGAATGTATGGAAAATTTTATTTCCCAGCTTCATGCGGGAGATATCATTCCCGCAAAGGTCACGCATCTTGAACAGTTCGGGGCATTCGTTGACATCGGCTGCGGAATACCGTCACTTATTCCGATAGATTCTATTTCAATATCGAGAATTTCACACCCGTCCGACCGATTTGTTCCTTATCAGAACATAAGGGTAATAATCAAGGGTCAGAGCGGCGGAAAAATTCTGCTTTCGCACAAAGAGCTGCTCGGAACATGGGAAGAAAACGCCGCACGTTTCAGCTGCGGCGAAACGGTTTCGGGAACCGTGCGCTCTGTTGAGGACTACGGCATTTTCGTGGAGCTTGCGCCAAACCTTGCAGGACTTGCCGAGCCTAAGGAAAACGTTCGGGCAGGTGACAATGCGAGCGTTTACATAAAGGCGATAATTCCCGAAAAGATGAAAATCAAGCTCATTATCGTTGATGTTTTCAGAGAACAGCACAAAGACCCGTCGTTCCGATATTTTTACAATGAAGATCACATTTCGCACTGGGTCTATTCTTCGCCCGATTCGGGAAAGCTTATCGAAAGCTATTTTGGCTGACGCTTTTCCTCATCGGCGAGTATCTTATTTCTGTAAGCAAGGGCAGCCTGCTCGTTTTTGTTCTCCCCGAAATGGTAGTAGACCTTATTTTTAAGAGGATCGGGCAGATACTGCTGCTTGACATAATGGTTCGGGTAATCGTGCGGATAAAGGTAGTGCTGACCTTTTACCGCCGCACCCTCGCCGTCGAAATGCTTATTCTGGAGATGTCTTGGGAAGTCGCCTATTTCGCCGTTTCTTACATCGGAAAGTGCTGCGTCCATTGCAAGGTAAGCACTGTTCGACTTCGGCGCAGTCGCAAGCAGGATAACAGCCTCGGCGAGTGGGATCCGTGCTTCGGGCAGACCGAGCTGCATTGCGCTGTCAACGCAGGATTTCACGATAGTTATTGCCTGCGGATAGGCAAGTCCGACATCTTCGCAGGCTATTACGAGAAGTCTGCGTGAAAGGGAGATTATGTCCCCCGTTTCGATAAGCCGTGCGGCATAATGGACAGCCGCATTCTCGTCCGACCCCCGAATTGATTTTTGCAGGGCGGAAAGAATATCGTAATGCTGATCTCCGTCACGGTCATATTTCATATTGCTGCGCTGCGTAAGCTCCGCGGCAATTTCTTTTGTTATGCGAATTTCCGTACCGTTATTTTCGCCCGAAAGGACACAAAGCTCGGCAGTGTTTATCGACTTTCTCACATCGCCGCCGCATCCTCTTGCGATATATTCGGCTGCGCCTTTTTCGACTTTTACAGGCAGACCGAGCTGCTCCGCCGCAAGTCGGAACGCACGGTTCACCGCAGGTACAAGTTCTTCCGCAGAAACGGTTTTGAACTCAAATACAGTCGAGCGGCTTATGATAGCATTATATACATAAAAGTACGGGTTTTCGGTCGTTGAAGCGATAAGGGTTATCTGTCCGTTTTCTATATATTCGAGAAGCGACTGCTGCTGTTTTTTGTTAAGATACTGAATTTCATCGAGATACAGAAGTACGCCGTTAATGCCGTCAAGGGTGTTCGTATCTTCGATGACTTCCTTTATATCGGCAATTGAAACGTTCGTTCCGTTGAGCTTATGTAGCTTCATTCCTGCATTTTCGGCAATGATACGGGCAACGGTAGTTTTACCGACACCTGCACTTCCGTAAAATATCATATTCGGGATAGTGCCGTTCTCGATAATTCTTCGCAGCGGTTTTCCCTCACCCAGAATATGCTTCTGACCGACAACATCGTCAAGGGTTTTCGGACGTATTCTGTCGGCAAGCGGTATATTCATTGTACGTTCCTCCCCTTTCGACATTTTTATCGGGGAACGGAAAATTCACCGTTCCCCGACTTTATTAACTGCGAATGATCACATATAAAGAGGGTGCTTTGCGCAGATCTCATTTACGCCTGCTCTTACAGCGTCAGCCTTGCCCTCGAAATCGGTAGCTGTGAGGTACATAAATTCTGCGATCTTATCCATATCGGCAGTATCAAGTCCCCTTGTTGTAACGGCAGGAGTACCAACTCTGATACCGCTTGTAACGAACGGCTTTTCGGGGTCATTCGGGATAGCGTTCTTGTTTACTGTGATATAAACTTCGTCAAGACGATGCTCGAACTCCTTGCCTGTGAGTTTGAAAGGACGGAGATCAACGAGCATAAGGTGGTTGTCCGTACCGCCCGAAACAAGGTCAAAGCCTCTGTCGAGGAGTCCCTTTGCGAGAGCCTGAGCGTTTTCAACGATGTTTTTGCCGTATTCCTTAAATTCAGGCTTCAAAGCTTCGCCGAAGCAAACAGCCTTGCCTGCGATAACGTGCATAAGAGGGCCGCCCTGTGTTCCCGGGAAGATAGCGGAGTTGATCTTCTTGGCAAGATACTCGTTGTTTGTGAGGATAAGACCGCCTCTCGGACCTCTCAATGTTTTATGTGTGGTTGTTGTTACGATATCAGCATAAGGTACAGGTGACTGATGCTGACCTGCGGCAACAAGTCCTGCGATATGAGCCATATCTACCATAAGATAAGCTCCGACTGCTCTTGCGATGGAAGCAAGCTTTTCAAAATCGATCTTTCTCGGATATGCGGAAGCGCCTGCAACGATGAGCTTTGGCTTGCACTTGTTTGCAGCCTTGTAAAGCTCCTCATAGTCGATGTAACCCTCGTCATTTACACCGTAAGATGTGAAGTTGAAGTATTTGCCCGAGATGTTTACGGGTGAACCGTGTGTAAGATGACCGCCGTGAGCGAGGGACATACCCATAACAGTATCGCCCGGCTGGAGAAGAGCAACATAAACAGCTGTGTTAGCCTGAGCACCCGAGTGAGGCTGAACGTTTGCGTACTTTGCACCGAAAAGCTGCTTTGCTCTTTCGATTGCGATATTTTCAACGATATCAACATCTTCGCAGCCGCCGTAGTATCTCTTTCCGGGATAGCCCTCTGCGTATTTATTTGTGAGAACGCTGCCCATTGCTGCCATTACAGCTGGGCTTACGATATTTTCGCTTGCAATAAGCTCAAGGTTTCTGCGCTGTCTTGCAAGTTCAAGCTCCATAGCGCTGCCGACTTCGGGATCGGCATTCTTCACGAAACCGATAGTATCCATTATATTTTCGTACATAACCAAAACACCCTTTCAAGATATAAATATGTAAAGATATTATACTACATTTCAACTCTTTTGGCAAGTCTTTTCATTGAATTGGGAATAAATATACGAAATTTGTTGCAAATGCCTTTATTTCAATAAAAAACTGTGCAAAATGATAAACAGATAAGCAAAAAACACGTCGGATATTTCACCGACGTGTTTATTTTCCACTGAAATTTTAAGGGAGATGGCGGATAGGTTCAGGGACAGCCTATCCGCCGCTGTAAAGTGAGTGATACCGACCGGCGAATGGCATATCGCAAGCCGATATTTATGTATGGATACACGGTTCAGGCGCATATCCCACATCTCGGGGATGAGAAATTGTCAATTATTCTGTGAAGAGAAGCTGTGTATATGTTGGGAAAGGCCAGATCTCGGACGGAGTGATGGTTTCGAGTTCATCAACAACAGCTCTGAGTGACTGCATTGCACTGAATACTTCTTCTCTGAAGAATCTTGCATTTTCGAGAGTATCGGTCTTTTCCTTGCTGTCGATAAGCTTTGCATCAAGTGTGTCAACACCTGCGATAACTTCGTTTGTGAGCGAAGAAACCTTATCTGCAAGTCTCTTTTCAGCATCGTAGTTTACGCCGATCTCTTTCTTGGAAACCATAGCATCAGCAAGCTGCTTGGAGAACTTGAATGCAGCAGGAACGATCTGCTTCTTAGCCATATCGAGCATTGTGAGAGCTTCGATATTGATGATCTTGGAGTAGTTGTCGAGGAGGATCTCACGTCTGGATTCAACCTCTGTCTTGGAAAGAACCTTGAACTCTTCAAAGAGCTTGATGTTCTTTTCATCATCGTAATGCTCAACAGCATCAACGGTGGAAACGTAGTTAGGAAGTCCTCTTCTCTTAGCTTCTTCAACCCAAGCATCGTCATAGCCGTTGCCGTTGAAGATAACTCTCTTATGTTCCTTGATAGTCTTAACAAGGAGCTTGTTGAGGTCGCTTGCGAAATCTGTGGACTTTTCGAGTTCATCAGCAAATTCCTTGAATTCCTTTGCAACGATGGTGTTGAGGATATAGTTTGTGCAGGAGATAGTATCAGCAGAACCGAGTGAACGGAACTCGAACTTGTTGCCTGTGAATGCAAAGGAAGAAGTTCTGTTTCTGTCTGTTGTATCCTTAGGGAAGTTAGGAAGTGCATCAACGCCGATAACGAATTCCTTGTTCTGATTTTCCTTGATCATCTTGCCTGATTCAAGAGCGTCAACGATCTGCTGGAGTTCGTCGCCGAGGAACATGGAGATGATAGCCGGAGGTGCTTCGTTAGCGCCAAGACGGTGATCGTTGCCTGCGGAAGCAACGGAAATTCTGAGGAGGTCTGCATATTCATCAACAGCCTTGATAACTGCGCAGAGAACTGTAAGGAATTGGAAGTTTTCCTTAGGATTTGCGCCCGGTTCAAGGAGGTTCTGTCCGTCATTTGTGGACATCGACCAGTTGTTGTGCTTACCTGAGCCGTTTACACCTGCATAAGGCTTTTCGTGGAGGAGGCAAACAAAACCGTGACGGAGAGCAACCTTCTTCATGATCTCCATTGTAAGAGCGTTCTGATCCGCAGCAACGTTTGAAGTTGTGAAGATAGGAGCCATTTCATGCTGTGCGGGAGCAACTTCATTGTGCTTTGTCTTGGAGTAAATACCAAGCTTCCAAAGCTCTTCATCAAGATCCTGCATATATTCCTGAACTCTTGTCTTGATGTTGCCGAAGTAGTGGTCTTCAAGCTCCTGACCCTTAGGTGCCTTTGCGCCGAAGAGGGTTCTGCCTGTGAGGATAAGATCCTCACGCTGATCGTAAAGCTTCTTGTCAACGAGGAAGTATTCCTGTTCGGGGCCAACTGTTGTTGTAACTCTTGTAGCTGTTGTGTTGCCGAAAAGTCTTACGATACGGAGAGCCTGTTCTGAAAGGATCTCCATTGAACGGAGAAGCGGAGTTTTCTTATCGAGGATCTCGCCTGTATATGAGCAGAAAGCAGTCGGAATATAAAGCGAACCGTCCTTAACGAATGCAGGCGAAGTCGGATCCCAAGCTGTATAGCCTCTTGCTTCAAATGTTGCACGCAGTCCGCCGGAAGGGAAAGAAGATGCATCAGGTTCGCCCTTGATAAGCTCCTTGCCTGAGAACTCCATGATAACCTTGCCGTCAGCGGTAGGAGAAATGAAAGAATCGTGCTTTTCAGCGGTTACGCCTGTCATCGGGTGGAACCAATGTGTATAATGTGTTGCACCCTTTTCGATAGCCCATTCCTTCATTGCGGTAGCAACAACTTCCGCTACATCTGTATCAAGCGGTGTGCCGAGCTGCTTTGTTTTGAGCAAAGACTTATAAACATTTTTAGGAAGTCTTGCCTTCATTGTTTCTTCGTTAAATACGTTGCAGCCGAAATAATCGGGTACACTCTTAACGCCCTGATTTACTGATTCTGACATAATAATTTCCTCCCAATCATTATTAAGATAACAAAAAGGCACTTCAACAGACAGTTTACCTATCTGCTGAAGCGCCATTGCTTCTTGTTTTTTGATTACAGTTATATAATACACTATAAAAACCGATTTGTCAATACCTTTTTTGAAAAAATGCAAAATATTTTTCGTTTCTTGCAAAATGCATTATTTTTTCGGCATTTTAAGCACTAATAATGTTGATTTTGAAATATTAGCGTAAAGATTATTCATATATTAGTGATATATCTTATTATTTTTGTTTTACATAAATCGGCAGGCTTGCAAAAAAGCAAACCTGCCGATAATTTTTATAAATATTATGCTTACGGAAGAAGTCTGTTAAGATCTCTCGGGAACATTGAAGCCTGACGGATATTCTGCTGGTTGAGCAGCTTCATAACAAGTCTTTCAAGACCGATGCCAAGACCGCCGTGCGGTGGCAGACCGTACTTATGAACTTCGAGGTAAGACTTGAAGTCCTCGGGGTCAAGACCCTGAGCTTTCATCTTTTCGAGCTGGTCGTTGTAGTTATGGATACGCTGACCGCCCGTAGTGATCTCAAGTCCTCTGAAGAGGAGGTCGAACTTGCAGGCTGTTCTCGGGTCGTCCTTATCGTTCATTGCATAGAACGGAGGCTTTGAAGACGGGAAGTTCGTTACGAAGATGAACTCTGTGCCGTATTCTTTCTTTGCCCAATCGCAGAGGAAAACTTCGTCCTCGGGTTCGAGGTCAAATTTATTCTTGGAACGTGTACCCTTGATAAGCTCAACAGCTTCCTCAAACTTGATAGCAGGGATCTCTGTGATCTCGGGGATATCGGCTTCAAGAATTTTGATCTCGGGCTGATAATTTTCCTTAAGGAACTTCATAAGGTAACGGAGCATAGCCGTTTCCATATTCATTACATCATACATATCATTGATGTAGCCCATTTCAAAGTCAAGACCGATATATTCGTTGAGGTGTCTTGAAGTTGCGTGACGTTCTGCACGGTAAACGGGAGCAATCTCGAAAACTCTGTCGAAGAAGGCAACGGCAGTCTGCTTATAGAACTGAGGCGACTGGTTGAGGAAAGCGTCTTTCTGGAAGTAGTCGAGGTGGAAAATGTTTGCGCCGCCCTCTGCGCCCTGTGCAACGATCTTAGGTGTGTGTATCTCGGTGAACTTGTTATCGAGCATAAACTGTCTGAATCCCGAAACAACGCCCTCCTGGAACTTGAAGATAGCTCTTTCGTATGGATTACGGAGAGCAACGCTTCTGTTGTCGAGGTTTACTTCGAGCGAGCAGCCGAGCTTTCTCTTGGAAACGTGGAGAGGATATTCATAATCGGGCTTCGATACGATCTCGATATTCTTAAGGGTAAGTTCAATGCCGTTGAAAGCTCTGTCTTCTTTTTTAACGACAGCCTTTACCTTTACAAAACAGCCTTCCTTTACGCTGTCGAGAGGATCGGAGCAGTTTTCTGCACTGTAAACGGACTGGATAAGATAACGTGCTGTACGAAGAGTAACAAATGCGAAGCCGCTCATCTGCTTTACGTTATGAACGCAGGCGCAGACTTCGATTTCCTGTCCGACCTTGGAGAGCGCATCTTCAAGATCAAACTCATTGAGCAGATCATTTCCGCCGACTTTTATCATTTCAAAAACAACCTTTCATAATTAGGATTTGAGTTTCTTTTCAAGTTCTTCCTTGATGACCTTTGGTGTGCAGACACCCTTGAGAGCCTTTGTGCACTGACCCATAATGAAGCCGAATACCTTCATATCGCCGCCCTTATACTGTGCAACAGCCTTTTCATTCTCAGAAAGTACCTTATCGATAACTTCAGCAACCTTGCCGAGGTCGTTGCTGATAAGGAGTCCCTTTTCCTTAGCGATAGCTTCGGGGTCGCCGCCCTTTTCGGACATCTCTCTGAATACGTCCTTAGCGTCATTCTTGGAAACCTTTTCTGTATCAGCCATTTCAACAAGCTTTGCAAGCTGTTCGGCTGTGAACGGGAGGTTTTCGAGAGTGATCTCGCCGAGGTTGATTCTTCTCATAAGCTCGCCGTTGATGAAGTTGCAGATAGACTTAGGATTGTTGTAAGTCTTTACAGCAACATCAAAGAAATCGGAGAGTATCTTGTTTGCAACGAGTATTTTAGCATCATTTTCGGAAAGGCCGAATTCACTTGTATATCTGATTATACGCTGTGCCGGAAGTTCAGGGAGCGAATTCCTGATAGCATCGAGCTGTTCATCGGTGAAGTTTACCTGGAGAATATCAGGCTCAGGGAAATAACGGTAATCGTGAGCGTTTTCCTTGGAACGCATTGCCTTTGTTTCGCCGCGGTTATCATCGAAACGTCTTGTTTCCTGAATGACCTTTTTGCCCATATCGAGGAGCTTGCCCTGACGGTAGATCTCGAAGTCGATTGCACGGCCGATAGCCTTGATAGAGTTGAGGTTCTTCATCTCGGTTCTTGTACCGAACTCTGTGTCGGTCGGCTTCATGATAGAAACATTGACATCGGCACGGATAGAACCCTGCTCCATTTTACAGTCACAAACGCCTGCATACTGAAGAAGAAGCGAAACCTTTTCAACGAAAGCCTTGGCTTCGGCAGCGGACGACATATCAGGCTCGGTAACGATCTCGATAAGCGGAACGCCGCAGCGGTTATAGTCTGCGAGAGAAACGCCGTTGAGGTCATCGTGGATAAGCTTGCCTGCGTCTTCTTCGAGGTGGATTCTGTTTATTCTGATATTCTTTGTTTTCTTTACGCCGTCTTCCTCATACTCGATAGGAACAAGTCCGTTGATGCAGAGAGGAAGATTGAGCTGTGAGATCTGATATGCTTTCGGGAGGTCGGGATAGAAATAGTTCTTTCTGTCGAAAACGGAGAACTTGTTGATATCGCATCCCATTGCGAAGCCTGCCTTTACGGCATATTCAACAGCAGTCTGATTGATAACGGGAAGTGTTCCCGGCATACCCGAGCATACGGGACAGCAGCGTGAGTTCTTGCCGCCGCCGAATTCGGCGCTGCAGGAACAGAAAACTTTTGATTTGGTTAAAAGTTCAGCGTGAACTTCAAGACCTATAACCGGTATATATGCTGACATTATCTTCTTCCCCTTTCCTTAAAGGCTCGCATTCTGACGTGTGAAATTCTTTTCAAATGCGTCAGCGGCCTGAATGATGGTAGCTTCGTCCCACTTCTTGCCTATGATAGACATACCGATAGGCATACCCTTGGAGTCGTATCCGCAGGTCGTGGAGATTCCGGGGAGAGATGCGATATTTACTGTAACAGTGCAGATATCTGCCTGATACATCTTTGCCGGGTCGGAGATATTTTCGTTTACGCCGTAAGCAACGGTAGGAGCAGTCGGTGTAAGGATAACATCGCAGCCTGTGAAGATGTTTTCGTATTCTTCACGGATCTTCTGCTTAAGAGCCATTGCCTTGCCGTAGTAAGCATCATAGTAACCGCTGGAAAGAGCGTAGTTGCCGAGCATGATCCTTCTCTTGACTTCCTCGCCGAAACCCTCTCTTCTCGAATTGGAGATAAGCTCTGCGAAGTTTTCGCCCTCTTCGGAACGGTGACCATACTTGATACCGTCGAAACGTGAGAGGTTTGAAGAAGCTTCTGCGGAAGAAATGAGGTAATATGCAGCAACGGCATATTTGAGTGACGGCATAGAGCAGTCAACAAGCTCTGCACCGAGAGATTTATAGTAATCGGCAGCTGCAAGAACAGCCTTTCTTACTTCATCATCGATACCCTCTGCATAGAATTCCTTTGGAACAGCGATCTTCATTCCCTTGATATCCTGACCGATCTTAGCTGTGAAATCGGGAACTTCGTTCTTGGAAGAAGTGCCGTCATGAGGGTCATAGCCTGCGATAGCATTAAGTATAACAGCGCAGTCCTCTGCGGATTTAGCGATAGGTCCGATCTGGTCGAGAGAGCTTGCAAAAGCAACAAGGCCGTAACGTGATACACGGCCATAAGTTGGCTTAAGACCTGTTACGCCGCAGAAAGAAGACGGCTGTCTGATAGATCCGCCCGTATCCGAGCCGAGTGCAGCTGCGCAGAGTGAAGCACTTACAGCTGCTGCAGAACCGCCCGAGCTGCCGCCGGGAACTCTTGTAAGGTCATAAGGGTTCTTGGTCTTTTTGAAAGCAGAGGTCTGTGTAGAACCGCCCATTGCAAATTCGTCCATAGAAACCTTGCCGAGCATTACTGCGCCCTCATTTTCAAGCTTATCCATAACGGTAGCATTGTAAAAAGGAACAAAATTCCCGAGCATTTTGGAAGAACAGGTAGTTTTTACGCCGTCTGTGCAGATATTATCCTTGATAGCGAGAGGGATACCGCAGAGTGCTGAAGCCTCGCCTTTATTTATCTTTTCCTGAGCCTTTTCAGCAGCCTTTTCGGCAGCTTCGGCTGTAACGGTTATATAGCTTTCGAGCTTATCATCGACCGCTTTGATCCTGTCGAGGTAAGCGTCTGTGAGTTCCTTTGCGGAAAGCTCTTTTTTATCAAGCATTGAACGCAGATCGCTGATTTTCAGTGCAGTTAAATCCATTTGGTGACATCCTTTCATTCTATTATAATAGTATTATTCAACAACCTTAGGAACAACAAAAGCGTCCTCTGAATTTACTGCATTCTGCAGGATCTGGGCTGTCGGGTAAGAATCTGCTGCGATGTCCTTGCGCAAATCGTTGAGATAAACGTTGTGATTATCTTTGATAGGATCATAAGTAACATCAATTTCCTTAATAGTATCCATTATTTCGATAATCCCCGTCATATCGCCTGCCATTTTTTCAAGCTCTTCGTCTGTAAAGCTGAGTCTGCCGAGCTGGGACAGGTATCTGACCATATCTAAATCCATAAAATCTACCTCATTTCTATCAGAATCATAAATACAGAATATATTATAGCATGTTTTAACTATATTTGCAAGACAAATTGCAAAAAAATTCGATATTTTGAGAAATTATAAAAATCGGAGCCTGCTTTCTGCAGCAGACCCCGATATAATTTATACTATTCTGATGCAGTGCTTATCATACATTTCCTGAATGGCTGTAAGAACGCCAAGTCTTGCCACGGGGAATGTAAGTCCGCCCTGAACATAAGCTGCGAACGGCTCACGGAGAGGTGCATCGGCGGAAAGCTCGATAGAAGCACCCATATTGAATGCACCTGCCGCCATAATTACCTGAGAATCATAGCCGGGCATATCCCAAGGCTCGGGAGTTACATAGCTGTCGATAGGTGAACCTTTCTGTATTCCCTGACAGAATGCAACAAGGTTCTCGGAATTCTTCATAAGAACGGTCGTGATAATATCTCCCCTCTTTGCGCCCTGCGCAGGAAGACATTCAAAACCGAGCATAGTCATTATCTTACCTGTAAAGATAGCTGTCTTTACAGCACTGCATACGACTTCGGGAGCGAGCAAAAGTCCCTGATACATAAGCTTGTTCTGATTGAGCGTACAGCCGACTTCCTTGCCCATGCCAACGCATGTCATTCTGTATGAGCAAAGCTCAACAAGCTTCTTTTTGCCTGCGATATATCCGCCCGTTTCAGCAATGCCTGCGCCCGGGTTCTTGATAAGCGAACCGATGATAAGATCAGCACCGACAGAAAGCGGTTCTGCTTCTTCAACAAATTCGCCATAACAGTTATCCACCATTATAATTGCATTCGGGTTTGCGTTTTTAACGCTCTTTACGATCTCAGCGATATCTTCAATGGTAAGTGTCGGGCGGAGCGCATAACCTCTGGAGCGCTGTATGTACGCCACCTTTGCGTCCTTTACTTTCATAAAGATATCGGCAAGATTTGGCTTTCCGTCAGGGAGAAAATCTATCTGATCGTACTCAACTCCAAAATCTTTAAGAGAACCGTTTCCGTTTCCTCTGATGCCGATAACTTCTTCAAGTGTATCGTAAGGCTTGCCTGTTAAGCTTACAAGCTTGTCACCTGTTCTGAGAACGCCGAAAAGTGCAACTGTGAGTGCGTGTGTTCCCGAAACGAATGAGTGACGGACAAGAGCATCCTCTGCGCCCATGACCTCGGCATAAACCTTGTCGAGCGTATCTCTGCCGACATCATCATAGCCATAACCCGTTGTGCCGACAAGGCAAGCCGAGCTTACTTTATTGTTGATGAAAGCATAGAGAACCTTTTCGCTGTTCTTTCGTGCGATCTTTTCCGCAAGTGCAAATTCCTCGCTGCATTCCGCTTCTGCTTTTTCAGCAAGCTTCAAAATTCTTTCGTCAAACTCAAAGCCCTTTTTAACAACGGGCTTCGGATCAAAAATTTCTGCCATTTTTTAATGTACCTCTCATCTTTTCATTATTTCATAAACTTTATCTGTAAGTATTGGTTCAAATCCAAGTGACCGATAGAACGTGTACCGCTCTTTCTTGCTGTAAAGATATACTTCTTTACACTCTTTTTCATATTGTCCGCAAAGCTGTTTTATGAGCCTTGCTGCATTTCCCTGTCCTCTGTCCGCACTTGCGGTCGCAATATGCGAAAGAAAGACAAATCCGTTTATATCAAATGCTTTTGTGACTGTTGTTGTTTTATAAAGGTATATGTCAGAAACGCCGTGGCGGATTTTATGTGAAATATCAACATACCATTCGTCAAATTCGGTTATCCCGAACGCTTCCGAAATTATCGGAAAGCAGTCGGCTATAAAGGTGTCGTGCTTTACATCAATTTCTTCACCGCAGGACAAGCCTTTTGGTGCTTTGAACAACGTCCGTTCTGTCTGAACATAATCATCGCTCAAATCAAGACGGATATTCGCAGGAGCTTCGACCGTTATGGGACAAAGCATCTCAATAAAGCCGTCAAGCTCGCTTTCGTCAAAGCTGCCGTCAGCAATCAATGTGCTGTTGTATGTGAGTATCGTTCCGCCATCATCGTTCGTGTACAATTTGCAAAAATCATAGCTTGTACCGTAAGCATCGAGCAAAGAGCGAATTTTATAGCCGTAATAGCTTTCCGAAAGCTTTATATCTGTGTCAAAAATGCGCTTTATCAAAGTTCGCACACCTTTTTTATCATAAGTTCGGTGAGTTTGAGCGAATTTTCCATATCGGATAATCTCGCCGCACTCGCAGGTGAATGGAGATAACGGCACGGGATAGAAATCGCAAGCGTTCTCACGCCGCCCTTTGTGATATGGATAGCTCCGCTGTCGTTTCCGCCTGCGACCATAGTTTTAGTCTGCCACGGGATATTGTTCTCGGCAGCTATCTGCTTGGAAATTTCAAAAAGTTCACGGTCATAGATGGTCGATCTGTCCATATACGAAACAACAGGGCCTTTCCCGAGTTCGCAGCAGCGTTCAGCTCCGCTCGCAAGAGGGATATCTGCCGCAGTTGTTGATTCAAGCACGATAGCAAAATCAGGCTCAACTGTAAAGGCTGCCGCCCTTGCGCCTCTCAGACCGACTTCCTCCTGAACAACGAATGTGAAAGTCACGTCATATTCAAGCTCACTGTTGATGAGCATAATCATCACAGCACAGCCGAAGCGGTCATCGATAGCCTTTGAGCAAAGCATATCTTCGCCGAGCGGTAAGATCTCGGAATCGAAGTAAACATAATCTCCAAGCGAAACAAGCTTTTCTGTTTCTTCCTTGCTCTCTGTTCCGATGTCGATATAAAGTCCCGAAAATTCAGCGGCTTTGTTCCTTTCGGAAGAAGAAAGATTATGCACAGCCTTTGAACCGATAACTCCGTGAATATCGCCGATGCGGACATTCCGTCCGATAACAACTCTTGCGTCTATGCCGCCAACGGGTGAAAATGTCAATGTTCCGTCCGACTTAACTGAGGTAACTATCATTCCTACTTCGTCCATGTGTGCGGATATCATAAGCTTTTTCGCAGGTGTTTTTCTGCCATTTTTATATGCGATAAGGTTTCCGAGATTATCGACCTTGTATTCGCACTTGCCCTTTATTTTTTCAATGATATATTCGCGGACTTTTTTCTCATCGCCCGAAGTGCCGTTAAGGGCACAAAGTTCCTTTAAAAGTGAAGTGAACTCCATTTCAGCACACCTCCTTGATATATGCAGCGATAAGCTTTGCTGTGGTTTCAACGTCCGAAACGGAAATGACTTCAACAGGTGTATGCATATATTTGAGCGGTATCGACAATGTTACAGCCTTTACACCGCCTGCATTGACGGAAAATCTGTCGGCATTTGTTCCCGTTTCGTCATTCATAACTTCTATCTGATAAGGAAGTTCATTTTTTGCGGCAACTTCCTTCATTCTGTTTGAAAGCTCACGGTCGAGCGTCGGCGCAAATCCTATCATCGTTCCCTTACCCATTTTTCCGCATTTGAGTTCGGAATCATCTGGAGTAAGAGCAAAGCTTACGTCAACTGCGATCGCGATATCGGGGTCAACGTCATAAACGCCGATCTTTGCGCCCCTTTCGCCGACTTCCTCCTGCGAAGAGAACATTATCGTATATGAGCAGCCCAGCGTTTCGTTTTTCAGCATTTCAGCCACACGGAGCAGACAGGCAACGCCGCAGCGGTCATCAAGAGCCGCCCCCGATATCCTGTCGCCCTGCATATCCTGGCACTTCTGCAAAAATACTATTTTGTCGCCCTGAGAAATGACCTTTTCGGCTTCTTCCTTTGTCATTCCGACATCGATGCAGATATCGGAATATTCGGGAACCTTGCCCTCGTCCGACTTCTTTTCAAGGTGCGGAGGAATTGAGCAGATAACTCCGTAAACATCTTTTTTACCGAGGATCTTTACCTGTTGTGCAAGCAAAAGGCGTCTGTCGATTCCGCCGCAGTTTGCTATTTTGATAAAGCCGTCATCGGTGATGAATGTTACTACAAAGCCGATCCGGTCAATGTGCGCATCAAGCAGGATATGCGGCTTGCCCTTTTCACGCTTACCGAAATTGCCGAAAACGCAGTTGTTTTTTATATAGCAATCGTCCGTAAATTCTTTCAGATAGCCGAGTGCAAGCTTTGCGGCTTCGTTTTCATCACCCGAAACTCCACTTGCATCCGCAAGGCTTTTTATAACTTCTTTTAAATTCATTTTAATTCCTCAATTCAAAGCGTTTACGATGCCCTTATAGTGCTTTCCTCGTTCTTCAAAATTCTTGTAGTGGTCGAAGCTTGCGCTTGCAGGCGAAAGCGTAACGATATCACCGTTCTTGGCAATTTCACGAGCCTTTGCAACGGCTTCTTCCATTGTTTCAACTCGGTAGATGCGGCAGTTGTTTTCGTCATAGCCGCTGTAACCCTTAACCGCAGCTTCGATCTTATCCGCCGTTGCACCGAGGAGGATAAGTGCCTTGACCTTGTTGTTTATCGCTTCGGACATTGTTGTGTAGTCGAGCTTTTTATCAGAGCCTCCTGCGATAACGATAAGCTTTTGGCTGAAAGCATTAAGTCCTGCGATAACGCTTATGGGACTTGTTGCGATGCTGTCATTGTAATATTTAACGCCGTCAAGCTCACGGACAAATTCGATACGATGCTCAACGCCGCCGAAGCTTTCAGCCGTTTCACGGACTGCTTCTGCCGAAACATCGCCGTGAACAGCCGCAATAGCCGCAAGGTAATTTTCAACGTTGTGAAGTCCGGGGATCTTTATGCTGTCCTTGTGGACGAGCTTTTCGGTCTTATCCCCGTCCGTGAAGCAGAGCCAGCCGTTTTCATCGAGGAATGAACCTCTCTGCGGCTTTGAAAGTCTGCTGAATTTAAGCAGGTTTCCTCTTACTTCGTCCGAAAGAGCATTAGTCCTTTCATTGTCAAGATTAAGTACAGTCTTTGAGAAAGCATTCTGGTGCAGGATAAGATTTTTCTTCGCACCGATGTATTCTTCCATAGACTTGTGAACGTTAAGATGATCGGGGTAAATATTGGTGATTATCGCCGTATCGGGTGACTTTCTCATACTTATGAGCTGGAAGCTTGAAAGCTCGACTACTGCGATATCATCGGGGGAAATTTCTTCGATTATCGGCAGGAGCGCACGTCCGATATTGCCGCCCTTGTGGACTTTTTTTCCGCTGCGTTCAAGCATTTCGGTGATGATAGTTGTTGTGGTTGTCTTTCCGTCAGTTCCCGTTATGCCGTAAATTTTACACGGGCAAAGATCGAAGAAGACTTCCATCTCGGAAGTGACCACGATACCCATATCCCTTGCTTTATGCAGCTCGGGCGAAAGGAAATACATTCCCGGAGTTCTGAAAACCACGTCCGACTTATAGATAGCGTCAAGGTAGTTTTCACCGAGTGAGAGCTTTGCGCCGCCTTTTTCAAGCTTATCCGCAAGCTCGCCCATCTCGGCTCTTGTTTTTTTATCGCATACAGTAACATCTATATTCTTTTTCAAAAGAAGCCCGATAAGGTCGATATGGCTCACGCCTGTACCGATAAGGGCGACCTTTTTATTTTTCATTTCAGCAAAAAAAGCTTCTGCCTTTGTCATATACACACCGTCTTTTCTATGTAGGGACATAATAAGCCCCTGAAAATAATCATACACTTATATTATATACATCATTTCTCAAAATATCAAGATTTTGCATAGAATTGCCTTGATTTTCATAGATTTAACTAAGAAATGAGGTAAACTGAATGAAATTTTATATAAATAAAATGGCAAAAGACACTTTTCGACTTACTTTTGTTTCATTGATATTACAGGGACTTGGAATTTTTCTTAATTCGCTGATATCAAACAAGCTCGGCACGGCTTCGGTCGGAATAATGACGCTCATCTTCACGCTTTTCGGCTTTATAATGGTGCTTGCGAACGGAAACATTTTCATTTCCACAAGCAGGCTCGTCTCGGAGGAAACAGGCTGCGGCAACCGAAATTATACCGTGATAATGCGATATTCGCTCAGCTTCTCGCTTGCGCTGTCCTGCTTTTTTATGGTGCTTTCATTTGTATTCGCCGAAAAAATATCCATGCTTTCGGGAGGGAAAATAGACCTTTCCGCACCGATACGGCTGATAGCGCTTTCATTGCCGTTTGCAGCTGTCGGCTCATGTATAAAGGGTTATTTCAATGCCGTGCGTAAGGTACATATCCCCTGTCTCGGCGATGTGACCGAATTTGCGGCAAAATGGACTGCTCTGCTGATATCGGTAGTTTTCCTCATTGACAGAGGGTTCGATATTTATATCCTTATTGCGGCTTCAATATTGTTGGGCGAATTTGTGAGCCTGATCTTTTATCTTGTGAAATACGCTTCGGAATATGCCGAATTCTCCCGTCTGCCCTGCGCAAAACCCAAGCTTGACAGGTTTGGGAAATATCTTAAGCTTTCGCTCCCGATACTTGCAAGCGGTTATGTTCAGATGATACTTTCAACTGCGAATGACGTTCTTGTACCGATAGTGCTTGTCAAGCACAATGATTCGGCTGAACGTGCGATGAGCGAATACGGTATGTTTGAAGCTATGATAATCCCGACGATATTTTTCCCGTCAGTGATACTGATAGCACTTTCAAATGTTCTTATGCCCGAGATCGCAAGAGCGAATTCATCGAACAACAGGGAGCGTGTGAAAAGTCTTGTTTCCAAAGCACTGACAAGCTCATTCATATACTCGTTTTTCATCGGCGGTATCTTTCTGTTTGCGGGAAAAGATATCGGAAATATAATTTGTCCGTCCGATACTCTTGTCGGCGAAACGCTTGTAAAGATGTTCCCCGTTGTTCCGTTCATATACCTTGAAATCGTTCTTGAATGTATTCTGAAGGGTCTTGGAAAGCAGAATTTTTCCACGTTCAACTCGCTCTGCGAATATGTAATAAGGATAGCCTGCGTTGCGGTGTTTGTCCATTTTTACGGCTTTGTCGGTGTGCTTATCTCGTATTATGCGAGCAACATTTACAGCAACATCGTCCGCATCGCTGCCGTATGCAAATGGTCGGGAGTACGGTTTTCCCTGCGGCTTTTTGTACTCGTCCCGTTCGTGTACAGTGCGGCAAGCTGCGTCATCGCATCGGCTGTCACTAAGCTTGTTTCGCCCGTTGATTCCTTGTTTGAAGCGGTCATTTTTACCTGCACGGCTTCGATAGCATTTCTGCTTTTTTACGAATCGGGAAAAGCTGTTTCCAAGGACAGCGCAGGCTTTATTTCGGTCGTGATACCACGTTCATAATGAGCATAAAAAATGCCCCTGCGGCAATTTTTCACCGCAGGGGTACTTTTACTCCGTATCTCAGGAAAAAGCTGATCAATGCAAAGCGTTCGTTTTGCCATTTTGAGAAATGAACGAGTTTACGTCTTTGAGGACATTTTGAAAAATGGCAAAAACGTATTAATTAGCGTTTCCTTAGCAGCAGCTGCAGCCACAGCCGTTGTTGTTATCGTTGCTTCCGCAGCCACAGCCGTTGTTTCCGTTGTTGCCGTTGCAGCAGCAAGCCCATACGATAATGAGAAGAATGATGATCCAGCATGAAGAATTGTTGTTTCCGCAATTGAATCCGCACATAGTAATGTACTCCTTTAAATAAAATGTATTTGAACTCCGCTCGGAAGTGATCCTTTTTTGCGGTGCTCATAGTTCATATTATGCGGAGTGCAAAATTGTGTTACTGAAAATTCTTATATTGAAATCCAGTCGGACTTGATCATAATGATCTCGGCACAGATTTTTGTGTTTTTCTTGGAGTTCTGTTTTTTTGCATAGGACATATTCAGCCTCACATATTTATATATAGAAATAATTTGAAAGCAGGCTGTTATTATGTTTGGATTTTTAAGCTTTTTCCTTGAAAATATACTGTTTTTTGCGCTGCATTTTGAAAACTGCGGAGTATTCCCGAAGCCGCTTTCCGCCAAGCAGGAGGAAGAATGTTTTGAGCTTATGAAAAGCGGTGACAGCTCTGCACGAAGCCGTCTTATCGAACATAATCTCCGTCTTGTTGCGCACATTGTAAAGAAATACAGCAATACACAGAGTGACAGCGAGGACCTTATTTCTATCGGAACGATAGGTCTTATCAAGGCGGTAGAATCGTTCGACTATTCAAAGAACACACGCTTTGCGACTTACGCTTCACGATGCATTGAAAATGAGATACTGATGTTTTTCCGCTCGAAGAAAAAGTCCGCAGGCGATATATATTTTGATGAACCCGTTGATGTTGACAAGGACGGAAATCAGCTCACACTCATTGACATCATCGCCGAAGACGATGGCATCGTTGACAAGATAGACCTTTCGATAAAGACCGAGCAGCTTTACAAATTCATCACGGAATGTCTTGATGAACGTGAACTTGAAATAATTGTGAACCGATACGGGCTTTACGGCAAAAAACCTCTTACGCAGCGTGAGGTCGCAAAAAAGCTGAATATTTCACGCTCCTATGTTTCTCGGATCGAGAAGAAGGCACTCGACACGCTTCGGAAAAAGTACGAAAAAACTTCCTATACTAATCTGTAAGAAGCCGCTCTATGATAGGCTTCGCATCGGATATCGGGATAGCAAAACCAAGACCCTCGGCATTGTCCGAGATTATCTTGCTCGAATTTATCCCTATGACCTCTCCCCTGCAGTTTAGCAAAGGACCTCCGCTGTTTCCCGGATTTATTGCGGCATCGGTCTGGATAAGCGTCATTTCATAGCCGCTGACGGTTATGGTCCTGCCGAGTGCGCTGATTATTCCGCAGGTCGTTGAGCCGTACAGCTCCAGTCCGAGCGGATTTCCTATAGCAACGGCAGTTTCGCCCTCGGCAAGACTGTCGCTGTCGCCAAGCTCGGCAGGAAAAAGCTGAACATTGTCAGTATTGATATTTATCACGGCAAGGTCGCTCGGAGTATCTGCGCCGATTATCTCTGCGCTGTACTCGCTTTCATCGGAAAGCACTGCTCTTACTTTTTCGGCTCGCATCGTGTCATTTTCGCATACGTTCTGTATAACGTGAGCGTTGGTAACGATGTTTCCGCTCTCACTGATGATAATGCCCGTTCCCGTGCATTTTGTTCCGTCGGGAAATTCCGAGATTATACCGACGACAGACGGCTTGGCTTTTTTCACTATCTCGGGAACGGTAAGCGTTCGCTTTTTCCATATCTCAAAAACCTGCGCCGATGCTGACACTCCGTTCGTTTCAGATTCATAAGAATCGGCCTTTTTCTCGGCAAAAGATGTAACTATCTCCGTTCCGCCGCTTATACATTCACTCATCAGAGCGAAAAAGAAGACCGCTGCGGTGACAAGGGCAGCGGTCGCAAGTCCGAATACTCCCGAGCACTGTTTTTTCGGAGAAGAAACAGCTTCGGGAAGCTTTTCGGATATTTGATTTTCATTGTTTTGATAAAGCATATAATTACCCCGAAAGTTTATTTTGAAGCTATTATATGCTCTGCCGCAGAGTTTATTCCGCCTTGACTTTTTTCTTTGCGGGAAGCTCGGTAAGAAACGGAACCGCCAAGCCGATGATAAGCATAACAATGCCTATGATACCCTGAGCATCGAAAGCAAAATTGCTCGGGAAGATTGACGGCACAGAGCCGATTATAAGACCGCTGATAAGGCAATATGTTCCTCTGCGAAATTTTTTCAGAAGCATTGAGATCACTCCTGCCGCAATAAAAATGCCCAGAACGACTCCAACAGCAACGATTATAAGTATCGGAAAATCAAAGCTGTTCAAAGCACCGATCACAGTATCATAAGCTCCGAGTACCTTCATTATCAGAGCGCCGCTTATTCCGGGGATTATCATTGCAACAGCGGCAAGTACAGATGAAATAAAGAGCATTATTCCGCCTGCAAGGTCAAGGCTTCCCGATGCTGCACTTTCGGCAGGTGAAAGGAACGCCATTGCAGCCATTACAAGGATACCTGCCGCAAACGGTGCTATACATACCGCCGACAGCTTTTTTTCGGCAGTACATTCCTTGTATATCATCGGCATACTGCCTATTACAACACCGACAAAGAACATCTGCGTCGGAACGTTATATTCATCGAAAAGAAAACCAAGCAGCTTTGCGGCGGCGAGAATACCGATCAGCATTCCCAATCCGACAGGCACAAGAAACGGCAGGTTTTTTATGAGCTTTTTTATATTCGGTGTTATCGCTTCGAGCAGCTTATCATAAATTTTAACGATGACTGCGATAGTTCCGCCGCTCACGCCCGGCACAGCGTTCGCAATGCCGATAGCGATGCCTTTTAATGCAAGTAAAATGTAATTCATAATTTCGGGTCGCTCCTTAATGTTTTGTTAAAAAGTTGGTTCTTTCCGTAATAGTATATATTATACACATATTATGCAAAATTTCAAGTAGTTATTGTCAGAAATTTATCAAAGCTCTTGAATTTTACAAAGATTTATGTTATAATTAACTTACAGTTATGGGAGGGACAAAAAGTGAAAAAGTATTTTTCCGAATATATCAGCTATCTTCTTGAAATTATGAATGACGATTCCGCTGACCTTGAAGCCGTCCGCAAGGAACTGCTTATAAAGATCGGATTTATGCAGCATGAACGCCTTGTTCATCTTATCGTAACAGTCCTTTTCGCACTTGTTATGTTCCTGAACGTTATAATTTTTTTCCAATCGCAGATGCTCGCATTCCTTGCGATCGCTCTGCTCTGCCTTATCCTGCTCATATTCTACATCGCACACTACTTTTTCCTTGAAAACGGCGTTCAGCAGCTTTACAGGATATATGACAGCATTTGCAGCAAGCTTTCTGCTGAAAAATAAACTATTCAGAGAGAATTTTTATGAATATAAATGACGAATTGATCCAAAAAATAATCGACACAAAATCAATATGCGTTGATTTTCAGCCTATATACTCTTTTAATACAAAAAAAGTCATCGGACTTGAAGCTCTTTCCCGAGGACAGCTTGAAAATGAGCTTATTTCCCCGTATTTCCTTTTCAACTATGCAAAAAAGCACGGCGAAACGCTCCGACTTGACAGGATCTGCCGTGAAAAAGCAATAGAATCCTTTCCGAAGGAAAACGAATCGTCTTCGCTTTTCATTAACTTTGAAACATCGATTCTGAACGATGTTGTACCGGGAAACGGCGAGCTTTTAAAAGCCACCGAGATAAACGGACTTTCGCCCGAGAATATCGTTATCGAACTTAACGAATCGAATGTCCGTGACGCATACAACCTGCTCATGTTTGTCGATTTTTACCGTTCAAAAGGATTTCTTATAGCGCTTGACAACGTAAGCAACGGACTGGAAACGCAGAACAGGATAATGCTCATCAACCCCGATATAATCAAGATCGACAGAGCCATCGTTTCCAACATTGCATCGAATACATACAATCAGGAAGTGTTCAAATCGATAATCAACACTGCAAAGCAGATAGGCGCAATGACCGTTGCGGAGGGCGTTGAAACCGTTGATGAAGTTATCGCCTGTATGCTTATGGGCGTTGACTATTTTCAGGGGTTCTATTTTTCAAAGCCTGAACGCTTCGACTATATTTTCTCTAACGAGGCTCGTTTGAAGCTTGAAGACGCTGCCCAGCGGCTCAATGTCAGCATGAAGAACAATCCGACCGTTGCGAATGTCAAGCTTGAAACCTACAAGCGCATCATCTTTGAGCTTATCAACCGAATAACGGGAATTTCTCCCGACAAGTACACAAGCGCACTTGAAGCTTATGTTGCGGAGCATAGGGAGATAGAATGTGCATTCCTTATCGACAGCAAGGGTTTCCAAGTCACCCCAACCGTTCTGCAAAAGGACACGGAGATACTTTCGGGCTACACTCCTGCGGTCATAGGCGTTAATCACGACATCAAAAACTACTTCTACGCTGTCAAGGAACAGATCGAAGACCCGTTCATTTCGGGCTGGTACATCTCGGCGGCGACCGGTCAGAGCTGTAAAACAATTTCATCGCATTTCTACAACAGCAAGGGCGAAATGATAGTTGTCTGCGTTGACCTTAAAAAGAAACAATCATAAAATATTATACCAAAACGGCAGTTCGGATCTGTAAATAAGTTCGAGCTGCCTTTTTATATTTTCCAGTTCAGCAATAAGCTCATCGTTCGCCTCCCGACAATAAGGCTTTACCTTTGATATCGCTATGCTGAGGTCTTTCAGCTTTTCATCGGCAACGATAAGCGACATTTTCCGCTCGTATCTTCTCCACATCGCTTCAAGCTGACCTGCAAGCTCTTCCGCACTTTTCATATCGTCATTTTCGCAGTAAGCTTCGATGCTTTCTATAACTTCAACAAGATCGTTGTTCTCTTTTCGGACTATGAAGATCCCCGTTACCGACCATATTATTATTGCCGCAAGCAGCACAAAGGCTGTTATCGTTCGTTTCATTTGTTATCCTCTCCACTGCGGTCATTTCTTATAAGCGAATAATTTCCGTCACTGTCGAGCGTCATAAGAAAAACGCCAGATAGGACGGTTTTTTCTTTTATCAGTATCTTTTCAAGATAAGCTTTGCTCTTTTGCGTTCGTGTAAGTGCGGCTTCGATTATCTTTCCGTCATCGATAACGACTTCGGGAGGGTCAATGCTTCTTCCGCACACCTCGAGGTCTTTATTGTTCGGCGTTCTGAACGGCTGCTTCTGATATATCGAAACCGCTCCCGTTGTTTCGACTACTGCGAACTGGACTTCGCTTATATCAAAGATATCCTTGCTGTGGAGAGCTTCCATAAGGTCATCTGCGGTGAAGCGGATATCGTTCATTTTCTTCTTGTCGATGATGCCGTTGCTGATTATAATGACAGGCTTTCCGCAGGTGAGGTTGCGCAGGTGCTTGGACTTTATTCCGAGCCATGACATTATAACGTCAAGGCAGGCAAGAGTCAATATTGGGATAATTCCCGTAAAAAGCGGCATTGTCATATCCTCAACTGGGAGCGTTGCGATATTTGATATAAGGATAGTCACCGCAAGCTCGGACGGCTGAAGCTCGCCTATCTGATGCTTTCCCATAAGCCGCATAGAAAAAATTATAAGCAGATACAGCACTACCGCTCTTATAAATACAACTGTCATTTTTCTTATCCTTTCAGACGATTTTTTCATAAGTAGAATGTACCGTTTTTTCAAAAATATGTATTTTCAGAGAAAAGCAGGATAAAATACATTTCAGAAAAAAATTTGAAAGGTAAGGTTTGATATGAAAAAACCTGATTCAAGCTGTTTCAAGGACGTTCCGCTTTCTGCGGATATCGATGAGAACATACGAAACATTGAACGCATAATGAAAAACTGCTCCGACCTGCTCCTCAACCCGTTCCTTATATCGGGTGTAAAATGCAATCTTGTTTGTCTGGAGGGAATGGTTTCGACCTCGACCATAGCGAAGCTTATACTGAATCCTTTAATGGAGATCCACCTGCCCAATGATGTGAGCAGTGCGGAGGTCTATGAACATATCGACAAGCGGATGCTGCTCACGACCGACCGAGGAATCGTAACGGAATACGGTGATCTTGTTCGGCGGCTTATGAGCGGCTTTGCGGTGTTATTCGTTGACGGCTCGGACAAGGCTTTCGGATTGGGAGTTCAAGGTTATGCTGTAAAAGGCATAGACGAACCCTCGTCCGAGGGAAACATTTTCGGTTCGCACGAGGGTTTCACAGAAACGGTAAGAACGAATATGTCGCTCGTTCGCCGCAGGGTGAAATCTCCTCTGCTGAAATTTGAGCTTTTCCCCGTGACCGAACTGAGCAATGTTGATGTCATAGTTTCCTATATGACGGACAGAGTTCCGAAAAAGCTTGTTGAAGGTGTGAAAAAGCAGCTCAAAGGAATGAAGCTTGAAACGGTTCTGTCGAACGGTTACATCGAGCCGTTTCTGAACAACACGAAGCTGTCGCTTTTTTCGGGAGTTTCCGTTACGGAACGCCCCGATGTTTTCTGCGCAAAAATTCTCGAGGGGCGCATCGGCGTTATGATAGAGGGAACGCCGTTTTCTCTTATCCTGCCTGCGCTTTTTATCGAAAATTTTCAGACGCTCGATGATTACACCTTTCGCCCTTATTACACGACCTTTATCCGCTGGGTACGTTACATTGCGTTTATTGCGGCGGTGTTCCTGCCTGCGGTATATGTTGCGGTAGTCACGTTTCACCCCGAGCTTTTCAATCACACGATGCTTATAATCCTGTCCGAGGCTGAAGAGCTTGCGCCTCTGCCGCTTATGGTCGAAGCGCTGATAGTTCTTATTTTTTATGAAATAATCCGTGAAGCTGGCATTCGCCTGCCTAAGAGCATAGGCGGTGCTGTTTCGATAGTTGGCGGACTTATGATCGGCGATGCGGCTGTTTCGGCAGGAGTTATATCCAATCCGCTGCTGCTTGTATGCGCTATTTCCGTTACCTCGTCTTTTGTTATTCCGTCGCTCAATCAGCCCGTGACGATACTTCGCTTCGCCGCTGTTATCGCAGGCGGAATTTCGGGATTGTTCGGCATTGCACTTATTGCGGCGCTTATGATAGTGAATATCTGCTCTCTCGAAAACGCAGGAACGCCCGTTACATCTCCCGTTTCACCGCTTACGCCGATGGCGTTGCGTGATGTTCTGCTTCGTTCGGGCTTTAAAAGAATGCAGGAGGATAAAGTCGCTATTGAAAACCTTAACGGAGTAAATATGGACACATTGAATAAGGAGGACAGCAATGACTAAAAAGATCAGCAAATGGCAGCTTGTATTTCTGCTGCTTTTATGCCGCATTTTCACGCTGATGACGTATGTTCCTGCCTTTTCTCAGGGTGGAGGTATATCGCTTCGGCTGAAAGCTGCCGTTATCTCTATCCTTATACAAGCGATACTTGTTATACCGATCATTGTGTTGTCAAGCCGCTTCCCCGACAAGAGCGTTACCGAGATCATTTATGAAAAAAGCAGCATTGCAGGCTTCATTGCAGCAATTTTGTACCTTCTGTTTTTCATTTCGCTCTGCACGGGTCAGGTCCTGCACTATGTTGATTTTCTTAGCAACAGCTTTCTCCACGGGGAAAAATTATTTCCGCTTGCGGCTCTGCTTATAGTCTGTGCATACTGCGCTTACTGCGGAACGGAGGGACTTGCCCGAAGCAGCGTTATTATGATGATACCGTTCCTGCTTATGGTCGTGCTTATGGGGATAGGTGCGAAGGACGCTTTCAGCATAAACAATTTTTACTTTGAAAAGGGCTCGTCAGGACTTGCCAAAGCTGTTATGGACGACCTTGCACGAAACGGAGAGGTCGTTGCAGCGGCATTTCTGATGAAAAATCTGCGGAATGGATTGAAATGTGTACTCTACCGGCTGCTTGCGGCGAAGCTTATAGTGACATCGGTGATTTTTGCGCTGATAACGGGAGTTCTCGGCGATCTTGCGGACACGCTCGGTTATCCATTCCTCACGGTGGGATCTTTGACGAATTCGGGAGCATTCCGTCAGAATGGTGCGCTTTATCTTATCCTGTGGACGATATCTGCTGTGATAAGCATTTCCGTTTTCATAAGCATCATCTCGGGAATTTCGTCCGAAATTTATCACGGAATAAAGCTTCGCAATGCTTTTTCTGCGCTTGCGGTGTTCATCGTTTCGGCGGCGTTTATGTTTTACAAAGCGGACTTTTCGCCGATACGGAACATTCTCTGCGGCGGTTATGCACAGCTTATACTTCTTGCACTGATACCGCTTATGGTGCTTATATGCGAAGGGATAAGCGGCAGGAAAGGACTGAAAAGGAATGAGATATAAAAAGAGCTTTTTTCTCGCTGCGGTCATTTCGGCAGCTCTGCTTTTAAGCGGCTGCTTCGGCGGAGTTGAGGTCGGCGACCGTGCTTTTGTGCAGATAATCGGCATTGACAAGCGGCTTGATATTTATACGGTGAGCTTACAGATATTTCAGCCGAGCGGAAGCGGTGCGCCGTCCTCTGCCAATGAGAATTCAGTATGCATAAGCGGTGAGGGCAGCGACCTGAACTCGGCAATATCCGCCTGCGAAGTTCGTTCGGGCAACAATATTTTTCTCGGGCATCTTAAATCTGTGATTTTCGGCAGTGGGATAACCTCGCCTGCCGATGAGCTGAACACTCTGATCGGTCTGCGCTCGGATTTCGGGACACTGCCGCTCTCCTGCCCCGTTTTTTACAGTGATTCGCCTTATGAAGTGGCCTCACTCACCTCGGAAAGAGGGCTATATTCTGCGGAGCGGCTGACCGATCTTATCAAGAGCAATGCCAATTTTGGCAGGACGTTTTATGTACCCGTTTCCGACATTCTCAATGCCGAGCTTCACCCGATGGGCTGTGCTGTTCTTCCCGAGGTGTACACCGATGGAAACGATGCGGATTTTGACGGTGCGGCAGTGATAAACAGTGGCTTGTCCGATATAAAACTGACCGATGAACAGCTCAAAGGCTTTCTTGTTTTTTCGGATAAATTCCAATGCAAGAGCAGGCTCGTTGTAAGCACGGGTAATAATATTCCCGTTGAGATAACCGACTCAAAAAGCTGTGTTTCCGCAAAAAATTCGGACGGCAAGCTTTTGATCGAAACAAAGATAAAGCTTCGGCTGAAATTTCCCGAAAACTGCCCCGATATGCACCAAGCGGCTAACGAGGTATGCACAGCCGTGCGTGATGAGTGCATTTCAGCATATTCGGAGACCGTCTGGCAGAACGGTGCTGACATTTTCGGTATCTATTCCGAGGTTCGGCGGAGCTGTCCCGAGCTGATCGAAGACATCGGTGAAGAAGAATTTGCCGAACTGCTGAAAAACAGCATTCTCACGGTCAAAGTCAGTGCATTATCAGCCTGACCGTGAGTGCGCTGAAGATGAAGCCTGTAAAATCGGCTGTCAGCGAGGAAACGAGCGAATGGCGTGTGTTTTTCACATTCGTTGCGCCGTAATAAACCGCAAGCGTATAAAAGGTCGTTTCGGTCGAGCCTAATATAACGCTTGCCACCCTGCCTGCAAAGCTGTCGGGATGAACGCTTTCGAGAATGGTCTCATAAACTGCGAGCGCACCGCTTCCTGACACGGGACGCATTACCGCAAGCGGCAGACATTCACTCGGGAAGCCCAAAAAGTCCGTCAGCGGTTTCAGCAGGCTTGCTATCATCTCCATTCCGCCCGAGGCTTTGAACATTCCTATCGCTGTTATCATCGCTATCAGCGACGGCAATATCCCTATCCCGACCGAGAGATTTTCCTTTGCGCCCTCGATGAATTCATCAAAGACGTTCACCTTATGAAGCAAACCATACAATACTATCAGACCAATAAATATCGGAATGAGAAGCTCTGTGAATTTAAACATTCGGTGACTTCCTTTCCGATTTTTTATGCGCCAGACCTGAGATGCCGTCAAGCGTGATCGCAGAAACAAGCCCTGCGGCGAGTGCGATGACCGATGTTATTATAACACACGGGAAAATTTCCATAGGTGCGGCTGAACCGTGCTTTGAACGGAGCGAAGCCGCTGTTGTCGGCAGGATAGTTATCGAAGCCGTGTTCAGAACGGAAAAGACTATCATATTTCGGGTGGCTGTGCCGTTGGCATTTTCCTCCGTTTCAAGAGCTTTCATAGCCTCAATGCCGAGCGGAGTTGCCGCATTGCCCAGACCGAGCATATTCGCCGTTACATTGAGACAAATTGCGTGAAATGCCTTTCCGTTGAGGTCAAGGTCTTTGAATATGAACTTTGCAAAGGGTCGGAACGCCGCCGCAAGCTTATCTGTAAGATGCGATCTTTCGGCGACCTTCATAAGCCCTCCCCACATACACATCCCGCCGATGAGATAGAGGAAAAGCTCGACCGCTTCAACGCAGGAATTTATGGCGGCGTCGGAGACCTCGGCGCTTTTTCCGCTTATTATACCGCATATCACGGAAAAGAGTATCATTGCCGCAAAAATCACATTCATCATAGCTCATTTCCTCCTCCGTATCGGAAATCAGGACTGTTTTATGCATTTGACAATCGACAATTATTTACATTCCAGAAAATGTATTTTCGTTGTTTATTTTTACATAAGCTATAAAAAAATTTGTCATATCTTGTAATTGTTTATATAAAAATCATATTATTGTCTACCTTGTTTACTATAAAGTAATAAATATTCTATAAATCTAATTTGACAAAAAATAGTATAAAGTATATAATTTACTATGAAGAAAACTATGGCTAAAAAACGTTCGTGCAGTTCCGCTTAAACGTCCGTCAGCGATCTTAAACGGTACTGACCGACGAACAGTTTCCCATAGGTAAATCAAAGAGAAGGAAGCGGTTTGGAAATAATATTTTCAAACCAAAAGTTTTGTTTTGGGGAAGCTCCCCCGAAAATCAGAAAGGAAAGGTATTTAATATGAAAGCAACAGGAATTACCCGTAGAATTGACGAACTCGGCAGAATCGTTCTCCCTATCGAGCTCCGCAGAGGTCTTGAGATAGGCGAAAAGGATGCTCTTGAGATCTATGTTGAGGACGATACAATTATCCTTAAGAAATTCAGAAAGAACTGCATTTTCTGCGGAAACGAAGACAACATCATCGACTTCAAGGGCAAGAATATCTGCAGCGAATGCATCGCACAGCTCAAAAAGTGATCCCATAAATTATTATGACAAGCTCACTCGGTTTATTACATAAATTTCAGTAAGCTTATTTTAAGCGGAGCTGAAGCTTCACACCAATTTGCGGACTTTCAAAAATGACTTTGTACAGCTTCGGGCAGGGAATTTTCCCCGAGACAGAGACTGTGCAAAGTCATAGAGAATTTGCCCCCAAAGTTTTTTCGGGGGTATCTTTATTCATCATGACAGCGAGGTGTTCATTCTGATTTTCGTCAACACAAAGGATATCCTGCCGGGAATGTGCCTTGCAAGAAGCGTAAACTTCTATGATATAGCATCAAGGAAAGCTCACACTATCGAAGCGGGTCAGATACTTTCCGATATGACGATCACACGGCTGAAGGCTGCTGAGATCAACGGGATCTATGTTGATACATACAAAAGCAAGATCAGAGTTATTTCATCGATAAATCAGGAGATCCGAGCTGAAGCTATCTCGGGCATCCACCAGCTTGCAGATAATTTTATGAACAGCGAGAAGGGCGTATCAAAAAAAGATGTCGAGGAGATAAGCGAAACTACGCAGAAGCTCATCAACAGCCTTTCCTCCAACAAAGATATCCTTGTAAATATTGCCGATATCAAGATGTATGACGATTACACATATCATCACAGCCTGAGTGTTGCGATAATGGCTATTGCTATCGGTCTTGAACTTGGCTTTAACAACTTTATGCTCAATGAACTCGGAACGGCAGGACTTATGCACGATATCGGCAAGGTCTCTATTCCCGTTGAGATAATCACGAAGCCCGGAAGACTCACCCCCGAGGAATTTGAGATAGTTAAGATGCACCCTGTTTACGCCGCACAACATCTCAAAGAGAGAAACATCGTCAGCGATAACATCTACAAGGGCATTATTCAGCACCATGAAAAAATTGACGGCACGGGTTACCCTTACCACCTCAAGGGCAAGGAGATACACCCTTATGCAAGAATACTTGCGGTCGCCGATGTCTACGATGCGCTTACCTCGAACCGACCGTACAGAACACCAAATCCGCCGAACGAAGCCATTGAATACATTATGGCAGGAATGGGAACGCAGTTCGACGAAAATATCCTCCGTGCGTTTCTGCGAAAAGTCGCACCGTTCCCGACCGGTTCTATCGTCCAACTTTCCAACGGCGAAAAGGGCTGCGTTATCAAAAATCACCCGAACAATCCGCTTCGTCCCATTGTTTCGATACTTGATTCAAACAAATGCTATGACCTTGCAGAACAGCCTGAGCTGTTCAATGTTGTTATCACGGGAATCGTTGATAATTCGCCCGAAAGCAACCAGATAATCAATATGTAGAAAACTCCTTATTCCGCAAAACGAAATAAGGAGTTTTTTTATAAAATTTTTCGGTATTCGGTAGGTGTCTTGCCGACATAGTCCTTGAACTGCCGCATAAAATTGAACTCGTTTGAGTATCCGCAGCACTCCCCTATCTCCCTGACCGTGAGGTTGGTGGACGAAAGCAAACGCTTTGCCCGGTCAAGTCTGCCCTTTATAACATCGCTCATAACACTTACTCCGAAAAGGCGCTTGTAAAGATGCTGAAATCCCGAACGGCTCATGCCAAGCTCCTCCGCCATTTCGTCAACGCTCGGAACGCTCTCGGGCATTGTGAATATCTTCGTGCGAAGCTGAGTAAGGCGACAGTTTTTCTCCTTGAACGATTCTCCGCCCGATGCGGAATATGCTACCTTGCTGCGGCTCAATTTCAGCAGGAGCAGCTCGATATAGCACTGCTCGATCTCATTATGATGCATTTCCGCAGAGTAATGCTCGAATGCAAGAATGTGCATTATCTTGGAAAGCTCCTCGATCTCGCCTGCGTAGACTATTTTGTTCAGCGGCAGACCAAGCCTTTCAAGCTCCTCCTTGTCCCCTTTTTCCATATCGAAATACATCCAGTCATCGCAGTATCGTTCCTCTGCGGCACGATATGTGCAAGGTGTTTCGGGCGTGAAAAAGACGAACGAATTCTTTTTTACATAGCACGGAACTCCGTCTATAATGAAATCCGCAGGTTCTTTTATGAGCAGAAAAAGACAGCAGCCAACGCCGTTCGGTCTGTCCATAACGAAATCCGAATCGTGAGAATAGTTATATCCAATTGAGCCTATCTTCAAATTTATCACCGACTTTATAAAAATAAGGCAATGCAGCCATAAACTACTGCATTGCCTTAATTATAGCATAAACTGAACTTTTGTGCAACAATAAATTACAAATTGTGCTTATCTTATTTGCTTTCGGCATTATCTTTGAGTGAACGGATAAGCTCTCTGTCGGACTTATTGATTATTTCGCACTTTATTCTTGAATAGAAGTTCTGATTTACGTCCCAGAGAACGGGAATGAAGCCGTATTCATTCATCATATCGTACATAATTCCGAGGCACTCTGTTGAATCGGTATGTTCTGCATTTTCTGCGAAGCGATCCTTGCTGTAAATAGATGTACATTCGCCGACAAAAACCTGAATACCCTTATCCGTGAAAGCCTTTTTGAGAAGCTCGCACTGCGCTCTGCTGTAGTCGAGCCATTCTTTGCCGCCGATCTTGTTCGTCCAGTACATTGCGTTGTCGATATAGTGGACGGAAACCATAATTCTGTCGGAAACGGTGTCCTTCGGGATAACAAATCTGCTGTCGGTGGTGAGGTCGATATTTGTCCAGTAGCCTGAAACGATCAGCATTCTGTTCTTGTTGTTGCCGCCTGTTTTGCGGACAGTATCAACGAAGATCCGGTTCATTTCGTTTACATATTCAAACTTTTCATCATCGGTAAAGGTATCGCCCTCACGGACTGTTCCGAGATTTTCGTTATAGCCCTCAAAAATAAGGTAGTCGGAGAAGTTCCTGTAATGCTCTGCGATCTGCTTCCAGATCTTTTTCATAATCTCAATCGCTTCGTCCTTGCTGTAATGCTTGATGATATATTCATCGTAGTGGTGAACATTTATAACAACATAAAGGTCGGAGCTGCGGGCATATTCGATTATCTCGTCCACTCTCCTGAACCAGTCCTCGTTGATGGTGAACTTACCATCCTCTGCCATCATATTTCCCCAGTAAACGGGGATACGAACTGTGTCAAAGCCCTCGCTTTTCATTCCTGCAATGCACTCCTGCGTGGTCGGAATAGCACCCCAGCAGGTCTCATAATTCTTAGGCGTGTTTCCGCCGATAACAGATGCACCCGAGCATTTGCGTGTATCTGCCGCCCAGTAAGCTTCCATAGTATTGCCGAGATTGATGCCCATTCCCATTTCCTTTGCAAACTCCGCAGAAGTCATATCTTTGCGCATCTCGCCGCTGTCCGAACCGATATCGGCTGACTTTGCACACGCTGAAAATGCAAGACAGACCGTGATTATAAGTGCCATGAATATGCTTGTTACTTTTTTCATTTTACACCCTCCGAAATCACTTTGTAAATATGAATTCTTTTAACTCAAAAAGACATCTGTTCTTGAAATATTCCCCCGTCCAACCGCTGTAATCGGTCGTTACCTTAAAGAAAACTGAATGTCTTCCAGTTACGTTTTTGACAACTGCGGAAACAACTCCGCTGTCCTTTCCGATGCTGACAGTGCCTATCTCCTCGCCGTTCTCGCCGTCAATGAGGATATGAACTCTGCAATCACAGCCGCAGCCGTTGACTTTCATATTCAGCTCCATAGTTTTGCTGCCGAAATCTTCGCCGAAGTCGAAATATTTATAGCCGATGACCGTTTCGCCCGTTATATTCGTTATAACACGTTCAAAAACGTTTTTCTCCGTGACGAATGCACCGCCCTTTAAAACGCAGGCAATATCCGCAGGAATTATATTATACGGTGAAAGCGATTTTTCAAAGCCGAGCGATGTCATTTCAACTGTCGGGATAGTTCCGTCGGGAAGAATTTCTATCTTCTCAACGCAGCCGCGGCGCGACATTATAGTTCCGTTCGTCATACGATGGTAGAAAATGTACCACTGACCTTTTATGCAGGCGATAGAACCATGATCGTTTCCGCCGGGGTAATCAGCACCGTTGTCAACGATATATCCTCGGTATGTAAATGGCCCAACGGGAGAATCTGATGTCGCATAGGCAAGTCTGCTGCCCTGCTTCGGCGAATAGATCATATAATAGGTGTTTCCGACCTTTCGCATTGAAGCCGCTTCAAAAAAGAGCTTTTCTTCCGAGTCAAAACCGTTTTCATTCGTGACTTTATTCGGAATAAAATGCTCAACAGCGTTTGAAACTTCGTACATATTGTCGCTGTTAAGCTCCGCAAGGAACGAACGCTCAAATCCGCAGTAAATATAAGCTTTTCCGTCATCATCGACGAAAACGGACGGGTCAATGAACCAACCATTGCAGCATACCTCATCGGAAACGGTGTAAACATAGTCGGAAAGATACCTGAAAGGTCCTTCGGGGCGGTCGCTCACGCCGACACAGCCGATGCGGTTTATGATGTAAGCGTAAAGATAATATTTCCCGTCCTTTTCGACAACATCGGGCGCAAAAAGCCGTCTGTCGGGGTTTCCGTCGGGGATATCGGACTTGTGATCCCTTGTATCCTTTACACGGAAAATGTCGCCGTGGCAAGTCCAGTTGCTTGGGTCGTCAACAGGTGCGCTCCAACATTTTAAAACATAGTCGCAGAATGTATCCGAACCTGCTGTATCATGCGAACCGTAGACATAAATTCTGTCGCCGAATACTCGCGGTTCGCCGTCGGGGATATATTCCCACAAAGGAAGATATGGATTAGGCATAAATCAAAACCTCCGTTTTTTACTGTTTTTATTGTACAGCAAAAAGCTGAGTTTTTCAATATCCTATTGTATTATTTTAACTGACTTTTTATGCTTTTTCAAAGTAGAAAGCCTTTGCGCCGTGCTGCGGGAGCTTGACTTCAAAGCTGCTCTCTGCGCTTACGCTCTCACTGCTCCAAAGCTCCTTGCCGCTGACTTTTCCGTATATTTCAGCAGCTTCAAGGTCAACATTCATCACACCGTCATTATCGCCTGCATTGAAAACAGCCGCATAATATCCGCCCTCGGAGCTGAAAGCCGTCCAGAGGATATACTCGTTTCCGTCAGCATTTCTGCGGTAAACGGGACGGGAATGACGTGAATTATGATGCATTTTGATAATTTCCTCATTTGTGAGAAGGCTCATCGTGAATTTATCAAATCCCGTCATTTCGCCGCCTATCATGAGCGGTGAGCGGAAGATGCTCCAAAGTGTCATCATCGTCACCTGCTCGTCCTCGGTGAACTTCGTGCGGATAGACTTGTCATAATCCTGAAGAATAGGTCCTATCGGTAGCATATCCGCATCGGGCCAGTGTCCTGCGCCCGTGTGTATACACCACTTTTCAGCACGTTCAAACATCGCATAAAGCAGTTCCCACTTGTCCCAGAAATCATCGGTGATCCGCCACATATTCGCCGTCTGCTTGTAAAGCTCAGCCTTTTCGATAAGTGCAGGTCCGGGTGAGAGGCTCAGTATCATATCTCTTCCGCAGCCGTGCAAAGCATCGGAAAGCATCACAAGCTCGGCTTCTTCGTGCGGAAGTTCACGGGCAATGTCGTCAACCTTTACAAAGTCAACGCCCCATTCCCTGTAAAGTTCAAAAATGCTGTTGTAATATTCCTGTGCACCGTCTTTGGTCGGGTCAACGCCGTACATATCCGTGTTCCAGTGACAAATGCTGTCCGTTTTTGCGATCTGACGGGCGGTAATGTCCGTTCCCTTTATGCGTGTGTTGCGGTGAACAGCCTGACGTGGGATACCTCGCATGATATGTATGCCGAATTTAAGTCCGAGCGAATGAACATATTCCGCAAGCGGTGCGAAACCCTTTCCGTTCTTTGCCGACGGAAAACGCTCCTCGGCAGGGATAAGGCGTGAATATTCGTCCATGCAAAGCTCGGTGAAAGGCTGATATTCATGGTTCGGCGCTGTTGGGTTGCTCCACTGGATATCAACAACAACATACTCCCAGCCGTACTGTTTAAGATTTTTCGCCATAAATTCAGCGTTCTTGCGAACGGTTTCTTCATCGACAGCCGCACCGTAGCAGTCCCAACTGTTCCAGCCCATAGGCGCTGTAAGCAAATTCTTATTCATACAGAAAACTCCTTTTATTTGTATTTTACATTAAGCTCGGTGAACTCTGCCGTATTGTTTCCGACAGCATAAAGTCCGAGAACTACGCCCGTAAAGCCGCCCGAAACTTCGCTTGAAAGATACTTCGACTGACCGCCGCCGAGATGTACCCTGTTTCCGTTGTCGTTGACGAAGAAGTTATAAAAAACGCTGTCCGAAACAATTTCAAGCTTTGCCGATGCGCCCGAAAGCTTGACCGTGTTCTGAATGTGCTTTACGCCGCCGATGTTGAGCTTCAGAACTGCTTCAAAACCGTCCTCGCAGGCTCTTATCGCAGCATCGTAATGTTCGTTTTCGCACATATAAACAGTTACGCCTGCCTCGCCCTTGTCAATGCTGACATTGACGCTGTGATCCATATCAAAATCACGCTGACGCAAAGCAATAAATGTCGGTGAATCGACTTCTTCGAGGGTGATATCAGTTCCTTTGAGAACAGCTCTGTCCGAAAGGCTGTAATTCTCAAAATGAGGGTGACGGAGATAGCACCAGTCGATGTTCCAATCGGTGTTTTCAAAGGTGTAAAGCTTCTTTTCTGTCTGCTCGAAATCACCGCTTATCTCATACTCAAAGTCGGTCGTTCCGTCATTGCCTGCGGTGAACCAGCCTTTCTCATCGAAAGCAACGGGAGTGAGGAAAATCTCACGTCCGAGGTGGTGATACGGCTGCCAGATATGTATCTGTCTGAAACCGAGTGTGAGGATGTGCCAGCCGCCGTTCCTGTCACGGATAAGGTCGCCGTGACCGATGCCCTGAATGATGAAAGGAGCTTTGTTTCTGTTGGTGAGCACGGGGTTATGTGCGTAATTTTCAAATTTTCCCCAAACAGAATCGGAGCGTGAATATGTTACCATATGACCATATTCCGTGCCGCCCTCGGCTGCCATAAGATAGTATTTTCCGTCTATCTTGTACATATGCGGACTTTCGAGGTAACGTCCGCCCGAGCCTTTCCATATACATTTGCTCGGAGAAAGCTTCCTGCCCGTTGCAATGTCGATCCGGCACTGGATAACTCCGCCCTCGCCCTCATCGTCCTGACCGTTGCTGAGAAAGTACACCTTTCCGTCATCATCGAAAAGGAGCGACGGATCGATGCCCGACTGGTCAACGAAGATAGGCTCTGACCATTCGCCGTAGATATCATCGGTGTAAACGTAGAAATTCTGGTGGGTCGTATCATTGGTCGTTACCATATAAAATCTGCCGTTATTGTATCTTATCGTGGGTGCGAAAACGCCGCCCGAGCTGTTGATCTTTTCGAGCATTACCTGACTTTTTCGGGTAAGAACGTGACCTATCTGCTTCCAGTTGATAAGGTCGTCGCTCTCGAAGAGCGGCACTCCGGGAAAATACTGGAACGAGCTTGAAACAAGATAATATTTTCCGTTTGCTTCACACACGGACGGGTCGGGATAAAAGCCCTTGATTATCGGATTTGTGTACTTCATAATACTTTCTCCTAAAAATTTTCTAATGCAAAAAAAAATAAGACAATACCGTCTTTTCCGGCAATGTCTTATTATACCATATCAATAAATTTATGTCAATGATACAAAGTGTTTTTGATACTGATGTTTTATGCTTATTGATCTCTTCCGCAAATGCTGTACCATTGACAGTCACCGCAGACCTCTGAGAGTTTTTTTGCGCCGATTATGTTATCGTGAACAAGCTTTGAAAACTCCTTCCAGTGCAGTTCCGTTCCGCTTTTTATCCCGCAGCGTTCAAGAACGGCGCTGTCATACCCTGCGACCTTTCCGAGAGAACTGCAAACTCCGCCGTCATTATGAGGACAGGCTTTGCAAACTTCATCTGCGCAGTCGACTATTTTCACTATCGGGTCTTTTTCGAGCAGCATTTTCTTTTCAGCCATATTCGCCGTAAAGGAATCGCTGTAGCCTTTTCCCTCGAAAAAACTCATACAAAGTCCGTGGTGCGCCCTTACATTAAAGCTTGACATATTTTTTGAGCTGCTTTGTAAGAACAACAGCGAGTGCGATCTTGATGCAGTCAGGAATGATGAACGGGAATACGCACCAGCCAAGCGCAGTCAGAAGTCCGATAGGTTCTGTATTCTTTGCATAAACGATCATGAACCAAGCTGTTCCGAATGCATAGCAAACGAGAAGTCCGATAACCATTGCAATGATCATTATCGGGAGCTTTTCACCGAATGCTGCGGTCATTGCCCAATAAACAAGACCCGAAAGCAGGAATCCAACTATGTAGCCGCCGGTCGTGCCGAAAAGAACGCCTATACCGCCGCTGAAGCCTGCGAAAACAGGAACTCCGACTGCACCGAGAAGAATATAGACAAGAACCGAGATAGTTCCCTTCCTGCCGCCGAGAAGTCCGACTGCCATAAACACGCCGAATGTCTGGAGCGTGAACGGAACTGTTGTCGGAATGGATATCCACGAGCAAACAGCGATAATTACCGCCATAAGAGCCGTGAAAACGAGTTCCTTTGTTGTTATTTTGCTTTTGGTGACCTCTGCACCAACATTTTCTGTTATATCTGCCATACAGATACAAACCTCCTCAAACCCCAATTGTCTACCAATCAGTTTATTTTAGTTTACAACAATTATTATACGATATCCCCGATAAATTGTCAACTGTTTCGCCAACAAAAGTAGACAATGCAGTAACTTTTAACACTAATTTAAAAATGTCTATTGAAATCGACGTTTTTATATGTTATAATGTATCCAAATCCAGCAAAGGAGACAGCACTATATGAAAACGAAAAAAAATAAACTTGCACTTTTCATTGCACCCGTTCTGACAGTCATTGTAGGAATAATACTAATTGCGAATTCGGTTCAGGCTACCGTTGTGATATGCCGTGTTATCGGTATAATCCTGCTTATGAGCGGACTTTTCTTCACGGGAGCTTCCCTGCTCAATATGAACTCGCCCGTGCAGAAATTCAACCTTGTTCCGGGTCTTATCCAGCTTCTTCTCGGACTTTTTATCACAGTACGCCCCGATAGGATAGTCGGTTTCATCACTATTGTAATAGGTGTAGTTGTCCTCGTCCAGAGCTTCGGAATTCTTGAACACGGACTTGAAACGAAATTCCTCGGCTACAAACTATGGTGGATAACAGCACTCTTTGCGGTGGTCATGGCTGCACTCGGAATCGTCATTATCATAAATCCGTTCGGTGCAGTTTCCGTTGCAATGAAGTTCACGGGCTTCGTTCTTATCGTTCAAGGAATCACGGACGCAATAACACGATACAGAGCAGACAAGATCATTGAAAAGCTCAAAAAGCAGGCAAACGGCGACTATATCGACGCCGATTATACTATTAAATAAGCAGAACAGCCTTTGCAAACCCCAATGTAACGGTTTGCAAAGGCTTTATTTCAGAACATTTCTTTTCTGCGCTGTTTGCGTATCTCGGCACGCTTTTCGGCGAGCGTCCATTCGGCTTTTTCTTTCTCCGTTTCAAGCTTTAAACGAGGAACTTCAACGGGCTTTTCGTTCTCGTCAATTGCGATGATTATAACATAAGCCGTGTTGATGAGAGTCCTGCTCGAATCGAGATGCTCAACGTAGGTTTCAACGCAGACCTCCATTGAAGTCCTGCCGACATAGGTTATTCTTCCGCAGAGGATAACGGTATCGTTGAGGTGCGCAGGCGCTCTGAATGTGAGCGTATCAACAACAGCGGTCGTGACATTTCTTCCCGAATGGCGGCGTGCAACGACGGATGCAACAATGTCTATCCATTCCATTAATCTTCCGCCGAAAAGACGGTTGTAGCCGTTCATATCCTTTTGTGTGAGGATCTGGACCTGCTCCGCATACGAATCCTTAACTGATTTTTCCATAAAACAACTTCCTTTAATTTTGGTGATATTTTGGACAGAGAAAAATATTTTTACGCTCTTTCAAAGGTTCTTGACGGCGAACACAAAAGAGCAGGCATAGGAACTTACGGTGAAAAAACCGTTCATTCCGTTCTGAAAAATTACTTTGAGCCGTTCGAGGACAGCCACGAGCAAAAGGTCGGCGGCTTCGTCGCCGATATCGTCGGCGAAAACGGCATCATTGAGATACAGACCGCAGGCTTTGACAGACTGCGGAAAAAGCTTGCCGCATTTCTTGAAGTCAGCGATGTGACCGTTGTTTATCCGATACCGCTCAACAAATGGCTGATACCGATAGACCCCGAAACAGGCAGGCTCGGCAAAAAGCGCAAGTCCCCCAAAAAGGGTTCGCCCTACGATATTTTCCCCGAGCTTTACAAAATCAAACCGTTTCTGCCAAATGAACGGCTGCATTTCCGCATTGTGATGCTCGATGTCGAAGAATACCGTCAGCCGCCCGAAACCACAGGTCTGAAACGAGGTCGGCGCAGGGGCAGCACACGCTATGACAGAATTCCTGTTGCGCTTTGTGATGAGCTGCATTTCGACAAGCTTTCCGACTGGCTTTACTTCGTGCCGAACGGACTTGAAAGCGAATATACCTCGCACGATTTTGCAGAAAAAGCACGGGTTCATACGTCAGTTGCACAGCTTGTACTGAATATCCTCACCGCACTCGGAGTTACCGAACGCATCGGCAAGCAGGGGCGAAGCTATCTTTACCGAACGATCATTCAAACAGACGAAGAAACCTTTCCGCCTCACGCTTCAGACGTGCAGTAGGCAGACCGACAACATTGAAATAGTCGCCATGTATCTGTCTTGCCGGCAGGAAGCCTTTGTCCTGAATACCGTAAGCGCCTGCCTTATCCATCGGCGAGCCTGTCCGAATGTAGCTTTCTATCTCTTCATCGGAAAGCGGATAGAACTCCACCTCGGTCGTTTCGGAAAAGCTTAGGCTTCTTCCCTTATAAAAAAGACATACGCCCGTGATGACCTTATGAGTTTTGCCCGAAAGCTCGGTGAGCATACGCTTTGCATCGGCTTCATCGTGCGGCTTTCCGTAGACTTTGCCGTTGAAAACAACTATTGTATCACAGCCGATAACAAACGAATCGGCGTGTTCCTTTGCGATATGCGCAGCCTTTTTCACAGCGAGAAATTCCGCACTCTGCTCGGCAGGTATTTCCTCGGGCAGAGTTTCGTCCACATCGGACGGGATACATTCAAATTCGTCAAAAACGCTCGCAAGAAGTTCTTTTCTTCTCGGCGATGCGGATGCAAGAATAACGTTCATTTTTATATTCCTTTCCAAAAGAGGTAATTTTGCTATGATAATAAAAGCTTATGAAAAACTTCCCGAAGAGGCGCACTTTATCCGTCAGACGGTTTTTGTCGAGGAGCAGGGCTTTGAGGAAGAATTCGATACTATCGACAATACAGCCGTTCATGCTGTCGGTTTTATTGACGGCTCGCCTATCGCAACGGGAAGAATTTTTCCTGCGGAAGAAAACGGCGCATACTATCTTGGCAGGCTTGCCGTTCTGAAGGATTTCCGCAAGGGCGGAACGGGCAGCAAGATGCTTTCATTTCTCGAAAGTGAAGCCGCAAGACGTGGCGCATCAAAGATGATCCTTCACGCCCAGATACAAGCACAGCCGTTCTACGAAAAGAACGGCTACATTGCAAAGGGTGAACCATTTCTTGAAGAATCAGCACCCCATATCACGATGATAAAAAAGCTTAGCTAAAAATTTTAGAAATTGATAATGCCGAGATGTTCGAGGAGAATTTTTGCGCCGATAAGTACAAGAATGATACCTCCGACAAGCTCGGCTTTGCTTTTGTATTTGCTGCCGAATTTGTTTCCGATAACTACGCCGATTATCGAAAGCACGAATGTTGTTGTGCCGATTATCGAGATAGCCGACCAGATATTTACATTGAGGAATGCGAAAGTTATTCCGACGGCGAGCGCATCAATGCTCGTTGCGACCGCAAGAACAAACAGCTCTTTTATGTCAAGCCTGTCTTCCTCCTGCTTATCGACCTCGTTCCATTCCTTTATAGCCTCAACGATCATTTTTCCGCCGATGAAGCAGAGGAGAATAAAGGCTATCCAGTGGTCTATCCTTGTGATGTACTTTTCAAAACCTATGCCGAGAAAATAGCCGATCAGCGGCATAATTGCCTGAAATCCGCCGAAAAACAGTGCGATGATGCCTGCGTGTTTGAAATTGACCTTTTCCCGCATATTCAGTCCCTTACATATAGCGACCGCAAATGCATCCATAGAAAGGCCTACACCGATAAGAAACAGTTCAACAAAACCCATACCCATACTCCTTTGTAACATAAAAAAAACTTATGTCCGCATGCGGTACATAAGTCGATAAAAAGGGTACTCATATACAGCAAACAAACGCTATACATAAGTCTTGTCAAGGAAAAAATTTCCCGTCCGAACCGGGCATTTACGCCGGTATGTCGATCCGAACACGCAGACAGCAGCCTCCCAGATGCATATTGCTGCGCTGACTACTCCCCTATGAAGATCAAGTCAAAGACAGTTAACTTTTCAACTGCCTTTGACTATTTTACAATATTCACCGATGCTTGTCAAGTCATTTTATGCTAAAATTTTATTTTTATGCTAAATTACGATTTTTCTGTAAACAAAGCAGAAAAATCATTCCTCGACAGCACGTTTTTTCATTGCAGGGTGATTCATAAGCCTGATTATCAGCGGAATAACCATAAGGACCCACACGATAGGTTCGGAAAGGATTATTCCCATATATCCTATTCTCGGTGCGAGAAGAATAACGATCCCCACCTTGCCGAGAAGCTCGATCGCACTCGAAACGATAGGCGTTTTGTGTACACCGAGTCCCTGCAGGGCATTTCGGAATATCGAGATCACAGCCGTGACGCAGTAAAGTATGCAGTTCACACGCAGATAAAGCGTTGCGGTATCGATTATCTCGGGAACATCGGTCGATGTGATAAATCGAAGAAGCGGCGGTGCAAAGCTGTAAATGAACACAATGAGGAGCGCACACCATATCCACGAATAAAGCACCGAGAGGAACACTCCCCTGCGAATTCTTCCGAATTTTTCCGCACCGTAATTCTGTGCGCAGTAAGCAGCCATTGTCATACCGAAAACGGCGAATGGCATCATAAAGAAGCTTGTCAGCTTTCGGGCGGCAGTATGCGCAACGATGATATTTGTGCCGAATGTGTTGATGGAACTCTGGAGTGCAACTGTACCGAACGCAACGAAGCTGTTCATAAATCCCATTGAAAGTCCGCTGCCCATAAGATCCTTCACCATATCCGCAGAGAGTGCAAAGTCCTCTGCCTTTACACGGAGCATCCTATACTTTTTGAACATATACACAAAGCAAAGCACAGCCGAAACTATCTGCGAGATTATCGTGGCATAAGCTGCACCCTCAACACCCATATTCACCTTTGCGATGAAAATATAGTCGAGCGCAACATTCAGCACGGACGAGATTATAAGAAAAATGAGCGGAGTTATCGTGTCACCAACAGCTCTCAGAACGCTTGCGCAGACGTTGTAAGCCATTGAAGCCGTCATACCGAGGAGTATCACCCTTGCATAAGCATAGGCGTTCTCATAATGCTCGGACGGGATATTGAGTGCGGAGAATATCTGAGGAAGAAAAACAACGCTCAGCACAGTAAGCACTACCGAAACAGCCACACCGAGCATAAGCGTGTGTGCGACCGCACTGCGGAGCTTTTTCTCGTCCTTTGCGCCGAAGCTCTGAGCCGTCACTACCGCAAAGCCGTTCGTCAGTCCGAGCAGGAATCCGACTATAAGGTCGTTTAGCGTAGAGGTCGAGCCGACAGCCGCAAGCGCATTGTTTCCGAGTGTGTTGCCGACTATAAAAACATCTGCGAAGCTGTACAGAAGCTGAAATATATTTCCTATCGCAAGCGGTATCGCAAACGTGATTATGAGCTTTCCTATCTTTCCCTGAGTTAAATCTTTCATAAACGATCACCTATGTTGATTTTGTCATTGATTTTGAAAACGATATGATTTTATCATAGTCAAAAACTCATTTATTGCAGATAAATAGGCTTTTTTGTAAAAACTTTTTGGCTTATACGTTTTCGCACAGAATACAGTTTAAACCGTTAAAGCCAAAATGGCACATAATATACTATATATAATAGAAATATACCGTTTGTGTACATTTTTAAACCGATTTTTTATAAAAATTCTCGGATTTGACGTTTTTTAAAGTGATATATATAAATTTATATGTATTATATATCAAAAAACAGTTGAAATTTATAAAAAATGTGTTATAATATTATTGTAAACAAAAAGAATCGGCGGAAAACGAGGTCACGATCACGGTTTTCGGCTGACGAATTTAAATAACAGGAGGAAAAAACACATGGTTAATTTTGATCAGTGGAATGGCTTTGAAGGCAGACTCTGGAAAGAGCAGATCGATGTCAGAGACTTCATTCAGAAGAACTACACACCTTATGACGGCGATGAATCTTTCCTTGCAGGTCCTACCGAAGCTACAAACAAGCTTTGGGGCAAGCTCCAGGAACTTATGATCGAACAGCGTAACAAGGGCGGCGTTCTCGACTGCGAAACAGAAGTTGTAACAGGTCTTACAGCTTACGGTCCCGGATACATCGACGAATCCATGAAGGATCTCGAAAAGGTAGTCGGTCTCCAGACAGACAAGCCTCTCAAGAGAGCATTCATGCCTTACGGCGGTATCAAGATGGCACAGCAGGCTGCTGAAAGCTACGGCTACAAGATCAACCCTAAGTACGATCAGATCTTCAACGAATATCACAAGACACATAACCAGGGCGTTTTCGATGCTTACACACCTGAGATCAGAGCTGCAAGAAACAGCCACATCATCACAGGTCTTCCCGATACATACGGCCGTGGACGTATCGTAGGCGACTACAGAAGAGTTGCTCTTTACGGTATCGATTTCCTCATCAAGGAAAAGGAAGCTGACAAGGCTAACACAGGCGACGGCACAATGACAGATGATGTTATCCGTCTTCGTGAAGAGATCACAGATCAGATCAAGGCTCTCAAGGGCATGAAGGAAATGGCTGCTGTTTACGGCTACGACATTTCTCAGCCTGCCAAGAACGCAAGAGAAGCTGTTCAGTGGCTCTACTTCGGCTACCTCGCTGCTATCAAGACACAGAACGGTGCTGCAATGTCCGTTGGTCGTGTTTCCACATTCCTCGATATTTACATTGAAAGAGATATCAAGGCTGGTATCCTTACAGAATCCGAAGCTCAGGAACTCATCGACCACATGGTCATGAAGTTCAGAATGGTCAAGTTCGCAAGAATCCCATCCTACAACGAGCTCTTCTCCGGTGACCCTGTATGGGCTACACTTGAAGTCGGCGGTATCGGCTGCGACGGACGTTCTATGGTAACAAAGAACGACTTCCGTTTCCTCCATACTCTCGAAAACATGGGACCTTCCCCGGAGCCAAACCTCACAGTTCTTTATTCTTCCGCTCTCCCTGCAGCATTCAAGAAGTACGCTGCTAAGATCTCTATCGACACAAGCTCGATCCAGTACGAGAACGATGATGTTATGAAGCCTGTATGGGGCGATGACTACTCCATCTGCTGCTGCGTATCCGCTACACAGACAGGTAAGGAGATCCAGTTCTTCGGCGCTCGTGCAAACCTTGCCAAGGCTCTTCTCTACGCTATCAACGGCGGTGTTGATGAAAAGCTCGGCACACAGATCGGACCTGCTTACAAGGGCATCACTTCCGAATACCTCGACTACAACGAAGTTATCAAGAAGTACACAGTTATGCTCGACTGGCTCGCAGGTCTCTATGTAAATACACTTAACCTTATCCACTATATGCACGATAAGTACTACTACGAAGCTGCTGAAATGGCTCTTATCGATACAGACGTAAGACGTACATTTGCAACAGGTATCGCAGGTTTCTCACACGTTATCGACTCCCTCTCCGCTATCAAGTACGCTAAGGTAAAGGTTGTCCGTGGCGATGTTGATATCAAGAACAAGAAGGGTGAAGTTATCGGCGTAGCTAAGGACGTTGCTCTTGATTACCAGATCGAAGGCGACTTCCCAAGATACGGCAACGACGACGACAGAGCTGACGAGATCGGTGTATGGCTCCTTAAGACATTCCTTGAAATGATCAAGAAGAGACACACATACAGAGATTCCGAGCCTACAACATCTATCCTTACTATCACATCGAACGTTGTTTACGGTAAGGCTACAGGCGCTCTTCCTGACGGACGTAAGGCAGGCGCTCCATTTGCTCCGGGTGCTAACCCATCTTACGGTGCAGAGCAGAACGGTCTTGTTGCATCTCTTAACTCCACAGCTAAGATCCCATACGTTTGGGCTCTCGACGGTATTTCCAATACTCAGTCCATGAACCCTGAGGCTCTTGGCAACAACAAGCCTGAAAGAATCGACAACCTCGTTGCTGTTATGGACGGTTACTTCGATCAGGGCGCTCACCACCTCAACGTAAACGTATTTGGCAGAGAGCTCCTCGAAAAGATCAAGGCTGATCCTAAGAACCCTGAATACGCTAACTTCACGATCCGTGTATCCGGTTACGCTGTACGTTTTGTAGACCTCACACCTGAACAGCAGGATGACGTTATCTCCAGAACATTCCACGCTACCAGATAAATTATCGACGTAAGTTTGTAAATAATATAGTGGCAGGCGAAGAAATTTGCCTGCCATTTTTTCTAAAAAGGAAGTGAAAAAGATGAACGAAATAAAAGGTAAGGTACATTCAATTGAAAGCTTCGGTTCGGCTGACGGCCCCGGAGTAAGATATATTTTCTTCTTAAAAGGCTGCCCTATGCGCTGCAAGTATTGCCATAATCCCGATACTTGGGGTTCGTCCGCACTTCTGGGCGAATTCACACCGCAGGAGGCTTATGAAAAGGCTGCACGCTACAAGCCTTACTGGAAAAGCGGCGGCGGCATCACCGTAAGCGGCGGCGAAGCACTTCTCCAGATAGATTTCGTCACCGAGCTTTTCAAAATTGCAAAGGAACACGGTGTTAACACCTGTCTTGACACCTCGGGACAGCCGTTCACTCGTTCCGAACCGCAGTTCTCCAAGTACAAAGAGCTTATCAAGTACACCGACCTTTTTCTCCTTGATATAAAAGAGATCGACAATGATAAGCATAAGGAACTCACGGGCTGCTCAAACGAAAGCATACTCGACTTCGCAAAGTTTCTCTCCGACGAGGGCAAGCATATGTGGATAAGATATGTTCTTGTTCCGACAGTTACCAACGATAAGGCTGACCTCGAAAAGACAAGAGCTTTCATCGACACGCTGAAAACCGTTGACCGTGTTGAAGTTCTCCCCTATCATACGCTCGGCGTTTTCAAATGGGAAAACCTTGGTATAAAGTACGGACTTGAGGGCGTTCCAACACCTACTTCCGATGAAGTAAAGGAAGCAAAGGAAATCCTCGGTGCGCTTTAAACCTATTGCACTCTATAAATCTATCAAAAGGTTTATAGAGTGCTTTTTCTTACAAAATTTCTCCTGCAAATTTGTAAATAACGCCTATTTTGATATAAAATGAAAAATTATCCTGCCTTGGATTGTTTATATAACAGAAAGCATAATTCAAGGAGGGCAAATAAATGAAAATCAAAAATATCATAGCATTATTGGCGGCTGTATCTTTACTCACTGCCTGCGGAAAGGTTTCCAATGAAAGCAAAACGGAAATACAGACTCACGATGCAAGTGTGTCTGCCGAAGAAAATTCCGACAATGAAAAAGCAACTGTACCGAGCGACTTTGACGGAGCGGAATATTGGGATGCTGACGGGAATCCTATAACATTTGCCGACACGGAAGAATCGACAGCAGAAATAAGTGAGGTCGATGATGAAATGCAATACGAAGCTTGTTCGGTCAGACCACAGTGCGCGCCGTCTTTCGGAGTTGATTTTGAACTGCCGTATGATTGGAGCTATGAAACCTCACAGACAGACGACGACCCTACAAGCAGTATCTCCATTTATCTTAAACCCGATGCCGAAGCAGACGGACGTATAACGCTTGAATACACAAAAGGCGGCATCGTCTTTTGCGGCACGGGACTTCACCAAGAAAACATTGACTTCAACGGCTGCTCGGCTGTAAAAGGGACTTATGACAATTCGGACAAGTGGGATTTCATCTTGCTGAACGATGAATTTGAGGGCTGTGCGGTTCTGAACAATGCGAATGAATGGTATGATGAATATGCAGATGAAATTGAATATATTCTGTCCACTGTTGAATTCAGAAAATTTGAAACAAGCGAACCTCATGATTCCATAATGAAATATGAAGCTTGGTCTGTCAGACCGCAGTGTACACCGTCTTTCGGAGTTGATTTTGAACTGCCGTATGACTGGAGCTGTGAAACCATACAGACAGACGATGACCCCACAAGCAGTATCTCCGTTTGTCTTAAACCCAATACCGAAGCAGACGGAAGTATCATACTTGAATACACAAAAGGCGGCATTGAAGTAAGCAATTCTGCGCTTTCCGAAATTGAGACTGAGTTTAACGGCTATCCGGCAACAGAGGGAACTTATCTCTGTTCGGAGCAATGGGATCATATTTTTTTGAAAGGCGATTATGAAGGCTGCGCGGTTTTAAACAATGCAAATGATTGGTATGACAAATATGCAGATGAAATTGAATATATTCTGTCAACCGTTGAGTTCAGAAAATACGATTAATTGTCGTTTTTACCATTATTTTTTATACTTTACAGTAAAATATAAACAAAATGTAAAACAGAGAAATGTATGTTGACTTTTGCGCTGTTCCGTGATATAATTTTTATTAGTTAAAACCGTTACCTTTAAGGGCAATCCGGAGAGATTGACAAGGCAAGTCGGTCATAAGCTTAATATTGAAACGGAATAAGTATAAATACGCTATAACTGCAAGCTTTTCCGTGTAAAACAGAGTTTATCACTACCTGCCTGAATTTTCAGACAGGTATTTTTTTATATAAAACGCGAGGTGCAGATATGGACAAGGAAAGACAGGAAAAAGCGGTCATTCTTGACGGCTCATCTATAATTCGTGCGCTTTCGCGTATATCATACGAAATATTGGAGCGCAACAAGGGTTCGGAGGATATCTGCATTATTGCGATAATGTCGGGTGGTCTGAACATTGCTTCAAAAATTGCTGCAAAGATAAACGAACTTGAGGGAACAACCGTAAAGGTCGGCGCACTCGACATCACTTCCTGCCGTGATGATGAACGCCACGCTCCCGACTGCGATAAGACAGTTATCGATTTTGACGTAACGGGCAAGAAGATAATCCTTGTTGATGATGTTATCTTTACGGGACGAAGCGCCCGTGCTGCGATAGACGCACTTATAAAAAGAGGCCGTCCGCAGTCGATACAGCTTGCCGTTCTCGTTGACAGAGGACACAGAGAGCTGCCGATACGTCCCGATTATGTCGGCAAAAATGTTCCGACCTCCCGTGATGAATCGGTCAAGGTGATCTTTGACGGCAAGGACGGAAAAGTAGTTATTTTTGGAGAAGTTTAAAGGAGGAAAGCGCTTGAACCGGAGCATACTATTTAAAAATGTAAGAATTGTTGACGCAGGAACTGATACGATCGGTGATGTTCTCGTTAAAGACGGTGTTATTGCGGAGGTCGGAAATGTTTCCGAGGCCGCTGACAGAGTTATCGAGGGAAACGGAAAGCTTGTTGTTATGCCGTCGCTTTTCGATATGCACGTTCACTTCCGTGACCCCGGATTTACTCACAAGGAAGATGTTCTGACGGGTTGTGCAGCCGCACTCGCAGGCGGTGTTTCGGGCGTTGTTTGTATGCCGAACACGAAGCCTCCTATCGACAGCAGGGAAACTGTTGATTACATCGTGAACAAGGCTGAACCTACGGGCGTTTCGGTTTATCCCGCAGGCTGCGTTACAAAGGGTATGCTCGGAAAAGAGCTTTATGACCACTCCTCTATCGGGGTAAGAATAATCTCCGATGATGGCCGACCCGTTGAAAATGCGGAGCTTCTTCGTCAGGCTATGCTTGGATCGAACAAAAACGGAATTCTCATCGCTTCGCACTGCGAAGATCTTAACATCATCAACGGCGGCATCGTGAATGACGGCGAAGTTTCCGCAGAGCTTGGCTTAAAGGGAATGAACCGTGCTTCCGAGGACAGCATTACTGCACGAGAGATCGCTGTTGCGATGAGCGCAGATGCGAGAATCCACATTTGCCACGTTTCAACGGTCGGAAGTCTTGACTTTATCAGAGAGGCAAAGGCAAGGGGCGTTAAGGTAACTTGTGAGACCTGCCCGCACTACTTTATGTACACGGACGAGAAAATTCGCTCGCTCGATGCTGATTACAGAATGAATCCGCCGCTACGCACCGAAGCTGACCGTGCGGCTGTTGAGAAAGCTGTGCTTGACGGAACTATCGACTGCATCGTTACCGACCATGCACCTCATGCTGCTGAGGAAAAGGCTGACTTCTGCAAAGCTCCGAACGGAGTTGTCGGACTTGAAACCTCGCTTGCGGCTATGCTCACGCATTTCTATCACACGGGAAAGCTTTCACTAAGCAGAATATCCGAAATGATGGCTGAAAAGCCAAGAGAACTGCTCGGTCTGCCCGTTACAAAGCTTGAAAAGGGCGCAAAGGCTGACCTTATCCTCGTTGATACGGAAAAAGAATGGGTAGTCGAACCCGAAAAGCTTCACTCAAAATCGCACAACACGGTTTTCAAGGGTGAAAAGTTCAAGGGTCAGAACCTTATGACGATAACAGACGGAATCATCCGCTTTGAAAGATAAAAAGGAGTGTTGAAAATGTCATTTGACAGACTTATTGCAAAGATAATCGAAACGGGCAACCCAACAGTTGTGGGACTTGACCCTAAGCTTGATTATGTTCCCGAATTCATCAAGAAAAAGGCATTCGAGGAAAAGGGTGCTGACCTCAAGGGTGCTGCAAAGGCTATCCTTGAATTCAACAAGGCTATCATCGATGAGATCTACGACATCGTTCCTGCTATCAAGCCGCAGGCAGCTTACTACGAAATGTACGGCTGGCAGGGCGTTAAAACGCTTTACAAGACGATCGAATACGCACAGAGCAAAGGTATGTTTGTCATGGTCGACGGCAAGAGAAACGATATCGGCGCAACAATGGAAGCTTACACGAACGCTTACCTCGGCAGCACGGAAGTTGACGGAGTAAAGTTTGAGGGCTTCGGTGCTGATGCGCTGACGGTAAACGGTTATCTCGGAACGGACGGCATTGCGCCCCTCACAAAGGTTTGCGCAGAAAATGACAAGGGTATCTTTGTTCTTGTCAAGACCTCCAACAAGTCCTCGGGTGAGCTTCAGGACAGAATTCTTGATGACGGCAAGACCATTTACAACACAATGGGCGAAATGTGTGAAGAATGGGGCAAGGACACAATCGGCAAGTACGGCTACTCCGCTGTCGGTGCAGTTGTCGGCGCAACATATCCCGAGCAGCTCGCCGAGATGAGAGCAAAGCTTCCACACACATTCTTCCTCGTTCCCGGCTACGGCGCTCAGGGCGGCGGTGCAGAGGGCGTTGCAAAGGCTTTCGATGAAAAGGGTCTTGGCGCTATCGTAAACTCTTCAAGAGCTGTTATGACTGCTTACAAGAAGGAAGGCTGCGACGAAAAGGACTTCGCAAAGGCTGCAAGAAGAGAATGTATCCGTATGAGAGAGGACATCACCTCATTCGTTACTGCGCTTAAAAAGTAAAAATAAGGTACTTCTGACCTTGTATTTACTGCAAGGTCGGGTGTTCTGTTAATACATTATAAATCGGGAGGAAAAATAATGTCTTTATTCAACACAGGCGATAAAGCGTACATTATGCTTGAAAACGGAAAGATCTTTGAGGGCTGCTCTTTCGGAGCAAAGGGAACTTCTTTCGGAGAGATCGTTTTTACAACAAGCATGACCGCTTATCAGGAAACTCTCACAGACCCGAGCTATTTCGGTCAGATCGTTACACAGACATTTCCGCTCATCGGAAACTACGGTGTGAACGAGGAGGACGGAGAATCCGAAAAGTCCTACGTCAACGGCTACATTGTAAGAGAATGGTGCAACTCACCGTCCAACTTCAGAATGACGGGCGGCATTGACGAATTTCTCGTTAAGAACAACATCATCGGCATACACTCTATCGACACAAGATGCCTTACAAGAATTATCCGTGAACACGGCGTTATGAACGGCGTTATCACAACGGAAAATGTTTACGAAAAGAAAGACGAGTTCCTCAAAAAGATCGCTGAATTCAAGATCGTTAACGCTGTAAAGTCGGTGACTATCCCCAACAAGAAAGAATATCCTGCCGAGAACCCGACTTACAATGTCGTGCTTTATGATTTCGGCTACAAAAGAAATATCCGCCGTGAGCTTATCAACCGAGGCTGCAATGTTACCGTAGTTCCGGCTTCGACAACAGCGGAAGAAGTTATCGCAATGAAGCCTGACGGAATAATGCTTTCCAACGGCCCCGGAGATCCTGCCGAAAATGTTGAAGTTATCGCAGAGCTCAAAAAGCTCACAAATGCGAACATTCCGATCTTCGGAATTTGTCTCGGACACCAGCTTATGGCTCTTGCGAACGGCGCTAAGACCGAAAAGCTCAAATACGGTCACAGAGGTGCAAATCAGCCTGTTATCGACCTTGATATGGACAAGACGTTCGTTACCTCCCAGAACCACGGCTATGCTGTAATAAGCGACAGCGTTCCGTCCGAAGTCGGCAAGGTCTCACACATAAACGCAAACGACAAGACCTGCGAGGGTGTTCGCTACACAGCATTCCCCTGCTTCACGGTACAGTTCCACCCCGAAGCTTGCGGCGGTCCTCTCGACACCGCTTATCTTTTCGATAAATTCATTGATCTAATTAAGAAAAACAAGGAGGACAAGTAAAATGCCGCTTCGTAATGATATAAAAAAGGTCCTCGTTATCGGTTCGGGTCCTATCGTTATCGGTCAGGCTGCCGAATTTGACTATGCAGGCACACAGGCTTGCCGTGCGCTTAAGCAGGAGGGTCTTGAGGTTGTACTCATAAACTCCAACCCTGCTACAATTATGACCGATAAGGCAATGGCTGACAAGGTTTATATTGAACCGCTCACACTTGATGTTGTCAAAGAGATCATTGAAATAGAAAAGCCTGACAGCGTTCTTTCAACGCTCGGCGGACAGACAGGTCTTACGCTTTCCATGCAGCTTGCAGAGGAAGGCTTCCTCGAATCCCACGGTGTAAAGCTCCTCGGTGCTAACCCCGAAACCATTCACAAGGCTGAGGACAGACAGGCATTCAAGGACACAATGGAAAAGATCGGCGAGCCTTGTATCCCGTCCAAGGTCGTTGAAGAGCTGGAAGACGCTGTTGATTTCACGAACAATGTTATCGGCTACCCCGTAATTATCCGTCCTGCATTCACACTCGGCGGCACGGGCGGCGGTATCGCAAACAATGAAGAAGAGCTTCGTGATATTGCAACGAACGGACTTCGTCTCTCCCCTATCCACCAGATACTTGTTGAAAAATGTATCTCTGGCTGGAAAGAGATCGAGTTTGAAGTTATCCGTGACCGCAAGGACAATGTTATCACAGTCTGCTCAATGGAAAACTTCGACCCTGTCGGCGTTCACACGGGCGACTCCATCGTTATCGCACCTGCTGTAACACTCACTGATAAGGAATATCAGATGCTCCGTACAGCGGCTATCAATATTATTTCCGAACTTAAGGTAGAGGGCGGCTGCAACTGTCAGTTTGCACTTCACCCGACCTCATTTGAATATGCTGTTATCGAAGTAAACCCAAGAGTTTCACGTTCTTCCGCACTTGCTTCCAAAGCAACAGGTTATCCTATCGCAAAGGTTGCAACGAAGATCGCTATCGGCTACACTCTTGACGAGATCATCAACGCCGTAACGGGCAAGACCTACGCTTGCTTCGAGCCTGCGCTCGACTACGTTGTTGTAAAGTTCCCGAAGTGGCCTTTCGACAAGTTCGTTTACGCAAAGAGAACACTCGGCACACAGATGATGGCAACGGGCGAAGTTATGGCTATCGGCACTTCGTTCGAGCAGGCTATGATGAAAGCTGTACGTTCCATCGAACTCGGAATGGACAGCATGAACCTCAAAAAGCTTGCAAATGTTCCTACAGAAGAGATAGAAAAGCTCCTTTACAATGTTGACGATGAGCGTTCATTCGTTGTATTTGAGGCTTTAAAGCGTGGAATTTCCGTTGATAAGATACATGAGATCACAAGGATCGACAACTGGTTCATCTCCAAACTCAAAAACCTTGTTGAGCTTGAAAAATACCTTGCCGACGGTACGCTCACCGATGATAAATATGACCTTGCAAAGCGTTATGGCTACCTCGACAGCACTATCGAGCGCATAAGCGGTCAGAAATGTCCTAAGCACCGTGACTTCGTTTACAAAATGGTTGACACCTGCGCAGGCGAATTCAAGGCTGAAACACCTTACTTCTACTCGACCTATGACGAGGAGAACGAAGCACTCCAGTTCCTTGACAGAAAAAAGACCGACAAGAAAAAGATCATTGTTTTCGGTTCGGGTCCTATCAGAATCGGTCAGGGTATCGAATTCGACTACTGCTCCGTTCACTGCGTGTGGGCGCTTAAAGAAATGGGTTACGAAGCTGTTATCTGCAACAACAACCCTGAAACAGTTTCCACTGACTTTGACACGGGCGACAGACTTTACTTCGACCCTCTTACAAAGGAAGATGTCGCTTCACTTATCGCAACAGAAAAGCCTGACGGCGTAGTTGTTCAGTTCGGCGGTCAGACTGCTATCAAGCTTACAAAATATCTTGATGAAATGGGCGTAAACATTCTCGGTACTTCCGCTGACAGCATCGATGCTGCAGAGGACAGAGAGCGTTTTGACGAACTCCTCAACAAGTGCGGGATCCCACGTCCTGCAGGTCATACTGTAATGAATGTTGACGAAGCTCTTGCTGCTGCCGAAAGTCTCGGCTACCCTGTTCTTATGCGTCCTTCCTACGTTCTCGGCGGTCAGAATATGATAATTGCGCACTCCGATCAGGATATCATCGAATATATGGCTATCATCACAAGAGGCGGACTCGAAAACCCTGTTCTTATCGATAAGTATATGATGGGCAAGGAAGTCGAAGTTGACGCTATCTGCGACGGTACAGACTATCTTATCCCCGGTATCATGGAGCATATCGAACGTGCAGGTATACACTCGGGCGACTCTATCTCCGTTTATCCTGCAATGACGCTCACAAAGAAAATTCGTGAAACTATCATCGACTACACAAGAAAGCTTGCATTTGAACTTAAGGTAATCGGTCTTGTAAATATTCAGTATGTTGTTTACAACAATGAAGTTTACGTTATCGAAGTAAACCCACGTTCGTCCAGAACTGTTCCGTATATTTCAAAGGTAACGGGCGTTCCTATGGTCGATATCGCAACAAAGATAATGCTCGGCGAGACCCTCAAACAGCAGGGTTACGAGAGCGGTCTTTACAGAGAGGCTGAATACATCGCTGTCAAAGTTCCTGTTTTCAGCTTTGCAAAGCTTCACGATGTTGATACGGCACTCGGACCTGAGATGAAATCCACGGGTGAATGTCTTGGTATCGCTCATAACTTTGAGGACGCTCTTTACAAGGGACTTGTCGGCGCAGGCTATGACCTCACCAAGAAAACGGGCGGCGGTGTTCTTATCACCGTCCGTGATACCGACAAGCAGGAGATCCTCTACGTTGCCGAAAAGTTCGAGCGACTTGGCTTCACGCTTTATGCAACGAGCGGAACTGCTTCGATACTCAACAAGAATATGATCGCAGCGAACGTTGTCCGCAAAGCCTCCGAAGAAGGTCCGAACGTTATGGATCTCCTCGACAGCGGCAAGATCGACTATGTTATCTCGACCTCCGCAAAGGGCAGACTTCCTGCTCTTGACAGCGTAAAGATCCGCCGTAAGACGGTTGAACGTTCTATCTGCTGTCTTACAGCTATCGACACTGCAAACGCTGTTGCTGATATACTTGCAATGGGCAAGGATATTGATGACATTGAAATGGTAGATATCACAAAAATCTGATGACATAATAAAAAAACGCAGCCTGCCCATAAACGGACAGGCTCGTTTGGGATAAGTTCAAATTACAGAAATACCGACATAGTTCAGGGGGAAAAATTATGAGCTGGGACGAAAAGCTTAACTCGTCTTTTTTGAGGGATCAGAACTTCGATATAAATGGTGAACGTATGCGCATTGCACTGCGGGGATTCAAAATTTCGCTTATCTATGAGCTTATCAGCAGCGCAGCAATGATGTATTTATCGTTTCTTATGGTTCTTTATAAGTCTGCGTCCGTCATTTCCAACTCAATTGCTGGAAATCTTCTCGACACGATAAACGAAGTTATTGTTGATACGGGAAAAAACATTTCAAGCGTTGCTTACAACACAAGCGGCTGGCTCATAACATTTCCGCTCGCACTGCTGACGATTATCTTTTCGATCCTCGGAAACACATTCCATCTGAAATTTGCTCCGAAGGTAATGGCTGTGATCTATCCTGCGCATCTTATACTCGGTATCCTCGCAGGCTTCGGACTTTTTGACGATATGAACGGTTTCTGGGCGGTCATGCTCATGGTTTATGCCCTTGCAGGCTTCTGGATAAACGATTTTACGGTGCGAGGACTGAAAGAGCTTGATTATCTTGTAACGCAGGAGGGCTTTCCGACTTTTAACCTTGCAGTATTCTATTTGCGGCGTTCGCATTATGCAAAAATGCGTGAAAAATGGCTTGCGGAACACCCCGAGCAAAAAACTGCTCCGAAAATAGAGACAGAAGAAAAGCGAATGGAAATGCTTGATATAACAGCGGAAAAAGAACAGCTCGGCATTATCCCGAACATTCAGGTGACGGCTGATTCTGCGGAAAAATGGCTTGAACAGAACAAGCTTGAAACCGACAAGAAGCAAAACGACAGCGTTAAGGAAAACGCAATGGATGATCTTTCGACAGCCGATCTCATTCTCCCCGACACAGATGAATATTACGCAAAAAGCATAGAACCGAAAGTAAAAAGGCATTAATACCGATCTCTAATGAATGTGCAGACAAAAATCGGCGTAAGTCCATTAGTTCGGGATTTTGCTTGATTTTTGTACACATTCCGATCAGATATAAGGAGGTTATTATGAAATACACACAAGGCTGCTACCCTATCATATCCAAAACAGCTCTTGCAAAAGAAATTTACGATATGACAATACTCTGCCCCGATGCCGCTCAGGCTGCACAGCCGGGTCAGTTCATTAATATAAAGGTTGACGGATTTATGCTCCGCCGACCTATTTCGATATGCGGCATAGACAAGGAAAAAGGAACTCTCCGCATTGTTTTTGAAGTCAGAGGAAAGGGCACAAAGGAGCTTTCACAGCTTGCAGAGGGCGACCTTATTGACATTATCGCACCGCTCGGTGGAAACGGATTCAAGCTTGACGGCTATAACAAGGCTGTAATCATCGGCGGCGGCATAGGAAATCCTCCGATGGTTCCGATTGCTGAACACTTCGGCGCAAATGCCAAGGTGATAAGCGGTTTCAGAAACTCCTCCGCTGTTATTCTTCAGAATGATTTTGCCAAGACGGGCGCACAAACTATCCTCTGCACCGACGACGGCTCGGCAGGAAGAAAAGGCTTCGTTACCGATGCGCTCAAGGAAGAGATCGCAAAGGAAAAGCCTGATGTTATCTATGCCTGCGGTCCTTCCGTAATGCTCAAAAAAATTGTTGAGATCGCAAGGGAAAACGGCATAAAGACGCAGGTTTCGCTTGAAGAAAGAATGGGCTGCGGAATAGGCGCTTGCCTTGTCTGCGTTTGCAGAACTATCCGTGACGGCGAGGAATTTTATTCCCACGTCTGCAAGGACGGTCCCGTATTTGACGGCGAGGAGGTAAATTTCGATGAATAAATTAGCTGTAAATTTCGCAGGAGTTGACTTCAAAAACCCTGTTATCCCTGCATCGGGAACATTCGGCTACGGCAAGGAATATGAAGAGTTCTTCGACCTATCCAAGCTCGGCGGCATCAGCGTAAAGGGTACGACCGAAAATCTCCGCACGGGAAATCTTCCTCCGAGAATTGCTGAAACACCGTCGGGTATGCTCAACAGCGTCGGACTTCAGAACCCGGGCGTTGACCATTTCATCGCACACGAACTCCCCTACCTTATGGGAAAAAATACAGTCATCATCGCAAATATGGCAGGCTCGACTGCTGACGGCTATCGTGAAGTTGCTGAAAAGCTCGACCGGACCGATGTTCCGATGATCGAGGTAAACATTTCCTGCCCGAACGTCAAGGCAGGCGGCGCAGCATTCGGCGTAAGCTGCGAGGGTGCGGCTCAGATAACAAAGATAGTTCGTGCAGCAACAAAGAAGCCGATAATGATAAAGCTTTCTCCTAATGTTACGAACATTGCAGAGATCGCAAAGGCTGTCGAAGCTGAGGGTGCAGACGCAGTTTCGCTTATCAACACGCTTCTCGGAATGAGAATAGATATCCGCACAAAGCGCCCTATTCTTCACAATAATGTCGGCGGACTTTCGGGTCCTGCTGTTTTCCCCGTTGCCGTAAGAATGGTATGGCAGGTCGCAAACGCTGTTAAGATCCCCGTTTGCGGAATGGGTGGCATCTCCACTTGGGAGGACGCTGTTGAAATGATGATGGCAGGTGCTTCGACTGTTCAGGTCGGCGCTGCACTTTTCAATGATCCTCTTGCAGCTGTAAAAATAATCGACGGTCTTGAAAAATATGTGGAGGACAACCACCTCAACAGCATCAATGACATTGTCGGCGCAGTTAAGCCATGGTAACGGAGGTCACCCCTTTATAAATGGAAACTAAAAAAAGCATACTTGAAAATCCTCAAATGGTGCTGCCGTCGGCGATGCTCTGCTGCCTTTTGTGGGGCAGTGCATTTCCGCTGGTGAAGATAGGATTTTCGTGGCTCAACATCTCGTCCGAGGATATCCCGACTGAGATACTTTACGCAGGACTTCGCTTCACGCTTGCAGGGGTTATCGCAATTATCATCACAAGCCTTATAAGCGGAAAATTTCTCCGCCCGACAATGAAAAGCCTGCCGAAAGTCTTCTCACTCAGTATGTTCCAGACGATATTGCAGTATCTTTTCTTCTACATCGGACTTTCCAACACCTCGGGCGTAAAAGCCTCGGTAATTGAGGCGATGAATGTTTTCGTTGCGCTCATCGTTTCCTGCCTTATCTTCCGAATGGAAAAATTCACCGCAGCGAAGATCATCGGAAGCATTATCGGATTCGCAGGAGTTGTTATAATCAATGTCAGCAAAGGCGACCTCGCAGGTGGACTTACACTCAAAGGCGAGGGCTTCATACTTATCTCGACCGTGGCGTATGCGTTTTCTTCCGTGCTGATGAAGCACTGGTCGAACGAAGAAAACCCGATGATGATGAGCGCATGGCAATTTCTGCTCGGAGGTATCGTTATGTCGATCATCGGCTTTGCGCTCGGCGGCAGGATAAGCGGATTTGACCTGAGATCTGTACTGCTGCTGATATACCTTGCATCACTCTCGGCGATAGCATATTCGCTCTGGGCATCGCTCCTCAAATATTATCCCGTTTCAAGAATTGCCGTTTATGGTTTTATGAACCCCGTTTTCGGATTTATTCTTTCGGCGTTCCTGCTCGGAGAATCGGAAGCGTTCGGTCTGAAAAGCATTGCGGCACTTGTGCTTGTGTGCCTTGGGATCTACATTGTCAATTATACAAAAAAGACGAATAAAGCTTAAAATAACCGCTGTTCATGATATGTACCCTCTTTACTGGACACCCAGTAAGGAGGGTATTTTTGTGCGATATAATAACGAGTACAAGAGAAAAG
>CAKSKU010000010.1 GCA_934465295.1 uncultured Oscillospiraceae bacterium
TTAAGAGCATTAAGCTTACACTTGAAAATGAGGTCTCGCCTGCTATCAGGACGCTTACGGAAATGCAGGTTCAGAATTCGGGTCGTCTTGTTGTTATCGAAAAAGATGTTTGCGACCTCAAGGACAATTTTGCTATAAATGAAGTTCTTTACGGGCTTGAAAAAATGAGAGCAGCCAATTAAAATACGATAAGACTTATTCCGATGAATAGGTCTTATTTTTTACAAACGCCCTGATCTTGGAGGAACACAGTGAAAAAGCTTCTCTTTGCGATACTTGCGTCTGTCCTTTTATTATCCGCCTGCGGAAAAATGAAAACCACAGATGATCTTATAAAAAAAGCACGAAAAGAAATACCTATCTCCGACGCCGAAAACACCGATATAAGCTTTGCAGGAAAATGCCAAAACGACAGCTATTCCCTGCTCTGGTTCATCTCGGGGAATGAGTATCAGTCGCACTATTACCTGCCAATGGAGTGTCTTGAAGTCAACGGCAGCTATGAATTCGAGCAGACTTTCAAACCTATCGACTGCGGAAAAGACATTGCTGCTCTCATGTGGCACGGCAGCATCGCTTTTATTATAAATAATACCGACTGCAAAACGCTTAAACTGGTTGGCTCGGACGGTGTGCAAAACATCGGGATCACCGAATATCCCTTTGTTTGGTATGATAAGATCACCCCGAGCGAATACTATTTTCTTGACAGTGACGGAAACGAAATAACATAAACGGAGCGTGAAAATTATGAACGAAAATGTGACCAACAAAGTTGGACTTGTACTGGAGGGCGGAACATTCCGCGGTGTTTATTCGGCAGGCGTTATGGACGCTTTTCTTGAAAACGGCATTGAATTTCCATATATAATAGGTGTTTCGGCAGGCATATCGAACGGTGTTTCCTACGTTTCAAAGCAGTTTGCGAGAAATCGTGAAATTATGGATAAATACCGCAGCGACAAGCGATATATTGGTGCAAGAAATTTCCGCATTTGCAAAAGCTGCTTTGGGCTGGACTTTGTTTTCGGCGAGATACCGAACAAGCTTGTTCCGTTTGATTACGAGACCTTTTACAGCTACAAGGGTGAGCTGAAGGTCGGTGTTACAAATGCGGAAACGGGAAAATTCGAGTGCAAAAACGGTTTGGAAAACGGCACTGATTTCAAATATCTCCGTGCGTCCTGCTCTATTCCGGGACTTTTTCCGCCTGCCGAGCTGGACGGAAAGCTCTACTATGACGGCGGTCTTTCCTGCCCGATACCCGTAAAGCAGGCGATAAAGGACGGCTGCACGAAAAATGTTCTTATACTCACTCAGCCCGAGGGCTTTGTCAAAAAATGCGGTAAGGGCAACATCATAATGAGCCAGCTCATACGCAAAAAATTTCCCGAGATCGAGATGCTTCTGCTCGACAGGCACAGGATCTACAACCGTCAGACGGAATTTTGCAGGGAGCTTGAACGCAGAGGAAAGGCCCTTATCTTCCGCCCGAAAATAAAGCTTGACAGCATGGAAAAAAGCACGGAAAAGCTTTGCGAAACGTGGCAGATGGGTTACGATGACGGAACGGCACGTATCGAGGAGGTCAAGGCTTTCATCGGAAAGCAATATGATATGTATGATCCCAAGCCTTGACAAAATTTGTCGGGCGGTCCGAAAGCTTGGTATAATCAGACTCACATCGGGGAAAATATACCCGAGGTGATACGAATGGAAAAAGGACTTGACAAGCTTTTATCGGAAAGCAGCTCGGCGAAAATTTTTTACAGCTCTCTGCCCGACTATGTGCAGGGTGCGATAATGAAAAACACGGACAAAATAACGGACGAGGAAACTCTCCGCCGTGAAGCCGACAGGATAATGCACGAATTCACATAATATGAGAACCGCCCGACTGACGAATACGACAGTCGGGCGGATTTTTTTACGATAATGGTGCTGTGGTCTCTGTTTCGGTTTCGATTTGCTTTTTAAGCTTTTTCCTTGCGATGATATAGCATACAACATGGGCGGCTATTGTAATTACCCATGAGACGGGGTAGGAAAGGTAGACGGTTTTTATCGTATGGTACTCGGGAATTTGGAACACGGTCGCTATCCAGACAAGTCTTACTCCGCAGGCGCCTATGAGCGAGACTATCATCGGGATTATCGAATAGCCTATGCCTCGCAGTCCGCCGACCATTACGTCCATTATTCCGCAGAGGAAATATATCGAGAATATGACTTTCATTCGGACAAGTCCTGCATCTATCGTTTCCGCTCCCGAGGTGTAAAGTCCGAGCAGCTGCTTTCCGAAAAGCAGTCCCGAATAGCCGAGGACAAGTCCCGTTACGACAACGCAGCCAAGTGCGCAGGCGAGTATCTTCGTCAGACGGTCATATCGTTTCGCACCGTAATTCTGGCTTGTGAATGAGATCGCCGACTGATAGAACGAGTTCATTGCAACATATACGAAGCCCTCGAGGTTCTGCGCGGCTGAATTTCCTGCGACAATAGTTGAGCCGAAAATATTTACCGAGGATTGTATTACGACATTTGAGAGCGAGAATATCACGCCCTGAAGTCCTGCAGGCAGACCGAGGCGCATTATTGCGGCGGCTTTTCGTCCGTCAATTCTCAGCTCGGAGAGGATAAGCTTTATTCCGCCCGTTTCGTGCATAAGGCAGCGGACGATGAGAATTGCCGAAACCGATTCGGAAACGACTGTCGCTATCGCAACGCCCACAACGTCAAGCTTGAATATTATTACAAAAACAAGGTTGAGGATAATATTTATAACGCCTGCTGCGGAGAGGTAGAAAAGCGGCCGCTTCGTATCGCCTATCGAACGCAGGAGCGCACTGCCGAAGTTATAGAGCATCAGCGCAGGCATACCGAGGAAGTATATCCTAAGATAATCTGCGGCGAGGACGAGGACTTCATCGGGCGTTTTCATCAGTTCGAGGAGCTGTTTTGCGAAGCACACGCCTATGATCGTGAGGAAAACGCCGCTTATTGCTCCCATAAGCATTGATGTATGGACGGTTTTTGAAAGCTCTTTGACTTCTCCTGCGCCGTAGTGCCTTGCGGCGATGACGTTTGCGCCGATAGAAAGTCCGATAAAAAGGTTCGTGAGCAGATTTATGAGTGCGGCGTTCGAGCCGACAGCCGCAAGTGAGTTGTCACCTGCAAATCTGCCGACGATGATAACGTCTGCGGCGTTGAAAACAAGCTGCAAAACGCTTGAAAGCATCAGCGGAAGTGTGAATATCAGCATTTTTTTCAGCACGGGTCCGTTGCACATATCAAGCTCATATTTCGAGGATTCGGTTGCCAAGTTGATTTCTCCTTTTGTATTAATTATCAAGCAAAAGCCACACAAAGCATCGGCTTTATGCGGTGTTGGTCTATTCTGCAAGCAGAATCGGATAGCCTTTCTGATAGGGCTTTACAATTTCGGGGTGGATATCCGCTTCGTGAAAAATTTTCTTTGCGAGGTCATTTTCTTCAAGCTCAGCAACGAGTGCGGAGAGCGGTTTTTTGTACATTTCTGGGCAGATAGAAGCAATTGTGATAACTCTTTTTCCGCCGAATTCCATAATTCGGTAAGGCCATATTTTGCAGTCGAAGGGCTTGTCATCGCCAAGCTTACAGCCCGAACTTTTATCGAGGAGCGGACAGTTGAAAAGCTCGCCGTCGGGGATACATTTGAGTATTCTTCCGCCCTCGCCCTTATCGATAAATTCAACCTCGGGGTACTTGCTCCCGATCTTCTCGAAAAGCTCATCGCTCACGGTCGGAGTTTCCCATATATCATATTTATCAAAGATACAGCAAAGCCGGCATTTTGCGCAGCTTTCGCCCGATAAAATATTTTTCAGCATTTTTTTCTCCTTGGAATAATTTTAAAGGTTTGGGATAATATAATATCACCTTGTATTATATGCAGAATTTCCGAAAGGGGGAAATTTTTTATGAGTATTCAGGGTCTGCCGCCCAAAGAATATAATGAAATGGTGAAAAAGGCTTCGCCGAATTCAAAGAGCCTGATAGACATACCTAAAGCGTTCGCTATCGGAGGTGCGATATGCTGCGTCGGGCAGGCGATAAGCAACATTTTCAAGGCTAACGGCTTCGACACGCAGAGCGCAGCGACCTGGACATCGATAACGCTCGTTTTTATAAGCGCACTCCTGACGGGTTTGGGGCTTTATGAAAAGCTTGCGAAGCACGGCGGTGCGGGAACTCTTGTACCGATAACGGGATTTGCGAATGCGGTAGTGTCGCCTGCGCTTGAATTCAAGACGGAGGGTTTCGTTCTCGGACTTGGTGCGAAGATCTTCATAATCTCGGGACCCGTTATTCTCTACGGAACGGCAGCATCGGTTTTGTATGGGATCATCTATTACTTTTTCTTGAAATAGAAAAAATTGCTTAATTCGGAACTTAACTAAATTCGGAATTCGGAATTCGGAATGCGGAATTATTTCGTGTTCCGAATTTTTTCTTGCAATTAAATATGCATTTCCGCAAATGGTCGGAAATTTTGTGCGTTCCTAAATTTTTCCGCAATTAAATATTCCTTTTCGCAAAATCCTATGAGCGGTCGGATATGGAATACGACCCTACGGTTTATGGGATATAATCAGAAGAAATATATTAAGTGTAACGGGACGGGAAACCCGTCAATAAAAATTCGGAATTAGGAATTCGGAATGCGGAATTATTCGTGTTCCGAATTTTTTTCGCAATAAAATATACCTTTCCGCAAATGGTAGGAATTTTTGTGCGTTCCGAAATTCTTCCGCAATTAAATATTCCCTTTCGCAAACTGCAAGCGGTCGGATATGGAATCCGATCCTACATTTTGTAGGGTGAAAATAATTGTCGTGCAAGCAAAACTAATTCCGAATTCCGCATTCCGAATTCCGAATTTAATCATCCCTCCCGTGATGTTAAAAATTTTACTGCGCGTTCGATGCTGTCTTTGGAATTGCCCCAGTCTGCGTCCTTGCCGCTGTTGCGGTAGTCGTACATATTGCAGTAGTGGGTGACATCGTTCTGCAGGGTTTCAAGGTAGCTGCGGACGAGTTTTTCCGTCATTGCTTCAAACGCTTTGAGGTCGTTTTTCTGCAAATACGCAGGTGCAAGCGAAACGAGCATATCATAATGCGGCAGGCAGATAAACTCCTGCTCGTTCATCAGCTTTCGCACATCGTCATGTTGGAACATTTCAAAGAATGTACGCATAAGGCGTTCCATTCCCCAGTCGATCTTTTCGCAGACGAAGCAGCTTTCGTTTATCTTCGAGAGCCTTTGCTTCTTGGCGTTTTTCGGTTCAAAGAGCTTTTTGCGCTCGAAAAGCTGACCGTCAACTGCGGCGAGGTGGGTCTGGAGCATAAGTGCGAGCGAAAGGCGGTTCTTCTGCTTCATCATCTGCGAAAGGTGAGTATGGCAGAAGCCTGCACGGTTGGTTTCGATGCGGACATCGGGTTCCATCATCGCTGCGCCCATTATATATTCGACCGTTCGCTGCTCGAGCATATCCCGCATACGGCAGATCGGGCAGCCGCACTTCGGTTCGAGCACGTCGCTTATCGGGATAGTTAAAATGCTTTCTCTCATAGTTTGTCCTTTCAGCCTTCATAAACTCCGCTTGTTCGTATGTAGTGGAAAAGATACTGCTGCGCAATTCCTGCGGTCGGCTTGATGAATTCGGGCAGACCGTTCGGGTAGAACTGCGCCAGAACACGCTTTATCCACACGTCCACGGGGAAGCACTCCGTTTTGTACATTCCGTAGAGCATTGTGCAGTCGGCGACCTTAGGGCCAACGCCCTTTATTTTCATCAGCTCGGCTCTTGCTTCGTCAACGGGTGCGGCGGCTATTCTTTCGAGTGAAATTTCGCCGCTTGTGACGAGGTTCACACAGCTTTCGAGATATTTTGCACGAAATCCTGCACGGAGGTAGGAAAAATCGTCGGCTGTTTTGCCTTTGAGCTGTTCAACAGACGGAAAAACGCCGTTTTCTTCGCAGAGCCGTCCGATGATGCCCTTTATTCGTGGGATATTGTTATTCTGCGAAATTATGAACGAAACGAGAGCTTCCCACTTGTCCTGCTTCAAAAGACGTATGCCCGAGGCAAATTTGCAGGCTTTGGCGAGCGTTTCGTCCTCGGAATAGATGCGTTTCAGCTCGCCGTAATCGGTGGCGAGGTCGAAATAATCGCACCAGACATCAAGGAAGTCGCTTTCGGACGTATTTTCGAGGACGAAATAGTCCTTTTCCTTATAAATGGTGAGCTTTGTATTGAGCTTTGCGCCGTGATATTTGCCGTCGGCGGATCTTTCCCAGCGGAAAGCCTGTCCGCAGTCGAGCGTTTCATCGAGGTCGAAATCGGGCTGCGAGAGGTGTATATCGTTTCCTTTTACCAAGTAGTTCATTTCTTTAAAAGGTCTTTCGGGTCATAGTTTGCCTTGCGGAAAAGGACGTCCTGCTTTGCCGTGACATCATCGGCATAGACCTGCTGCCACTCTTCGGGGGTATAGTCCTCAACGGTGACGGTGATGTGATCTTTGGAGCAGCCGATTGCTTCATAGAGAGCCTCGGCAACCTTATCTGCTGCGAGCTTCTTCTGCTCGTCTGTTCTTCCTTTAAGCATTTTTACTGAAATATGCGGCATAGTATTACTCCTTTACTCAAAGCTGTCCGAAGCTGTTTCCTGCTCGGGCTGCGGTATTTCTGCGTTTTTACGTTTGTTTTTGCGAAGAAGCTTCTGCTCCTTATCCCATTTTTCGTTTTTGAGGACGACAACTTCATCAAAAAGGCAGCGGTATTTCGGCGGAACGAGCTTATTGATGTGCGCTTTGCCGAAGAACCACATTTTGAATCTGCAGTTGTTTTTGACCTTATCAAAAAAGGTGTGCATAAAGCTTATCTGATTTACCTCAAAGCCGAGGAATTCCTTCATCGAGGCGGGCGGTTCGTGGGTGATTATGTAATCGACCTCGCCGCCTGCGTTTTTGAGGTTTTGGATAGCATATTCGATCTCGTTATTGTCGGGAAGCTCGGCTTCAAACCAAGTATGCGACTCTCGGCGGATCTCAAGTTCTTTTGTCTGACCGCCGCCGAAGCCGAAGAATTTGTAGCCTTGTATCGAAAGCACAGATCCTCTTTTTATATGCATAAGATTGCCCGAGATGCGATGGACGATACCGCCGCAGAAGTCGCTTTCGGGGTACTTTGCGAGGAGGTCGAAATTTTCGTGGCAGCCGTCTACGAACAGTGTGCAGAATCGCTTTTTGCCGATTTTTTTGAGTATGCGCTGCTCGTGCTTAGAGCCGTCCCAGACAAAGCCGAAATCTCCGCAGACGATGAGGACGTCGTTCTTTTTCAGTGCTTTTATTCGTTTATCGTTAAAACGGCTAAGGTCGCCGTGCATATCACCTGTTATACAGATCAATGGGATATTCCTCCAATAATTTAATCATAGCTATAAGCATTATATCACATTTTTTGCAAAACGTAAAGGGTAAAAAATCATTCAAAAGTTTAATAAGGTTTGAATTTGCGGATTGTACAGATTTTCGTACAGCAAATTAATTTTACACGGAAAAAGGTATTGACAAACAAGAACATTTGTGCTATTATTAATTTGCAGCCAAAAACATACGTTCGTGCGATATAGTGTAAATTTGTGGAGAAGCTGCCATTTGCCCCAAGCGGCTTTTCCTTTTTTTGAAAGGAGAATTTGTTATGGCAAAATGCATATACGATGAATTTGATGAGTGTACTTACGACTGCGAAAATTGCAGTCGGTCGGAGATAGTCTGCGCAGAGTGCGGCTGTGTGGACGGTATCTTTTTCGTGCAGAACGGCAGGACGCTCTGCTTCGATTGCTTCAAGGAGGAGGTAGGCGAAGAAGAATACGGCGATTTTGCGGCGGAATATGAAACGGAGTTCGCCGATTTTCTTATAAAAAAACACGCAAAACAAAGGATCGGGACATTCGGCGGCACGGACTGAGGGGTGCTGCTGATGACGGCGAAGGATTTTTTGACTTTATACAGGGCAGACGAAAAAAAGGTGCTGCAAAACCGCAGCCGAATGTTGTCGGCAGAGCGCAGGGCGTGGGAAATTTGCAGCAGGAATTATTTTGAGTACACCTCCGAATTTGAGGACAGGCTTTGGGCGGAAAATGAGGAGCTTGCCTGCGAAATGGCGGAGGTTGAAAAGGCGGTCGGACGGATTTCGGACGGAAATTGCAGGCAGGTGCTGTGGGAGCGGTACATTTCGGGGAAGAAGTGGGCGGAGATTGCCGAGGAAATGTGTTACAGTGAGCAGCACATTCACCGCCTGCACAAAAAGGCGCTCGGACTTATCGTTGTGCCGATGAAATACAGATGAAAATGCCGCAGGAAAATCTGCGGCATTCAGGCTGTTGAAAAAGTATATTATTGAAAAAGTTGCACAAAATTAAAGTTTACGTCCACGCTTTTTAAAGGGTGGTGGGTGTCCAGAGGGCAAAGCCCTTGGTCGCCGTCCGCAGACGGCGAAACTCTCTAAACTGACAGCCAAAACGATGGTGCAATAAAATAATTATTAACAATTCAAAAGGCGCAATTCACATTCAAAAAGTTAAACAGAACGTGATAAATCGGTCTGTAAACCTATAAAATGTGAATTGCGCTTATTCTTTATGTTCGGAACAACTATCCTCGGCAAATAAACGTGAGGAGCAAAGCGACGAGCGTTTAGCACCGACGGGATATGAATGGCGGTTCTTCTTTTTGCACCAAGTCATAAAATCCTTTTTCGTCAATCTAAATGCCGCAGGAAAATTCTGCGGCATTATCTTTTGATCTTTTTTGCGATCTTTTCGTTATACATAAGCTGGTCGGATTTGCGCACCAATTCTTCAAAGGTGGCATCGTCCGAATCGGTGGTATAGATACCTACGCTTGCGGAAACGGTGTATGGTTTGCCCGACTTTGCGTTAAAATCAGACAGCCAGTCATTTATCTTTACACGAATTTCATCGTCCGCCCTGCCCTTTATGACGGCGAACATCTCATCTCCGCCGAAACGGACGCAGACGGAATCCTTGGGGCAGGAATTCATAAGTGCCTGCGCAACTGCACGGATAGCGACATCGCCCTCGTCATGTCCGTGGTTATCGTTCAGTCCTTTCAGATCATCAAGATCGGCAAGGACTGCGGTCATTATGCTGCCGCAGCTTTTCTTGAATTTCGGGAACATCTGTATAAAACCTCTTCGGTTATAAAGTCCGGTCAGCGTATCCCGACGATATGATTCTTCAATATGTTCAAGGAGATAATGCTGATATCTTGCGGCTCTGAAACCGCTCAATGCGCTGCAGAGGGTAAGGGTTATCTGGAGCGTTTTTGCATAGTTATCCTTAAAACAATCCTTATAAAAATAACACACATATCCGAATGGATTGCATCTGTAAGCAAGTGCATTGAAAATCAGCGGTGCTTTTAATCCGTCCACAAAATTTTCCAGATCGTGGTAGAGTTCTTTGAGCGGAAATACGGTTATCTCGGTACGAAGTTCGGAATTCTGACCGCTTTTATAGATAGCGTGGGCGGTTTGTTCCATTATATCGGTCGTGGGTGCTTTCATGGGGTTAAGGGCCGGGTTCATAAAATCGTCATCGACCATGCACGCCATGTCGTACATGATGGACTGGTCATCGAGGACTTTTCCGATCTCCTCTATCTCTGTGCAGCCTTGGATTTTCAGGGAGATACGGTTAAGGCACTTATCGTCCTCCTGAAATTTATGGAACCGCTCGTTTATTGAATTTATGTACTCGCAGACGGAGATGATGTCGCCCTCGCAGCAGCCGCACGATTCGGCGAGCAGGAGTTCGGGTTCGGTCATATAATTTTTTTCGATAGGCTTTCCGTCAAAGCTGTCGTAAATTGCGTTAGTGATCTGATCTGCAAATCTGCCGTAGCTGCAGACGCAGGTGGTTATTTTCGGGTCGTTGAAGCGAGCTTCGATAAGGCCGTCAAAGCCTGTGACGATGACGTCCTCGGGGACACGGAAGCCCTCTTTTTTCAGGACGAGTGCTGTGGTTATAGCCGTAGAGTCGTTTGCGCAGATAATCGCTCTCGGCACACGCTTTTCGTTTATAAGTTTTCTCACGGCAGTTTCGGTCGGACCGCTCCAGAAGTCGCCGTAGCTGAGCATACTGTCATCAAAGGGTATATTATTCTCGGTGAGAACACGTTTAAAGCTGTCTATTCTCTCCTCGGAGAAGTTGTTATCCTTGATACCTGCGATCATATGGAGCGAGGTCACGTTATGCTTTTGGATAACGTGGCGGACGATGGATTCAAAGCCTTTTTCATAGTCGAAGCTGAAATTTATGCAGTCGTCACGCTGTTTTCCGATATAAAAAACCTGTTTTCCTGCGGCTTTTGTTCGGCTGATGATATCTTCGAGGACATTTTTATCCTTTATCCATTCGCCGTTCACGATAACGGCATCGATCATTTCATAATTCATAAGGCGATAGACCGCAGCTTCGCCCTGCTCTGCTTCCGTTCCAAAATAGAGGTCTGAGACTGAGCTGAAAACGATAAGTCTGCCGCCGTGCTTTATAATTTCGCTGTTAAGGGCTGAAATCAGTTCTACGCAGTTATCGTCATAAATTCTTGTTGCACACAAGGCAATTATTTTCATTTCGCCGAGCAAGTCGCAGCCCTCCTTCCGTGATAAAATCACACTTTAATAATTATATCACAATAATTTCTCTATTTCAATAATTTTCGGAAATTTTTATCCTGTTTTATTCCATAATAAAAAAACGGTGCAGAACGTATTCCACACCGTTTTTGATATGTTTTGTTTTTTTTATTAGCCCTTAACTGCACCGAGTGCAACGCCCTTAACAATATACTTGGAAAGGAAGAGGTAAACAATGACAACAGGAATGATCGAGAGAAGGATCATCATATAAACTTCGCCGAGGTCACCGTTCTGGGAGTTGATCTTTGAACGGAGGACAGCCATCATGATAGGAAGTGTCCACTTGTCTGCCTTATCGATAACGAGGGCAGGAGTGAAGTAGTTGTTCCATGATGCAACGAATGCGAAGATCATCTGTACAGCCATTGCAGGCTTGAGCATTGGAAGTGCGATAGTGTTAAAGGTTCTGAATTCGCTTGAGCCGTCAACACGGGCAGCTTCGATTACTTCGAGAGGAAGTGTGCTTTCGATGTTCTGCTTCATATAGAAGAATACGGCAGGAGCAGCGATAGCAGGAATGATGAGCGGCCAATATGTATTCTGGAGATTAACATTTCTAACGAGCTGAACGAAACCAACGGCAGAAACCTGTGTCGGGATCATCATTACGATAAGAATGAAGTTGAAAGCAAATCCCTTAAGTGCAAAGTCATAAACGTGTACGCCGTAAGCTGTCATTGCAGAGAAGTATGTAGTTATCAGACAGCCAAGAGCAGCGATGATAAAGCTGTTGAGCATACCGCGCGGGATCGTGAACAAAGCTGTATCATTCCATGCTGTGGAAAGGTTCGAGAAGAAGTATTTGCTCGGGAGGGCACTGAATCCACCCTGAAGCTGACCATTGCTTCTTGTGGAGTTAATGATCAGGAAGTAGATCGAGAACAATGAAAGTACCGTAACAAAAATAAGGAATATGTAGGCAAGTATCCTTGCAATCGATTTTGTGGTCGAATTGCCCTTATCATGGCCTACCGGCTGGAAATTAATGTTTGACATTAAAGAACCCCCTTACTCTTGCTCTTTTTAGGTTTCGGATCGGAACGTCCGCTTACGATAGAACGGTAAACAGCGAAGCTGAGGATACCTGTGATAATGAATACAAGTACGGAAACAGCGCCTGCCATACCATAGTTCTTGGTTGTTCCGAGGAATCTGTTGAGGTACATGATAAGAGTCATTGTACTTCTGTTAGGATTACCAAGTCCGCTTGTGATGACCTGAGGTACGTCGTACATCTGGAAACCACCGATGAGAGATGTGATGACAACATACACAAGGATCGGGGAAAGAAGCGGAAGAGTGATCTTGCGGAATACCTGACCCGATGTTGCGCCGTCGATAGCGGCAGCTTCGAGCAAGCTCTGATCGATACCCATGATACCTGCCATGAGCATGATCGTTGTATTACCGAACCACATCAGGAAGTTGATAAATGCGATTATTCCTCGTGAAGTGCCGACATTATTGAAGAAGTCTACAATATTATCGGAATTTCCGCCTGAAATAATCTGATTTATCGGTCCTACATTAGAGAACAATGTGAAGAACAGCATTGCAAATGCAGCAGCCATGATGAGGTTAGGAAGGTAGATTACTGTTTTAAAGAATGTTTGTCCCTTGATATTAAGACTTGTACTTGTAAAGATAACAGCAAGGAGAAGTGAGAAAGCAAGCTGCGGTATAGCACCTGCGATCCACATTATCATTGTGTTAGCCGTATAAGTCAGAATATCGATATTTCCCTTTGTATCAGCCGTAAACAGTTTTTTGAAGTTATCAAGACCGACAAAATTAGGACCAACCTGTGAGAATGTGCCTGCGTCCCAATAATTTTCAAAAAGGCTGTTATAAAATGTTGAAAGCAGCGGATAGAAAGTACATACAAGGAATACTACGAAGAACGGCGCGATGAAGATATAGCCCCATTTTGCATAGCTGATTGATTTACGTTTCATGCTTCGACCTCTTCTCATACCTGATTTTTGATATGAAAAGGGGCAAGGCGGAATAGCCCTGCCCCAATTTCACAATTTAGGTTTTAATTATTAGCTTATTCAGCAGCGAATCCGGAACAATCGTGAACAACGGAAGGACACTTTTCATCGAGTACCTTATCAACGTTAGCCCAAGCTTCAGCTTCTGTGATCTTGCCTGTGAAGTAGTCTACGAAGCATCCCGGAACGTCTTCGTTGAATACCTGGCCATAAGGTGTAGAACGGAACTTGATGTTCTTAGCAAGCTCTACAAAGATAGCTGTATCGTTCTGACCGCCGAGGAGCTCGTTGCCGTATGTAGGATCATCAGCAAACTTCTGGTTTACAGTTGTATTGTTGGAGAACTGGTTCTCTTCGGATACGAGCTTGGAGCAGATGTCTTCGTTAGCTGTGAATGCGTTCATAACGTCAGCAACCATCTCAGGGTTATCTGTGCCTGTTGCAGCGAGGAGCCATGTACCGCCCCAGAAGTGAGCAGCAGGACCTTCGATAAGAGCCCAGTCACCCTTAGAGCCTGTTCCGTCTTCCCAAGCAGGACCCATGCAGAAGTTGTAGTACCAAGCCGGTCCGAAGAAGCACATTGCCTTACCGTCAGCGCCCATCTGAGCGGACTTTTCATCAGACCAAACACCACCTGTGAGTGTGTAGCCGTTGTCAACATAGTTCTTAGCCTGCTTGATCCAAGCCTTAACCTGATCGTCAACCTGGAAGTTGCCGTCAGCGTCAACCCAGTCAGTTGTGATGTTGTTAGCGAAAGGTCTGTATGTTTCAGCGTAGGAAGGAGTCATGAGGTAGCCGGCTTCCTTAGCCTTAGCAGCAACTTCATCGAACTTAGTCCAGTCAGAGAGCTGTTCCTGAACTTCAGCAGGATCGGAAGTACCGAGAACTGCTTCTGCGATAGATCTTCTGTAAATAAGACCGGAAGGACAGCACTGGAAGGAAACACCCTTGAGTGTGCCGTCACTGCTTGATGCAGCGCTGATTGTGTAACCATACTCTGTATCGAGAGGCTTAACACCGATAGATGTAACGTCCATTGTTACAGCAGCGTTTGTGTACTTAGCAATGTAGTCAGCTTCTGCAAGGAACATATCGATCTTGTCATCAGCTGCAGCTGCGTCCTGACCGCTGAGAGCTTCATCGAGCTTCTGCTGGTAAACGCCGCCGTCGGAAGGATTGATTACCCAGTTAACTGTTACGCCCTCAGGAACTGTGTAGTACTTCTCGAAGAAGCCCTTGAATTCTTCGTTCCAAGCGTAGATGTTGAATACCTTTCCTTCTGTGTCGGAAAGTGCAACGCCTGTGCCTGCCTTGGAAGCATCAGCAGATGCAGCGTCAGCTGTTGTTGTATCAGCAGCAGCATCGCCGTTATCAGCAGCAGCAGCGTCGCCATTATCAGCAGCAGCGTCTGCAGCAGCTGTTGTTGTTGCAGCATCGTCAGTTGTTGTTGTGTTGTTGTCTCCACAGCCTGCGAGCATAGTTCCAGCTAATGCCAATGCAGAGAGGAGAGCAAGATTTCTCTTAAAATTCTTCATTTGATTTTCCTCCTTAAAGTTATATTATATTTAAAAAAATATAATAGCGTGTGTTATTTGGTCAGATCCCTGACCGAGCCGCCTTCAAGAAGACTGCCTTCGATAACAACGGGTTCGCTGTTTTCGGGGAGCTCCTTGTTTATCAGCGAGATAAGCTGCTCTGCGGCTGCTTTCCCAAGTCCGTACGTATCCTGCCTGAAGGTTGTGAGCTTCGGACTGAGGACCTGTGAAAGCGTGATGCCGTCATACCCTGCAACGGAGATATCATTCGGAACGGAAAATCCGAGCTTTTCAAATGCATTCAGCGCACCTATCGCCGAAAAATCATCGGGTAAAAGTATGCACGTCGGTGGGTCGCTCATTTTCATAAGCTTTTCCACAAGCACTTCCGTTTTTTGGGGATCACGGTAGCATCCGCCAAGCAAATAATCTTCTCTGATATTTATATTTAAGGCTTCCATCGTCTTGCGGAACGCTTCAACTCTCGTTGAAGTTACGCCCGACAGGTCGCCGTAAATATACGCAATTTTTGTATGTCCCATTTTATGGACATATTTAACAAGACACTCGACGCCTTTGAAGTTATCCGAGATGACCGCAGGCTTATTATCTGTTTTTTTATCGAGTGTTACGATCGGGATGGAGCTTTTGAGAAGCTGTGTAACTCCCTCATCATTGTAGTCGTCAACATTTGCGACCATAACGCCGTCAACGTTTCTGCTTATGCAGTGTTCATAGACGGTAAGCTGATTGAAGCCGATGTTATGACTTATAAAGGTTATATCATAGCCCTGTTTTTCCGCCACCCTCTTGAACGCATCAAGAACGGCTGCGAAATAGTTATGTGTAAGACCGCTGTTGGCTTTTTCGTTAAAGAGAACTCCGAGATTATATGTACGATTGGTTTTTAATGCTCTTGCCTGATAATTGGGAAGATATCCCATTTTTTTGGCGGTTTCTCTTATATGAGCTTTTGTCGCTTCGCTGACATCTCTGTGATCGTTCAGCGCCTTGCTGACCGTTGCTATTGACACACCGCATTCAGCAGCGATGTCTTTTATCGAAACCATGTCGGCAACAACTCTCCCGTATATGCCTTTCGGCTGAAATCTTCGGAACAAGTCTTTAAACGTTTTCGTCCCTTGTTCGATTATTAATATACAACCTTACACTCAATATGTCAATGGTTTTTGATAATTTGGTGTAAAAAATAGTTGTTTTGCACAATATTAGAATATTTTTTTAAGCATAAATGACAGCCGAAAATGAACTTATTTTGAACATTTGTCAATTTTTTCGGAAATATCACCGTTAAAATCAACAACCATACTTCATAGTCGGAATATTATTTGTATAAATAGAACAAATAAACGTTTAAGCCTGACGATCACGCTCTGTCAACAAAGCCTGCCTTGTGATATGCCTTTGAAACGATCTTTCTCGAAATTTTGAATGCGGCATCTGCGCCCTTTGTATAGCTTTCCTCGAGATATTTTTTATCTGCGATGAGCTTGTCGAACTCGGTCTTTACGGGTGCGAGATGGTCTGCGACAGCTTCACCGACCGCAAGCTTGAAGTCACCGTAGCCCTTTCCGTCAAATTCACGTTCGATCTCCTCGTTGGACTTGCCCGTAACAACGGAATATATCGTCATAAGGTTGTTTATGCCGTCTTTTCCCTCGGCATAGCGCACAACTGCGTCACTGTCGGTAACGGCACGCTTGAATTTGCGTATGATAGTGTCCTTGTCATCGAGGATATAGATGCAGCCGTTCTGATTTTCGTCCGATTTGGACATTTTCTTTGTAGGTTCTGCAAGGGACATAATTTTTGCGCCCTTTGGAGGGATATAGCCGTCGGGAAGCTTGAAAAGCTCGCCGTAACGCTGGTTGAAGCGCTGTGCAACATTTCGTGTAAGTTCAAGATGCTGCTTCTGGTCTGCACCTACGGGAACGAGGTCTGCATTGTATGCGAGGATATCGGCCGCCATAAGGACAGGATATGTGAAAAGTCCCGAATTTATGTCATCGGGGTGCTTTGCGGACTTGTCCTTGAACTGCGTCATACGGGAAAGCTCGCCGAACTGTGTGCAGCAGGCGAGAAGCCAGTTGAGCTGTGCGTGTGTGGGAACGTGTGACTGGATAAAAGCGATCGAACGGTCAGGGTCAACGCCGCAGGCAAGGATAGCCGCATAAGCTTCAAGAGTGTTTCTGCGGAGCTTTGCAGGGTCCTGACGTACCGTGATAGCGTGCATATCGGCGATCATATAGAGGCAGTCGTAGTCGTTCTGGAGCTGCGCCCAGTTCTTGATAGCGCCGACATAGTTTCCGAGTGTGAATGCGCCCGAGGGCTGGATACCGCTTAGGATTACTTTTTTCTTTTCGATTTCAGGCATAATAGCACTTCCTTTATTTTATTTATAAGATCACTTGTCAAACATTTCTTTGGAGAGCTTTCCGAGAATTTCGCAGCCTTTTATGAGCTGTTCATCGGTCGGCGTGGAAAAATTGAGACGGAACGAGCTCGTCCTGTCGGTTTCGTGAATGAGGAAAGCCGTTCCGGGAACAACTGCGACCTTGTACTTCTGAACAGCAGTATTGCAGAAGCCCATCATATCGCTGCCCTCGGGGAGAGTTGCCCATATAAACAGACCGCCCTCGGGCTTTGTAACGGTTATTTTCTTGGAGAAGTTCTTGTCTATTTCGTCAAGCATAAGTCCGCATTTGTGGCGGTAGACAGCTCTTATTTCTTCAAGATGAGCGTCCATATCATAATTTTTGAGGTATTCATCGCATATCATCTGTGCCATAATGTTCGTGTGCACGTCCGAGACCTGCTTGCAGACTACCATTTTCTGAATGACAGGCTTCGGTGCGCTTACATAGCCTACACGAAGTCCGGGTGCGAGCGTTTTCGAGAATGTTCTCGAATAGATAACGATGCCGTCCTTATCCATAGTCTTGATGGACGGGATATTTTCACCCGCAAAGCGGATATCGCCGTAAGGGTTGTCCTCGAGTATCATAACGCCGTACTTCTTCGCAAGCTCATAGATAGCTTTTCTCTTTTCGAGCGAGGTGCAAAGACCCGTTGGATTCTGGAAGTTCGGGATAATGTAGATAAGCTTCGGCTTATTGGCAGTTTTGAGAGCTTCTTCGAGAGCGTCAAGCTTCATTCCGTCCTCTTCCATAGGAACGCCGACGAGATTTACATTATAGGACTTGAAAGCGTTAAGGCTGCCGATGAATGACGGTGCTTCGCAGAAAAGCGTGTCGCCCTCGTTGAGCAGGACTTTGCAGGCAAGCTCGTTTGCCTGCTGTGCGCCTGAGGTGATGATAAGCTCGTCCGAATTTTCATCGAAGCAGCCGGCTTTTTTCATACGCTCTTTAAGGCGGTCACGAAGAGGTGTATAACCCTCGGTAACGCTGTACTGGAGGGCATTTATGGGGTTTTCGTCAAGAAGCTTTGCTGTGATGCCTGCGATCTCTTTTACGGGGAAAGCTTCGGGGGCAGGGTTGCCTGCGGCGAGCGAGATGACCTCGGGGTCGGAGGTGAATTTAAGAATTTCTCTGATAACGGACGGCTGGAGTGAGCTGACCTTATCCGAAAAGATATAATCCATTTCTATCGAACCTTTCAATGAAAAATTTCACGGAATATTATATCATATTTTATTCAAAATTGCAAGCAAAAAAGAAAAACGGTGAAAAACACGCTGGTTTTTCACCGTTGAAAGCATTGCGGATAGGACTTAGCCCTGTTCCTTCATCTTTGCGAAGCACTCGCTGCAGTATACAGGACGGTCTTCTCTCGGTCTGAAAGGAACCTTTGCAACCTTGCCGCAGGAAGCGCATGTTGCTTCAAACATTTCTCTTTCTGTTCTTGTGCTGTTCTTTCTTGCATCACGGCAAGCCTTGCATCTCTGGGGTTCATTTACAAATCCCTTTTCAGCATAGAATTCCTGCTCGCCTGCTGTGAATACGAACTCATTTCCACATTCCTTGCAAACTAATGTCTTGTCTTCGTACATTTTGATTTCCCTCGCTTAAAAAAATAATAGATTTTAGACCTGAGGACGGACTTGCACCGACACCTTTGCCTTTTGTGGAAAGAACAACGCTCTGAACTTTAAGCTACTTGGCCATATATGAAAGCTTCTCATTTTCCGAGGAGCATTTTCAGCTTTTTTCTTATTCTGAACACGGCATTATCTGCCGATTTTTCCGAGATGCCGAGCATCTCTGCGATCTCACGGTAGCTTCTTCCGTCAAGATAAAGCTCAAAAACCCTTGCCTCGAGCGGCGAAAGCACCGATCCTATCATCTTTTTTATCCTTATACCGCTTTCTTTTTCGAGGCAGATATTCTCGGGTGAGGAATCTGCGTCTGCGATGTCGTTCTCATCGGCGATAACGGTCATATCGTTCCGCTTATGCTTTGCGATGGTCTGCGCTGCCGTTTTTATGCGGTTCGTTACGCAGGTATCGGCAAATGAAGCAAATTTTGCGCCGTTTTCGCAGTCGAAGCTTTCGATCGCATTGCAAAGTGCAAGCAGCCCTTCCTGTGTGAGGTCTTCAAGGTCGGAGCAATTGTCCGAATAGGTATGCGCTCTTTTCAGCACGAGCTTCATATAACGTGAAATTATCACTGAAGCTGCGTCCTTGCTTTCCCTGCTCTGCTGTCCTCCGTCACTGTGGATGACTTCTATAAGCTCTTTATCGGAGAGATCTTCAGTATTGCGGATCAATTCAATTCAACCTCCGAAAAGCCTGCATTGGGATAAAATCAGAATAAAATATGGGGTCAGGAAAATATAGTTCAAAAATATTTCACCTAACTATCATAATTCTAAACATTTTGATTCACTTTGTCAAGTAAAATTCCGCTTTTTATCTCTTTCGTTGATTTTTTTGGTAAAGTTGGCTTAATCGTTTAAGACTTTTTAGCTATTTTTACCCTCTTTTTCAATGATATATGACAAAATAAACAAGAGTTGACAATTCAAAGGAAAGGTACTGTTCGCCCCGAATCGTGCGTTATCCGCTTTCGGACATCAGCCTTCGGACATTTTCTTCGGAAATATTCCTATATAAATAGTATAGTTGCGATCCCGATCTGTTTATACGGTGATATAACGAAATGTACAAAATTTCGGTTTACAATGAAAACGTTTGCTTGTTTTTCCAAGTTTGTATTTTTTTCAGTAATTATTAACTATCCATTATAAATTATCAATTTTCTATAAAATGCTTGCAATCGGGTTTAAAAAATGCTATAATGGTAAATATTGAATTTATAGCGGGATTCAGGGACGAAGCAACTGTCCCCTTATCAATTTTGGAGGTTTAAAGATCTATGTTTACAAATTCACTCATTGCTTTTGCGACAGAAACCGCAGCAACAACGGCAGCAGGTATGGATACAAAGGCAAGCACTATCTCGATGCTTTTCTCATTCGGTCTTCTTATCGTCGTTTTCTACTTCTTCCTTATCAGACCGCAGAAGAAAAAGGAAAAGGAAGCAAAGCAGCTCCGTGACAATCTTCAGATCGGTGACGAAGTTACGACTATCGGCGGCATCGTCGGCATCATCGTCCGCAAGACTGAGGACACCTGCGTTATCGAAACAGGCGGCGACCGCAGCAAGATCCGTGTAAAGCTCTGGGCTATCTCCGAGAACAACACTGTTCACGATGCTTCCGAAGAAACTGTCAAGGAATCCTTCAAGCCTAAGAAGGACAAGAAGGACAAGGAAGCTGAAAAGGCTGACAAGTCCGAATAAACACGCATACAGCCTTCGTTCTGCGCATATATTTTTACAAAATGCGCAGGGCGGAGGTTTTTTCTTATGCGGAAAAGTACGGAGCAGAGACACAAAAGCGAGGTCATACGGACGGTCGTAACGGCGGTGCTTTCGGGCATCGGTGCGCTTTCGGTATGCCTTTTTATTTTTGGTGAAATTGCAGTAAAGGTCGATCTCTCGGACGGGCTGATGTCCGTTATGGCGCAGATATCGCTTGCGGCAGGCTGTTTTGCGGCGGCTTTTACGGCAGCTAAGCAGCGTGGGCGGAAGGGTTTGCTCTCGGGGCTTTGCTGCGGAGGCATTGCTTTTGCGGTGATATTTCTGCTCGGCATCATCTTTGCGGGGAGCTTTTCGTTCGGCGGCTTTATATCGAAGATACTTGCTATCGCTGCCTGTTCGGCTGCAGGAGGTATGCTTGGAGTAAACTCGAAGAAAAAATTTCGTTAAACTGCCTATTGAAATTTGAAAAGATATATGTTATAATGTAATAAATAATTTTTTAGTGGAGGATTTTGTTATGAAGCACATCAAGACCATCAATGCGGCTAACCTTAAGAAAACAGCAGAAAAGGGCGGCTGCGGCAAGTGCCAGGCTTCCTGTCAGTCTGCTTGCAAGACTTCTTGCACAGTTGCTAACCAGAAGTGCGAAAAGTGATCCGGTGATCGGCTGAATTGCTGCGGGGCGGCTTATCTTTGCCGTCCTCGCATAAATCCGGCTGTCTGCCGGGTTTTATTTTTTATAAAAACTTCCCACTGTTTTGTTGAAAGGTAAGATCTTATGATTCATAAATACAAGCTTAACGGATACAATATAGTTCTTGACGTAAACAGCGGCGGCGTTCATCTTGTGGACGAGCTTACTTACGATATGCTCGACAACGTTGAGCCTCCTTTCGAGGATAAGTGTCCCGAAAGAGTCAAGGAAAAGCTTTCGCGATTCTACTCCCCCGAGGATATTGAGACATGCTATCAGGAGGTCGTTGAGCTTTATAAGAACGAAGTGCTTTTCTCCGATGATACATACGAGAAATTCGCTAAATATTCCGTTCCCGCTCCGATAAAAGCAATGTGCCTGCTCGTTGAACAGGACTGCAACCTCCGCTGCGAATACTGCTTTGCTTCGCAGGGCGACTACGGCACGGGCTGCAGAATGCACATGGATCTTGAAACGGGCAAAAAGGCGCTCGACTTCCTGCTTGAAAAGTCGGTCGGCAGAGAGAACCTCGAAGTTGACTTTTTCGGCGGCGAACCGCTCATGAACTGGAACGTTGTAAAGCAGCTTGTTGAATACGGCCGCTCCAAGGAAAAGGAATACAACAAGAACTTCCGCTTCACCGTTACAACAAACGGTATGCTCCTCGATGAGGACAAGATCGACTTTATCAACAAGGAAATGAGCAACGTTGTTCTCTCCGTTGACGGACGAAAGGAAGTCAATGACCGTATGAGAAAGCGTATCGACGGCACGGGCAGCTACGACCGCTTTATGCCGAAGTACAAAGAGCTTGTTGAAAAGAGAAATCATCAGAATTACTATGTCAGAGGTACTTTCACAAAGTATAACCTCGACTTCTCGAACGACGTTTACAGCCTTTTCAACGAGGGCTTCGATCAGATCTCCGTTGAGCCGTGCGTAAGCGACCCGAAAGAGCCTTACTCTATCACTCAGAGCGACCTCCCGAGAGTTTTCTCCGAGTATGAAAAGCTTGCGCAGATGCTCCTTATCAACGACAAGCAGGGCAGGCACTTCAACTTCTTCCACTTTATGCTTGACCTTGACCAAGGACCTTGCGCCATCAAGCGTCTGAGAGGCTGCAGCAGCGGCAACGAGTATGTGGCTGTCACTCCCGAGGGCGACATTTACCCCTGCCACCAGTTCGTCGGCGTTGAGGATATGAAAATGGGCAATATCAACGAGGGTACTTTCAACGAAGAGCTGAAAAAGGAATTTGCAGGTGCGCACATCTATTCCAAAGAGGACTGCAAGAAATGCTGGGCAAGATTCTACTGCAGCGGCGGATGCAATGCGAACAACTTCATCTACAACGGCGACATTCATCAGGCGCACAAGATCTCCTGCGAGATCGAAAAGAAGCGTCTTGAATGTGCGATCATGATGAAGGCTGCAAAGGCTGCGGAAGAACAGGGCGTTGAGTTTTAATGCGGAATTCGGAATTCGGAATGCGGAATTATTTGCAGAACTGACATTTGTTCAGTGATGCGAAGCCAAATAGCTGGTCGAGCTGAGCACAGCTCGTCAGGTGTCCAGAGGGCGGAAGCCCTTTGGTCGCTCTCCGCAGAGAGCGAAATTCCCTAAACTAACAGTCAATGCATTGCCGTAATAGAAAAATTAGTAACAGTTAAAAAAGCGCAATTCACACAAAAAGGTTAAACGAACTATGAGAAATAAAGTTCGTAAAACCAATAATGTGAATTGCGCCATTTTTTTCTTTAAACAAACTATCCTCGGCGTGAAATGCGCAGAGCGAAAGCGATAAGCATTTCTTGCCGACATCGTTTGAGCGGCGGTGGGATATGAACGGAATAAAAAATCCGTAGGGTCGGATTCCATATCCGACCGTTTGCACGCACAACGGGATAAAACATATACTGCCCCAAGAAAACAGACCATCTGTCAGATATCCCACCGCCATTCATACAGCGTTGAAGCTTCAAATCCACTCACTTGCGTTCGCAGATTTTCGCTTCAAGGATAGATTTTTGAGGAAAATAGTATGGCGCAATTCACATTTTTAGGTTTTACGAAACTGATTTCTCATATTCGTTTTGCCTTTTTTGATGTGAATTGCGTCTTTTTAGCTGTAAGTAATTTTTCTATTGTAGCAAAGCATTAGCTAAAGTTTAGGGAGTTTCGCTCTCTGCGGAGAGCGACCAAAGGGCTTCCGCCCTCTGGACACCTGACGAGCTGTGCTCAGCTCGACCAGCTATTTGACTTCGCGGTTCTCATACAAATTTGGACTATGCAAATAATTCCGCATTCCGCATTCCGCATTCCGAATTTTTTAAATTATTGCCTTGACTTTTTCGCTTGGTCGTGATACAATATTATATGTTGATAGTATATATCAACCTTTTATAGCAGAAATACGCATTTACAGAGTAGAGAACTGAGCGTACAAGTGTCCGACGGACGGGGAGTTGCCGTTGGAACGAAAAGCATCCATTGCTTGCGGTTCAGTTCTTGCATCCCGCTGAAATGCATAACAGGAGCTTTTCATTCCTCCCGATATGCACTCACAGCATTTTTTTCAAGGAGGTTATAATGAAAGGCTTTTTTTCTGTTTTCACAGGCTCTGCAAAGGAGCTGAAAAGCGTCAAATGTCTTGCTGTGGCAGGACTTATGACGGCGCTGTTCATCATTCTCGATATGTGTTCATTCAAGGTCGGTGTGTTCCTTAAGATCAACGTTGCGTTCTTTGCGCTCGCTGCTGTCGGAATGTTCTTCGGACCTGTTCCTGCGCTGCTTGCGGCTGTTGCGGGCGATCTCATCGGCTGTCTTGTGAGCGGTCAGGCACCGTTTCCGCTGCTCACTGTCACGGCTGCGCTCGAAGGTCTTGTTTACGGCTTTTGCCTTTACAAAAAAGAGGGAACGAAGCTTGCTGTAATGGCTGTTGTCGCAAGGCTCATCGATTCATTTGTGATAAATCTGCTGCTGAACACGGCGATACTTATGTCGGCAGGCTTTATGTCCAACACAAAGGCGCAGTTCTTCATCAGGCTTGGTGCTATTTCGGTACAGGCTGTTGTTTACTGCATTCTCTGCGCATTGGCACTCCCTGCTTTACAGGTCATCTACAAGCGGGTCTCGGGTAAGATACACAGGTCTGCGGTATAATATTTTTTCAACGGATTTCTGCTAAATTAAGAGAGTCGGACGGCTTTTTTGCGGCTGTTCGGCTCTTTTACTTTGTTGCATTAAAGCAAATTACATAAAAATTCCCTGCATTTTTTCTGTATATTGTAAAAATTCACAGAAATTTGATATATTGAGAGTTATAAAGTGGTACAATTAAAGCAAAGAATGTACACCCCATGGGGAGGGTTTTGGTATGGCAAAGTTAAATTTACAGAAAAAAAGCAAAACATCAGATATAAAAGTCAGGAAAAAGTTTGATATCAGCTATTTCAAGCTCAATCGGAACAGCATCAAGACAAAGCTCATTATCTTCGTATGCATAATGTCGCTCGTTGTTGTTCTGCTGCTTGCGTTCGTCAACTATTTTTCACTTTCAACAGGCGTAAAATCGACCGTTAATCAGATGATAACACCTATCACAACAGAGGCGGCATCGGACGTAAGCGTTAAGATCTCCATGCTCAAAACCAAGACCGACACGGCTTTCCAAAAGACACTTTGCAGCGACAATATCGGCGCTTCAAAGGGAGCTTCGTCCTATCTCAAATATATGTTCAATGAGTATAAGCTCAATGTAAAGGATTTCGCAATGTTCAAAATGGGTGATTTTTTCATTGGTTCGGACAGATTCAATGCAGAAAATGCAGAGGCACTCAAAGACCTTGAGGTTTATCAGACGGCAAAGTCAAAGGGCATAGCCATCACTGAGCCTATCCCCTATGAGGACGGCAGCGGTTCGGAATTCATCATTGCCGTATCGGGATCATCAAGCGTTACAAGCTATGTTCTCGTTGCCTACTATGATGCACAGATACTTTCCGATATCGTAAATTCCGTTCAGTTCAGTGAAAATTCCACAGCCTACATAATCAATTCCGAGGGCACGATGATCGCTTCAAACGACATCAATAACGTTGTCAATGCAGTGAACCACAATGCCCTTGCGGAAACCGACAGCAGCTATGCCGCTATCGCAGAGATACAGACACTCGCAATGAGCGGTGAATCGGGCAGCGAGAGCATAGTTGTCAACGGCGTGAAGAGCCGTGTTGCGTATGCGCCTATCGATGGCAGCAACTGGTCGCTTATCCTTGTCGGTCCCGAATCCGACTTTGACGGTACACTCAAAACAACTACGACGATAATCGTTGTGTTCTCCGTTGTTCTCGTTATAGCAGCATTTATCTGCACGTTCATTATCATGAATGGCGTTGTAAATCCGATCATCGGCGTTACAGCAAGACTTAAAGCACTTTCGGACGGTGACCTTTCCGCCGATACACCCGTTATCAAGCAGAAGAACGAGGTCGGAGTTCTCTCCGAATCGCTTGCGGCGACGGTCGCTTCGCTCCGCACATACATTGAACAGATCTCCGAGGCTCTCGGCAAGATCGCCGAGGGAAACCTTGCATTCGAGATGGACGGCGAATTCCGGGGAGATTTCGTCCAGATCAAGGAGAGCTTCAACGCTATCCTTTCACAGCTCAGAAAGACCTTCGGCAGGATCAGCGAATCGGCTAATACTGTTACGATCGGTGCTTCGCAGGTGGCATCGGGTTCGCAGCTTCTCAGCGACGGTGCGGCACGTCAGTCCGAAGCTGTCAGCGAAGTATCGAACCGTATGGAAAACATCGTCGGACATATCTCCGATTCCGTCAAATCCGCTTCGGATACGGAAGTCCTTGCTGCCGATATCAGGGAGCAGATCGACTCCTGCAACCATGAAATGACGAAGATGCTGGGTTCGATGGATGATATCTCCAAGTCCTCCGCACAGATCTCCGATATTATCCGTGTTATCGATGATATCGCATTCCAGACGAATATACTTGCCCTCAATGCGGCTGTCGAAGCTGCAAGAGCGGGCGATGCAGGACTTGGCTTCGCAGTTGTTGCCGATGAAGTCCGCAACCTTGCAAATATGAGTGCAGACGCAGCTAAACAGACCTCCGAGCTTATCGAGGATTCGCTGCGCAACGTCAAGCGGGGAACGGCTATTGCCAAGACGACCGCTGAGTCACTTGACAAGATCGTACTCGGTGCTTCCGAGATCAACGAAAAGGTCAAGAGCATTGCGGAAAATGCAGAACAGCAGAACAGCCTTATCTCCGAGATATACAACAGTGTAAACAGCGTTACAGCCGTTATCGACAACACGACATCGACCGCCGAGCAAAGCTCTGCCACTGCGAGTGATATGTCCGAGCAGGCTGAAGTTCTCCGTGATATGATCGACTTCTTTAAGATAGACTTTGACGAAAGTGCAGTTCCCGAAGAAACCGCTGAAACGGCTTCGGAAAATGCTCCGTCCGAGCTTGATATACCTGTTTTTGATCCGGATGAGACGACCGCTGTTGACAGCGAGCTTGACTTTGACAATATCGGCAGTCTTGATGAAAATGCTGACGGTGAAGCTAAGGCTGCGGAAGAAACATCTGAGGAAGCAGAGGTCGCTAAGACTGAACCGAATGCTGACATGGCAGAGGATGAGGTCATCTTTGAACCCACAGATGATGATGAAAACAAGTAATAAGCGGTTCACTTAAATGAAATTTTATCTTCGCAAAGGTGAAAAAATGCCTTTGCGAAGATTTTTTTACAGGAGAATTTATGGATATTTTAGGGCAGCATCCGACCGCAGCGGTCATTGCGGCATATTTTCTTATAATAAACATTGCAGGCTTTGCGGCGGCATTTTCCGACAAGAGGAGAGCCGAAAAAGGCAGGCGGCGCATTCCCGAGCCGACGCTGTTCTTTATTTCGCTGATCGGCGGCTCGGTCGGGATGCTTATCGGCATGAAAAAGTTTCGGCACAAGACAAAACAGAAGCGTTTTATGGTGGGAATTCCGCTCATGATCGTCTGTCAGCTTGCTCTTGCGGCGGCGGTTTGCGGTTTTTGGCTTTTTGGATAAATTTTTGCAGTTTCTTTGCTTTTGTAAATGCATTTCTGATAATATGGTGAAAATTACGTCACTTTGCTTGCAAATATTCAAAAAATATGTTAAAATTTTATCATAAATCATAATAAGAGAAATATTTACGAAAGGACAGATGCTTTAATGGCTTCAAACTACAACTTCGCAAGGGTCACTCCCGACATTATCGAACTCACCGAAATTTGCAAAAAGAACGGAAACATTGACCCTGAGCTTTATACGAAATACGATGTTAAACGAGGACTCCGCGATATCAACGGCAAAGGAGTTCTTGCAGGACTTACCGAAATTTCCGAGATCATTTCCTCAAAGACCGTCGACGGAAAAAGCGTTCCCTGCGAAGGCGAGCTTTATTACAGAGGATACAACATAAACGACCTTGTAAACGGCTTTATCGGCAAACGCCGCTTCGGTTTTGAGGAGATCACCTATCTGCTTCTCCTCGGCGAGCTTCCGAACGAGCAGCAGCTTGACAAATTCAAGCGCATTCTTGCCGACTACCGCAAGCTGCCGACTACCTTTGTCCGTGATATCATTATGAAATCCCCGAGCGAGGATATTATGAACGGCATTTCACGAGGAATACTCACGCTCTATTCCTACGATGATTCGCCGAACGACCTTTCGCTGCCGAACGTTATGCGCCAGTCGCTTGAGCTTATCTCGCTCCTGCCGCTTATCACGGTTTACAGCTATCATGCAAAGAATTACTACATTGATGGCGGAAGCTTCTTTATCCATCAGCCTGTTGCGGAGTATTCGACGGCGGAAAATATCCTTCACATGCTCCGTCCCGACAGCAGCTTCACCGAGCTTGAAGCATCGATACTTGACCTTGCGCTCGTACTTCACGCTGAACACGGCGGCGGAAACAACTCCACCTTTACCACGCACGTTGTTACCTCGTCGGGAACGGACACTTATTCCGCAATTTCCGCTGCGCTTGCTTCACTTAAAGGACCTAAGCACGGCGGCGCAAACATCAAGGTATCGATGATGTTTGACGATATGAAGAACCACATCAGCGACTGGGAGGACGAGGACGAAATAAGAAATTACCTTGTAAAGCTGCTCCACAAGGAGGGCTTTGACCGCTCGGGACTTATCTATGGTATGGGTCACGCAGTTTATTCCATCTCCGACCCGAGAGCGAACCTTCTCCGTCAGGCGGTAGAAAAGCTCTCCAAGGCAAAGGGCAGGGAGAAGGAGTTCAAGCTTTACAATTCTATCGAGCGTCTTGCTCCGCAGGTCATTGCAGATGAGAGAAAGATATACAAGGGTGTATCGGCGAATGTCGATTTTTACAGCGGATTTGCGTATACAATGCTTGATCTTCCGAGAGAGCTTTACACGCCGCTCTTTGCGATCGCAAGAATTTCGGGCTGGTCTGCGCACCGTATGGAGGAGCTTGTAAACGCAAGCAAGATCATTCGTCCTGCATATAAGGCTGTTCACGACAAGCAGGAATATATTGAGTTTGAGAACAGAGAGTGAAGTAAAATTCGGAATTCGGAATGCGGAATTCGGAATTATTTGCATAGCTAACATTTGTCGGGCGTTGCGAAGCAAAACTAAAGTTTACGTCCACGCTTTTCAAAGGGTGGCAGGGGTCAAGGGGGCAGAGCCACCTTGTCGCTCTCCGCAGAGAGCGAAACTCCCTAAACTGACAGTCAAGACATTGCCGCAATAGAACAATATCTAACAGCTAAAAAAGGCGCAATTCACACGAATAATGGTAAAACGGGCTATGATAAACAAAGTTCGTAAAACCTAAAAATGTGAATTGCGCCATTCTGTTTTCTTCAAAAAAACTATCCTCGGCATAAAATGCGCAGAGCGAAAGCGATAAGCATTTTATGCCGACAACGTTTGAACGGCGGTGAAGTGGGATATGAGCGGCAAAAAGATATTTTAATGCAGGGTCGGATATTGAATCCGCCACTGACGAAATTTGTTGTGTTTACTGACATACTCCACCGCTGTTCATACTGCGGTTTACCATTCATAGAGCGTTGAAGCTTCAAATCCGCTCACTTCGTTCGTGGATTTTTGCTTCAAGGATAGTTTATTTTAGGAAAATAGTATGGCGCAATTCACATTTTTGGTTTTACGAACTTGATTTCTCATAGTTCGTTTTACCTTTTTGATGTGAATTGCGCCTTTTTAACTGTTACTGATTACGCTATTGCAACTGACATTTTGCTGTTAGTTTAGGGAGTTTCGCTCTCTGCGGAGAGCGACAAGGGGCTTCTCGCCCCCTTGACCCCCCGCAAGCTGTGCTCAGCTTGACCAGCCGGTTGGCTTCGCAGTTCTCATACAAATTTGAGCTATGCAATAATTCCGAATTCCGCATTCCGAATTCCGAATTTATTTTGTCATTGTATTTTTCATAGCTGCATATATTTATACAAAAACAAATGAAAGGACTTGCTATGAAAAAATCACACAGACAGGGCTTTCTGGGCGGCTCGCTCATTCTTATTGCTTCGGCTGCGGTCTCCAAGGTCATCGGAGCTGTTTTCCGAATTCCTCTTGCCAATCTTCTCGGCGGTGAGGGTATGGGGTATTTCTCTGCGGCTTACGGCATTTTTATGACGGTTTATGCTGTTTCCGTTACGGGTTTGCCCATTGCGGCGGCGAAGCTCACGGCTGAACGCTTGGCTCGTTCGGACGAGGGTGGTGCTGCGAATGTTCGGAGCACGGCTCTTGCGCTTTGTGCTTTATGCGGTGCTGCTTTTACCCTGCTGACGCTTTTGCTTGCATACCCTTTCTGCGCTTATATGAGCAGAAGCCCATTATCGGTCATTGCTGTTGCGGCTATTGCGCCGTCCATACTTTTCAGCTGCGTTACGGCGGTTTTCCGAGGCTGTGCGGAGGGGCGGCGGAATATGTACCCCACTGCCGTTTCGCAGGTCATAGAGGCTGCTGTGAAGCTTTTATCGGGGCTTGCGCTTTGCTATGCTGTACTTAACGCTCCCCGCTCGTTTTTCGTTTCGGCAGAGGCTCTTATCAAGCGCATTTTGCCGTTCGGGGCGATACAGGCGGCTTCGGCTGATGAGCTTGTGATGCCTTTGGCGGCGGCTGCGGCAGTCCTTGGGGTGACTGTTTCCTCGGCGGCCGGGCTTTTATACATGGTTCTGCGCAATGCTTTTGTGAGGGAGGAGAAGCTTCGCTCTGCGCCGACGCTCCCGACTGCCCGTGAGCTTACGATGATAATGCTGCCCGTTGCTTTAGGCTCGCTGATAACCAATCTGACGTCGCTCATCGATCTTGCGACGATAATTTCCTGTTTAAAGAGGGCGGTGGAAGCAAAGCCGCAGTTTTTCTCATCGATGCTAAGCGGAATTTCGCCCGAGGCTATGCCGAACTTCATTTTCGGCTGTTTTTCTGGGCTTGCGGTGACGGTTTTCAACCTTATCCCGTCATTCACGAATATGTTTGGCAAGGGAGCTGTGCCTTTTGTGGCGGAGGGCTTTGCAAAGAGGGACAAAACGCTGATAGAGCAGGCTGTGATGCGTGTTTTTTTCACTGCCGGGTTCATTGCCGTTCCTGCGGGGCTTGGGATATCTGCACTTGCGCCGCAGATACTGACGCTGCTGTTCCCCTCACGGCGGCTTGAAGCGTTCACGGCTGCGCCCTCGCTGCGCCTGCTTGGGTTTGGTGTGATATTCCTGTCGGTCTCGTCGGTGCTTTTCGCTGTGCTTCAGGCGGCAGGAAAGGGGGATATTCCCGTAAAGATAATGGCTGTCGGGGTCGGGGTGAAGCTTATACTCAACCTTGCGCTTATCCCCATTCCCGAGGTCAATGCGGCAGGGGCGGCTGTTTCGACCGATATATGCTATCTGCTGATAATGCTGCTGTCCGTAAAGGCGGTCTCGGGGCTTTCGGGAATACCGCTCGGGAGTTTTTTTTCACTGCTGGCAAAGCTTTTTTTCTGCGGAATATTATGCGCTCTGGCGGCGGTGCTATCGCAGAATTTTCTGCAAAACCTATGGGAAACTCCGCTCACGCTGTTTATTTCCGTGCCGATCGGGGCAATATTTTACATAATAAGCACACATTTAACAGGGATTTTGACCAAAACTACGTTAAAAATGCTGATTTGCTGAAGAAATTTAAAAAAACTCTTGAAAAAATCATAATAATAGGTTAATATATTATATGTGACTGAAGAAACGCCGAACTGCGGTTTTGAAAGGATATCGGGAGATATGGATTTTGAATTCAAGGAAAAATATGATATCGGCGATATGCTGAACATTATGGCGATACTCCGCTCCGAAAACGGCTGTCCATGGGACAAGGAGCAGGATCACCATTCTATCCGCAAGGACTTCATTGAGGAGGTCTACGAGGCTGTTGAAGCTATCGATCTTGAAGATACGGAGCTGCTCCGTGAAGAGCTTGGCGATGTTCTTCTGCAGGTCGTTTTCCACTCGAGGATCGAGGAGGAAAAGGGCAGCTTTGACTTTGATGACGTTGTGAACGAGGTATGTCAGAAGCTCGTTATCCGTCACCCTCACGTTTTCGGCACCGTTAAGGTCAAGGACAGCACGGAGGTGCTTTCCAACTGGAACGATATCAAGCAGGAAACAAAGGGTCAGGAGACCTACACAGACACGCTCAGAAGCGTTTGCAGCACGCTCCCCGCTCTTATGAGGGCGCAGAAGCTCGGCACAAGGGCAAAACGTGCAGGCATGGACTTTGCAGGCGTTAACGAAGCTATTGATGCGCTTGAAGGCGAGATAGCAGAGCTTAAGGCTGCGATCGCAGACGGAACAAATATCGATGAGGAGATGGGCGATGTCCTTTTCTCGGCGGTAAATGTTTCAAGACTGCTTAAGATCGATGCGGAGGAAGCACTCACGAAATCCTCGGACAAATTCGTTGACCGATTTGCAAAGACCGAGGAACTGGTAAGATGTGACGGGGCGGATATGCGCACCCTGAACATAGATGAGCTTGACGCTTATTGGCGGAGGGCTAAAAAACAATAATAATGGCGTGATCGCCACAAAAATTTATGGAGGTATAATGTTATGACAAAGGCAGATTTAATCAATGCTATTGCTGAAAAGGCAGAATTTTCTAAGAAGGATTCCGAGAAGGCTCTCAATGCAGTGATCTCTTCCATCACAGACGCACTCGTTTCCGGCGACAAGGTTCAGATCGTTGGCTTCGGTACATTTGAGGTTCGTCAGAGAGACGCTAAGGAAGCTATCAACCCCAGAACTAAGGAAAAGATCCAGATCCCTGCAAAGAAGGCTCCTGCATTCAAGGCAGGCAAGGCTCTCAAGGACGTTGTAAACAAGTAATTGTTCCGAACTCAGGGAATTTGTTATCTGTACTTTTCGGCAGCTGCTCTTGTGGGGCGGCTGCCTTTTGCATTAAAGGAGGAACAGCTATGAGACTTGACAAATATCTGAAAGTAACAAGGCTTATAAAGCGCAGAACGGTCGCAAATGAAGCCTGTGACGCCGATAAGATCGTTGTGAACGGAAAGGCAGCCCGTGCCTCCTACGACGTAAAGGTCGGCGACATAATCGAAATAAATATGGGACAGAAGCCGCTCAAAGTGAAGGTGCTGAACGTCACCGAGTATGCGACGAAGGAAAATGCAGCTGACAACTATGTCGTTGTGGAGGGCTGACAGATGGAGTACCGTTATAGGGTCGGCATGATCGACGGCGACTATGCACACCTTTACAGAACAGACGACGGCAGCAATGACGAGATAACCGTAGCAATGGCTCTCCTGCCCGAGGATATCACCGAAGGCTGCGAGCTTTTGTGGAAGGACTTGCAGTACAGCATTATTGAGTGACGCGAAGCCAAATAGCTGGTCATGCTAAACTTAGCACGCTGAGCACAGCTTGCGAGGGGTCAAGGGGGCGAGGAGCCCCATTGTCGCTCTCCGCAGAGAGCGAAATCCCCTAAACTAACAGCGCAACGTCAGTTGCAATAGCGTAATCAGTAACAAATAAAAAAGGCGCAATTCACACAAAAAAGGTAAAACGAACTATGATAAACACAGTTCCGTAAACCTAAAAAATGTGAATTGCGCCATTCTGTTTTCTTAAACAAACTATCCTTGAAACCAAAATCCACGAACGCAGTGAGCGGATCTTGGCTTCAACGCAGTATGAACAAATACTTCAACGCCGCATGAACAAATACTTCAACACAGTATGAACAGCAGTAGCCACACCAAGCCAAGCAAATAAATACCACTTAACTTTCAAATCGTCTCGGTCGGAACGGCGTTTCGAGCGTCCTCTTTACCCTGAACCAGAAGCTTGTTTCAAATTCTATCGGCTGAACGAATATCGACCTTATCCCCGAGAGGTTTGCGCCGAGGATATCCGTGAAGATCTGATCGCCTATTGCGCAGGTCTCTTTTCGTTTCACGCCGAGCCGCCTCATCGCTTCCTTCATTCCCTTCGGGAGCGGCTTTCTGCCCTCGGGAACAAAGTCAAGTCCCAGTCTTTCGGCAAACGGTGCGACCCTCGGAGGGTGGTTGTTCGACACGATGATGAGCCTTATCCCCTCGCCTTTCACGGCGGCGAGCCATTCGTCTATGCCCTCTATCGGCGTGGGATTGTTATGCGTTGTGAGCGTATTGTCAACGTCAAGTATCACCGCTTTGATGCCCATTTCCGTCAGCGTCTGCGGCGGTATATCCAATATGCTTTTATATGCTTTGGTCGGTCTGAACAGCATTTCTTCTTTCTCCTAATACTGATCTCTAATGAATGTGTAGACAAAAAATCGGCGCAAAATCCATTTAAACCTGTTTTTAACAGCTACGAGATTTTGCTTGATTTTTTGTACACATTCCGATTAAATATTTGTATACAAAATAAGAACGGCGACAGTTTGACCCTGCCGCCGTTCTTGACTAAAGCGATAAATTATTAATATTTACGCTTACGAGCAGCTTCGGACTTCTTCTTACGCTTTACCGAAGGCTTCTCATAGTGTTCTCTTTTACGAACTTCAGCGATAACGCCGTCCTTAGCACAGCTTCTCTTAAAACGCTTAAGAGCAGTTTCCAAGGATTCGTTCTTACCAACACGAATTTCTGCCAATTTTATTCCCTCCCTTTGCCACACAGGCAGAGGATGATATAAGATATAACTACATTATTATACAATATAAATCCCGAATTGTCAAGGGTTATCCGAAAAATTCTGCACAAATTTGACGTGATTTTTTGTAAACAATGAGCTAATATGCTTACTTTGCAACGATATTTACTATCCTGCCCTTGACGTAGATCTCCTTGACGATGTTCTTACCGTCGAGGAAAGCCTTGACCTCGGGCTGTTCCTTAGCCTTTGCAAGAGCGGAGTCCTGCTCCTCGTCAACACCTACTGTTATCTTGCCCCTGAGCTTGCCGTTGATCTGGACTGCGATCTCGATGGTATCTACTTCGAGTTCCTTTTCGTCATAGGTCGGCCATGCTTCGTAGGCAATGGTCTTATCGTGACCGAGCCTGCTCCACATTTCCTCGCAGACGTGCGGAGTTACGGGAGAAAGAAGCTTTATAACTCCCTCTGCGTACTCCTTGGGGCATTTTCCTGCCTTATATGCGGCATTCATAAATATCATGAGCTGGCTGATAGCGGTATTGAAGGCGAGTGCCTCGAAGTCATCGGTGACCTTTTTGACGGTCTGGTGGTAAACTCTTGTGAGAGCGCCGTCATTGTCATCGGTGAGGTTTGCAGGCTCGGTGAAGAAATTCCATACTCTTGTGATGAACTTCTTTGCGCCCTCGACACCTGCGCTGCTCCACGGCTTGGATACTTCGAGCGGTCCCATGAACATTTCATAAAGACGGAGTGTATCTGCGCCGTAATCTCTTACGATATCGCTCGGGTTAACGACAAATTCGGGGAATCTCTTACCCATTTTGATACCGTTTTCGCCGAGGATCATACCCTGATGTACGAGCTTTTTAAATGGCTCCTTTGTCGGTGCAAGTCCCTTATCGTAAAGATATCTGTTCCAGATACGGGAATACATAAGATGACCGACTGCGTGTTCGGGTCCGCCGATATAGAGGTCAACGGGCATCCAGTGCTTCAGAAGCTCCTGATCCGCAAACTCTTTATCGTTATTGGGATCGATATATCTGAAATAGTACCAGCTTGAACCTGCCGAACCGGGCATTGTGGAGGTCTCTCTTGTACCCTTTATGCCGTTCTTATCATATTTTTTCCACTCGACAGCATTTTCAAGAGGTGCTTTGCCGTTCTTGCCCTTATAATCCTCAAGCTCGGGGAGAATGAGCGGAAGCTCCTCATCGTCAAGGACATGTATCTTGCCGTCCTCGGTATGAACGACGGGAACAGGCTCGCCCCAGTAACGCTGACGTGCGAATATCCATTCTCTGAAATGATAATTTGTCGTGCGCTTTGCAACGCCCATTTTTTCAAGCTTGCAGGTGATGGCTTCCTTTGCTTCCTCAACGGTAAGACCGGTAAATTCCTCGGAGTTTATGAGCTTATAGCCCTTGCCGAGATAGTCGCCCTTTTCAAAGGCTTTTTCGGAAACATCGACATGACCGAGCTTTTCATCGCCGTCGATGACCTGTATCATATCGATATTGTGTGCGACAGCATATTCAAAGTCACGCTGGTCGTGTGACGGAACAGCCATAACTGCACCCGTGCCGTAGCTTGCAAGAACGAAGTCGCCGATGAACATTCTGACTTCCTTGCCGTTCACGGGGTTGATGCAGGTAACGCCCTTAAGCTCGCAGCCCGACTTGGTCTTATTGAGCTCGGTACGATCCATATCGTTCTTTTTGAGCGTTTCATCGATATAAGCCTGAACCTCGTCCTTATTGGTGATGCGGGGCATAAGCAACTTGACGATATCTCCGTCGGGGGCAAGCACCATAAATGTGATGCCGTAGATGGTTTCGATACAGGTGGTATAGATGCTGAATTCTCCGCCGCCTACGATATCGAACTTTACCTCAACGCCTGTGGACTTGCCTATCCAGTTGCGCTGCATCGATTTTGTGGATTCGGGCCAGTCGATCTCATCAAGACCCTCCAGAAGCTTTTCGGCAAAGGCAGGCTGATCTATTACCCACTGCTTCATATTTTTTCTGACAACGGGATAGCCTCCTCGCTCGGACTTTCCGTCAATGACCTCATCGTTGGAAAGCACCGTTCCAAGCTCCTCGCACCAGTTTACGGGCATATCGACATACTTTGCATAGCCGTCAAGGTAGAGCTGCTTGAAGATCCACTGTGTCCATTTATAGAATTTCGGATCGGAGGTCGCGATCATTTTTGACCAGTCATAGTCAAAGCCAAGCTCTTTGAGCTGCTTTGAGAATGTTTTTATATTTTCCTGCGTAAAGCCGTTCGGGTGATTGCCCGTTGTTACGGCATACTGCTCTGCCGGAAGACCGAATGAGTCGTATCCCATTGGGTGAAGAACGTTGTAGCCCTGCATTCTTTTCATACGGGAAACGATATCAGTTGCGGTATAGCCTTCGGGGTGTCCTGCATGAAGACCAACGCCCGAGGGGTACGGGAACATATCGAGAACATAATATTTCGGTTTGGAGAAGTCCCATACATCTGTCTTGAAGCACTCATTCTCCTCCCAGTATTTCTGCCACTTTTTTTCGATCGAGGCAAAGTCATAGCGTTCTGCCATTTATATCAATCCTTTTCAAAAATATTACTTTATCCAAGCGGAAATGTCAACTTCCTCGCCGTCCGCCCAAAGTCTTTCAAGATTGTAGAAATCTCTCTGATCTCTTGAAAAAACGTGTACGATGATATCCGAATAATCGAGGATTATCCAGTTTGAGCCGTTGTTGCCCTGAACGCTGTGCGGCTGGATCCCCTGCTCGCTGAGCTTGAAGTCAACTTCATCGGCGAGCGCTCTCGTCTGAGTGGAGTTCGTACCGTCCGCAATAACGAAATAGTCGGCAAGAATGGAGATATCCCCGATCTTTATTACCTTTATATCTTCTGCCTTTTTGCTGTCAAGCGCCTTAACGGCGATCTCAAGTATCTGCTGATGTGTAAGCTCTGCCATCTTATTCCTCCGTTTTTCTGCAAATTTCAGTATAATAATTGTAAGCTTCAAGCGTCTGTGTCGGGATAAGCGAACCCTTTTCCATGACCTCGCTTATCGAGTGCTTTACAGCTTCGAGTATTGATTTTTTAATATCGTCAAAAGCCATTTTTCGGAACTTTTCGACGTCCTTGAAGCTTCGTTCGACCGAAACGAGGTCAGCCATATAGACTATCTCTTCAAGCTCGCTCATTTCCGCTCTGCCCGTTGTGTGGTAGCGTATGGAGTTGAGGAAGTCCTCACTTGTAAACCCGAACACTGTTTCGGCGTAATATGCACCTGCGACTGCGTGGTAGAGTGCAGGCGTTTTCAGCTCGGCTTCGCAGACGTTCCTGCGTGATTTTTTCACCATTGCAAGCTGTTCAGCCTGCGGAAGCTCCTTGCAGCAGTCGTGAACCAGTCCTGCCGTATAAGCCTCGTTCGGGTCTTTGTAGCCGTGCGCTTCGGCAAGCTTTTTCGCCATATCGGCAACGTTCATACTGTGCGTAAAGCGTTTTTTTGAAAGCTTTATGCTTAAAATATCGGTAAGCTCCGCATCGGAATACATTTTATCAGTCCTTTATTCGTTCGTAAATGCGATTTTCCTCTATATATTCTACTACATTTTTATCCATATAGCAAGATAAATCGCAATTTTTTATAATTTTTTCACGAATTTCCGATGAAGAAAGCTCAAACGCCGTGATCTCCGTGACGATGACCTTTCCGAATCGTGAAAGCTGCGCAGCCTTTTCCCGAAGCCGTTCAATATCGCTGCCGCCGTCCTCCCTTGAAGCCGCAATGACCGTACACATTTTCAGAATGTCCTGCCATTTGTGCCATTTATCGAATGAGAGCAGCATATCGCTGCCCATTATGAAGAAAAGCTCATCTTCGGGGAATTCTTTGCGGAAATGCTCCACCGTGTTCACGGAATAGCTCACCTCGGACTGCGACAGCTCCCAGCCGCTCACCGTCACATACGGCAGCTTTGCAAATGCGAGCCTGCACATTTCCAGTCGGTCTTTTCCGTCTGCGACAAAGCCTGCGCTGTCCTTTTTGAACGGCGAAATGAATGTCGGAATGACGTAGACCCGATCAATGCCGTTCTTTTCCGCCGTTTCCTTAACAAGATTGACGTGACCGTTGTGGACGGGGTTGAAGCTTCCGCCGAATAACGCAATTCTGCTCATATCAGAACTTTATCTTCGGGTTCTGCGGATTGCGCTTGAAAAGGACTATCTTGTTTCCGATGACCTGAACGACCTCGGACTTGGTCTTTTCCGCAAGCTCCGCAGCAGCCTCCGCAGGGGAAAGCATTGCGCCCTCGAGGACCTTCATCTTTATTATCTCTCTTGCTTTGAGTGCATCACTGACCTGAATAACGAGTGTGTCAACGATGCCGTTTTTGCCGACCTGCAAGATCGTATCTTCTGTGCTTGCGATACTTTTAAGTGCCGCTCTCTGTTTGCTTGTAAGCATAATTTTTTCCTCTTTCATATACCGACATAGCCGGTTTTTTCTATGATCTCCTGACCCTCTGCCGAAAGTATCCTTTCGATGAGCAGGGGGACGTTTTCGTTTGTGTTGTCGCTGCGGTAAACTGCGTAAAAGCTGTCCGTCACGGGATATGTTCCGTTCCGTATGCTCTCCTTATCGGGATAGACACCGTCCACCGAAAGCATTTTTATTTTTTCCTTGCCCGAGATATCCGAGACATAAAATCGGAATGAATAGCCCATCGCTTTGCCGAAAAGGACTGCGGGCGGCTTCATCATCGGGACATCGTCCATAAAAGCATACATTGCCGTCTGCGAGCCGCTGTTCTCCGCTCTTTGCAGTGGGATTATCGGTATATTTCCGCCGCCGAGCTGCTTCCAGTTCGTTATGCTGCCGCTGTAAACAGCTTTTATCTGCTCCGATGTAAGTCCGTCAACGGGATTTTCCGAGTTGACGATAAAAACGAACGCTTCATAGCCTATCGGGACAAATTCGAGCTCTGTTCCCAGCTCCTGCGCATAGCGAAGCTGCTCCTCCGAGGGCTGAGCAACGAAAATGATATCAGCCGAGCCGTCGCAGACTGCTTTATATGCGCCCGTTGTTCCTCTTTTCTGCAAAAGGCTGTCCTCCGAAAAGCTTTTTCCGTCAAAAACACAGCTTCCCTCGGGGTAATATGCGTTCATAAATGCGGAATATATCGGGAAGAGTGCGGTCGCTCCGTCAAGCACGGGCAGCTCCCCCGAAAGCGTAAGCTCCGAGTCGGTCTTAACGCAGAGCGAGGCTTCATCGAACGGAAGATATTTGTCAAGCTCTATCGAGCTGCTTTTCATAAGCTCGGGCGAACGGTCGATATATCTTGATGTAAAAAGTATATAGAAGCCTGCGTTGAAAAGCACGAATGTAGCTATAACAGATATAAGTACAAGCCATTGTAATTTCTTCATGATCTCTCCGTTACTCGTTGCTTATGAACGTAAGAATCGATGTATTTTCACTGATGCAAAAGGTGTATGTCACAAGCCCTGCCGTGAACAATATCCCGACCGTGGTTATGACAGCAAGAAGCCTGCGGAACTTTTTATCCTCCATAGCCGCACCCCATTACATATACGCTATCGATGCAGAAAGGAGCAGCATCACTGCGATCACGGAGACCACATAAGCTCCGCCGATAACACCGAATATTATACCGCAGTTTTTCAGCAGCTTTTTCTTTTCCGTTTCTTCGGGACTGCACTTTTTTGCTTTCACAAGGAAAACTATACAGCACACTATTGTTGCAACGGGAATACCGAGCACTGCAATTATGCTGAAAATATTTATCAAAACTCCCATCAATGTCAGCATAGTCATTCTCCTTTTATACTAATTTCAAGGGGTTATATAGACTATCGTTTTTGAACTGAGCCAGATAAGCACGATCCCCAAAACAATAAAGCCGCCCGTCATTGCTCCGAAAATAACGGTATTCGTTTTAAGAAGCTTTTTCCTATCCGATCTGTCTGCACCGCATTTTATATATTTTACCAGAAACACGATAAAACACACCGCCGCTGTCAGCGGAACGCCGAATATTGCCAGAATACTTGCAATGCAGAACAGTATTTCATAGATCCCACTTACATACTGCATGATCATTCTCCCTTTATCCGTGCTTCAAACTTGCGGAGCGCATCTGCACGGTGGCTGACCTTGTCCTTTTCCTCGGCGGAAATTTCCGCAAACGAACGATCGCCGTACATAAATATCGGGTCATAGCCGAAGCCGTTCGTACCTTTCTTTTCGTAACCGATCTTACCCTCGCAGGTTCCCTTTACGGTGAAGCTTTCGCCGTTTTCATCGATGTAGCATACAGCGCATACAAATCTTGCCGTGCGCTTTTCATCGGGAACGCCCTCCATTTTGGAAAGCACCTTTGCACAGCGTTTGCCCTCCTCGGCGTAACGTGCGGAGTAAATTCCCGGTTCGCCGCCGAGTGCGTCAACCTCCAGTCCGCTGTCGTCCGCGATAACGGGGAGATGTGTTATATCGTAAGCTGCTTTTGCCTTTATATAAGCATTTTCCTCGAAAGTTGTTCCCGTTTCGTCCGCTTCGATATCTGCGCCGGCTTCAGACTGAGTGATGACCTCATATCCGAGCGGTTCAAGTATCTCACGGAACTCACGGAGCTTGTTTTTGTTGTTCGATGCAAGTATTATCTTCATTATTCATTATCCTCGCTGTCTTTTTTCTTTTTGCCGAATGTGATCTCTTTGAAGAGGAAGCCGAACTTGCCGTCTTTAAGGCTCTTCTTCTGCTCTGGTGCTTCCTCGGCAGGCTCTTCGCTTTCGGAGGTTGCTTCGCTTTCCGTTTCGGCTTCATCGGAAGTATCATCGGTTATTTCTTCATCGTCCGTTTCTGCTACTTCTTCGGGCGTTTCGTTTTCCTCTGCTTCCTCGGTGCTTTCTTCGGCTGTTTCTTCAAGCTCTTCCGCAGCATCGTCAACACTTATCTCATCGGTAATATCCTCGGAAAGAACGGGTTCGTTTCCGATTTCTTCCGCAGTTTCGGGAGCTTCGGTATTTTCAGCCGTTTCAGTTGCTTCAACAGTTTCCGCAGCTTCGTTTTCTTCCGGTGTTTCTTCATCTGTAAGACGCTCATAGTTATAATCGAAGTCTGTTTCATTATCGAAAAGAGCCTCGGCGAAGTCGTGGGCGTTGAACTCCTGCAGATCGTCAAGCTTTTCACCGACGCCGACAAGCTTTACCGGGATACCGAGTTCGTTGTGTATCGAAATGATGATGCCGCCCTTTGCGGTTCCGTCAAGCTTTGTGAGGACGATGCCCGTGATATCGGCAACTTCGCTGAAAAGCTTTGCCTGATTTACGGCGTTCTGTCCCGTTGTTGCATCGAGGACAAGGAGCGTTTCGAGCGAACAGCCTTCGCCCTGCTCATGAATGATGCGGCTGATCTTTCTCAGCTCGTCCATAAGATTTTTCTTGTTGTGAAGTCTGCCTGCGGTGTCGCAGATAAGAACGTCAGTACCTCTTGCTTTGGCGGCTGTAACAGCATCAAAAACCACTGCGGCAGGGTCAGAACCCTCGGCGTGTTTTACGATGTCAACGCCTGCACGTTCCGTCCATATCTGTAACTGCTCGATAGCGGCGGCACGGAAAGTATCGGCTGCGGCAACGAGGACCTTTTTGCCATCGTTCTTATACTTCGCCGCAAGCTTTCCTATGGTGGTGGTCTTGCCTGCGCCGTTCACGCCGATAACGAGAATGACGGACGGCGTTGTGGAGGTGTCGATCTTCTTATCCTCGCCGAGCATTTCTTCAATGATATTTTTAAGCTCCGCTCTGGTTTCATCGGGAGTGGTGAGCTTTTTCGACTTCACCGCCGCACGGAGCTTTTCAACTATCGAAAGCGAAGTTTCAACGCCGATATCGCAGGTGATAAGAACTTCTTCAAGCTCGTCGAAAAAGTCATCGTCGAGCTGCTTGTGTGCGCCGAAAAGTGCGCCGATCTTGCTCATCATCGAGTCTTTGGTTTTCCTTACGCCCTCGGCGATCTTACTGAAAATGTTCATATTCAAGACCTCACTTTGATTTTGGTTTTGCTATCAGTTTGCATCAACATTCTGCGGCGGCTGTTCAAGTCGGAGTATCTTTGAGATGCCCTTTTCCTGCATAGTTACGCCGTACATTACGTCTGCTTCGTCCATTGAACCTCGTCTGTGCGTTACGAGGATAAACTGCGTTGTATCGGTGAATTTGCGGAGATACTGCGCATACTTCGTAACGTTTATGTCATCGAGCGCCGCTTCGATCTCGTCAAGGATACAGAACGGCGCAGGCTTTATCTTAAGTATCGAGAAATAAATGCATATCGCAACGAATGCCTGCTCACCACCCGAAAGGAGCGAGAGGTTGTTGATGACCTTTCCCGGAGGTGCGACCTTTATTTCGATGCCCGATTCGAGAACGTCCTCGGGATCGGTGAGGGTAAGCTCCGCACGTCCGCCGCCGAAAAGCTCGACAAATATCTGCTTGAAGTTTTCGTTTATTTGGTTAAAGCTTTCGGAGAACTGTCTGCGCATCGTTTCGGTGAGTTCCTCGATAAGTCTTTCCAGTTCACGCTTTGAGCTTTCAACATCGTTGAGCTGTCCCGACATAAATTCGTATCGTTCCGACACCTCTTTATACTCTTCGATAGCGGCAACGTTAACATTTCCGAGCGCACGGATCTTCTGCTTTATCTCCGCAAGGTCACGCTGGATCACGAGCAGATTTTCCACGGGCTTTGCAAGCTTCACCGCCTCGGAAAGATACAGTTCATACTGCTCCGCCATATCTGCGATTATCTTGTCATAAGCACCCTGAACGGAGGTCTTGCGCTCTTCGAGCCTTGTCACCTCACGGCTGAATTTTTCCTTGCTGTCGTTCAGCTCACGAACCTGTCTGCGCTTTTCGTTAGACTTCTGCTCCATTGTATGGCTCTCGGAGCGAAGCTGTGCAATACGGTCGTTTATTCCTGCGGCTTCGTCCTTTGCGCCCGAAAGCTTTGCATTGAGCGCTTCGATCTCAGCCTGCTTTTCTTCGATAAAACGATTCTTTTCATCGAGTTCGACAACGAGCCTTGCGCTGCTGCTGCCTATCTCCTGCGACTGCGCTTCAAGGCGTGCTATCTCACCCTTTATCGCTTCGATATCCTTTGTTATCTCGGTCTCACGAAGCTTTAATTCGGACATTTTTTCGGAAAGCGCTTCACGCTTTTCCTGCATCTGCCTGCGCTGTTCTTCGTTTTCGGAAACGCTCTTTTCCTTTTCGGCGATTTCGTTTTCGACCGACTTCAAAGCTTCTTCGGCTGCCTTTACAGCGGCTTCGCTCTCGGAAATTCGGTTTTTGAGCGCATTTTTCGCATCTTCCGAACCCGAAAGCTGTTCCTCGTTCTGTGCGGTCATTACTTCGATACGTTTCAACTCCGATTCAAAGCGAATTTTATCCGCCGCAACAACGGAAAGCTCCTCCTTTGCGCCCTCGATGTCGAAACCGAGCTTGTCGGTCTCGCTTTTCAGCTTTTCAGCCGAGGTGCGAAGCTCGTTGAGCTTTTCCTGGAGCGCATTTTTCTCGTTGGTGAGCTTTTCAATGTCGTTCTTTCGTGTGAGAACTCCGCTCGACTTTGAGACCGAACCGCCCGTGAACGAACCGCCTGCGTTGATGACCTGACCGTCAAGCGTTACGATACGGAATTTGTAGCCGTACTTCTTTGCGATGAGCGTTCCGAGGTCGATATCCTCCGCAATAACTATTCGTCCGAGGAGCGAATTGTAAACGCCCTCAAATTTCGGGTCAAACTGCACAAGGTCAACTGCGAGCGCAACAAAGCCGTCACATCTGTCAAGACCGTTTTCGTTAAGGCGGTTTCCCCTGACGGAGGTTAGCGGCAGGAATGTTGCTCGTCCTGCTTTTGTCTCCTGCAAAAGTCGGATCCCACGCTTTGCGATATCCTCATTTTCGACAACGATGTTCTGCAAAGCACCGCCCATTGCGGTCTCGATCGCAACGCTGTACTTTGAGTCAACCTTGATAAGCTGTGCGGCAGAGCCGTAAACCCCGCTCAGCTGTCCCGACTTTGAAGCTTTGAGTATCTGCTTTACCGAGTGCGCAAAGCCCTCCATGCTGTTTTCAAGGTCGGCGAGCATACGAATTCGCTGATCCTTGTCACGGATAGCGAAGTTCATCTCTTCGAGCTGTTTTTTCGCCGCTTCGAGCTTCTCTTTTCGTGCGGCATAAAGCTTTGAGATACCGCCGATACGGTTGTTCAGTTCCTCGGTCTTTTCCTCGATGAGTGCAAGACCGTCAGTACATTCGCCTTTCTCACGCTTCAGATCTTCGAGTGCGGAGCGGAGCGTTTCTTCCCTGCTGTCGGCGGATTCGAGCTGTGCTTTCATATCCTCGGCGTTCTGTTTGCCCGTTGAGATGGAGACGCCGTATTCGGACTGCTTTATATATAATTTGTTGAGTTCGTTCTGGACTTGTGCCGACTTGCTGTCGAAGCTGTCTTTTTCGGAGGAAGCCTTTGAAAGCTCCTCGCTGACGGTGACATAATCTGTGCGTGTCTGTTCGAGTTCAACCTCGGCATTTTTTATTGCGGCAAGCTTTTCTTCGGTAGCCTTGCGGTTTTCTTCGCCCGTATTTTCGGAGAGTGCCTGCTGCTTTTTTATTTCGTCGATATCATCGTTTGCGTGGCGAATTTCATTCTCGCAAACGGCGATATCGGAATGTATCTGCGTGTTTGCACGTTCCGATTCGAGTATGCGGTTTCGCAGCTCTTCCGTGCGGAGAATGTTCTCCTGCATATTTTCGGAAAGCTGTGTAAGCTCTTCTTCCAGCCTTGAAATATCGGCTTCAACGCCGTTATATTCGTTCGTGCTGATAAGGAGCTTGTCGGAAATTTCGTCAAGATTTTTCTTAAGGTCGTCAAGCTGACGAACCCAGACTGTGATCTCGAGCGACTTTTTTGTTTCGGAATATTCGATGAATTTTTCCGCTTTTTCCGACTGTATGCGGAGCGGCTCAACTCTGCTTTCGAGTTCGCCGATGATATCACGCAGACGGAGGATATTGTCCTGCGCAGCGGCAAGCTTTCGCTCTGCCTCGGCTTTTTTATAGCGGAATTTCGATATTCCTGCGGCTTCCTCAAAGATTTCACGGCGTTCGCCCGACTTTGCGGAAACTATCTCGGCAACACGTCCCTGACCGATTATCGAATAGCCGTCACGTCCGAGACCCGTGTCCATAAAAAGCTCGCAGATATCCTTTAAACGCACCTGTGCGCCGTTTATCATATACTCGCTTTCGCCGCTGCGGTAAAGCTTTCTCGTTACCGAGACCTGCTCGGACGGTATCTGTAAAATTCCCCTGTTGTTGATGATGTTGAGCGTTACCGATGCAAAGCCCATAGGCTTGCGGAACTGCGTACCAGAGAAGATAACGTCCTCCATTTTTCCGCCTCGGAGCGTCTTTGAGGACTGCTCGCCGAGCACCCAGCGCACAGCATCGCCGATATTCGATTTTCCGCTTCCGTTAGGGCCGACTACCGCCGTTATACCCTTGTCAAAGGTAAGCTTTATCTTATCGGGAAAGGACTTAAAGCCCTGTAATTCCAATGATTCGAGATACATTTATATGCTCCGTTTCATTTATATTTTCTTTATGCGTATATCGAAAAGTTTTTCAATGCTCTTATCCGCTGTTATTTTTATATCAAAGCCCTGTTTTCTGAAATATTCAGTGTTGCATTTTTTCTGTCCGACAGCCATGCTGACGGCTTTCGGCGAGACAAAGACCTCGTACCTGCCCTTTTCACCGAGCCGGTTTTCGATAGCCTTTCGGAAGCGTATGCCAAGGCAGATCTCACGCATTGCAGGGTGATAATATCCCCCGACAGCCTGACCCTCGACATTTTCCGAAGCATGAAGCCCGAGCCTTATTATCCTTATGCCTCTCTGCTCGAACATTTCCATAAGCCTTGCGCAAAGTTCCGCTTCTTCATCGAACGGAACGGGGCCATATACCCCACTCTGATATAAGTCGGCAAGCTTAGTTCCGCCAAGTATCACAGTTGGGTATATCCTCACCGTTGCAGGAGAAAGCTTTATCAGCTCCTCCGCAGTATAAATGTCGTCCTCGGGCGAAGCACCGTAAAGCCCAGTCATCATCTGCAAGCCGAGTTCAAAGCCGTACTCTTTTATAAGCTTTGAGGCGTTCCGAACATCGTCCGCAGTGTGTCCCCGATCGTTCATCGCAAGAATATCGTCACGCATCGACTGCGCACCGAGTTCTATTGCGGTGACATTGTATTTTTTCAATATATCAAGCACTTCGCAGTCGATCTTGTCGGGGCGGGTCGAAACTCTTATCCCGATAAGACCGTATTCCTTTATAAAGGGCTGTGCGGCTTCGAGCAGGGAGATCATATATCCCCTTTCGACTGCCGTAAAGCTTCCGCCGAAAAATGCTATTTCCGTTTCGTGCGGAGCTTTAAGCTTCGGGCAGGCTTCTTCGAGAATTTTCGTTACAGCTTCCGCATCGGGCGGTTCTTCCGTGCTGCTTATCGTGCGCTGATTGCAGAACGAGCAGCAGTTCGGGCAGCCTTTATGCGGAATGAAAATTGAGATATTGCTGTGCGTCATACCTTATAGCCCATAAGCTCGAGAGCCTCTTTCGCAGCCATCTGTTCAGCCTGCTTTTTGCTGTGACCCTCGCCCGTTCCGATGACGTTCGAGTTGAGCATTACCTGAATTACGAACACACGGTTATGGTCGGGGCCCGTCTGCGATTTGAGGAAGTATTCTACCTTTTCCTCACGGTTGCGCTGGATGACTTCCTGTAAAATGGTCTTGTAGTCGCCGTTGGAGCGATTTCTGTACCTGTCGATATCCTCGGGCATAAAGCCGAGGACGTACTTTCTCGCCTCGTCAAGTCCGCCATCAAGGAAAACTGCCGCAATGACAGCTTCAAAAGCATCGGAAACGATAGACGGGCGTTCTCTGCCGCCGCTGTTTTCCTCACCCTTTCCGAGGAGGATATGCTGACCGAGGTCTATCTTCTTCGAGAATTCAAAGAGTGCAGTCTCGCAGACGAGCGACGCTCTTATCTTCGTAAGGTCGCCCTCGGGAAGATGCTTGAAGTGCTTGAAAAGATACTCCGAAACGACTATCGAAAGCACGCTGTCGCCGAGAAATTCAAGGCGTTCGTTCGAGTTGCGTGAGTTCTTGAACTCGTTTGCATAGCTTGAATGGGAGAGAGCTTCGTGGAGAAGCTCCTTATTTTTGAATGTATATCCTATCTTTTTTTCAAACTCCGAAAAATCCATTTTTGTGCAGTCCTTTCCGATCGAACTTCGCTTAAAAGTTCGACCTTTAGTTTGAAAATAAATATGTATTTTATTCAGCCGAATCTGTTTTCAGCTTTTCTATCGAGCGTGAAATTTCGCCGATAACATCGCCATCAACGCAGTTCTTAGCCTGACGTATAGCGTTGTAGAAAGCCTTTGCGTCCGAGCTGCCGTGAGCCTTTATGACAGGCTTGGAAATGCCCATGAGAACAGCTCCGCCGACCTCGGAATAGTCGAGCTTTTTCTTGAATGCGGCGACTTCTTTTTTGAGGAGGAGATACGCTATCTTTCCGCCGAGTCCGCCGAGGAACATCCCTTTGAGCGTATGTGCGAAATATGAACCCATACCCTCATAAAGCTTCAGTGCAACATTGCCCGTGAAGCCGTCCGAAACTGCGACCTGACAAACGCCGAGAGGGATATCTCTTGCTTCAAGATTTCCGTAAAAATTGACGGGGGCTTTTTTGAGAAGAGCATAGGCTTCCTTATCCATTTCTCTGCCCTTTGTGTCCTCTGCGCCGACGTTGATAAGTCCTACCTTCGGTGATTTCACGCCGAGAACTTTTTCCATATAGCAGCTTCCCATAATGCCGAACTGAACGAGTGCTTCGGGTCGGCATTCAACGTTTGCACCTGCATCAATGAGCATCATATAGCCCTCGTCCGTGGGCATTATCGGTGCAAGTGCGGCTCTCTTTATGCCTTTGAGACGCTTTGCGATGAAGGTTGCACCAACAACGAGTGCGCCCGTACTGCCTGCGGAAACGAAAGCATCTCCCTCGCCGTCCGCAAGTGCTTTAAGTCCTATTGCCATTGAACAGCCTGCGTGTTCTTTCAGAATAGAGGTAGGTTCTTCGTGAATGTCGATGACCTCCTCCGTATGCATTACCGAAATTCTGTTGAGTGAAATATTGTTTGCCGAAGCAAAGCTTTTTATCTTGCTTTCATCGCCCGTGAGAACGATGTCAACATCAAGCTTTTCAACAGCCATTGCTGCGCCCTTGATGACCTCGTCGGGTGAGTGATCTCCGCCAAATGCGTCAACGATTATTTTCATTGCATTATCTCCTCTTGATCTTTTCGTTTAAAAATTTTATAAATCCATTGTCGGTCTTTTCGCTTTTCGGAATAACATACTCCGTGCCGTTTTCCGTGCTGATGATGAAGTGACCTTTTGTGCTTCGATACCCGTTCAGCTTTTCATAAGGAAAAAAAGCCGCAAAGCTTTCTTCGCATACAAGAAAACCGTCCGTGTAGAATTCATAAAGTCTTGTTCTTTCACCATTTTCGGAAAACGCTTTCTGAGCTGAGCGTTTTATTCCCGAAAGCGAAAATATTCCCGACAAAATTGTCCATGCCGATATTATCGTGATAAGAAAATATCCTGCGACTGCCGAAAGCACCGCTATAACGAATGCGGCCGCTGTTACAGCCGTCCCGAACCGTGCCGCCGACCTTTTTTCGCATAATATCTCGTCAAGTCCATACTCCGTTTCAAGGCTGTAAACCGCAGGTGCGGCGTTTTTGAGCTTTATTCCGACATTTCCCATAAGCCGCCCTCCTTATATGGTCTTAACGGTGAATTTTCTGCCGAGCTTGTTTTCCATGACCGCCCGAAGGAGCTTTTTCTGCTCGTCGGAAAGCTCACTCTTTGGAATAAGATAGGTTTTTCCGTCATTGCGGAACAGCATAACTTCGAGCGTGTTCTCAACGCCCCTCACGATGCGTTCATAGCTTTCGTTAACGCCCTCATACTCACTCGCAAACGTGAAATGGTGGCGGTAAAAATTATATGTGCAGTTTCCGCTGCCGTTGGGAGCTTTGCAAACCGTTCTGCTGACCTTTTGTGCATTCAGAAACACTTCAAGCGCAATAAGAAGTGCAAATACAACATATGAGACCGCAAGCATCGGCTGACCTGCCGCAATTGCAACAAGAACTATCTGCAAAACGATAAGCACGGCAAGTATCGCACCTATCACCGCAAAAATATAAGTTCCGCCGCTTTTGAAAAGCATCGTCTGTTCAAGCTGCTTAAAGTCCTTTTCGCCGCAGTTCACGGTAAAGCTGACGATCGGCTCTTTGCCCTTATCATCGGGAAATTCAAAGGAAACGTTCATCTCTGTTCCTCCATAGCCGCATCCAACGCTTTGAGTGCTCTGTCGGCGATGACCTGATAGCGCTGCTGCTTGTCCTTTATACGCTCGCCGATGTCGGGAAGGATACCCATATTTGCTCCCATCGGCTGAAAATTTACAACGCTTTCATCGGATATATAAGCCGAAAGTGCGCCGAGCATCGTTTCTCTCGGAAGTGATAGCGGCGCTTTTCCGAGCAGCTTTCGTGCAAGATTTTTTCCTGCGATTATACCGCTTGCGGCGGATTCCATATAACCCTCAACGCCCGTTATCTGACCTGCGAAAAAGATTCTGCCGTCCGAACGAAGCGAAAAATCACTGTTCAGGAGCTTCGGCGAATTGAGAAATGAATTTCTGTGCATTACGCCATAGCGCAGAAACTCAGCATTTTCCAGTCCGGGGATAAGCGAGAACACACGCTTCTGCTCGCCGAATTTGAGGTTCGTCTGGAAGCCGACAATGTTGTACATCGTTCCCGAGCTGTTCTCTTTACGAAGCTGAACAACGGCGTAGGGTCGCTTTCCCGTCACGGGGTCGGTCAGTCCGACAGGCTTCATTGCACCGTAGCGCATCGTTTCCTCACCGCGCTTGGCGAGGACTTCGATCGGCATACAGCCCTCATAAACGGTGAAGCTGTCGTTCTTGTTGTGAAGCTCCTGCGGACGGTCGAACTCGTGGAGCGGAGCGGACTCCGCATTGATTATTGCATTGTAAAATGTGAGGTATTCTTCCTTTGTAAAAGGGCAGTTGATGTAATCATCGTCACCTCTGCCGTAGCGTGCTGCAAAGAACGCTCTGTTCATATCGAGCGAATCAAAGGAAACTATCGGGGCGGCTGCATCGTAAAAGCTGAGATATCCGCCGCACAATCCGCTTATGCTCTCTGCAAGTCCGTCCGAGGTGAGCGGTCCTGTTGCGATGATGACATTCCCATCGGGTATCTTTGTGACCTCCTCGCTGTGGAGGGTGATATTTTCGTGCGACTTTATTTTTTCTGTCACAAGGTCGGAAAAAAGCTTTCTGTCTACCGCAAGTGCGCCGCCTGCAGGGACGGCTGTTTCCTCTGCGCAGGGGACTGTGAGCGAACCCAGGCGGCGCATCTCCTCTTTGAGCAGACCTGCCGCCGAATTTACCCTTGAAGCTTTGAGCGAATTTGAGCATACAAGCTCCGCAAAGCCCTCATATTTATGCGCAGGGGAAAACTTTTTCGGCTTCATTTCGTAAAGGTCAACGTGTATTCCTGCCTGTGCAAGCTGCCACGCCGCCTCACAGCCTGCAAGACCTGCGCCGATAACTTTGACGTTATTCATATTTTATTTATCCTTGAAAACCTTTGGATTTTGTGCGTATAATTCGATATATCCGCAGCTTGGACAGCCAAAGCAGTCAATGCCGCTGCATTTGTTGCCGTCAAGCAGCTTTTTATCCATATTCGCCACGTTCAGCACGCCGCCTACAGCAGCCGATATGACAGCTTTTTTCATTTCTGTTTTACACTTCGGACAATCCATATTACTTATCCTTTCGTACAGCAACTTCGTAGCCGCAGCCTTCCTTTAAGCAGAAAAGCTTGCCGCCCTTTTTGAAGAGCGTTGTGCCGTCGTTGCACTTCGGGCATTTATCGGAAACGGGAGTGTCCCAAGTCATAAAGTCGCAGTTCGGATTATCCTCGCAGCCGAAATATTTTTTGCCCTTTTTGGACTTTTTCTGGAGTATCTTCTTGCCGCACTTGGGGCAGATGCCGCCTGTCGGCTTGATGATCTTCTTCGTGTTCGTACATTCGGGGAATCCCGAGCAGGCAAGGAACTTTCCGAATCTGCCTATCTTGATTACCATAGGCTTGCCGCAGACCTCACATACCTCGTCCGTTTCTTCATCGGGGACTTTGATGCGCTTGCCGTCCATATCGGTCTCAGCCTTTTTGAGCGTTGCATCGAAATCGTCATAGAAATCGTGCAGGGTCTGTACCCAATCAGCCTCGCCCGTTTCGACCTTATCGAGGTTGCTTTCCATATTCGCTGTGAATTTCGTATCAACGATATGCTTGAAGTGGTCTTTCATGACCTGCGTTGTGACCTCGCCAAGACCTGTCGGTTTAAGCTGCTTTCCGTCACGTTCGACATAGAATCGGTTGGTGATAGTTGAGATAGTCGGAGCGTAAGTCGACGGTCTGCCGATGCCGTTTTCTTCAAGTGCTTTGATGAGCGTTGCTTCGGTATATCTTGCAGGCGGCTGTGTGAAATGCTGGTTGCCCTCGATTGCTTTAAGCTTGAGCTTGTCGCCTTTTTCGATAACGGGGAGGACTTTGTTTTCCTCATCGTCCTTTGTTTCCTCATAGAGAACGGTGAAGCCGTCGAATTTTACCGAGAAGCCCGTTGCCTTGAAGGTGCAGCCGTTTGCATCGATAGCAGCGGAAACAGTATCGAGCGAAGCACTTTCCATCTGGCTCGCGATGAAGCGTTCCCAGATGAGGCGGTAGAGCTTGAACTGCTCGGGAGTGAGGCTGTCTTTTATCTTTGCAGGGGTAAGCTCGGGCATGGACGGACGGATAGCTTCGTGGGCGTCCTGTGCGCCTGCTTTGGTCTTGTATATTTTAGGTGTGGAGGGAACGTACTTTTTGCCGTAGACCTCCTCGATATATTTATAGGCTGCGGCACGGGCTTCATCGGAGATACGCAGGCTGTCTGTTCTCATATATGTGATAAGACCGACTGCGCCCATATTTTCAATTTCAACGCCCTCATAAAGCGTCTGCGCTGTTTTCATTGTTTTTGCAGCGGCAAAGCCAAGCTTTTTGGAAGCTTCCTGCTGCATTGTTGAAGTTGTGAACGGGGGTGCGGGCGACTTTCTGCGGACGGATTTCTTGACCTCGGTGACGATATAGTCTGCGCCCTCGACACGGGCAAGTATCGCATCGGTCTCCTCCTTGGAGTGGAGCTCGGTCTTTTTGCCGTCGATGCCGTAGAACGAAGCTGCGAACTGCTTTTTCGAGGACGGAGCGGTCATTTTCGTATCGATAGACCAGTATTCCTCGGGCTTAAAGTTCTGTATCTGCTTCTCCCTGTCAACGACGAGCGAGACAGCGACCGACTGGACACGTCCTGCGGAAAGCCCACGGCGAACCTTTTTCCAGAGGAACGGTGAAAGCTTGTAACCAACGATACGGTCGAGGATACGGCGAGCCTGCTGTGCATTTACAAGGTCAATGTCGATGCTGCGAGGGTGTGCCATACCATTGGTAACGCCCGTTTTTGTAATTTCGTTGAAAGTTACTCGGTCGTTTGCGTCCATAGGCAGTCCGAGCATCTGCGCCAAGTGCCATGAAATGGCTTCTCCCTCACGGTCAGGGTCCGTTGCGAGATAGACGAAATCAGCCTTTTTAGCTTCGTTCTTTAAGCTTGCGATAAGCTCCTCTTTGCCCTTTATATCGGTATAAACGGGTTTGAAATCATTGTCAACGTCAACGCTGAGCTTGGATTTCGGCAGGTCACGGACATGACCCATTGAAGCAACGACCTCATAGCCGCTGCCAAGATATTTTTTTATAGTTTTAGCCTTTGCAGGCGACTCCACTATTACAAGCTTTGACATTTATATCATAACTCCTTTCGGAAAATCATCGGTTCAAAGGGCAATGTACTCCTGCCCTGTTTCGGAATAAACAGCTCCGTCAATTTCAAGGTCGGTGATGAGCATAAGCACCTCCGAGATATCGAGACCGCTCTTTTCGGCGACCTCATCGGGCGAAATGCCGCCCTTGGCGTTCCTTATGATATCATAGATGACGCCCGAACTGCCCTCGGGTCTGTATGCTTCTTCGCTCACGATATCGGCAGGCTTTGGTTCAGTCGGCTTGGGCTGCTTTTTCGGCTTCTGCTTCTTCGGTTCGGGGGTATTCGCTTCAGAAGCGGCTTCCATTGCCCTTTCATCAAGCCTTGCGGTATCGGAAATGCTGTCTTTTACAGGCTTATGACTGTAATTCTCGAAATATTCGCACGGGATATCCCGGTCATAAAGCAGAGGTATCGCACCGTCACGGAGCAGCAGCTTATTGCCGTCATATCTCGGGTCGAAAATATCGTGCGGAGGTATTACCCACAGATCTCTGCCCTGAGAAACGGCATTTGAAGCGGTATTGAGCGAGCCGCTTCTTTCCGAGGCTTCGACAACGACCGTTCCCATCGCTATCCCTGAGAGTATTCTGTTCCTTGCGGGGAAATTATGGCGGTTCGCACTTGAATTCGGGAAGTATTCGGATATGAACAGACCGTTTGCGGCTACCTCATCGATATATCGGCTGTTCTCGGCAGGATATTCATAGCCTATGCCCGAACCGAGGACGGCTATCGTTTTTCCTCCCGAGCGGACTGCGGAAAGGTGTGCTGTGATGTCCGTTCCGACCGCAAATCCGCTTGCCACTGCGATGCCCGACTTTGCAAGCGCCGTGCATATTTTCTTCGCTGTATTTACTGAATATTCGGAGGGGTTTCTTGCTCCGACGACCGACACTATAACATCGGACGTGAGCAGTCCGAGCTCACCCTTGCAGAAAAGCAGCACGGGCGGATCGTATATCCCCCTTAATCTTGGCGGATAATCGGTATCGTTGAAACCGACTATTCCGATATTATGACCGAAGCAGTAGGAAATTATTTCACGGAGCTGGCTTGCGGTCGTGTTTTCTGCGGCTCTTAACTCCTGCGGTGTAAAGATATCCTGCGTACGTCCGAAGGCGATGGCTTTATAGAGCGCATCGAGCGAGCCGAAATGCTGTACAAGCTCCCATATCCTTGCTTTTCCAACGCCGAAGCAGGATACGATATACAGCAGTTTTATTATTTCATCACGGAAGATATCGCTCATTTTGTCAGCTCCCACATTATTATTGAGGCGGCAGTTGCGGCGTTGAGCGAATTGACGTTGCCGTTCATGTGTATGGTGAGCTTTTTATCGCATCGGCTGACGGTCTCCTGCGAAAGTCCGCTGCCCTCGTTTCCGATAAGCACGGCTGCGCCGTTTCTGAATGAGCAGTCGGTGAGGGAAAGTGCGTTCGCATCTATCACGGAAGCAAAGGTCTCAATTCCCTTATTTTTAAGTGCCGCAAACATTTCATTCCCGTCGGCGTTTGCTATCCTCATTCGGAAAAGGCTGCCCATAGTTGAGCGCACCGTTTTAGGGTTATAAATATCACAGCAGTTCACGGCTATAATTCCGTCAACACCCATAGCGTCAGCTGTTCTGATAATTGTACCCATATTTCCGGGGTCCTGGAGCTGCACGAGCACGGCGTATTTTCCGTGTTCCTTCACAAGCTCGTCCGCAGTAATGCTTTTCGGCATTTTGCAGGCTGCGAATATGCCCTGCGTTCCCTGCGTTTGTGCAAGTGAAGAAGCAAGCTCATCGGGAACAATGATGATTTTTCCGCATTTTTCTTCAAGCCTTTCAAGCAGTTCGGGGAACTTTTCCGAAGTCGTTTCCGAAGCTATGACAAAGCTCATTTCCGCATTTTCCATTGCCGCATCTTCGACAAGTCTTACGCCCTCGAGTGGAAACAGCTCATACTCGCTGCGGTATTTTTTCGCCGAAGCTATCTTCTTGAAAAGCTTTATTTTATCGTTTTCCTTTGAAGCAATAAACTGTCGCAACGCTCTGTTCCTCCTTAAAAATGCGGTTTGTTCACAATTTTCTCATGATCATAAAAATCGCAAAAAGTCAGAAGGAAAAATTTCACTTCTGACCTTATAAGCGTTTTTAATTAAAGAGCAGCCTTTGCCTTTTCGGTAAGAGCTGTGAAACCTGCTGCATCGTTAACAGCGATCTCTGCGAGCATCTTTCTGTTAAGTGTGACCCCAGCCTTCTTAAGACCATTCATGAATGTTGAGTAGTTCATGCCGTTCATCTTGCAAGCTGCGGAAATTCTTGTGATCCAGAGCTTTCTGAAATCTCTCTTCTTAAGACGTCTGCCGACATAAGCATAGTTGCCGGACTTCATAACGGCTTCTTTAGCCATTTTGAAATGCTTGCTCTTTGCGCCCCAGTAGCCCTTAGCAAGCTTTAATGTTTTATTTCTTCTCTTTCGAGTAGCCATTGCGCCCTTAACACGAGCCATAATTCTTTACCTCCGTTTATTTCGTATTTAGATTACTTGTAAGGAATAAGAACCTTAACGGTTGAAGCGTTTGCAGAGCTTGCGTAGCCGGCTGCTCTTGCAATTCTCTTACGCTTTGTAGCCTTCTGAGTAAGTCTGTGTCTCTTGTTGGTCTTCTGATACTTTACAAGACCGTTCTTGGTTACTTTAAAACGCTTTTTTGCGCCAGAATGTGTTTTCTGCTTAGGCATGATGTATCCTCCTTCAATTTTTAGGCGAAGCTTTCGCCGTTGTATTTTTTATTTTGAAGCCTTTGGGGAAACGAACATAACGAGTGCGCGTCCCTCCATTTTAGATGGCTTTTCAACCGTACCGTATTCGGAAACAGCTTCCTTGAATCTGTCGAGAAGCTCTTCACCGAGCTGAGGGTGGGCTATTGCACGCTTGCGGAAACGAATGGAAACCTTGAGCTTGTCGCCGCCCTTAAGGAACTTTGCAGCCTGATTTACCTTTGTGTTGAAATCGTTCGTGTCGATGGTGGAGAACATTCTGATCTCCTTAACGTCAACGACCTTCTGATTTTTCTTTGCTTCCTTCTCACGCTTGCCCTGTTCAAAAAGGTACTTTCCGTAGTCCATGATCTTACACACGGGCGGAGTTGCCTGCGGAGCAATTTTTACAAGATCAAGCTCTCTTTCTTCTGCAAGAGCCAACGCTTCCTTTGCCGAGATAACGCCGATGGCGGAACCGTCGGAATCAATCACACGGATCTCTTTGTCCTTGATTTCTTCATTAATCTGTAATTCTTTAACGCTTATGTTAAGCACCCCCGAAATAAAATAAAAATGAGCGGAAAAGCATCTCTTCCGCTCATACTGTGTTTCATCTCAAAGCAGGCAGGCATTAAAGCCGCCGCTTGTAAATAAAAAAGAGTATCTATTGACCTCTGCGCACTTTTGCGGCAGGGTGAGAACGGAAAGTTCTGCTTTATTTTAAATGGTTTTCTCAAACCAACGCTATATATTATACCACAAAATATGCATTTGTCAAGGGTTTTTGCAAATTTTTTTTAAAAAACTTACTGTCCGTCAGCCGAATCGGTACTCTCGGAAGCATTTCCCGCAAGCTTGTTCTGATAGGATTCGTTGTCGAACCATTCGTCCAGCACCTTTACGGAGATCGAATAGCCTGTGCCCGTTTTAACATACTCGGTTATCTCGCCCGTAGTGAGGAGCGTTTCCATCTCCTGCGCTGTGAGGTTGAGATACTCGGCAGCTTCGTCCTCGGTGAGGTATTTTTTCTCGCCGAACTTAACGCTGTCGGGCGTTGTGACGTTGCTTATATTCGAGAAAGACTTATCGGTCATCGTCTTATTCAGCTTGCGTATGCCGCCGCCTATCGAAAGTCCGCTTATAAGTACACATATTCCGAGGAAGACTGCTCCGACGAATGTTCCGTTTATCATCTTTGAACCCGATGTCCTGTTTCTGTTAGTCTGATTTGAAGCCATTTTTTGTTCCAGCCTTTCATAACGAAATTTCTATCTCCCTATCAAGGCTGAAGGAATAAAGGAACGCCTGATGCACCCTGATATGGAAAATTTTTTCCAGAGCGGCGCTGTACAGAACGAGCTGTCGGCGGTAGCGGTCGGCAAGGACTTCACTGCTTTTTACCCGATCGGTCTTGTAATCGACAAGCACCATATCGCCGTCCTCGAAGAAGATACAGTCGGCGATACCCTGAAGCATACTGCTGCTATTATTATACTCCAAACCGTACATTCCGTCAAGTCCCAGCTTTGATATTTCGACAAGAAATTTCTGCTCCCGGCGCACCTCGGGCGAGCGTTTCATCCGCTCATAAAGCGGCGAACGGAAGAACGCTCTTATATGCTCAAGATCAAGCGAACGGCGTTCTGCGGAGCTGATGATACCGAGCGTTTCAAGGCGTTCGGCTTCGGCTTCGGGAGCGATCTCCGCAGCGGCATAGTCGGCATACTGCATAAAGGTATGCGTTGCCGTTCCTATCTCTGCGGCGGTGAGCTTTCCATAGTCTGCGGCGAATTCGGGACGGCGCAGGAAAACTTCGGCGTTCTCGCTTTTGGCGATCTCGGTTATGGTGAACTTTGCGAGTGCTTCGGTAAGCTCGCCGTTATAACGGTAATTGAAATTGCCGAGAAGCTTTCGGACGCTTTCCTCCTCCGCAAGAGCTTTGACCTCCTCGGGAGCTTTTTCATCTGCGGAAGTATCCTCGAACGCAGATATTTTTATCTTCGCCCTGCTGTTCCGTGTCGGGACGAATATCTCATTCTGTATTCGGCAGGAATCGGGATGCGTGAGCAGTATCGCAAGAAGCCAGTCGAGCATTGACTGTGCCTTTACCGCCGACGGCTTTCCGTTCTCTGCGGCAAGCTGTGCGGCGCATTGGACGATTCGGCGGCGTGTGTTGTCGCTGTCGGGAACGGTTATGAAAAGCCGCTCCTTTGCTCTTGTGAGTGCAACATACAGAAGTCGCATCTCCTCGCTGATGCTCTCACGGCGGTTCACGCAGGATATCGCATAGCGTGGGAACGAATCGTAAAGCTGTCCCGTTTCGAGGTTCTGTATTTTGAAGCCGATACCGAGGTCGAGGTGTATCTGCATACGGTTCGTGCAGTCTGCAAGGTTGAATTTGCGTGAAGTTCCGCAGAGGAAAACAAACGGGTATTCAAGTCCCTTTGATTTGTGTATAGTCTTTACCGAAACTGCGTTATCGGCAGGCGAAACGACCGAGGCACGAACAAAATCGCCGCCGTTTTCCGAAACATCGTTAAGGTAGCGGATAAAACCCGACAGACCGCCCGAGGAGTTCTGCTCATACGATTTTGCATATTCGAGCAAGAGGCGCAGGTTCGCTTTCTTCTGCTCGCCGTCCGAGTAAACGCTCATTGACGAAAGAAAGTCCGTGCTGTCATAAACGGTCACGATGAGCCTTTCAAGGCTTTGCGAAGCGGCGCAGATACGCAGGCTTTTGAATATCTTACAGAAGCGTTCAAGCTTTGCTTTTGCGGAGTAGTTACTTCCCTCTCCGACCGCTTTCAGAACGGCTTTGTAGAGCTTTTCGTCGCGCTTTTCCGAAAGCAGACGAAGCTCCGCCGTTTCGTCCGCATCAAGCATAAACATCGGCGACATCAGCACCGAAACGAGCGGTATATCCTGCATAGGGTCATCAATGACTTTAAGCAGGTTGAGAAGCACCGAAATTTCCCTCGACTGCAAGTAGCTGACGGTCTCCTCGCAGACTGCTTTTATGCCCATTGCGTTAAGTTCATCGGCGTAAAGCTGTCCCCTCGCCCTGTCACGGAGCAGGATACAGAAATCACGGGGTTCGCTTGTACGCATTTCGCCCTTTTCAAAGACTTTTTCAACGCCGAGCATCGACTTTATCCTTGAAGCCGCCGCACGAGCCTCCGCCTGAGCCGCAGAGAGCGATTCTTCGCCGCTTTCATCGTCCGAAACAGCGGTAAGAATGCCCTTGTCGGGGGAGAAAATTATCTCGGTCGTGCGGTCTGCATCGGGATAATTTGCGCCGTATTCAAGCTTTTCATTATCGGTATAATCGATGCCGCCGTTATCCCTGTCCATAATATTTTCAAAAACATCGTTGACGAAATCAACAACGTCACGGCTGCTTCGGAAATTTCGGTTGAGAAGCACCGCCGCATTCGTTCCCGTGAAGCCTTTTTCATAAGGCTCGGACGAATCGAGGACTTCGAGGAAGTTGTTCGGATTCGCAAGTCGGAAACGGTATATCGACTGCTTGACATCGCCAACGACAAAGAGGTTGTCGCCGCCCTTTTCGGCTGTGCCGTTGTGGGAAAGCATACGGAAAATAACGCTCTGCGTGTTGTTTGCGTCCTGAAACTCGTCTATCATTATCAGCCTGTAATACTCGGAAAGCTCACGGGCGAGCGGCGTTCTGACGATGTTTCCGCTCTCGTCCTTTCTGCACAAAAGCTTTACCGCAAGCTGTTCCGCATCGGAGAAGCCGAGTGCGTTTTTGTCGGTCTTGATGGCATTTATCTCCTTGATAAGCTCCTTGACGAGAAGCGAAATTCCGTCGATGATCTCGGCGTTCACCTTATAGTCGTCCATAATGCTTTTCAGCGGAAAAACATTGCCGCAGGCATCGTTCGCAAGCTTTTTGTATCGGTCACGGAAGTCCTTTACCGCATCGACAACGGCGGCATCGTCCGAGCCTTTTTCCGTTTTCGGATAGCGGCAGGTCTCAAACTTTATCGGCTTTGGCATTCTCTCGTCCCACGGCAAAGCTGTGTCCTTCACACGCTCGGCAAGCTGTTCAAAAAGCTCTGCTTCGCCCGTGATGATGCTCTGTGCCTTTGATTTTCCGTCATCTGGGACTAATTCAGCCGCATAAAAAGCCAGTGCCGCCGCACTTCTGAACTGCTGTGAGATGAACTCCGAATAAGCCGCCGCAAGTGGGTCTGTGTGCTCGTCAAAAGGCTGTTCATAACGTTTTTTTGCGCTGTCGAGGAAGTCTGTCGGGAACGGGAGCGACATTATGAAGCGGTATATCGAGAGCATCGTTTTTTCAAGCTCGGTATCTCCCCTTGCGCCCGAACAGGTGAAGTCCGCAAGCTTTTTCATAAGCTCGGGATCTTCGCCGTAAAGACGTTCAAAGACGTTCTCGGAGGCTTTCGCAGTGATGAGCTTTTCCTCCGAATCATCGATAATGCGGAAGCCTGACGAAACATCGAGCGACCGAACATTTTCCCTTATAAGGTCGAAGCAGAATGAATGTATGGTCGAAATTTTCGCCGACGGGATAAGAGCCTGCTGGCTGAAAAGCCACTCGTTCGAGGGATCGGCTTCAAGCTGTTTCGCTATCGCATCGGAAAGACGCTGTTTCATCTGCGCCGCCGCATCGTTGGTGAAGGTTACAACGATTATCTTATCGGCAGGAACACGGTTCTCGTTATCGGAGAGGATACGGAGCAGTCTTTCAACAAGAACGGAGGTCTTGCCGCTTCCTGCCGCCGCCGAAACTATGACCGATGTATTTCTCGCTTCAATAGCTTCAAGCTGTCGGTCTGTCCATTTATCAGCCATTGTTCATCTCTCCTTTCCCGTTTTCTTCACGGATAATGCCGTCAAGCTTTGCACTCATTTTCTCGGCGGCTTCGGGGTCGTAATCACGGTGGATAATATTCGGGAAATTGCCGCAGACGGAGCTGTAATCGCAGTATGAGCAGGGTGAAACATTGCCGTTCCGAAGCGGATCGGCTTCGATCTCGCCGCTCTTTATGCTCATAGCGGTTTCCGTCAGAATTTCCGCAGAATATTTGCGCAGGGCGGCTATCTGATCCTCGGTAATAACGCTTGAATTGCTGTAAAAATCGCCGTCATTCTTGATTTTTACAGGGATAAATGTTCCGCTCAGACCGTTTTCCATTGCGCCTGCGATCTCGGCATCGGCAATGACTATGCCGTCCATTTTACAGCCTTTTTTCTCATAGGAAAGCTTCTCGTCCTCGGTCGGTTCTCTGCCGAGGGAGGGAACGTTGTCCTTGGCATGCATATAGAGAACGCCTGCGGGCAGAGCTTCGTGATATTTGCCCTCGTTGAGCGGCGCATCGGGGTCGGTCACGGCGAAGATGTACAGAAGCATCTGCATATTTATACCATAATAAAGATCGGCGAGTGAGAACACCTTTGAACCCGTTTTGTAGTCAACGACACGGACGTAGGTTATGCCGTCCTTTACGAATGTGTCGATTCGGTCAACTGCGCCGACAAAGCTTACCTTTGTCTTATCGGGGAGCTGTATCGTGATCGGTTTCTCATCGCTGCCCTCGGCATAGGAAAGCGTATATTCAAAGCTGGACGGCGAAAAATCGGACTGCGCAAATTCAAGCTTTAAGCGGTAGATGATGTCCGTCAGCGTTTCAGCCATTCGCACGAACGCCGCAACGAATCGTTTCGTCTTGCCGTAGCTTCCGCCGACTTCGTCCGAGGCATAATATTCGCCGAGCTTGGTTTTAACGACATCGGAAATGTCCTTTCGCTCCATTTTTACGAAGCTGTCCTTATCGTATTCCTTTAAAAATCCGCAAAGGCAGTAATGTATCGCAGTTCCCTTTGCAGGTGCGGAAACATCGACTTTTTTACGGGGCTGTATACAAAGTCCCTTTTTGCAGAAGTAGATGAACGGGCATTTTCTGTAATCCTCAAGGCGTGAAGCGGAAAGGCTTATGTTCTGCCCGAAAAGCCGCTCGGCGTTATCCCTGCGGAGCGAATGTCTGCCTTTTATCGGCTCATCGGCAAGGCGAAGCTTTCGGCGGTTCTCGGGCGAATGATCTTCGAGTGCCGCACGCAGGCTCGCAATGTCCGAATCGTTCCTGCGGAAGCTTTTAATGTACTGATAATAGCCGTTCTGCTCGGTCGTACAGAAAAACAGCGTTCCGAGGTCTTTTTCGGTGAGCTTTATTTCACCGAACATTCCCTCCAGCTGCTTCACGGCGAATGACGGATAGAGCGGACTTCCCGAAACATTAGCCACGGGGTAAGTAACGTAAAGCTTTTCCCCCGCCGCTGACAAAACAGAGTATGCAACGAAGCGTTCCTCCGAGTTTTTCTCCCTCATCGAGCCGCCTATCTCGATATCAGCCGCACGGAAACGATCGGTGTCCTTATCGGAAAAGAGCGGTGACGGCTTCGGCGCAAGCGGAAATGTTCCCTCGTTCGCACCGATGACAAAGATAGCCTTCGGGTTGGAAAAACGTGACGTATGCGCCGCTGTAAAGCTTACGCAGTCGAGCGTTTTCGGCGGTGCGGAAAGCTTCATTCCCGAAACGCAGGAGTCGAAAAGCTCCGCAAACTCCGATGCGCTTATCTCAGCTTCGCCGAGCGTTCTGTAAAAGCTTTGCAGCAATTCACAAAGCATATCCCAGAGCTGTTTTGCTTCACGGACTGCGACCAATACTTCGCTGTCACCGTCCGAATTTTTCGCTTTTTCCTCGACCGAACGTGCGATGCCGACTTCTTCGAGAAAGTCCGAAACTGCACGGCATACAGCGTTTGCCCTGCCCTGCGAAGCCTTTTTCCGCAGGTTTTCAAGCGGAGCAATGACTGTCTGTCTTGCTTCCTCCGCTATTGCGTCATTTTCATCCGCAACTCGGAACGGCTCGCTCCACATTTTGCCCTCAACATTCCAGCGGTAGCAATATTCTTCGAGGATATCCGCTTTTTCATCGTCAAGTCCCGAAAATCCTGTTTTTATATAGCGCAGTATCTCCTCGGTCGAAAATTTTCTTGCCGATGCAAGCTTTAACGCCGTTCGTATGAAAACGACGAGAGCTTTATGCGAGATTCCGTCCGAGGTATCGGTGTAGAGCGGGATATCCGAACGCCTGAACGCCGCTTCTATCATCGTCATATAGCTTTCGGACGAGCGTGATGTCACAGCGATATCGGAGTATTTATAGCCCTCCTCACGGACAAGGCGGCATATCTCGGCGGCAACATAATCCGCTTCGGCGTAAGGCTCGGCGGCTTCGTATATCTTCACCGCTCTGCACTCGCCGTCATAATGCTCACGCTTTGCACGGAGGATATTTTTTCGCATAAATTCAAGCTCGGGATAGGCAAATCGCCTGTTCTCCGTGAGGAAAGTTTTCCGAACCTGCGCACCTGCGTCATTTGCGGCGGAAATAAGCTTGTACATAGTTGTATTGACCGTATCGAAAAGCGAGAAATTTCTCGGTGCTTCGTCCTCGGTCGTGAGCGATACTGTCACGCTTCCGCAGTCTCTTATCATAATTTTCAGCAGTTCATATTCATCGGGGGTGAAGCTTTTGAACTCGTCTATGAAGAATTCCGTACCTTTGAAAAAGCCGTGTTCGGAGGCTTTTTTTGCGGCTTCGGTAAGGTCGGTTCCGCTGTCCTTGAAGCCGTGCTTTTCAAGGCTTTCCATATATCCCGAATAGATGAGGGCGATATCCTTTGCTTTCGGGCGGATCATCTCATCGAGTGATGAAAGCTTTTCCGTGAGCTGTTCGGGCGAAACTCCTGCCGCCGAGAATGCTTTCACAATTTCGAGCGCATCTGTGACAAAGCGTGTTTTCATTGCCTGTCTGTCGTAAAACTCCAGCGAATGCTCGGTGCGGAGCCGTGAAAGCACCTCGAACATTATGATATTCCGTACGGTATCATCGGCATATTTGCCCCTTAAGCCGCCGTATTTTATGAAAATATACTTTGCCGCACGGGAGAAGTTTATTATCTCCATGCGGTTGAAATCCTCCATGCCCATAAAGTTATAGAGCAGGCGGTTGTATTCAAAGTTGAACTGGTCGGGGACGATAGCATAGACCTTTTTTCCTTCGGCAGCGGCACGTTTTATCCTTGTCATCATTTCGTATGATTTTCCCGTTCCTGCGCCGCCGTATATAATGTCGAGCATTGATATCCGCTCCTTTCGGCAACAATTATACCATATATATGGTTTTCTTTCAAGAAAAGCCGTCCCTATATGTTCGGTACTATCCGTTTTTCCGTACAGCCTGCTGCAAACAGCGTGACCTGCTCACCGCAAGTCACGCTGTAATTTCCACTCTGATTTTTTTGCTTTTTGTCCTCATACATCCTGCCTTACCCTCTGCGATATCTGCGGAAAGCTCTTCATCTGTCTGCTGTACGCTTTTGCTGCATTTAAGGCGAAGTATCCCGGAAGGATCATCGTCCGATACATCGCTTATGCTGAAAATGCTCGCCTAAACAAGCAGCGTTGTCAGCACAGGAAAGCAGCAAACAACGCTCGGGATCATCTTTCGCCTGACAGCTCTTTTCATTTTATCGCCTGTTGTCTTTATCATCATCATGGCTCGTCATTTTTATTCTGACATCACGCCATTCACGTCTGACTTTTCTGTTTTTGAAGTTTGTCTTTATCTTGTAAACAACACCGCCGCCGAAAAAGATCGCCATATTTATAAAGGATATCGCAATGCAAAGGCTCATCTGCCAGTAGCCGAAAGCGAGCGATGTCACAAAGTCGTAGAGGAGGAACGCCGCATCTATCCACGCAAGCCATTTTGCCTTTACGGGGATAAAGAAGAACAGCAGGAACTGCTCATTCGGGAAAAGCATCGCAAACGCAAGGAACAGCGACATATTGAGATATTCCGAGCTTGCATAGCCCGAGATAAAGCCGCCGATTATCGTTCCGATAACGCCCGTGAAGTAGAAAACGTTGAACCGAAAACCACCCCATACCTGCTCGAGCTGCGAGCCGATCAGCCAGTAGAAATAGCAGCTTATCAGCATAAATATCGGATTGGAACTGAACGGACACAGAACGAAAGAGAAAATTCTCCAAACCTGTCCCTGCATCACAGCTGCGCGGTCGAAATACATATAGCTGCTAAGATACAGCTCGGGGAAAAGATAATCGAACACAAAAACGACAAGGCTTCCTATAACGATATAAAGCATAAGGTTCGGGATATAATATTTGCCGAATCTGCGTTCCATTTTATTCAGAATATTCAAAAGATCATTCCTTTCGGGTCAAAAGAAAAAATTGTACGGTCATTATTTTTAGTCGGGCAAGCCTCTTCCGCAGAAACAAAGCGGAACGAAGTGCAGCGCAGTGCTAATTTGCCGCAGGTCTTACCTGCCCGCAGGGCTTCCTTGTAATTATACCATATTGGTAACAAAATTACAAGTAGCACTTGAAATTTTCATAAATATTGATTATAATAGTAGGTGTACCGTAAAAGTACAAATTCCTGAAAAGAAAGGTCGTAAATAAAATGGCTGTTGAAATTACAAAAGAGACCGTTATCGGCGATATCCTTGACGAAGATATGGAAACTGCACCATTCTTCCTTGAAATGGGAATGCACTGCCTCGGCTGCCCAGCTTCAAGAGGTGAATCCATCGAAGACGCATGCGCAGTTCACGGCGTAGACCCCGATGAACTCGTTGAAAAGCTCAAGGCTCATTTCGCTAACAAGTAACTTCCGTTAAGACGGATAACTGCCGCACAATGCAATATTTGTGCGGTTTCTTTTTAAAGGGAAAACTTCGACTATTATTGAGACCTCTTATCCTTAATTCAAATAAAATTTCAGGGGGAAACATCTATGGATAACAAAATAAAGGCAATGCTTACCGAATTGACAGACCATATCAATGATGACGATCTGAATGTTTACGAAGAAAAGATCGTCAGTGAACTGGAAAACTATGAAGACAAAGAAGCGTACATAGAAGAAATTTTCGGCATTATGGAAAAATTTCCTTTGACCGATTGGGGCATGCCGGGAGCTTTGGCAGGGTTTCTGGAGTCATTTGACAATGATATATACGAAAAGAATTTGCTGGATTCATTATCAAGGCAGCCTGCACTTCAAACCGTCTGGATGCTCAACCGTCAGATAAACAGCATAAAAGCAGAAAACAAAGGACCGTACCTCCAAATTATGAAGAATATAGCAAACGATACATCTCTTGACAAGGAGATCACCGAGTCTGCCAAAGAGTTTGCCGACTATCAGGAAAGGGCTGCTGCTTCGGCTTCACAGCCCCGGAACGGAAATCATTTCAATTCATTGGAACAGATCTTTAATATGTTTAATTTCATACCAAAGGACAAATAAATACCGTATCGGAGGAAAATAAATGCTCGGAAACAGACTTAAAGCCTGTGCGGAATATGTTGTCGGTGGAAAAGCCTGCGATGTCGGCACAGACCACGGCTACCTTGCGGCGGAGCTCCTGCTGTCGGGGAAATGCAGCTTTGCCATTGCCGCCGACATAAACGAAAAGCCGCTCGAATCGGCTCGCACGACTTTGCACAGGCACGGACTTGACGGACGCTCTCGGCTCGTTCTTTCGGACGGCGTGAAAAATGTTGACCTTGACGGCGTTACCGATATCATCATCGCAGGAATGGGCGGCGAGCTTATATCGGCGATACTTTCGCAGAAGCCGCTCGGCGGTATAAACCTCGTTCTTCAGCCAATGACGAAAGCGCCGTTTTTGCGCAGATTTCTTGCCGAGAACGGCTTTGAGCTGCTCGGTGAAACGGCTGTCGAAGAAAGCGGCAGGCTTTACACCGTGATGAACGCCGTTTTTACGGGCAAAAAACGTGAGATAAGCGAGCTTGAAACGCTTGTCGGAAAGCTTTCACCCTTGGAGGATACAGCCAAGCAGATGCTGCTCGGCATTTCGGAGAAGCTGAAAAAAGAATCGGACGCTCTGAAAGCTTCGGGCAATATGGAGCAGTCGGAACACCGCCGTTCGCTCTCGGAGCGGATAAAAAATTACGCAGAAAACGGAGGCAGTATTGTATGAGCTTTACAGTAAAAGATATTCTTGCCGAAATGGATAAGATCGCACCGCTTTCCCTTATGCAAAAGGGCGATAACTCGGGACTTCTGGCAGGTCTGCCGAGCGATAAGGCAGCGAAAGTCCTTGCCGCTCTCGACATCACGAACGAGGTCGTTGAGGAAGCTGTCGCAAAGGGCGCTGATGTTATTATTTCCCATCACCCCGTGATCTATCACCCTTTGTACTCGCTTTCGGACGAAAATCCTGCCTGCCGTGCAATGAAGCACGGTATCGCCTGCCTTTGCTTCCACTCGCCGCTCGACCTTGCGAGGGGCGGCATAAACGATATCATTTTCGATATGCTGAAAGAGCCGTTCGGACTTTTTGCATCGGAAAATTATGTTGAAGAAGTCGGCGGCGGCTTCGGCTACGGACTTGTTTGCAGGCTTGAAAAGGCAATTGAGCCGGACAAAGCCGCAAAAATGCTCAAAGACATATTCAAATGCACCGTCGTGCGCTTCACGAGGGGCGGAAAGCCGATAGAAAAGCTTGCGTTCTGCTCGGGCGGTGCGGGAAGTATGCTCCACGATGCGCTAAGGCTCGGTGCGGACGCATACATTACGGGCGATGTCAAGCACGATCAGATGATAACAGCGCTAAACAGCGGCATTACGCTCTTCGACTGCGGACATTTCCACACGGAAAATATTGTTATCCCCTATCTTGCGAAGCGTTTTTCGGAGGATATGCCCGAACTGCCGTTTGAGATCGCGGAATGTTCGGCTGATCCCTGCGATTATGTTTGAGATGCAGCGGAGCGTTGCGAAGCAAACCAGCTGGTCAAGCTGAGTACAGCTTGCGAGGGGTCAAGGGGGCGAGGAGCCACCCTTGTCGCTCTCCGCAGAGAGCGAAATTCCCTAAACTAACAGTTAAGGCATTGCCGCAATAGCGAAATCAGTAACAAATAAAAAGGCGCAATTCACACGAAAAAAGGTAAAACAAACTATGAGAAATCAAGTTTCGTAAACCTAAAAAATGTGAATTGCGCCAATTCTTTTTTCTTCAAACAAACTATACTCGGCATAAAATGCGCAGAGCGAAAGCGATAAGCATTTTATGCCGACATCGTTTGAACATCGGTGAAGATATGAGCGGGAGGTCGGGTTTTTGCGGTTTCACGTTCATATTGCATCGCTATTCATACTGCGCTTTACCACTCATACAGCGTTGAAGCTTCAAATCCACTCACTTGCGTTCGTGAATTTTCGCTTCAAGGATAGATTTTTGAGGAAAATAGTATGGCGCAATTCACTATTATGGTTTTACAAAACTGTGTTTATCATAGTCCGTTTTACCCATTTCGTGTGAATTGCGCCTTTTTAAGCTGTTAGATATTGTTCTATTGCGGCAATGCTTTAGCTGTTAGTTTAGGGAGTTTCGCTTCTGCGGAAGCGACAAGGTGGCTCTGCCCCCTTGACCCCTGCCACCCTTTGAAAAGCGTGAACGTAAACTTTGATTGGCTTCGCATCGCTCGACAGATGTTAGCTCTGCCAATAATTCCGAATTCCGAATTCCGCATTCCGCATTAAACTAATTCCGCATTAACCTTTGGCGTCGTACCAAGTTCTGCCGCTGTTGACATCAGCCTGCATCGGAACGGAAAAATCCGCCGCACCGAGCATTTCTTCGCTTAGAATTTTCGCCGCCGCATCTTTATCCTTTTCCGATGCTTCTATGATAAGCTCGTCATGCACCTGCAATATCAGCCGTGCATCGAGCTTTTCTTCCTTCAGGCGTTTATAGACCCTGACCATTGCGATCTTTATGACGTCCGCTGCTGTGCCTTGTATAGGTGCGTTCATTGCGGCTCTTTTGCCGAAGGCTTGGATATTTTTATTGCTGTTTTTCAGCTCGGGGATATATCTTCTCCGTCCGAACGCAGTCACGGCATAGCCCGTTTTTTCTGCGCTTTCGACTGCGTTATCCATAAACGCTTTGATATTCGGATATGTTGCGAAATAATTCTTGATGTAGCGGTCAGCCTCCGCAACGCTTACATCAATATCCTTGGAAAGTGAGAACGCACCGATGCCGTAGACAATGCCGAAGTTTACAGCCTTTGCCGAACGGCGCATCTCGGGTGTTATCATTTCTTCGGGCAGTCCGAAAACTCTTGCCGCTGTTGCGGTGTGGACGTCCTTGCCGCTCAAAAAGTTATTGCGCATATTTTCGTCGCCGCTCATTGCCGCAAGTATTCGCAGTTCGATCTGGCTGTAATCGGCATCGAGGAGCGTATAGCCGTCCTTTGCGACGAAGAATTTTCTCATGCTTCTGCCAAGCTCCGTGCGGACGGGGATGTTCTGCATATTCGGCTCGGTCGAGGAAATTCTGCCCGTGCGTGTTTCGGTCTGCTTGAAGCTCGAATGGACTCTGCCGTCCTCACGAACCTCTTTCAGCAGTCCGTCAACATAGGTCGAGGACAGCTTTGTAAGCTTTCTGTACTGTAAAATTTCGCTGACGATCTCGTGCTTGTCGGCAAGCTCTTCAAGTATCTCCGCACCTGTTGAGTAGCCCGTTTTGGTCTTTTTCTTATGCGGCAGACCAAGCTCCTCAAAAAGCACCGTTCCGAGCTGCTTCGGCGAGCTTATGTTGAACTCATGTCCTGCCATAAAATATATCTTCTGCTCGCAGTCACGGATGTCGGTTTCAAGCCGTTTGCCGAACTCCTTTACCCCCTCGGCATCGACCTTTACGCCGTAATATTCCATCGAAGCCAAAACTTCCGTCAAGGGCTGTTCGATATTGGTGAAAAGCTGCTCCATTCCTGCCGCCGCAACCTCTTTTTTCAGAACATCGCAAAGTGTGGAAAGTGAAGCTATATCTGCATTTTCGCCAAGTTTCGCATAGTATGGAACGCTGTATTCCGCACACATTTTTTCAATGGTATATTCCGCCGACGAGGCGTTCAGAAGATAGCCGAGAATGTCCGCATCGGCGTCAAGATCTTTCAGCTCGGTATTGTTTGCGAAGCAAAGCTTGAACGCTTTTTTTACCTGAAAACCGTACTTTTTGCAGGGTGAAGCGAGGAATTTCAGTTTATCCTCCGTGCTGTCCGCACTGCAAAGCTTTCCGCCGCACTCAATTCTGAGCAAGCCGCTTTCTTCAAGGATAAAAGCCGCATTTTCCGCCTTGTCAAAATCGATATCGGCAAAATAGGCAGGTGAAAATTCACGCTTTTTGATCTCCTCATGCTTTTCGATCTTCGGGATATTCGCTGACGGCTTTATGCCGAGCTTTTCAAGCAGTTTGTACATTTCAAGCTCGGTGAGAAGCTCGGAAACGTCGGCTTCATCGACCTTTCCCGTGATATATGCTTTCGGGTCTTTGTCAACGGGCGCATCGAAAACGATAGTTGCGAGCCATTTGCTGTGGAAGGCGTCCTCCTTGCCGTTTGAAAGCTTCGTGAGAACGGAATTTGTCGCTTTGACCTCGTTATTTTCAAGCTTTTCGTATAAATTTTCGACCGAGCCGTACTCGCCTATAAGCGTGAAAGCGGTCTTTTCGCCGATGCCCTTAACGCCGCTGATGTTGTCCGAGCTGTCGCCCATAAGTCCTTTCAGGTCGATAAGCTGTTTAGGTTCAAGCCCGTAAACCTCGTGGAATTTTTCGGGCGTGAAAACTGTCGTTTCCTTTGTGCCGTGGAGAAGCACCGTTACCTTGTCATTGATAAGCTGGAGCGAGTCACGGTCACCCGTGAGGATAACGCACTCGTCGCCGTTCTTGGCGCAGGCATCGGAAAGCGTTCCGAGAATATCGTCCGCCTCGAAGCCCTCCGTTTCAAGAACGTGGATGCCCAAGCCTTTGAGCAGTCGCTTTATCATCGGCATCTGCTGTGCAAGCTCGTCGGGCATGCCGTGACGGTTCGCCTTGTAACTGCTGTCAGCCTTGTGTCGGAAAGTCGGTGCACGCAGGTCAAAAGCGCAGGCAATGCCGTCGGGCTTCTGCTCGGCGCAGATTTTGAGATAGATGTTCATAAATCCCGTCAGAGCGTTGGTGTAAACGCCGTTTTTGTTCGAGAGCATTTTTATGCCGTAAAACGCACGGTTCATAATGCTGTTTCCGTCAATGGCAAGAAGCTTCATTTCCTTGATCCTTTCTAAAATTAATTCGGAACGATTATAAATTAATTCGGAATTCGGAATGCGGAATTCGGAATTATTTATGCTCCGTATGTTTATATAAAATGCAGAATTATTACAGACTTACCTAATATGCATAGGAATTCACAATTATTATAACACGCAATAGTTTCAAATAACAAAATGTTTATATGAAATCGGGCGGATATAGAATCCGCCCTATAAAATTCGGAATTAGGAATCAGAAATGCGGAATTATTTTGAATAGAGAAAATTCTTTGATTAACGCAAATCTGTTGTAGGATATGTTTTCACTTCCAGCATTAATGCGGTAATGTCGGTTTTCAAACACAATAATTCCGAATTCCGAATTCCGCATTCCGAATTTGAAAACTACATATTTTCAACCGTTTCAATACCAAGAATTCCAAGGTGCTTGATAATTACCTCACGGGTGAGCTTTGCAAGCGCAAGCCAGCTTGACTTTTTCGCCTCGTCCTGCTCGTTCATAATGTTGTTCTCGTGGTAGAAACGTGAGAACGATACCGCAAGCTGATATGCGTTTTCGCAAACGTAGCTCGGCGCTTTTTCGTCCATTGCAAGCGTGAAAGCATTGCCCGACATTACTATTTTCAGCATAAGCTCACGCTCCGCATCGGTGTAAATGCCGTTCAGCTCTGCCTTTGCATCGCCCGCTTTTTTGAGAATGGAGTTGATCCTCGAAACCGTGTAAAGCAGATAAATTCCCGTCTTTCCCTCTGCGGACATAAACTTGTCCAGATCGAAAATATAATCCTTTGAGCGGTGATTGATAAGATCGCCGAATTTTACAGCCGCCATACCAAGCTTGCGTGCATAATCGTCACGGTTTTCTTCCGTAACAAAGCTTGATTCGGAAAGACGTTCGAGCGAAGCATTCGTAACTGTTTCGATGAGGTCGGAAAGGCGCATAACACCGCCGTCACGGGTCTTGTAGGGCTTGCCGTCACTGCCGTTCATCGTGCCGAAGCCGAGAAATTCGAGCGCAGTAGTGTCGGGAACAAGCTGAGCCTTCTTCGCACAGCGGAAAACCTGCGTGAAGTGAAGTTCCTGTCGCTTGTCAACAACGTACCAGATCTTTGTCGGGTGAAAATCACGCTCACGCTGAATGATAGTCGCAAGGTCAGTCGTTGCGTAGATGCTCGAGTTGTCCGACTTGCGAACGATAACGGGAGGCATCGGAGCTTTATCCGAATCCTCGGCAACATCAACAACGAGCGCACCGTTGCTCTCATAGGAAAGGTGCTTTTCTTCAAGAATTTTCATAAGCTCGGGGATGTACTTGTCAGCATCGCTTTCGCCGTACCAGTAGTCGAAATCAACGTCAAGCTTGGAATAGTTGGATTTGAGGTCGGCGATGGAGACACGGAGAATTTCTTTCCAGAGTGCGATATAGCCCGGACGTCCGTTCTGAAGCTCAAAGGTCGCCGTGTGAGCCTTGTCCTTGAAAGCTTCGTCCTCCTTGCTCTTTTTGCTGGCAAAAGGATAAACCTCGCAGAGAAGTTCGGGGTTCAGCTCGGGAACGCTGTCCTTTTCGGGGTCGAAAGCCGCATCAAAGCACTTCCAGTCGGGGTAACGCTCGGAAAGCTCTGCGATAACAAGACCGATCTGCAAGCCCCAGTCGCCGAGATGAACATCGCCGTAAACGGTATTTCCCGTAGCACGGGCAAGTCGCTTCAAGCTCTCGCCGATGATAGCGGAGCGGAGATGTCCGATGTGGAGAGGCTTTGCAACGTTGGGTCCGCCGTAGTCGATAACGATAGTGTCGGGGTTCTCGTTCTGCGGAACACCGAGATGTCCGTCAGCCGCAATTTCCTTTACAACAGAAAGCATATATTCGTCCGAAAGCGTGAGATTGAGAAAGCCCGGCTTTACAACCTCTGCCTTTGCGAAAGTGTCATCCTCCGCAAGAACAGCCGCAACCTCATCAGCGATCATAAACGGCGCTTTCCTGTAAAGCTTTGCACCCTGAAATGCACCGTTGCACTGGAACTGGCAAAGATCAAGACGGTCGGAAGCCGTAACAGTGCCGAGGGCCTTGTCATAACCGCACTTTTCAAAAGCAGCGGAAACCTTTTCGGTAAGAATCTTAGTTATAGTCTGCATAAAAAATTGTCCTTTCAGATAATTTATACTAATTTTTAAACTGAAAGTGTACAAAAAATCAAACAAAATCTCGTAGCTGTTGAAAACAGGTTTAAATGGATTTTGCGCCGATTTTTTGTCTGCACTTTGATTAAAAATTTGTATTAGATATCCTAAAAATAAGAAATGACCGCACAAAGCCGTGCAGTCATTCTGTGCAATATATAATTATACCATATTATAAGCAAAACGTCAAGTTTATGCAAAACACCTTTTAAAATTTAGAAAAAATCAAGCCGACAATCTTGTAGCTGTTGAAAACAGGTTTATATTGGATTTCGGCGCAGATTTTTTCTTTATTTTTTTGGTGTTTAGCATTAAATTCAAGCATCGGCGCAAAGCGCATCACATTATCCGGATATACACTTCATTATCCGAAATATAGCTTGAATTTATATCGACTGTATATTTTAAGTAAAGGTCGCCGCCGTCTGCGGTGAGGTTGTTGACTATCGACTGAGTGTAGATACCGATAGTCATATCGCCGTAGGGTGTGCCGTAATGGCAGTGGTGTTTTTTATCCTTTTCGATGATAAGGTTCGTACCTGCATCGCCGCTGCGGACTATCGATGCGCTATCGTTGCCGAATGCGGTTATTTCCGTGCGAGCACCCTCAAAGCCTGTGGCTTCGGTCTCGTCATAGGCTATTCTGAAGCCGCCGCCTTTTACGGTCGAAAAGATCGCACCCGTTATAAGCTCGGTCTCGTTCCTTTCCTTATCTATCTGCTGAACGCCTTTCAGCGTTATTGTAACGTCTTTTTTCATATTTGACCTCGATCTTATCAAGCGTCCTGCCGCTTTTATGCGAGAGAGATCAGCTCTTCCGTTTCGACCTTCTCGACATTTCCCTTTATTTTTTCGCCGAGGAAGCACTCGGCATTTTCCTTGAACATTTCGGTGCTGTCCGATGAAAAGAACACCGTTTCGCCGTTCGTCTCACGCTCTGCGAGCATATCGTGCCTTGTGAGATATGCGCAGGCGAACTTTGCAGCTTCTCTGCCCGAGGAGATAAGCTCTACATTTTCTCCCATGAAGTCGGCGATGACGTCCTGCATTATGGGATAGTGCGTACAGCCGAGGATAAGCGTATCAACGCCATCACGCCTGAGCGGCTCAAGATACTGCTCTGCGACGAGCTGTGCGACCTTGTTGTTTCTGTCCGAAAAGCCGTTTTCCACAAGCGGCACGAACAGCGGACAGGCTGCGCCGACTACGGTGAGCGACGGCTTTATCGTGCGGATAGCCTTTGCATAAGCACCCGATCTTATCGTTGCGGCTGTTCCGATGACGCCGATCCTTCCGTTCCTCGTTTTAGCGCAGGCGGTCTGCACCGTTGGGAGGAGAACTCCCGTGAACGGTATCCCGTCGGCGTCCTTTTTTTCCATTCCGACTACCGATGAAACAGTTCCGCAGGCTGCGATTATCATTTTGACATCGTGCTTTTTCATAAAGGCGATATCCTGCATCGCATATTCCATTATGGCTTCACGGCTTCGAGAACCATAAGGCAGACGTGCCGTATCGCCGAAATAGATGATGTTCTCGTTCGGCATAAGGCTGTGCAGTTCCTTATAGCAGGTCAGACCGCCCATTCCCGAATCAAAAACTCCGATCGCTGAATTATTCATTTAAAGCAACTCTCTTTTAGAATATTTTATAAAAAACTGCGGCAAAAGCGAAACGTATCTGCCGCAGCGGTATCAGCTTAGTTATCCATAGCTGACTCGATAAGTCTGTCGAGAAGCTCGGGCTGTGAGATACCCATATTCTCCATAAGCTTCGGATACATACTGATAGGTGTGAATCCGGGGAGGGTGTTTATCTCGTTGAGAATGACAGTTCCGTCCTTTTTGAGGAAGAAGTCTATTCTTGAAAGTCCCGAACAGCCGATAGTCCTGAACGCTTTGAGAGCCGTTCCGCGAATTTCGTTTTCGGACTCGGCAGGGATATCCGCAGGAATGTTTATTCCCGATGTGCCTAAGATATATTTTGCGTCATAATCGTAGAAATCATTGCAGGAAATAATTTCGCCCACTCTTGAAGCGAAAGGCTTATCTGTGCCGAAAACAGCACATTCAAGCTCTCTGCCCTCGATGAATTCTTCAACGATGACCTTTTTATCGTGCGAGAATGCGAGCTTTATCGCATCTTTGAGCTGCTCAAACGAGCCTGCCTTATTTACGCCGACCGACGAACCGCTGTTGCAGGGCTTGACGAAGAGCGGAAAATCGAGTTCGTTGATGATATTCTCGCAAATTTCATCGAGCTGACCGAGGTCGGACTGGCGGACAACTCTGTGCCTTGCCATGTGAATGCCTGCGGCTTCGAGGATAGTGTGAGTAACGGCTTTATCCATGCAGTCTGCGGAAGCAACGACCTTACAGCCGACATAAGGTATTCCCGAAAGCTCAAGAAGTCCCTGAATACAGCCGTCCTCGCCGTGCTGACCGTGGAGAGCAGGGAAAACAACGTCAATTTTTGTTATCGAATATGTACCGTCGACGATCTTGACGATGCCCTTATACATCGGGTCGGGAAGAATGACCGCAGGAACGCAGTCGGGGTTGGATTCCCAGTTGCCCGAGGTTATCATATTGACATCGCCGGGATAGAACAGCCAGCGACCCTTTTTCGTTATGCCGATAGGAATGACCTCATATTTATCGGCTGGGATAGCATTTATAATGTTAGTCGCAGAGATCAGCGAGATCTCGTGTTCGTTTGAAACTCCGCCGAAAAGTACGGCAACTTTGATTCTGGACATTTTTTACCACTCCTACGGTTGCAATTTCGTCATTAATGCAGCAAAAGCCGCTTTTTGCACAAATATTATATCACATTTTTGACATAAAAGTCAAGCATTTTTCAAACTTTGCAATGCTGTTTGGGCAAAATTCCCTTGCAAAGCTCAGACGGAAATATAATCCGCCGCAGCATAGCCCGTCACGCCGCCGTAGCGAACGACATACCAGTTGCCCGTCTGACCGAGAACAGTCACCTCCGCACGGTTCGGGATAACGCCGACAACACGGGCGTTGGTGTTCGGCAGGCTTCGGATATTGAGGTTCGAGCCGTCCGTTGTGACCGTTCCCGTTCGTGCAGGCACGGCTTCGACGAAAGGTATGCCGAAGTAGTCGCAAAGCGCTTGAACGAGGCTTCGTGCGATGGACTGCGTGTTCGACTTTATCCATTCTGCGTCCTCGGGGTTGTCGTGATAGCCAAGCTCGCAAAGCACCGCCACCGCACGGGTCTGCGTGACTTCTCCGAGCGAGGTCGTAGGGAGCGTATTGACCTTTGAGGGGTTGGGATAGATATTTTTGAGGTTGTTGACGATGATGTCCGCAAGCCGTTCGCTCTGTGCCGAATAGGGCGAATAGTAGATATCGATACCCGAAAGTATGCCTGCGAAGCGGCCTCCGCCTGCGTTTGAATGAAGCGCAAGGTGGACATCATAATAGCGTGAATTTGAATCGGCGATCGCACCCCGAACATCACGGTCGGGGTCGTTGCGCCCGTAGACTATGCCCGATGAGCGCAGATAGGGTTCCATAGCATCGGCGATGAGGTTCATCTGCTGCTCCTCGTTTCCGCCGTTGACATATTGGTTCCACTGCTGCGTTGACGGGCTCAGAAATACACTTGGCATAAAAAATATCTCCTTACAATGGCTTTTGTTCAAGTCTATGCAAGGAGATCTTTTGTTATGTCTTATGTCTCGTCTTTGGTTATGATAACAGCATTTCTGCCCATCTGGACAAATCTTTTTTCAAAGAGACTTTTCTTGTATTTCATTGCGCCTTTCAGCGGATCGTTCATATAGACAACGTCCGCTTTGCTGTCATAGCCCGTGAGAAGCAGACAATGCTCGCCTGCCGCCCAGACATATTTTTCATTCGTTTCGGGAATGATCCATTCTGCACCTTTCTTTGGTTCTTTCATACTCATCGTCGCCCACACGACAACGGGGTTTCCCTCGGCAAGAGCGGAATACAAAGCGTCTGCGTCACAGCCCGTTATGTTGCGGACTTTCCAGCCGCCCGTCCTGTCATTATCCTCAAGAAATTTTTCCGCAGCATTGGCTATAACATCGGAATAGCAGCCGTATGCATAATAGCTCGCAGGGTCGCCGACAAAGACCTTGTTCGGGTCGGCGGCACGGTATTCTCCCTTTTCAAGATATTTATCCGCAAGCACAAGCTTGTCCGCATCAAAGCCTATGTAATTGAGCAGCATAGTCAGTGACGTTATCTCGCACCCCGTCGGAAGCTCGGGATTCTGGAGCAGCTTTTTCACCTTAAGTATCGCTTTTTGGGGAGGTGCGGAGGCTTCCCCGACCTTTACTGTGCAGGTCGGAGAGCACCGCAGCTTATCAGAGGAGGTCTCACGGACGGAGAGCTTGTATTCCCCTGCCGTGAGCGAGATCAGATTTATTTTGTTTTTCCTGAACGGAACGACCTTTTTTTCGTCATTCAGAACAAGCTCGTATTCCTTATCCTCATCGTAATTTTCTATCACAGCCTGTATCCTGCCGTCTTTGTATATCGACTCGCACGAGCTGATGAATGTGAACCTTACGGCGGAGCCTGACCTGTCACCGTCCATATATACCGTGTATATATTCGAGCGGACGCTTTCCCCGACCTTTACAGTAAATGTCGGGGAGTGCCGCAGCTTATTGGAGGAAACCTCACGGACGGAGACCTTGTATTCGCCTGCCGTGAGAGAGGGGATATCTGTTTTTTCGCTTTCAAAAGGTATCGTCTGCTCGCCGTTGTTAAGGATAAGCTCATACTCCTTGTCCTCGTCGTAATTATCGATAACAGCCCTTATTTTTCCTTTTTTGCAGATCGATACGCACGAGCTTACGAAATGCGCTTTTACGGAATATTTCGCTTCATCGCTGCCGACATATACCGTGTAAACGGGCGCAGCAACGTTCTCTTCGCCGCTTTTTTTCACGCAGATATTATAAAATCCGCTGTGAACGTTCGTCATGACCTTTTCGGCATTTTTCATCGGGGAAAAGTTATTTCCCGAGTCAAAGCTGACAAAGTACATGGTATTTTTATCGTATTTCTGCAGCCTGACGCCGATCTGACCGTTAGCCTTGCCGTCCGTGCAGTCGGTCACGGCAAAAACAGGATCCGGCTTTTCCGAGGACGTTTTTTCCTTTGCAAAAACGCTTAAAGAGGGTATAAATAAGACCGCAATGAACACTGACAGAAGCTTTGAAAGCAATCTGTGGACTTTGTGCTTCTTTGGAATGGCAGACGCTGCGCCCCCAAACAGCAATGCATCTGCACTTAACGCCGCCGTTTCTTCCTGAATCATATTGCACCTCATTTTTGTGTCTAATTAGACTTATTTCTACATATTATAATCTAATCAGACACAAAAGTCAATATTTTTCAGTCAAATGTGGTACAATAAACAAAAATGAGGTGTCGTTTATGGCAAGATATAATAGAATAAAGGATCTGCGTGAGGACAGTGACAAAACACAGCAGGAGATAGCGGACTACCTCGGAACATCATCACAGCATTACGGAAAATATGAGCTCGGACGTGCGGAGATACCGTTTGACCGTGCTATTATGCTTGCAAAATATTACAATGTCAGCCTTGATTACATTGCAGGACTTACGAACAATAAAAAAGGACTTACCGCAAAAATTTCCGAAAATCAGCAGGATATAATCAAGCTCACGCAGGAGCTTTCCATTCAGGAGCTTCAGCACACATTGGATATTCTTCAGGCAATACTTGATAATTTAAAAAGGCAGTAAAAAAAGCAGATCGGACATAAATCCGGTCTGCTTTTTTTATTTGCTTAAACTTCCCCCCAAAACCTCTCCCAAAAAGCTTTTTAGCGGAAGTGTGCTGCCCGAGTGTCTGCCGTTCGGAACGACCTCGAAGTGGCTGTTTTTCAGCAGGTTTCGGGTCATATCGTGAGTATCGATGACCTCGTCGCTGCCGCCGACTATGACGGAAATTTTTGTCCCGTCGATATCCGCAAGCTCGCCGAACAGCTTTATGAACGGGCGGATCTCGCCGACATAGCCAAGCCTCGGCAGGTGCAGGAATGGCATAAGGCACGGGTTCACAAGCACCGCAGGAAGTCCGAGCCGCACCGACAGCACAGCGGCATAAAATCCGCCGAGACTTGACCCGACAAGAGCTTTCGCACCGCACTCCCCTGCTTTCCGCAGTAGGATATCAAGCGTTTCATCGGGCGAAAGCAGGTCGTATTCCAGCTCGGGCGAGGCGGTCTCATGACCGAGCGCCGTCAGGGCTTCATATGCGCTGTTTTCCGCACTGCCCTTGTAGCCGTGGATATTGAGCAGCTTCATAAAATTCCCCCGTTTCCTTAGAATTTTTCCCATTATATCACAATTCTGCGCAAAATTCAAGGTTTTTCTCGGGCAAATGCGGCAAACCGCTTGCAATATGCGCTTTAGTATGGTATAATAAAAACAGTATTTTGGATTAGGAGTTGTTTTTGATGTCTTTTGATAGCTATGAATCCCCTTTCTGCACCCGATATGCGAGCAAGGAAATGCAGTATATCTTCTCCGCAGATAAAAAATTCACCACCTGGAGAAAGCTCTGGGTCGCTCTTGCAAGGGCTGAAATGAAGCTTGGACTTCCCGTTACACAGGAACAGGTAGATGAGCTTGAAGCGAACGTTGACAACATTGATTATGCTGTTGCCGCCGAGAGAGAAAAGCTCGTCCGTCACGATGTTATGGCGCACGTTTACACATATGGTCTTGCCTGCCCGAAGGCTAAGGGAATAATCCACCTCGGTGCGACTTCCTGCTACGTCGGCGACAACACCGACATCATCATCATGCGTGATGCGCTCAAAGTTGTAAAGAGAAAGCTTATCAACGTTCTCGGTCAGCTTTCCGAATTTGCAATGGAATACAAGGATATGCCTGCACTTGCTTACACTCATCTCCAGCCTGCGCAGCTCACGACTGTCGGAAAGCGTGCTACTCTTTGGATGAATGAGCTTCTTATGGATCTTAACGAAATTGATTATCGTATCGAAAATCTTGCGCTCCTCGGCTCAAAGGGTACAACGGGTACGCAGGCTTCGTTCATGGAGCTTTTCGAGAACGACACGGACAAGGTAAAGAAGCTTGAAGAGCTTATTGCAGAGGAAATGGGCTTCGACAAGGTAGTTCCCGTATCGGGTCAGACCTATTCAAGAAAGATCGACTCGCAGATCGTTGCGACACTCAGCGGAATTGCGCAGTCGGCAATGAAGTTCGCTAACGATATGCGAATTCTCCAGAACTTCAAGGAAATGGAAGAACCGTTTGAGAAGAATCAGATCGGCTCGTCCGCAATGCCTTATAAGAGAAATCCTATGCGCTGTGAAAGAATCACTGCTCTTGCACGTTACGTTATGATCGACTCGCTCAACCCTGCATTCACCGCAGGTACACAGTGGTTCGAGAGAACGCTTGACGACTCCGCAAACAAGAGAATTTCCGTTGCAGAGGGCTTCCTTGCGATCGACGCTATCCTCAATATCCTTATCAACGTGACTTCGGGAATAGTTGTATATCCAAAGGTCATCCGTGCAAGAATTATGAAGGAGCTTCCGTTTATGGCTTCCGAAAACATTATGATGGACGCTGTAAAGAGAGGCGGCGACAGACAGGCTCTTCACGAGAAGATCCGTACCTACGCAATGGAAGCAGGCAAGCAGGTCAAGGAGTTCGGACTTGAAAATGACCTTATCGAAAGAATTCTCGCCGACCCCGATTTCAAGACTTCGAGAGAAGAAATTGAAGCTATCCTCCAGCCTGAACATTTCACAGGCAGAAGCGCACAGCAGACCGAAGAATTCGTAAACGGACTTATCAAGCCTATCCTTGAAGCGAATAAGGATATTATGGGCGAAAAGGCAGAACTTACGGTTTAATTCGGAATTCGGAATTATTTGCAAAGCTGACATTTGTCGCTCGATGCGAAGCCAACCAGCTGGTCAAGCTGAGCACAGCTTGCGAGGGGTCAAGGGGGCGAGAAGCCCCATTGTCGCTCTCCGCAGAGAGCGAAACTCCCTAAACTGACAGCTAAGACATTGCCGCAATAGAACAATATCTAACAGCTAAAAATGGCGCAATTCACACGAAATAGGTAAAACGGACTATGAGAAGTCAAGTTTTGTAAACCTAAAAATGTGAATTGCGCCATACTATTTTCCTCAAAAATCTATCCTTGAAGCGAAAATCCACGAACGCAAGTGAGTGAATTTGAAGCTTCAACGCTGTATGAATGGTAAAACGCAGTATGAACAGCGATGCTATATAAATGTAAGAACGACAAATGTTGTTTCCCGTTCATATCCCACCGCCGCTCAAACGATGTCGGCGATAAATGCTTATCGCTTTCGCTCTGCGCATTTATCGCCGAGGATAGTTTGTTTGAAGAAAATAGAATGGCGCAATTCACATTATTGGTTTTACGAACTTTCTTTTTCATAGTTCGTTTTACCTTTTTTAGTGTGAATTGCGCCTTTTTTATTTGTTACTGATTACGCTATTGCAACAATGCAATAGCTCTTAGTTTAGGGAATTTCGCTCTCTGCGGAGAGCGACCAAAGGGCTTCCGCCCTCTGGACACCTGACGAGCTGTGCTCAGCTCGACCAGCTATTTGGCTTCGCAGTTCTCATACAAATGTCTGCTTTGCAACAATTATGCATTGATCGTAAGTTCATTATCAACGCAGTCGATCTTGACCGTGCTGTACGGTTCGATCTCATCGGCGATGATCTTCTTTGCGAGCATTGTTTCAAGCGTGCTCTGGATATATCTCTTGAGCGGTCTTGCGCCGTATACAGGGTCATAGCCGTTATCTGCGATATAGGTCTTTGCGGCGTCGGTTACGTCGAGTGTGATCTGCTTATCCTTTAAGCGGTTCTGGAGGCTCTTGAGCATAAGGTCGATGATCGGGAATATTTCCTTCTTGGTGAGCGGCTTATAGAACACGATCTCGTCAAGACGGTTGAGGAACTCGGGACGGAAGTGGCTCTTCAACAGGCTGCTTACGTTTGCTCTTGCTTCGTCCGAAATTTCGCCGTTCTCGTTTATGCCGTCGAGGATAAAGTCCGAACCGAGGTTAGAGGTAAGGATTATGATGGTATTCTTGAAATCTACCGTTCTGCCCTGCGAGTCGGTGACTCTGCCGTCATCGAGAATCTGGAGCAGGATATTGAAGACATCGGGGTGAGCCTTTTCGACCTCATCGAAGAGGACTACGGAATAAGGCTTTCTGCGGACTGCTTCTGTGAGCTGACCGCCCTCCTCATAGCCGACATATCCCGGAGGTGCGCCGATAAGACGGCTTACGCTGAACTTCTCCATATACTCGGTCATATCGATACGGACGAGGTTGTTTTCATCGTCAAAGAGGCACTGTGCAAGCGTTTTTGCAAGCTCAGTTTTACCAACACCCGTAGGTCCCATAAACATGAACGAGCCGATAGGTCTGTTCGGGTCCTGGATACCTGCTCTTGAACGGAGGATAGCTTCGCTGACTTTTTTAACTGCTTCGTCCTGACCGATAACACGGCGGTGAAGGATCTCTTCGAGGTGGAGGAGCTTTTCACGCTCGCCCTCCATAAGCTTTGAAACCGGGATACCCGTCCAACGGGCAACTACTCTTGCGATCTCTTCATCGGTGACCTTATCGTGAAGAAGTGTATCAGCCTTGTTCTTTTCGGCTGTTTCCTCGGCAGCTTCGAGCTGTTTTTTCAGTTCGGGTATTCTGCCGTAGGTGAGTTCTGCGGCTTTGTTGAGGTCGCCGTTACGCTGTGCAGCGGCAAGCTCGCCGTTAGCGGCTTCGATCTGCTCACGGAGCGACTGGAGGTTCTTGATATTCGCTTTTTCGTTTTCCCAACGTGCTTTCATCTCGTTGAATTCTGCACGCATTTCGGAAAGCTCCTTGCGGATATTTTCAAGCTCTTCCTTGGAAAGCTTATCGTCCTCTTTTTTGAGGGCGGTTTCGGCAATTTCCTGCTGCATTATCTTACGGGCGAGGTCGTCCATTTCGGCAGGCATCGAATCCATTTCCGTTCTTATCAGAGCGCAGGCTTCGTCCACGAGGTCGATAGCCTTATCGGGGAGGAATCTGTCGGTGATATAACGGTTGGAAAGCGTTGCGGCTGTGATAAGTGCGGAGTCCTGGATCTTTACGCCGTGGAATACTTCGTAACGCTCTTTAAGACCTCTCAGGATAGAGATAGTGTCCTCAACGGTCGGCTCGTCAGCCATTACGGGCTGGAAACGACGTTCGAGTGCAGGGTCTTTTTCGATGTATTTACGGTACTCGTCAAGCGTTGTTGCGCCGATGCAGTGGAGTTCGCCCCTTGCGAGCATAGGCTTTAAAAGGTTGCCTGCGTCCATTGCGCCGTCGGTCTTGCCTGCGCCGACGATAGTGTGAAGCTCATCGATGAAGAGGATAATTTTGCCCTCGGACTTCTTGACTTCGTTAAGGACGGCTTTCAGACGTTCCTCAAACTCACCTCTGAACTTTGCGCCCGAAATAAGGCTGCCCATATCGAGGGAGAAGATAGTTCTGTCACGAAGATTTACGGGGACGTCCCCTCTTACGATACGCTGTGCAAGACCCTCAACGATAGCGGTCTTACCAACGCCCGGCTCACCGATGATAACAGGGTTGTTCTTGGTCTTACGGGAAAGGATACGGATAACGTTTCTTATTTCTGCATCTCTGCCGATAACAGGGTCAAGCTTGTTTCTCTTTGCAAGCTCAACAAGATCCTGACCGTATTTTTTCAGTACATCGTAGGTGTCCTCGGGGTTGTCGCTCTGGACACGCTGGTTTCCTCTTATCTTTGAAAGAGCTTCAAGGAACTTGTCTTTATCGATGCCGAATGCCTTGAAAATTTCCTTGATATTGCTGTTTGCGGTGTTGAAGAGCGCAAGTACGATATGCTCAACGGAAACATAGTCATCGTGCATATTCTTTGCGATCTGTTCAGCCTGATTGAGACAGCTGTCAACGTCCGAGGAAACATAGACTGTATTCATCTCTCTGCCGCTGCCAGTTACCTTCGGGAAAGCTGCGATCTTCTGCAGGAGTGCGTTCTTCACGCCCTCGCTGTCAGCGCCCATTGAGTTCCAGAGCTGTGAGATAAGTCCGTTCTCCTGCTCGGTCAGAGCATAGAGAAGATGTTCCTGCTCAATACGCTGGTTCTGGTATTCGACAGCGGTGCTTTGAGCAGCATTGATAGCGTCAAGTGATTTTTTAGTGAATTTGTTTGCGTCCATAAAAATCGGCCTCCTTTGATGTTATCAAAAACAATGGCGAATGCCATGGATTTTGTCGTTTAAATTGGATTTTACACAATAAGTGTAAAATTTTGCACAGTATTGTGCAGAACGCACAAGCTCGGCTTTGTTTCGACATTTTATTTCGTATCGGCATGAGATTGTGCATTTTTTACAATACTCTGTTAATGTTATTGTAAAAATATTCGCTGTTTTGGTTTAATTTTATGTAAACGGGAAGAAAAATGTCCTTGTTTGGTGCATTTAACGTCCCCAATTGGCGTAACCGGTCGGGTTTTGTCGTTTTATGCGATATAAAAAACTTGAAATAAATTGTGAACAGATTTATAATAAATTCCAGAAAAAGGTGTTGTTTACATTTTTGAAGGAGGGATAATAATGAATACACTGAAAACCATTGCCACCGCACAGAACCGATTATGTTACAGCCTTACCGAAAGCGTCCGTGAGGACGGGAGCATTTCCTATGGCGTAAAAGCGGCGACTACTTTGTTCGGCACTTCCGAGGAAGCGGCTGTTGAGGATATCTCGTCCGACAGGCAGGTCGTTGAAAGCTTTGTTGAGCTGATCGCAGACAACCTTGTTCTGCCGTCCACTTTAACGGAGGTCGCAGAGGAATTCGTTGCGTCATTTTTTACAGTTTGATGAAAACGCTTGACATACGCTTGTTTTTGTGGTATAATTCCTAATTACGAAATCATTTTGCTGTTAAAAGGGACAAACACTATGGAAAAGGAAGCTTTTAAGACAATTGCCGAAAACCGAAAGGCTCGGCATGAATACTTTATCCTCGAAAGCTTTGAAGCGGGCATTGAGCTTGTCGGAACTGAGGTAAAATCTATCCGCAGCGGCGGAGTGAACCTCAAGGACAGCTGGTGCATCATCGAGGACGGCGAACTTTTCGTGAACGGTATGCACATTTCGCCCTACGACCACGGCAATGTTTTCAACAAAGACCCTTTGAGAGTACGCAGGCTGCTCATGCATAAGAAGCAGATAATGCAGCTTTTGGGAAAGATCAAGCAGGACGGGCTTACGCTCATTCCGATCTCGATCTATTTCAAGGGTTCAAGAGTTAAAGTTCAGGTCGGACTTTGCAAAGGTAAAAAGCTTCACGATAAGCGTGATGATATGGCAGCGAGGGCTGCCAAACGTGATATTGAAAGAGCTGTCAAGACCCAGAACCGTTAAAAGTTCTGCATCATGGGGATGTAAAGGTTTCGACGGGGACTTTGAATCACGATAAGCGGGTAGAGGAGCGCACTCTCTCAAAACGGCGCACGTTTTAAAATTAGACGACAACAATAATTTTGAATTAGCAGCTGCTTAATTGCTGCTCGTCTTGCCGTTGAGTACCACGGCTTCGGTTAAGGCGTCGACTAAGTGGTGAACGCCGCAGGAAAGTGCCTGCGTTCTTGCGGTGTATTGCAGGCTACCGAGCATCATTGTGTGTTTGTTCACGATGATGCGAGGGAACGTTAATAACAAACTACACCCGTAGAAAGTTGTGTGGATAGGTTTTCGGACACGGGTTCGATTCCCGTCATCTCCACCAGAAGACCCACATATATGTGGTAAAGAGTCTGTGTTTTCCGCAGGCTCTTTTTCTTTTATCTTTCCTGCCTGTGTCCTTTTATCCTTTTCTACGATTAATAGTATAGCCGTGTATTGTGTATATTTTATGATAGATCTGTGTATATAGAGTAAAAATTAGCACTCGTTAGATGGGAGTGCTAATTCTCCTTATCAGAATTCCGAAGGCTCAAAACAGGTTCGGATAGTCTTTTCTGCCGTCAGCTATGTGATACACCTTTATAGTGTCAACGCCGACCTTTTAAAAACACAGGTAATTGCCGCAGATCAACATTCTGAAGCCTGCTCCGATATCTTTGGATATTTGGGTTCAACTCCGAGATATGGGTTATCTGCAAGCAGTTCAATTCTGTAATGCATTGTCATACTTCTCCTGCAGCCTTGCTCTTGCGTCGGATAAAGACACGTTCGACTCTCCCGACATCATTCTCTGTTCGGCGATTTTTAATTTCGACTGTAAACGAACAAGCTCCTCGTACTTTTCAAACGCTTCTATGCTCATTACAACAATGTCGCCCTCGCCGTTTTTGGTAATATATATCGGTTCATCGACTTCATGCGCAAGCTTGGAGATTTTTCCGTAGTCATTTCTTAATGTAGTTGAGCTTTTGATTATCATACTTATCCCTCCATTAATTATTCTACAAGTATTATATCAGAATTATATGATAATTTCAACAGAAAAATAAATATTTTAACGAAAAGCAAAACCGCCCGACAGCAATGCCATTGATATGTACCCTCTTTACTGGACACCCAGTAAGGAGGGTATTTTTGTGCGATATAATAACGAGTACAAGAGAAAA
>CAKSKU010000011.1 GCA_934465295.1 uncultured Oscillospiraceae bacterium
TCCTCAATAGCTCAGTCGGTAGAGCATGCGGCTGTTAACCGCAGGGTCGTAAGTTCGAGTCTTACTTGGGGAGCCAAGACAAAAAAATCTGAACATTATCCTGTTCAGATTTTTTTGCTCAATGCACCATTAGCTCAGTTGGTAGAGCAACTGACTCTTAATCAGTGGGTCCCCGGTTCGAGTCCGTGATGGTGCACCAGAAATTTTACTAAGCACCAATTAAAGGTTACAGTTTAATTGGTGTTTAATTATAATCGGTGTTGACAGCTATGAGGCTCCACCTGTTCCCATTCCGAACACAGAAGTTAAGCTCATATACGTCGAAAATACTTGGTTGGTGACGATCCGGGAAGATAGATAAATGCCGATATATTTAAAGCCGAAACATTTTGTTTCGGCTTTTTTATATGTGTATAAAAGTGAAAATACAGCACGAGTTAAAGTGCTGTGAATATAAGCTGCCCTATAAATCGGAATTTGTGGGTAAGTTAAAAGTTAATATGAGGTTATATTGTTTAATGAAAACAGATAAATATATTATTTATTAGAACAAGAGTATATAACCGGGAAATTATATATATCATCAAAATATATGACAACTTTTTCTCCCTCATTAATCTTTAAAAAATCTTTTCTATCACAACATATGTTTTCATATATATTTTCGTTGATTTCGACTGTGCAAAAGTAATACTTGCAGACAGTTTGAGATAATGTATATTTATGCTTGTATGTGCCTAATTCAACAGTATTCTCATAAGGCATAAATACATGTCCTCTGCCTGAAACTCTGGCACAGCGAACAGTTTTTTCTTTGACGATTCCATAGCAAGCATATAAATCTTTTGGTTTAAAGGATTCAATTGTCATTGGTAAACATAAAAACACAAAAAACAATATAAATAAAAGTGGCACTTCTTTTTCTGTTATCCAATAATAAGGAATAGATATAATCATTATTATTGATAATATCGAAAAACTGATTTTAAATGATTTTTTTCCACTTTTCTTGTAAAGCATTTTTATTTCAGTTTCTGGTAATTCTTCTTTATCTACAATAGCCTTAAAATTTGTTTCATAGAGTTTCAAACTTATTACTCCTAAAAAATCTTAAACATATTAAATTCCGATTTATACAGTCAAATCCCGACTGCATCGGCTTGTTTTGTCTTATTTGCTTAAAAATCGGAAAACATTGTGTTCCTTGTCGCCGGTTTTGAGTTTATTTATGATCGTATCGGCATATAATCTCGGCGCAGGGTCGCTGACCGAGTCGGCGGCGAGCTTTTCAAAAATGCTGAGGGCTTTTTCCGCATTTCCGAGGTGAAATTCTCTTACTGCTTCACGGAAATCGTCCTTTCCTGCGGTGCGCTCGTTTCGGCGGTCGTCGTCAAGACATTCAAGCACCTCATAGAGTGCCTTGACCTCGTTTACGCCTGCGACCTGAACCATACCGAGGTAACGCATATTGAGGCTGTCGGGGGAGGACATTCTGTCGAGGGTGTCCTTGGAGATTATCATTGCGGCGTTGTACTTTTTCGTCAGCGATTCAAGGCGCGAGCTGAGATTTACCGTGTTGGAAATGACCGTTCCCGACATTCTCTCCTCCTCGCCGACAATGCCGACCCTTGCCATACCCGAGTGTATGCCGATGCCGATATTTATCGAGTTCATTCCGAGTTCGGCGGCTACCGAGGGGTCAAGGACTATCTTTCGGTAAAGCTCAATTCCTGCGTTTACGGCATCGTCGGCACTTTCAAACAGCGCCATGACCGCATCGCCGATGTATTTATCGACAAATCCGTTATGCTCTCTGATTATCGGGCCTGCCTTTCCGTATATCTTATTGACAAATTCAAAATTCTCCTTCGCCGTCATCATCTCGGAATTGAGCGAAAATGCCCTTATGTCGCAGAAAAGCACGGTAAGATCGGCACTTTCCGCATCGCCGAGGGTAAGGTCGGTGAACTCATTCTTATGGAGAAGCTCACGGAATTTTTCGGGAACGAATTTATAATAGAACTGCTCGTTCCTGTCCTTTGTCTCAAAGAATTTTTCAAGCTGGCTCGCCATTTCGTTTACGCCAGTGCAGATCTCGCCGATCTCATCCTTCGGGGCATTTTCAATTCTTGCGGAGAAGTCGCCGCTTGCTATCGAGGTCACGGCGTTCTTGACCTTGCGGAGATGTCCTGCGCTGATATATGTTATAAACACAGCCGCACCGATGAAAGCCGCAATGAGAATTATCATCCGTATCAAAGCCTTATTAAAGGCGTCGCTTATATCCTTGTCAAGGTCGCTCGTGTTTGCCTGAAGTTCATAAAATGCTATCTGCTTTCCCTCTGAATTCAGGATAGGCGCAGAGGCGCACATATATCTGTCCGAGATGCTTTCCGTTTCATAAATTGATATGTATGAATCGTCGGCGGAGCGGCTGTCGTCATAGGTATACGATGTGAACGGCATATCATAAGTGTTGCCCGAGGCAAGTATATAGTGCATACCGTCTTCGCCGAAAAGGTAGATATTGCCGTAATATTTGCTGCTCCATTCGCTTGTGTTCGAGCTGATAAGCTGTCGGAGTTCTTCGTGAAGAGCATAAAGTGAGCCGTCGTCAATACATTCGAGGGTCGTCATTTTTTCAATTTTATCGCCGTCCAGTGACCTGACGGAAAGCTCGCTGATGGCTTCCATGCGCAGATAGCATTGGGAGAGATACTCATTGCGTATGCTGTTGAGCAGTGAGACTGTGACCGTTGCAGCCATTGCAATGACTAACGGCAGCATCAGAAGAAGCTGCTTCGACAGTATCGACATCTGCCAGTGCATAAGGCTGCCTATCACGGAGACGAGTCCCCACAGTATCAGAACGGCTGATATATATGGCAGAACGCTCCTTATAAGCGACAAAGCCGCATAGCCAAAGGGCAGACTGTAACCGCCTTCAATGCGGACAAAGCCGTCCGGAGTAAGCTCGGCTAAATATTCGCCGACATCAACGGCAAGCGTATCATTGCTTCGGTAGAGTGAATAGAACATTCGGTAGAAATCATCGGGGTCATCGCCATCCTCTGCAAGATCATTTGCGGTATAGAGAAGCTGCGGTTCTTCGCCGTCATAAAGAGAATAGATCTTTTCCTTATCCAAGCCCTCTATCACAAGAATATGGTCGTCAAATGCAAGTATATCTTCGGGGAGAAATCCGTTTTCGGGGTCGTTAAGGTCAAATGATCCTGTGTAAAGCGTTTGGTAAGTACCGTCGGGAAATGCACGGACGATATCGCCGTTCACAAGAATTATGCAGTAGCTTCCGTCGGGCGAGGCGTCCGCAACGCTTAGGTCGCTGTATGTGCCGAAATTGAACTGAGCTTCCTCAACAGTAAGCGGCTCGGTCTTGTCTGCCGAAACAAGGCTTATAGTGCTGCTGCTGACGTCTGTATAAATGTATCTTATCTTATCCTCGGTGATGTTCAGAGCATTTATGGGGTTCTGCTGCTGCGGAGGAAGGTCATCGCTGCGATAGTCGTACCGGCATATCTCACGGATATATTCCCCGTCCTCATCGAATGCAAGGATAAGAGCCATGTCGGTAAGATAAGCGTCAGGGTTTGTCACTATAACATTGGCGTAAAGTTTTCCCTTATCATCAAAAACAGCCTGCACGAAATCCACCTGACCGTCAAAGCCAAGATCGTCCGCTTCAAGGATATATCTGACCCTCTCGTCATTTTCGATACAGTAGAGCCGTGTGCCGTTATCGCATACAGCCTTCAGCGAGCCTACCTCAGTCTCGCAGGCGGTGTAGAATGACGGCATCGAGAACCGAACTTCCGAAATATCGCCGTAATTACAGTCGGATATTAACCAAAAGCACACTGCGGCGATCATGCCTATAATAAGAAAAGCTGCCCCGAGCTTGTAATTTTTCAATAATTTTATAAACGACTTTATCAATTTCACACACTCCGATATAGATATATAATGCTTGTTAAAATAATTATAACCAAATAATAAAATATTGTCAATGTGTTTTTTTTCGCAAAAACGCAGGGCGGCTGTTGACAGGAACGTTATATTAAAGCGGCTTTATCTTCAAAGTTTTTATGCAAAATTTCCTTTGACACAGCGGCGGAAAAGTAGTATAATCAAATCAAGATGAGTGGCACTATGCGTAAATCCGATCGCATAGTGCCACTTTTTTATTTTTGATTTTGAAAGGAAGAGAAAAATGGAAAACATACGGCAGAATAAAATGTCGGTAACACCCGTAAAAAGGCTTATGATATCAATGGGAGTGCCGATGATAATTTCAATGGTTTTGCAGGCGGTCTACAACATCGTTGACAGCGCATTCGTCTCAAATATGCAGCAGAACGGCGAGGCGGCACTCAACGCACTTACGCTTGCATTCCCATTGCAGATACTTATGGTCGCAGTCGGCATCGGAACCGGCGTCGGGGCGAATGTGCTTACGGCGCAGAACTTCGGACGAAAGGATTGCGAGAGTGCGGACAAGGCGGCAGGAAACGCAGTTTTTCTTTCACTTGTGATATACATTGTGTTCCTGCTGTTCGGAATTTTTGGGGCAGAGGCTTATATCGGCTCGCAGACAAGCGATCCGCTGATACTTGCAATGGGAACGGACTATCTTTCGATATGCTGTGTGTTCTCGTTCGGAATGTCTTTCTTTGCAGTCTATGAAAAGCTCCTGCAGGCAACGGGACTTTCGCTCTATTCGACTGTTGCGCAGATCGCAGGTGCGGTGACGAATATCATTCTTGACCCGATAATGATCTACGGTCTCGGAATATGTCCCGAAATGGGCGTAAAGGGTGCGGCTTATGCCACTGTTATCGGACAGATAGTGTCGTTCGGACTTGCGCTGATATTCCACATAAAATTAAATAAGTCTTTTTCAAACAAGCTTAAATACTTTGTTCCGTCGAAAAGGGTCATCGCTCAGATATATTCGGTCGGTCTGCCCGCCGTGATCTCGCAGGCACTCATCTCGGTGATGACCTACGGCTTGAACGTCATTCTTGGCGGCATCGGAGAAAACGCAGTTACGGCTTACGGACTTTTCTATAAAATACAGCAGTTCCTGCTCTTTGCAGCATTCGGTATGCGTGACGCAATTATGCCGATAACAGCGTTCAGCTTCGGAATGGGGGACAGGGGCAGACTGAAGGACTGCGTAAAGTACGGTCATATCTATACGGCGGTGATAATGCTGGTCGGTTTTGTGCTTATCGAAGCACTGGCTGTTCCGTTCACGGCTATGTTCGGACTTGCAGGCGAAACGAGCGGGCTTTGCATAAGCGCAATGAGGATAATCTCGTTCAGCTTTGTTTTCGCAGGGATAAACATCGCATTTCAGGGCATTTTCCAAGCTATCGGCGGAGGAATGCAGTCGCTGATGATCTCCGTGTGCAGACAGGTGCTGTTCATTTTCCCGTTTGCATTGTGGTTCGTGCAGATAGCAAAGACTTCTCACGAAAAGACATATCTGATGTGGTCCATCTTCCCCATAGCGGAAGTCCTGACGGCGGCCGTTGCGGTCCTGATGTTTGCAAAGGCATATAAAAAGCTGATGGGAGCAATGAAATCCGACACAGAATGATTTGAGCGAAAAAGCTTGATTTTTTATCCTTTAAAAGCTATAATAACTATAACAGCTTTTTTAAAGGGTGAAAAATAAAATGGATCTTTTCTATCATTTTGTAATTATAGCGTTCATATTTGCCTCGGGGTGCATTATCGGCTGGGGAATAGAAGTTATTTACCGGCGGTTCGCCCCGACGAATAAGGAACACGTCTGGATAAACCCTGGCTTCCTGACAGGTCCGTACCTGCCGCTCTACGGCTTCGGGCTGACGGCACTCTACCTTATGGCGAGTGCGGAAAAATATATCCATATCGAGTCGGCCGTCGTGCGGAAGATAGTGCTTATACTGGTGATGTCGGTCGCAATGACAGTGATAGAGTTCATCGCAGGCGAAATTTTCATCGTGCGTATGAGAATAAAGCTGTGGGACTATTCAACGAGATGGGGGAACTATAAAGGCATAATCTGCCCGCTGTTTTCGTTCTTCTGGACATTGCTCGGAGCAGCGTATTATTTCCTTATCCATCCGCATATATTGTCTGCACTCGAATGGTTCTCACGAAATTTGCTGTTCTCATTCTGCATCGGATTTTTCTACGGCATCTTCATTATCGACATCTTCTATTCGTTCAACCTCGTGGCGAAGATCAAGGAATTCTCCGAGGAAAAGGAGATCGTCATCAAGCTCGAGGAACTCAAACTCCATATCCGTCGCTCGGCAAAGGAGCGAAAGGAAAAATACAACTTTATGCTCGCCCTCGCTTCACAAACTCCGCTTTCCGAACACCTCCGCACATATTTTGAAAAGCTTTCCGAAAATGAAGGGCTTGCAAAATTGAATGAAAAAGTAAGGGAGAAGATCGAGGAGAAGAAATCGGAGAGGAAATAAAAAGCGGAGCATTTGACCCTAAAATTAAAGTTTACGTCCACGCTTTTCAAAGGGTGGCAGGGGTCGAGGGGACAGCGTCCCTCGTCGCTCTCCGCAGAGAGCGAAACTCCCTAAACTAACAGCGCAACGTCATTTGCAATAGCAAAATCATTATCAGCTAAAAAACGGCGCAATTCACACGAAAAATGGAGAACGAACTATGAGAAATCAGTTCCGTAAAACCATAAAAAGTGAATTGCGCCAATTCTATTTTCCCAAAACAAACTATCCTCGGTGCGAAATGCGCAGAGCGAAAGCGATAAGCATTTCTCACCGACAGGAAATGAACGGCTAAAAAGTCTCTCACAGCAACAATATTATTATTGTACCCCCCAAAAGAAAATGCTATAATAAAATCTGCGAAGCAGATACCAAAATTATCAATTGTCAATTCTCAATTATCAATTCGAAGGACATTTCTTTTCCCTAAAAGACAGGAAACCAAAACGACTACGCTGTATAATAAAACCATAGAAGAAAGGAGCGGTGCGAAATGGAATGGATAACAGCCATAAGACAGGCAATAGCAGTCATCGAGAATAATATCACGGCAATATCTTCACCAGAGGAGGTCGCCAAAAAAGTCCATATCTCGGAAATGTATCTGCAAAGAGGCTTTCAGATAATGACAGGCTTCACCATCGGCGAATATATGCGGAACAGACGGCTCTACCTTGCCGCCTGCGAGCTTGTGAATTCGGACAGAAAGGTGATAGACATTGCTCTTGACTATGGCTATGAGTCGCCCGAAAGCTTTGCAAAGGCATTCTCACGCTTCCATGGAGCTTCGCCATCGCAGGTGCGCTCGGGACGTTCACCGATACGAACCTTTCTTCCGCTGAGCATAAGCATAACGATACAAGGAGGAAGTCAGATGAATTTCAAAGTCACAAAAATGTTCCCGTTCAAGGTCATAGGTTTCCAAAAGGAGTTCACATTTGAGCAAGCATATCGGGAAATACCGAAGTTCTGGGACGAAATAACCGAAAAGTACGCAAAGAACGTCTATAAGGGCAATGCGCCGGCGAACGCCTATGAAAAGGCGATCATGGATAACTGCATCGGCGAATACGGCATCTGTGCGGACGATATCGGCAACGGCAAGTTCCGCTACCTCATCGCAGGAAAATATATCGGCAGCGAAGTCCCCGAGGGAATGGTGCTCTATGAGTTCCCGATGAGCGAGTGGGCAGTGTTCGACTGCATAGGAGCAATGCCCGATGCGCTCCAGAGCCTGAATACAAGAATTTTCAGCGAATGGCTGCCGTCCAACCCCGACTATGAGCTTTCGGGCAGCACGACGGTCGAATGGTATGACTGTGTTAACGGTAAAAACACCGACCCCGACTATCACAGCGCAATATGGATACCCGTTAAAAGACAATAAACGAACGCAGCCGTCCCGAGTGTGGGGCGGCTGCGTTTTTATGGCTTTTCAGTAAAGTCAGGGGAGTCGGTTATGACTTCATTCCTGTCTTGTAAGCGTCGATCATCTTCTTGACCATCTGACCGCCGATAGAGCCGGCTTCACGGGAAGTAAGATCGCCGTTGTAGCCATTGCGAAGGCTTACGCCTACTTCGTTTGCTGCTTCCATCTTAAACTTTTCGAGGGTTTCTCTGCCCTGCTGTGTCATTGTGTCTTTCATTGTTTTAATCTCCTTGATTTTTATTGCGGACAGCTTTTTTCCGTTTAAAGCTGTCCGCCGAAGATCACTTCATGCGAAAAGCATTATCGGGATAAAAGATTTCTGTTCGCTTTTGGTTTTTTGGGGTTTGCAGTAATAGTATTATCCTTGATGAAAAAAATATAAGCGGTAATTTTTGCAGAAATTTTTGATTTTTAATGTGAAATGGAAGCGGCGTTTTTTCGTGCAAATATATTATCGGAGATTCTGAGCAGGTTATGCAGTTTCTTGACGGAGCTTTGACTTTGGGGTATAATGGTATCATTGAAATTATTTTTATGTGGAAATATCCCACACGCTTTACAGAGAGCAATGAGAACTTTATAGGGGGATAGATATGGCAGAGATCAAGAGTATGACGTCGGAGGATATTAATATTTGCGGAAATATATATTTTGCCGCATTTGATTATTTTTCTGAATTTGAGGCAATTGGCAAACTTGATACCGAACAGCGTGTATCAGCTGAATCATGGAGAAAATGCTATGATTTTCATAATTACTTCGGACAATGCATTGAATGTAAAGACAAATATGCATATTGTGTTAAGCTTGACAATAAGACGATCGGGTTTCTTACAGGGTGGGATATACCCGATATTACGGGAATGGGTGCGATATATATTGATATTATTGCAATCGACCCTCAATATCAAAACCAAGGATATGGAACAAAGCTTATTCTGGATTTTTTTAAAAAGGAATGTGGCGATAAAACAATAGCTTTGAATGTTAATAAAGATACTCCGGCATATAGCCTATATAAAAAACTTGGTTTTGATGCAAACGGAAGTATCTGTATGTCAAAGTCGCTGCTTATCGAAAGGCTTGATGAAGAGTACAAAAAATTCCTTGATATAATGAAGTGTACAAAGAACTTGTAATATGCTTTATTACAATATTTCCAACAAAAATTTTTATGAAAAATCGTGTGCATATCAGCATACTTCTCAAAACCTGAAAAAAGATGATACAAACAGTTTCCCCGAATCAATTTCGGCGGATTTTTTGACATTCGGCTTGTCAGGGTGAGCCTTTTTGACTTGTTCGATATGCTTCCGCTTTTTCTGACCCGTTCGGTCTGTCAGTTCGCTTATCCTGCCGCTGAACATATCCACAACACTATCCGAAAACATATATGGTCTGTTATGCAGATCAAGCTCCGTTTTCTTCGGAAGAGTATGCAGATCCATTATCGCAGTTCTGTCTGTGTTTTGTGGCACTTTTTTCAGCTCGCACTGTTCACCGAACACAATGTATGATACAAAATATTCGTCGGGAACTTCTAAATACCTTGACAATGCGTTTATATGATACTTATTCTGCGTCATTGGGTTAAAAAACTGATATTTCTGTCCGTTTGCATACGTCTGCGTCCACATTTTGTTGTTTTCGCTTCCGAATATCCAGCCGCTGTAATTTTTGCATTCCACAACATATATCCCCGTGGTGTGAACGATAACAAGATCGATCTCGGCAGTTTTCCCATCGGATAACGGAACATACACATTCCGTATTATATGTATTTTTTCGGACACGTCATATTTTAAGGCGAGAGCGGCTGCAAATTCGCCGACGCCTCCCTTTAGATTTGTTTTAAATTCCCTGTATTTTTTGTTCAGCTCGTTGAATATGTTTGATTCCATCTGACCGCCCTTTTTCTGTTAAATTGGATTTTTAATATCATACCATAATTTCCATTATTCGTCAATATCCATTTGCTATATATGGTAATTTTGCTTGACAGGTCGGAACAAAAGTAACGGGACGATTTAATGAATTATCTGTGTTTGGAATTGTATCAACAGATCCCAAAATAACAACTGTTGTTGGCAAACTTGTTTGAAAGTTGGCAGAATTGACAGAGGTATATTGCTTTTCATATCATTAAAAATTGCAGTTATATTTGAATTATTTAAATAAATCTGCCAACAATATAAGAATAATGCCAACTAATGTTGCCAAGTTTGCATATTAGTTGGCAAATCTGATACAGAATACCAACAAAGTTGGCAAACTTCTTGACATTTGCCAACTTTGTTGGTATAATATTGGCTGAGCGGAGGTGTTTTTATGCAGGATACGGAATTATTGGAGCTTGTTCGCAAAATACAAAGCTTTAATTGTGAATTTCAGACTATTGAGGTCAAGACCGTAAATCAAGGCTGTCCGAAGAAGCTTTATGATACACTGTCATCATTTTCAAATCAGGACGATGGCGGAATAATTGTTTTCGGACTCAGTGAAAAAGATGATTTTGCGGTGCTCGGAGTTTATGATGTGCAGGATCTTCAGAAAAAAGTCACTGAGCAGTGCAAAGAGATGGAACCTATGGTTCGGGCATTGTTTTCTGTTTGTGAAATTGATGGGAAAATGGTCGTATCCGCAGAGATACCGGGGACTGACATCTCCGAACGTCCTGTATTTTATAAAGGCGCAGGCAGAATGAGAGGCTCATATATTCGTGTAGGTGAGTCCGATGAGCCTATGAGTGAATATGAAATATACAGCTATAAAGCGTTCAGAAAGCGTATCCGTGATGATATAAGAGTTGTTTCCAATGCAAAGCTTTCTTTGTTCGACACGGAAAAATTGAATGAATATATATCTGCGGTCAAGAGCGAGCGTATAAATCTTGCAAACAATGTTTCCGATGAAGAGATAATGGAGCTGATAGGGATAACAGTTGACGGTGTTCCTACGCTTGCGGGGGTTATGACCTTTTCAAAATATCCGCAGGGCTATTTTCCGCAGCTTTGCATTACGGCGGTATGTATTCCGGGGCTTGAAATGGGTGATACCGATGATGAACAGGTAAGGTTTACGGATAACCGCAGGATAACAGGTCCTATATCCGAAATGCTGAGTGAAGCGGTTGAATTTGTCCGACGTAACAGCAGATATAAAACGATAATCGATCGGGGCGGAAAGCGTATCGATAAAGAAGAATATCCGATCAAGGCAGTCCGTGAAGCTGTACTGAATGCATTGGTGCATCGTGATTACAGTATTTATACGGAAAATATTCCTATACGCATTGAGATGTACAGCGACCGAATGGAGATAATCAGCAGCGGCGGTCTGTATGGCAGGATCACGATCGATTCTTTGGGAAAGGTGCGTCCCGATACAAGAAATGCGGCTCTTGCCAATATGCTTGAAATACTGCATATCACCGAAAACAGGTATTCGGGCATTCCGACGATATGCAGAGAATTTAAACAGGCAGGACTTCCTGCACCTATCTTTGAAGTCAGACGGGGAGAGTTTACCGTAATTTTTAAAAATGATATATACAAGAGCAGCTTATCCGAAAAAGGCTATGGAGCTGCAAAGGATATCATTGCATTCTGCTCAATACCGAGAAGCAGAGATGAGCTTCAGAAGTTTACGGGATATTCAAGGTATTACACAATGTCAAAGATCGTACAGCCGCTTGTTGACAGCGGAAAGATCGTTCTGACAATTCCCGATAAGCCAAAGAGTGCAAAACAAAAATATGTAAGCAAATTCTGATAAACAAAACACCCAAACACAAGAGGAGCATAACGTGAAAATAAAAAAATTGACCGTCCGTGAGCTTGATATCCTGACCGAATTGTATGATTATAACGACGTTGAGCAGATGCTGCTTGAAAATGCGGAAAATATCCGCAATGGGAGCATTGATATTTTTGTGTTGTACAACGGCGAGGGTGCTGCGGTCGGCGAGCTTCATGTGATGTATGAGAGCGATGATGAAAGCTTTGCTGTACGGGGCAGGCGGGCGTATCTTTTTGCGTTCAGGGTCCGGCAGGATTTTCAGAACAAGGGTTACGGGACATATCTTCTGAAAGAGGTGCTTTCTGTATTAAAGAAAAGCGGATACTGCGAATTCACCATCGGCGTGGAAGATGATAATTTCAAGGCGAAGCACATATATCAGGCTCTTGGTTTTGATGAAATTCTGCTCAGAAAGCAGGAGGAATATCAGGGCGATTTTTACGAGTATGATCTGTACTTAAAGAGATAATGCTTTCCGTTTGAGCGGCGTATTCCGATGAAATTTAAGGGGGAACGGTTATGGGGCTTTCCTATAAAAAAGCGACCAAAGACGATATTGAACCTATCTATGAATTATGCAAACAGCTTATCGATAAATATGAGCAGACAGATGCGATAGACTATCCGAAGGTGCTGAACTGGGTTCGCAAAAAGATAGAAAGCTCTGTCGATGAATACACGGCGGTCTATGCGGACGGTGTGAAAGCCGCATATTATCATTTTTTTAAGAATGAAAAAGCGCAGTTTGAGATCGATGATCTGTATGTGTTTCCCGAATTTCGGAACAAAGGCATCGGCTCGGCAGTCATAAAAAAGTGCTGTATGTCGGTCGATGTGTCTGTTATCCTGTACGTCTTTATCGGGAATGAGAGAGCGGTCTCTTTGTATAAGCGGCTCGGCTTTACAGTCATTGAAACGATAGGTAACAGCAGGTATATAATGATAAGCAAAAGAGGTGCGCAATGAAAGATCATGTTATGAATTTAAATCCATCGCCGATGAAAAAGATAAGGTCAGGCATCAAGACCATAGAACTAAGACTTTATGACGAAAAGAGAAAAGCTGTTTCGGTCGGTGATACCATAACCTTTATCAATACAGAAAATGCAGGCGATACTTTAACTGTCAGGGTCGAGGAACTGTTTGTTTTTAAGTCATTTGATGAGCTTTACCGCAGGCTTCCGCTTTTGGAGTGTGGTTACACCGAGGAGGACGTTGGCAAAGCTTCGCCAAGTGATATGGAATTGTATTATTCTAAAGAACAGCAGGCGCAGTATGGAGTTGTGGGGATAAAGATCGCTTTGCAAAAATGATCGGGGATAACAGGAAAGAGAGATTCTGTAAAAGTATCGGAAAGCTTCATTCAATATGAACGGAACAGTTCCGTCATACGCATAAAAACAGCCGAGGGCGAAAATGTCCTCGGCTGTCTGTAATTTAATCCTTTTTCGATCTTCCGCAGCATTTTTTGTATTTCTTTCCGCTTCCGCAGGGGCAGGGGTCGTTTCTGCCCGGTTTTTGCGGCTTTAGGAGAAGGTCGTTTGCAAGGTCGTATTGGCTTAACATGGTTCTCATTGTTCTGGATTCGTTGATCTGTTTATCCATCTTTTTATGTCGTTCGTGTTCGTGCGAAACGCTGAGGTGAAGCTCGGAAATATACAGCGAATCGCCCGAAAATCCGAATTCTTCACGGAGCTTTTCCGTTTCGGCAGGGGTATAGCCGTTATTTGCCTGCATTCGTGTATTATTGTTCAGCTCCGTATAATAAGGCGCAAGCTTCTGCACCCTTTCAAATGTGAGGTCCAGACCGCTTTGCTGAAGCTCATCGAGAAAATTGTCAAAATTATGATCTTCAAGCTTGAGCGTGAAAAATGCATCGTAAATTTTGTTATTAGAGTCTATGAAGTCAAGCTTGAATTCGTCTTTCAGAAAACCGATGACAGAATCAAAAGCCTTATTTTTTTCAAAATATAAGTCGTCTTCGTATTTTTCAAGCTCTTCTATCGGAGGAACATACCAGGGTTTGCCCTCTTTCAATGACAGTACCAGTTCATAAGCATCGTCAAATTCGACGAATGGATCAAATGCGAGAAGCCTGTCCATCGGTTCGGAGGCAGGGGAGGTGTCCTCCTGATAGTATTCTTCCTTGCCGAAAATATAGAAATAGCTCTTCTGTTCATAGCGGAAATATTCGCAGAGGTCGAGGAACGACTTTTCTGATATTTCCATACCGTAGTTGTCGGTGAGTATCTCATATATTTTTCTTATGGGGATAATACCGTATAGATTTGCAAATGCATAAAACAGTTTTTTGTAATATCCGATCTGTTCTTCCGACAGCGTTTCCAAAGCCTTGCTGTAAAGCTTCTGAAGCGGCTCGCCCTTTAGTCTCTGAGGAAATTCACTCATTTTTTGTTCTCCTTCTGACGGGAATTTTTGATATTTTTATTATATAAAAATATGTGCTGAATGTCAATGATTTTGAGAGCTTTTGCGAAAATATTAAATATTCTACACTTGTCTATTGACAAATCTAATATACAGTTGTATAATGATATTCAAGGATATATTCTACATTTGTATAACAGGGAGAAAAGCTATGAAACTGAGCGATAACGATTTTGAAATTATGAACATCATCTGGGACGAGGGGGAAGTAACTGCGCTTGAGATCTCGCACCGACTTGAGGAGAAAAAGGGCTGGAAAAAGCCTACCGTTTACACCCTTATCGACCGACTTATCAAAAAGGGTGCTGTTGAGCGGAGCGAACCCGACTATGTGTGCAGGGCGCTCATCAACAAGGACGATGTGAGGACGAGCGAGACGGCAGGACTTCTCGAAAGGCTCTACAACGGTTCGGCGAAGCTTCTCGTTTCGGGATTTATCAAGGAAAAACAGCTTTCCTCGGAGGAGCTTGAAGAGCTTCGTAAGCTTATAAACGACAGCATTGACGAAAACGATCGGGGGGAATGACGATGTTATCCGTTGCAGTAACTTCTGCGCTTTTAGGCATTGCGGCAATAGTGATAAGAAAGCTTTTCGGGAGCAGGACGGGCATAAAGCCGTTTATAATTATGTGGGCGGTCGTGTTCATAAAGTTTGCCGTTCCCGTTGAACTGCCGTCGCATTTGTCGGTGATGAATCTGTTCGCAAGATCGGCTTCTACGGCAGAAAGCGCAGCCGAAACGCCTGTGCAGAATGATTATTTTTTCGAGGAAAATGCCGAGATCGCTTCTTCGGAAACGGAGAGTGCCGTTCATTTTGAGCAAAGCGACATTTCCGTAAACTATACCGAGCCGACTGCGGTACAAGAGCCGAGCGTAGCACCTGACGAAGTGAAAAGCGGTGCGGATATTGCCGATATTGCATATTCAGTCTACTTCTCCGTGACGGCTCTGCTTTTGTTCTGTATATTGTTTGCGGCCATAGTCTGCACGGTGAGATTTCACCGTCTGCCGAAGCTTGAAAATGAGCTTTGCGGGAAAATTCTGCGTGAAAGCGGAATAAAGCGCAGGGTCAGTATCCGCTGTGGAGAAATCGACACTCCTGCGGTTTTCGGAGTGCTTTTCCCCGTGATAATTCTTCCCGAAGCTATCGATAAAAACGATGAAAAGCTTATGCGGCATATCATTCTTCACGAATGCTGTCACATCAGGCATTTTGACCCGTTGTGGAACATTCTCACACTCGCTGTCTGCGCCGTGAACTGGTTTGATCCCGTTGTCTGGGTGTGCAGATATATGTATCTTGCCGATGCGGAAAAGCTCTGCGATATGAGCGTTCTCGGCATAATAGGAAACGAGAACCGCCGTGAATATGCGAACAGTCTGCTCCGCTGTGCGGCGGCGAAAAAACATTCCGTTATGCTCGTTTCGGGCTTCGGCGAGAGCGGAATAAAATCCCGTATAAAAAATATTATGAGCATGAAAAAGGTCCGCACGGTCGCTGTCATTGCAGTGCTTGCCGCAATACTCGTTTCGGCGGTAATATTCGGCACGGGAAAAAATATTTCATTAACGACAAAATATGATGAAAGCAAGGTCTCCGATACGGGCGATGTGCGTTATTTTGCCCAGACGCTTGAAGATGATGAGGGCGAGGCAGGAAAGCTCATCGTCAGAGTCTATGACAGGAGCGTTCATTATGTTGATATTTCCTTTGAAAGTGAAAAATACACGCTCGATTCCATAAAAAGCACTACCGAGATGCAAAAGGTGGGACATTACCGAATTTACGGCAACGGCGGCGACAAGGGCGAATATTTTCTTGTGAGAGATGGCAAGGGTTATGCCGATGTTTCATACGAAAAGGAGCTTGACACAAAAGACCCCGATTACAGCATTGAAGCAAGCTTTGACAATTATAACGGAAATGCGAACATAAAAATAACGCTTGACTACAAGCTGAAAAAGGGTATCTTCAATGCAGGAACATACAGCTTCACCTGCGAATTTGACCCCTTGGACCCGAGCGAGTATAAAACCTTGCCGAATGAATTTGCACTTATGGAAAACTCCGCAGGCTATACCTCCGAATATAATGACGAAACGGGGGAGTTCGAGCTTCGTTCTGATAAGACGGACGTAATGCTCACCGTATCGGACAGCTATCATGGCTTTTATGCGGTGAAAAATATGAACGGCTCGGAAGTGAGAAAGCATTTCGGCGGCGGTATTTCTCCGATAGACGGAACGTCCGATGTTTCGGATATTATCCTCTGCGATGCTGATTCGGACGGAACGGACGATATTGCGGTCGTGACCTATTATCGTGAAACTGCAATAACGGTAATAAACGGTGCCGATCTTTCCGAGATAAGCGTTGATGAAACCGCCGTTAAAGATTTTCTTGGCATAAAGATCGAACAGCTTTCGGATACGGAGTTCAACGTTTCCTGCGCAGGAAAGGAACACGTTTTCACTGTTGACGAGGCGATCGGAGAAAAGCTTTCGATCGCCGAGGACGGCTGTGCGAACTACGGCGAGAATGTCCGATATTATGTCAGGGACGGCAGGCTTTATGCAGACAGCTCTCTTTATCTAAGTGCCGATAATTGGGATCTTTACCGCTATATTACGGATTACAGCGTAGCTTTCGGATATTCGGACGGAAAGCTTGTCCCCGTGAGTGCGGAGATGAACACGGACAACGATGCCTATTATATCAAGGACGAGCCTGCGGCAAAGGCGGAGGAGGTATTCTGGAAATATGAGATCGGGGGCTACAATATCCCGTACAGGATCGAGCTTGTCAGCGCAGAGGGCAGATATTGCCTGCGCTCGGTGAACAGCCGGACGGGAACATACTACGGTTCGTGTGAACTGCCGACAGAAAAGCTTCCCGAGGATATTGACGAATGTTTCAAATTCACTGGACTTCTCCGGAACGACCCCGGGCTTATCATTTTCACACAACCCGACGGCGATCTGTACCGTGCGGAATTTTACGATCTGGATCTGAACGGGAAGCTTCGCAAATTTGACATTGTTGACGGAAACGGCAATGTGTCGGGGGATATACACATAAGCGATGATTTTACCGCCGACTGGGCTTATATGACAGGCACTTACGAAAGCGGTGAGGGTACGGTCATTATGCGCCTTGAAAAGCTGGCTGATGAGATACGCATTATCGATAAGGTCTATAACTGCGAAAATTACAGAGCCATTGAGGATATTGATATCTCAATTGCGATAAAAGACACAGACACAGCGCAGATGATTTATTACACTGAGAAAGGCGAAGCTCAGGTAAAGCTCCCCACCGTGAACGGTCGGCTTTATGATGTCAGCAATTTCTTTAACAGCGTGAAACGTGAGCTTGAACGATGCAGTTATCTTGATACCGAATTTGATACGAGCGGTTCGGGTTATGCTGTCACCGAGATAAACGCAGGCGGCGAAAGGTATGTTTTCACGATATATGATGTGGGAGTTCTGGATTTCACCTATAAAGACATAAGCGAATCCTATCGGATCGGTGATGCGGATAAATTTTTGGAAAACTGTTTCTCGGTCATGCTGGATTATCCCGACTATATCATCAGCACTTTTATGCATCAGCTTGAAGGCTTCGACCACAGCACGGGAACGCTTGAAGCTCTTGTAGATGAAAACTGCGGGCTCGGCGCAGTCTCCGAGTGGGGGATATTCAAAGAGCTTACCGTCGTTTCCGATATAAAATATGTAAAGATAAGCGGCGACGAAACGAGCTGTATATTCAAGTTTTCGTTCAATGTGAACAGCTTTGACCCTGCTCCGTTCAGAAACGGCGGCAATGCTTATGAGGTCACCATTTCCGAAAATGAGAATGGGGAAACCAAGATAACTTCTATCAAGGAGGTGCAGATGAACAGGAGCTGATACGGTTCAGCCCCCCCGCATAAAATTCTGATCTCGTTTGTGATTTTTTCATAGAATTAATTTTGAATTAACTTGACTTGTTGTTAATATTGTTATATAATATTATTAATAAAGGTAAAGAAGGTGTTCAATATGAAAGATATCAATGATCCGATCATCAGAAAAATGTCCGACGAGATCGTTAGTATTTGCGATCCGTTTCAGATCTTCCTCATTTCGAGCAAGCATAATTCCGCAGGCGAGGTTACAGCATTCAAGATCTGTGCTGTCGTCGCTGACAGCTATAACGAAAACGAACTTGAAAGCGAAATTCTTATCAAAACCGACTGTCCCGTTCCGTGCGATGTTATAATTTACTGCATTACCGAATGGAATGAATGTCTCGATGACGACTGCACTTTCGCTTCACGCATAGACAATGAGGGAGTAAAGCTTTATGAGCAGAAACAACAGCCATAAGACCGACAGCAAGCGTTATTACGACTGGCTTTATCATGCATATCAGGATCTTCTGTCCGCAAAAGTCCTTATCGATGACAAACGGCTTTACGAGCAGGTGGTATTTCATTGCCAGCAGGCGATGGAAAAGTCGCTCAAAGCGTTCCTGCTCTATAAAACACACCATCTCCTCGATGGACATAACCTGACATGGCTCTGTAAACAGGCAGCAATGCTTGACGGCGAGTTTACCGAGTGGATAGGCAAAAGTACGGTGCTGAACCGATTTTATATCGAAACACGCTACCCTGCCGACATTCCTGCGAATATCACACGTGAATTTGCCGATACAGTGCTGAATGATACGGAAGAGCTTGTCAGCATCGTATGCGAGCGGATAAAATTCGACTACAACAGCTATCATAAGCGCACGAAAAAATAGAGGTCACAGTGCTATTCTTTAAAAATAACAAAACATGCGGCAAAGAAGCTTTGGATGTAACCTGTATCTACTGCGGCAAAAAATACAGCGACAGACAATTAGACGGCTCTGTTTGTCCGGGATGCGGTCACGTTTTTAAGCTCTATGATAAAAATGATAACCGATGGAACTGTGAATACTGCGGTTACAGGTGCGGCAGCAATAATGCCGTTTGTCCTGCCTGCGGACATCTCAAAGGTGACAGTCCAAGATAAAAAGCGTCAAAATGAAGGTTTTGACGCTTTTTTATATAAAAAACTGCCGCAGTTTTCACCGCAGCAGTTTGGAAATATGTAAATTTTACTTTGTGTTGGAAAGCTTCCAGCGGAATGCCGAGATACGCTGTGCCTTTGTGTTATCGTAGGAGATATTGCTGCATGCAAGGCTTATGTCGTTGTAGCGGTAGTCGTTCTTTCCGCCGCCGCCGAAGTTGAATAAACCTTTTATGCCCTCCGAACCGAGGTTGCGCTGTACAACCGCACCGATAGCATGACGCTCACGGAGAGTGTCAAGAATATCCTTTGCAGCAATAGGCTTTGTGTCGCAGACGTTATAAACGCCCATATAGTTTACACCGGGGGCAATATTGAGTATGCCGCATACGAAATCCACAAAGTTGTAAACACAGCAGAACGAGTAACCATAATCACCGTAGCCATATACGAATGCACAGCCTTCCTTGGGGTCGTATACCTTTGCCTTGAGGTTGTCTGTGAAATCCTTTGTGTAAACGGGGGAAACACGGGCGATAACGCACTTGCAGGACGGGCTTTTCGTCACGACCTTAGCCATAGCCTTTTCGCTTTCGTATTTCAGCTTTCCGTAAGCCGTTGTGGGCTTTTCATCGGAAGTTTCACGGATAGGCTCACGGGTCTTCTGCGGAGCATATACCTGATAAGTGCTTAAAAGGATAATGTCGCCGACGCCTGCGTCAACGGCTGCCTTGTAAAGATATTTGTCAACGGCTGCGCTTTTCTTTTCCTCTGCCGAAGTGATGATCGGGGGAAAATCGTTGTCGCAGGAGCATGCAAGATGTACAAGAGCATCAATGCTGCTTCCGTTGAGAGTGTTAGTTATATTGGCTTTATCATCGATAGACGCCTGAACGAAGCTGTAATTAGGCGAGTTGACAAAATCATTCGGCTTGCTGTCCGTGCCGATAACCTTGAAACCTTTTTCGAGGAGGGTTTCGGTAAGCGCCAGTCCGATCATTCCCGATGCACCTGTCACCATTACTGTTTTCATGAGAAGTTACCTCCACTTTCCTTTGAATCTTTTTGTATATAAGACAATTATACCACTTTTGCAGATAATTGCAATAGAAAAACAATGAATTTTTTCATAAATCCGTCAAAAACCTGATATTTGTAAAAATTCACTATTAAAACGAACCAATTTTGTATAAAAGAAGGCACATAAACACCAACCTAAAGTTTACGTTAATTCTGAAAGAATTTCGCTTTGTTTAAAGGGTGGTGGGTGTCCGGAGGGCAAAGCCCTTGGTCGCTCTCCTCAGAGAGCGAAATTCCCTAAACAGACAGCTAATGCATTGCTGCGATAAGCGTAATCAGTAACAAATAAAAAGGCGCAATTCACATCAAAAAGATAAAACAGAAAATGAGAAATCATTCTGTAAAACCATTAAATGTGAATTGCGCCAATTCTATTTTCCTAAAACAAACTATCCTTGAAGCGAAAATTCACGAACAACGTGAGTGAATTTAAAGCTTCAACGCTGTATGAATGGGAAAACGCAGTATGAACAGCGATGGGATATGTCGGTAAAAAAATCAATTGGGGTGGGGCGAGCTCTATATCCTATCCTTAAAAATCTTCGTGAGCAGTATCGCAGCTATCAAAGCACCTGCGGAAATGCAGAGAAGCACTGCCGTTTTTGTGTCTGACGAAGCGGACGAACTGCTGTCGGACGGCATCTGAGGTCTGTTCTGACCGTTATTGCCGTTTTGGTCGGGCGAGGGAAAAGCATTGCCGCTGTTTTGCTCGGTGCTTTCGGTAGTTTCCGAAGTCTCGTTGCTTTCATCGGTCTGTCGGTCGGAAGAATCATCTTCCGAGGTTTTGCCGCTTGGCTCTGTCTGTGAAGCTTCACTGCTCGGAGGTTCGGGAGCATTAGTGCCGTCCGATGCAGCGGCGGTTTGCTCATTCTGTTCGGGAACGGTAGTTTCTGTTTTTCCAGTGTCAGCGGAAGAACCGTCTGTCTGCGGTTCGTCCGATGAAGTATTGCCCGAAGCTTCGCCGTTTTCGGGCGGCTGTGGAGCATCGCCGCTCGGTGTTTCCCCGTTTGGAAGCTCGGGCGGAGTTCCGTCAAAGCTGCCGAAATTTCCGTCGGGAGGTGCGCCGAAACCGCCGTCCTGCCTGCCGCCGCCCATTCCGCCGCCAACGTTCATCGAACCCATTGCGCTTATGCTCACGGACGAGCCGCTTATAAGTGCGGAGCTGTCCTCGGACTGCGCATCGGAGGTGGAGGGGATAGTTCCGTAAAGCTGACCTCTTACGCTTTCCGCACGGAGAGTACAGAATTCTTTGAGTGCGGCAACACCCTCGGTGAACTCATCATAGGTGCAGAATTTTGTCGGGTCTTTTTCGACATAAGGTGAGATAAGTGCAGTCACACGGTCGATCTCTTCCCCGAAATATCCGCTCTCGAAATAATTCGCGATGAATTCGGAAAGAGCTTCGTGGTAAAGCTCGGTGTATTCCTCATCGGCGAATATCCAGGCGAGCATTGGACGTGAATCTGTATCGCCGCCCGAAACCGGGGTGTCGATGGGGTAATTTATCATCGAAGTGCTGTCGCTGCCGCCGACAAAGCCGCCGAAAGCAAGGTTGTAATCCCAAGGTATCATCGATAATATGCCGTCATTTTCATAGAGATAATAATTGTGTATCATCGAGCCTGTGTAGCTGTCGAAATTGCAGACGAAATTGTGAACGGCAAAATATTTTATCACCGCATCGACATCAACAGCCGAAGCCGCATCGTCCGAGTTCAGAACTTTGAGCGAATTTATGAGCCGTGCTTTGTCGGAATCGGTTATATCGGTCTTGGCACTGTCAAAAATGTTCTCATAGCTGTCGAAATCATCATCGGTGTAGATAAGCTTTACATCGTCCGAACCCATACCGCCGAAACCGCCTTTATCGCCCTTTCCACCGCCGAAATTGCCCATTTGCGGTGGCTGAAAATTGGTTTTTGACGAAGTATCTGTGCTGTCCGAGGTGTCGTTTTCTCCGGAATTTTCGGTGTTGAACTTATCAAATTTGCTGAGATCGAAATCGTCCTGATCGAAGTCTTTGCCGTTTCCTCTGCCGCCGCCCATTGACATACTGTCGGGCTTGTAAAGGTTGCCCGTGCTGTCGTAATTTCGTTCGAGAAAACTGTCCTCTACCGCTTCAACGGCAAGATAAAGTCCCCAGTCCTCGCCGTTTACGGTGATATACGCAAAGCTGCAGAGCGGAGCGCTTACGCCTGCATAGTTCATCATCGTGTAGCAAAGATAGTCCTTCATATAGGTGTTGTCTTGGATTATATTATTAAGGCAAAGCTTGTCAAGACCGTGGTAGGTCGTTGCATCGCTGTAATGGTCGAATTCAAGCTTGAAGCTGTAGCGGTCACTGCCGTAGTTTGCGACTTGGCTCAGCGACGTGTTTCCCTTTGCACGGATAGCAATGTTTTTGTAGCTTTCGCCGTCAATGACAACTGCGCAGGAGGAGTATTCCTCGCTTTCGCAGTTTTCAACAAAGCTGTCCCAATCGTCCATAACGATGTCAATGGAATGTACATAAGATGTGTCGAAGAGCCGTGATTCATAGCCGAGCGTTTTCGAGGCGGCCTGTATGCCGACAGCGTTGGGGAAGCAGAGCATAAGCGTGACGGCAAGACATAAAACCATAACGACCGCGCATATTCTGTTAAAGTGTTTGCTTGTTGACATTGTTTTTTCTCCTGTTTTATCCCATATATTCGCCGTTGAAGCTTACAAGGACAGCACTCTGAACGCCGTTCATCTCGGAGAGGATATTCACGAAGTCGGTGTTGTCATCTTTAAGGCGAATTTCGTAGTTGACTTCAACTGCACCGTTTACAGCTGTCTTGCTCTTGACGGTGCAGCGCTGTGTCTGCTTGGTGAGAAATTCATGAGCGGCAGCTTCGCTTTCGTGGCTGTCGCACTTGATAACGGCAATGTAAGGATTGATGTGTGCTTTTTTATTTACGAAGATGATAAGGACTGCGCCGATGATGATACTGCCGATAACAGCGAGAGGTATCATTCCTGCGGCGAGGACGATGCCTGCGGCGATAGACCAGAAGAGAAATGCGATATCGAGCGGTTCTTTTATAGCCGTGCGGAAACGGACGATGGAAAGTGCGCCGACCATACCGAGCGAAAGAACAACATTTGAAGTCACGGCGAGAATAACAAGGTTGGTTATCATCGTAAGCGCAATAAGCGTTACGCCGAAGCCCGAGGAATACATCACTCCCGAGTAGGTTTTTTTGTAAACGAAAAAGATGAAAAGTCCGAGTCCGAACGCAAGCACGAGCGAAATTGCCATATCGAGCAGGCTCACGCTTGTAACATTTTCGAGAAAGCTTGATTTAAAAATATCGTTGAAGGTCATTGTTTGTTACTCCTTTTTGTTATATTGTTAAGTTTATCCGTAGATACGGCAGGCGGCGTATTTGGAAAAGGACGAGGTCTGCCTGCTCCCGAGCTGGACGGCTTGCTCTATCACCGCAGGGAGATATTCGTCCCATTTTACTTCGAGGATAATGTCATCGCCCGAGGGGACGGTCACGCAGTTCGGGTCAAGAAGCTCGGTCGGGTCCATTCCCGTGCGAATGTTATAGTCGAGGGTGACACGGACATTTCCGGCGGGATAAACGAACGCCTCACGGGTATAATCGACTATCGTTTTCGGTTTCAGAAGCTGGGTATCCATTTTAAAAGCAAGCTCATCGACAAGCTCGCTGCGGCTGTCACGGACGGGGATCCCATGTGCGAGCAGGTCAGCCTGTTCGTAGGTCAGCGGTGCGCTCAGCTTTGAGGAAAGCCCTCCGAACTTTGACTTTTTTTCAAGACGGATAAAGGACGTGTCGCCGTTGTAGTAACGGATACGGAACTTTTCACGCTGATTAACACCGTTTAGCTTTTCGAGCAAAGCCTTGTCGAAAATATTGTCGAAGTAAAGACTGCGTATAAAATATTTTCCGCCGACGGTGAAGCTGTCGTGCTGCAGAACTGCGGAGAGCCGCATACGGAGCGCAGTCATATCGGCAGGGGAGATAGAGTGTTTATATTCGTGACGGAATTTCTGCTCCATTTTTGTTTCCTTTCTTTGAATTTAACCTATGCTTAACTTTGATTTAAAGTATAATTTATGAACCTTAGAGCAACCTTAGAAAAATCGGAGTGTTTTTCTCGTTTTTATATTTCATCGTTATTCGTACTGCGTTTTGCCGTTCATACAGCGTTGAAGCTTCAAATCCACTCACTTTGTTCGTGGATTTTTGCTTCAAGGATAGTTTGTTTGGGAAAAAAGAATGGCGCAATTCACATTTTTAGGTTTACGAAACTGTGTTTATCATATTTCGTTTAACCTTTTGGTGTGAATTGCGCCTTTTTTAGCTGTTAATATTTTTTTTGTTGCGGCAATGTCTTAGCTGTTAGTTTAGGGAGTTTCGCTCTCTGCGGAGAGCGACAATGGGGCTCCTCGCCCCCTTGACCCCTCGCAAGCTGTGCTCAGCGTGCTAAATTTAGCTTGACCAGCTGGTTGGCTTCGCCTAAGCCGATAAATGTCAGCTATGCAAATAATTCCGAATTCCGCATTCCGAATTCCTAATTAGCTATTGATTTTCCCGTATAAAGCTGGTAGTATCTGCCCTTTTCTTCGATAAGCTTATCGTGCGGTCCTCTTTCGATTATCCTGCCCTGTTCAAGCACCATGATACAGTCGGAATTCTTTACGGTCGAAAGTCTGTGTGCGATAACGAATGTTGTTCTGCCGTACATAAGTCCGTCCATACCTCTCTGGACGAGCGCTTCCGTTCTTGTATCGATAGAAGATGTTGCTTCATCAAGGATAAGTGCGGGCGGGTCTGCTACTGCGGCACGGGCTATCGCAAGGAGCTGTCTCTGACCCTGTGAAAGGTTTGCGCCGTCGCCTGTGAGCATTGTATTATAGCCCTCGGGAAGTCGCTTTATAAAGCTGTGTGCATTTGCAAGCTTTGCGGCTGCGATGCATTCCTCGTCGCTTGCGTCCAGTCTGCCGTAGCGGATATTATCCATGACCGTACCCGTGAAGAGGTGTGTATCCTGAAGAACGATGCCGAGCGAACGGCGGAGGTCGGCTTTCTTTATCTTATTGATATTGATGCCGTCATATCTGATCTTGCCGTCCTGAATATCATAGAAGCGGTTGATGAGGTTCGTGATAGTTGTCTTTCCTGCGCCCGTGCTTCCGACAAATGCGATCTTCTGACCGGGGGCTGCGGAAATTTTTATATCGTGGAGGACGATCTTGTCATCGGTATAGCCGAAGTCAACGCCGTCAAAAACGATGCGTCCTTCAAGCTTTGTATAGGTAACGCTTCCGTCCTCGGAGTGAGGGTGCTTCCATGCCCAGAGGCCTGTTCTTTCTTCACATTCGGAAAGTGTTCCGTCTGCGTTTTCCTTTGCATTGACAAGCTCAACATAGCCGTTGTCCGTTTCAGGCTTTTCATCGATAAGGTCGAATACACGCTTTGCACCTGCCATAGCCATAATGACCGAGTTCATCTGCTGGCTGATCTGAGTGATAGGCTGGCTGAAATTCTTGTTGAGTGTGAGGAACGAGATAAGCGTACCGAGGGTAAGTCCCGTCACGCCCGAGAGAGCAAGGACTGCTCCGAGGATAGCGCAGAGAACATAGCTGATATGACCGAGGTTATTGGCGATAGGCATAAGAATGTTTGCGAACTTGTTTGCGTTTTCGGCGCTTGCACGAAGCTCGTCATTGATAGCGTTGAAGTTCTCCTTTGCTTTTTCTTCGTGGCAGAAGACCTTAACGACCTTCTGACCCTCGAGCATTTCTTCGATATAGCCGTTTACCTTGCCGAGGTCTTTCTGCTGCTTGATGAAGAATGTCGAAGACTTTCCGCCGAGCTTTGCCGAAACGAGGAACATTACGCCGACCATTAAAACAGTCAGTACCGTGAGCGGAATGTTCAGCACGATCATACTTACAAAGCTCATTATAACTGTGATAGTTGAGTTGATGAGCTGTGGGATACTCTGTCCGATGAGCTGACGGAGAGTATCGATATCGTTCGTGTAGATAGACATTATATCGCCGTGAGCGTGGGTGTCGAAATATTTTATCGGGAGGGTTTCCATATGCGAGAAAAGGTCGTTTCTGAGGTTTCGGAGCGAACCCTGCGAAACGTTTACCATTATTCTGTTGTAAGCGTATGAGGTAACGATGCCGACTGCATAAATGCCGATAAGCTTCAGGATAGCTCCTGCGAGCGGTCCGAAGTCGGGTTCAAGTCCTGCAGCCTTGTCATTTACGAGCGGAGTGATATAATCATCGACAAGGCTCTTCATAAAGAGCATTCCGTAAAGTGTTGTTATCGCCGTGATGATGATGCAGATAACAACTATTATAAGGTGTACTGTATAGTTTTTGAAAAGATATGAAAAAACACGTCCGAGGGACTTTGTGTCCATATTCTTCATATTTTTCATATCCATTGGGGGTCTTCCGTGTGGTCCCGGCATAAATTGATCTCTCCTTTCCGTCAGTCAGCCGCAGGTGCGTCAAAGTCGCCGCTGCCGCCTGTCTGTGCATCGTAGATCTCTTTGTAGATCTCGTTTGTTTCAAGAAGCTTTTCGTGAGGAGCAAAGCCGCTTACCCTGCCATCGTCGAGGACAAGCACTCTGTCAGCGTCCTTGACAGAGGAAATACGCTGGGAAATGATGATCTTTGTCGTTCCGGGTATTCTCTGTGCAAAGGCTTCACGAATTTTTGCATCGGTCGCAGTATCGACCGCACTTGTCGAGTCGTCGAGGATAAGCACCTTCGGGTTTTTGAGGAGCGCTCTTGCGATGCAAAGACGCTGCTTCTGACCGCCCGAAACGTTGCTTCCTCCCTGCTCGATATAGGTATTGTAGCCATCGGGGAAGCGTTCGATGAATTCATCTGCGCAGGCAAGTCGGCAGACCGCACGACATTCTTCCTCGGTAGCATTTTCATTGCCCCAGCGGAGGTTGTCAAGGATAGTTCCCGAGAAAAGGACGTTCTTCTGGAGAACTACCGCAACGCTGTTTCGGAGAGCTTCAAGGTCGTATGACTTAACGTCCTTGCCGCCGACATAAACGCTGCCGCCGGTTACATCGTAAAGACGGCTGATGAGGTTTACAAGGCTCGATTTGCCGCAGCCCGTTCCGCCGATGATGCCGATAGTTTCGCCCGCATTGATGTGGAGGTCGATATCTTCGAGGACGTTTTCGCCGCTGCTGTGTGCATAAGCGAAGTTGACGTGATTGAAGTCGATGCGTCCGTCAGCAATGTTTGTATCGGGAGCTTCGGGGTTAGTGATATCGGGTTCTTCCTTGATAACTTCAACGACACGCTTTGCGCTCGCTTCGCTCATCGTGAGCATAACGAAGATCATCGAAAGCATCATAAGCGACATAAGAACGCTCATAACGTAGGAGAAAAGCGATGTAAGCTCGCCCGTTGTAAGGCTGCCCGCAACGATGAACTTCGCACCGAGCCAGGAGATGAGAATGATGCAGAAGTAAACAACGAACATCATTATCGGGCTGTTGAGAGCGATAAGGCTTTCTGCCTTGACGAACATCTTGTAAATGGAGTTGGAAGCGTTTTTGAACTTTGTCGTTTCGTGATCCTCACGGACGAAAGCCTTTACAACACGGATAGCCGAAACGTTTTCCTGAACGCTTGCATTGAGGTCATCGTACTTCTTGAATACAACTTCAAATATCTTTGATACCTTGCCGATGATAAGGAAAAGAGCAGCTCCGAGGAAGATGAGTGCAGCAAGGAATATAACGCTCAGTCTGCCGTTGATAGCGATGCACATTATAAGGCTGCATATAAGTGTGAAAGGCGCTCTTACTGCGATTCGTATAACCATCTGGTATGCGTTCTGAATGTTCGTAACGTCCGTTGTCATACGGGTGATAAGTCCTGCCGTGCTGAATTTATCGATGTTGGAGAACGAGAAACGCTGAATGTTGTCATACATAGCGTGACGAAGGTTGCAGGCAAAGCCTGTTGATGCGGTCGCAGCGTATTTTCCTGCGAGAACGCCGCTTTCAAGGCTAAGGAATGCAACGATTATCATAATGATGCCGTATTTTACAACAGCGGACATATTTCCTGCCGAAATGCCGTCATCGATTATCTTTGCGGTGATGAGCGGAATGACCACTTCAAAAAGAACTTCGAGAGCGGTAAAGATCGGTGTCAGTATCGTGTCTTTTTTATACTGTTTGATCTGTGCCATAAGTGTTTCTATCACAGCACATACCTCCTTTTGGGTATTTTTTTATATTTGCGAGCATAATTTCCAGTCCTCGGCTGATAACAGGGATATCTTCGGCGGGAATGCCCTCGATCAAAGCATTGTCAAGGCTGTTCATATCTTCTTTGAGAAAAACGGTGAATTCGGCAGCTTTCGGCGTAAGCTCAAGCTGTTTCTTTCGGTCATCGCCCTCAACGGAGATCATCTGAAGATAACCTTTCTGTTTCAGTCCTTTTAAAAGAAGCGAAACAGAGGCTCGGGACGTTCCGAGTATATCGCAGAGATCGGTCGAACAGAAATCGCTGCCCTTGTTTTCGTGGATATACATTATGCAGAAGCACTGCATCGGTGTAAGCTCCAATTGTTCGCACGATGTGCGGCAATGGGCATCTACCGTTGCCGATATCTGTCGGATATAGCCCAGAATTTTTCTTTCTTTCAAATTTAACGCTCCTTTCTTTATAAGATCTGCCTGCAAAAATATTTTTTGAGTGTAGATATATTATATCAGCATTGAGATTGTTTTAAAAGCAAATATTTGTAATTTAAAATAGTTTGTTTTATTAACAATTAAAATCATCAACAAAAATCAATATCATATAAAACGTTATAGTTGTTGATTCTGACGAACTCTATTGTTAGAAAATATATATATTTTTGTTTATAAATAGTCATAATTTCGTGATATAATAATTTATAAGTATAACTGCGGAAAGGAGAGCTTTTATGCCGTCAAAACAGATCGACCGTAACGATGATGACCGCCTTAACTGGCGCTATCAGGACAAGGCGTATAACGAGATGTTCAAGGCTTGGCGCAGGCAGCGTAAGGATTCTGTCGGCTTTTATTATGTCAGCAAGCCGAACGAGCTTACCTACCTTGACGGCTACGGCTTTGTGACGGATTACCCCGAAGCTGCCGAAAGAAACGCTCTGCGCAAGGTTATGAATGTCATCGGCGCTACGATGATGATCCTCGGCGTTATTGACCTTCTGTACAAATACGCAGTTCCGAATGTTCTTGCGGCGTTCGGCGCAGATATCTATTTCGATAAATATACAAAGACCTTTTACGGCGATGAATGGCTTATCCTCGGGATAGATGTGTTCTTTAACGTTATAAAGCGTCTGCTGCCGCTCTGGTATGTCTATAAAAAAATGCAGATGCCGATAAAGGTCATGATACCGATAAGGATAACCAACAGAACACTGTTCCGCTATGCTGTTCCCGTGATGCTCTTTGCCGCAGGCTGCTGTACGGCGGCTTCGGGAATGTATGACCGCATACTGGGGCTGTGCGGGATAAGCAAGGATAAGCTTTTCGATATGCCCGACAGCAAGGCTGTGCTGGTGTTTTATTTAATAGTACATATAATATTGATACCAATTATAAGCGAAATGCATACAAGGGGTGCGCTTCTGCAGCTCCTGCGGCAGTTCGGCGACGGCTTTGCGATAGTCGTAACGGCACTGCTCACCTCGCTCATATCATATAATATCAGCACATTCTGCTATATATTCGTTGTATCGCTCGTGATAGGCTATTTCACCGTGCGCACAGGCTCGGTCATCACTGCGATACTGATGAGGATAACTGCGGCGGCTGTCTCCTACGGCGTGTTTATGGCGGACGAGTTCGTGAGCGATGAAAACAGCGGTCTTGTTGTGATGATACTGATGCTCATTATCCTCGGCGTAGGACTGGTCGGCTTTGTAAAACTGCTCCTCAATTACAGCAATAACTTCTCGCTCAATTTCAAGGGAAGATACCTGAGCTTTTCCGATAAATGCGGAATAATCGTTTCATCTATCCCCGTTGTTATCGGTTTGACCATAATAATCATACATACTATTATAAATATAAGCTTTGTGATGAGTGTATGATGAGGAACGATGGATTTTATATGGAAAAAGCGCTTCTGCTTGCCGAGGAAGCCGCTGCGGACGGTGAAGCTCCGATAGGCGCAGTCATTGTCCGAAAAAGTGACGGCGAGATCGTCGGAACGGGGAGAAACACCCGTGAAAAAGGCAGAACTGCGCTCGGTCATGCTGAAATATCGGCAATTGCGGACGCCTGCGAAAGGCTTGGCGGCTGGCGGCTCTCGGGGTGCGAGATGTTCGTAACGCTTGAACCCTGCCCGATGTGCGCAGGTGCGATAGCGAATGCTCGGCTCGACAGGGTGGTTTTCGGCGCATCGGATACGAAAAACGGCTTCGCAGGTTCAAGGGCGAACCTCTTTGAGCTTTGCGGAAGCTATACTATTATAAAAGGCGGAGTGATGAGGACCGAATGTGAGACTCAGCTGAAAAGCTTCTTCGGCGCACTCAGAAAGAAGAAAAACGGAATGAACGGCATAAAGCTTATAAAAACAGAATCGGCAGAGCAGGTCAGAAACCTCGCCGCCATCGCAGACGAAATATGGCACGAGTGGTTTCCCTCAATACTTTCGGCGGAGCAGATCGACTATATGGTCGAAAAGTTCCAGTCGGAAAAAGCCATCACCGAGCAGATGAAAAATGACGGCTACGAATACTATTATATACACCGAAACGGTGAGCATATCGGCTATACTGCCATAAAAAATGACGGAAAAAGGCTCTTTTTATCCAAGCTTTATATAAAAAAGGAGTTCCGTGGGAACGGCTATGCCTCGGCGGCTTTCAGGCTTATAAAAAATATCGCCTCCGAGCGTTCGCTCCGTGCGATATGGCTCACGGTCAACAAGTACAATGCAAGCTCCATCGCAGTTTATGAAAAGCTCGGCTTTAAGCGTATCGGCGAGGGCGTGACCGATATCGGAAACGGCTACGTTATGGACGATTTCTTCTATCAATACGATATAAATTCCGTCCGTAAGATCGGGGAAGATGACAGGGATTTCTTCCTCGGTGCGGCGGATACCTTTTATCATACGGACGCAGTGGAAAAGCCTCTCCCGATGAAAAAGCTTGAAGCGATATTTGCCGAAATGATGCGCTCGGACGTTTACCTCGAGGGTATGATACTGATGCACAACGGCGAAAGAGCAGGCTATGCCGCAATCGCAAAGACGTTCCAGACCGAGAGTGCCGCCCTGACAGTCTGGGTCGAGGACTTGTATATTTTGCCCGAATACAGGGGAAAGGGTATCGGAAATACGTTCTTTGAGCGGCTTTTTGAACGTTTCGACAGCGTGACGGGAAGATACCGCCTTGAAGTCGAACCCGAAAATGAAACAGCATACAATCTGTATAAAAAAATGGGATTCCGTGAGCTTGGCTACACGGAAATGATAAAGGAGATGAACTGAAATGGCTGTACGCTTTTACAATGCGAGAATTCTGAGCCTTGAAAACGGAATGGATGTCGATGTCGGCGAGGTCCACACCGACGGCGGCGTTATTTCCTACGTCGGCGGCAGTGAAAACGCACCGAAAGGCACTTTTGAACGTGAGATAAACCTTAACGGCAACCTCATAATGCCCTCGTTCAAGAATGCGCACACACATTCGGCAATGACATTCCTCCGCTCGTATGCGGACGACCTCCCCTTGCAGGACTGGCTTTTCAAGCAGGTTTTCCCGATGGAGGCAAAGCTCACGGGCGATGATATCTATACTTTCTCTAAGATCGCTTTCGCCGAATACCTCACAAGCGGCATCACGGCGGATTTCGATATGTATTTTGAACCCGAATATATGGCAAAAGCTTCCGAGGAAACAGGTTTCAGAACGATAATGTGCGGCTCGGTAGCAGGCTCGGAGGACGAGTGTGACGCCGCCCTTACAAAGCTTGAAACATTATACAATAAGTATAAGGACAGAAGCGAATTCGTCAGCTACCGTCTTGGCTTCCACGCTGAATATACGACACACGTTTCGATAATGAACGGCATCGGCGAGCTGGCGAAGAAGTACAAAGCCCCCGTTTATACCCACAACAGCGAAACTCTCTCCGAAACAAAGGAGTGCATCGAACGGCATGGCTATACCCCGACCGAGCTTATGGAAAGAGCAGGCATATTCGAGTACGGCGGCGGCGGTTTCCACTGCGTATATATGAGCGACAACGATATCGAAATTTTCCGCAGAAGAGGACTCTGGGCAGTCACGAACCCCTGCTCCAACGCAAAGCTTGCAAGCGGTATTGCTCCGCTTGTGAAAATGACGGAAAAGGGCATAAAGCTTGCAATAGGTACGGACGGAGCGGCGAGCAACAACGCCCTCGATATGTTCCGTGAAATGTACCTTGCGGCAGTTATGCAGAAGATACAGCTCAAAGATGCGGCGGCAATGCCTGCGGACAGAATTCTCCGAATGGCTTGCTGCGGCTCGGCGAATGCGATGGGTCTTGACAATTGTGACGGCGTTGCAAAGGGCAAGAAAGCCGACCTTATCGTCATCGACCTCAATGCGCCGAATATGCGCCCTCTCCACAATATCCCGAAAAATCTCGTTTACAGCGGCTCAAAGCAGAACGTCCTGCTGGCGATGTGCGCAGGAAAAATCCTCTACGAAAACGGCAAATTCACGACCATTGACCTTGAAAAGACTTACGCCGATGCGGATATCGCCATTAAGCGAATGATAAATGAATAAATGCGGAAAAGTGCGGTATTACGCATCTTTCGCCCAAGAAAGGAATCAGAAAAATGAGCATACGCTTTCATCTTCCGAGCTTTACACACCATTTCAGCCTTAACAGACTGATGATAGAAACACTTCGGGATCACCCAGAATATTTTGTTGACGGACTGGAAATTGCGTCCGTTTTCGGCGGCTTTGACGGCTCGACATGGAACGGCGGCAGAGGCGTTGGCGGAGATTTTGACCCGAAGCTCACGGAATTTATCATCAAGACCTTTGACGAACTGAAAGTTCCTATCCGCTTCACCTTCACAAATCCGCTCATCACCGAGGAGCATCTTTCCGACAAAAACTGCAACGAGATACTGAAAATGGCTGACAACGGCATCAATCAGGTCATCGTTATGAGCGACTTGCTCGAAGATTATATCCGCACGAACTATCCGAACTATAAGATAACCTCCTCGACCTGCAAGGAGATAAGGGATATGGACGGCGTTAATGCCGAGCTTGAAAAGCCCTATAACCTTGTCGTTCTCGACTATAACTGGAACAATAAATTCGATGAACTTGAAAAGATCAGGGACAAGGGCAGATGCGAGATCCTCGTGAATGCGCTCTGTCAGCCGAACTGTCCCCGCCGAGGCGAGCATTACAAGTCGATAGGAAAGCTCCAGATCGACCGATGCAACGCAAGCTATTCTGCGATCGGCGGACAGCTCAAATTCAAGGATTTCGAGTGTCCGTTCATGTCAAGAACTATCTATGACATCACCGGACTGCCGACCTTTATCTCGCCCGAAGCTATACAGGAAAAATACCTGCCGATGGGCTTCCATGAATTCAAGATCGAGGGCAGAAGCGCCGCCGATATTGAGATACTCGAGACCTATATGTACTACTTTGCAAAGCCCGGAACGAGGGATAAGGTGCGCCTTGAAATGCTCAGAAAGCTCACCGGCGGAATAAAGTATTATAATGTTTTTCGTTAAGCTTTGCGGTGTAAAAGATTACAAAGAAGTTACAAACGGTAACGCAATGTAACAAAAAATCGCATAAAATCGGTCAATTCGGCTGATTTTTAGTGAAAAATTATATAATACACCGAATTTTAAATTTTAAATTTGTGATAGATGTACATTGACAGTTTGCAAATGAAATGGTAGAATAAAAGCACGATGTTGAGAGCGAATACATAAAACGTATAAGTGCTCGGAAACACCAACATTCTATTGATTTCCATTTTAAATTTGGAAATAAATAAAGAAAAACAAAACAAAACAAGGAGGAATTTTTCATGAACATGAAAAAGACAATCGCAGCAGTAGCTGCATGCGCAATGGCCGTATCTGCAATGGCTACAACAGTTTCCGCTGTTGCTGATGGTGCAACAGAGCAGAAGGCTATCCACTATGATCTCACAATCAAGCAGAAGGCTAAGACAGCTGACCTTACTTTCGTTGGTAAGAAGGTTGCAACTTTTAACCACATCAACCTCTACATCGCTAAGTCCTATAAGGTTGGCGCTAACGGCGAAACAACTGTTAACGTTGTTAAGAACATCAACACAGATGTAACAGTACAGGTTGCTGATAAGTCCACAAAGACTTCCTACACATTCACATTCTCCACAGCTGAGGGTTCTGCTAACTTTGACGGTCTTGCTAAGGTAGGTTCCGTAGAGAAGACTCTTAACGCTGGTACTCTTGCTAACGGAGATGCTGATGTATCTAAGAAGGTTGTTGCAACATACGACAAGTATGCAATCGATGTAACAGACACATCAATTGCCGGTGCATTCGATGGTTCTACTGATCTTGACGTTACAGTTAAGATGACTGACGTTGTTCTTGACGATGCAATCGACCAGACAGCTCTTAATGTAGCACTCGGTAACATCGAGTCCAAGTTCCAGATCGAAGGCTCATGGTATCCTGATTCTGCTGCAGGCTATACTGATCTCGGCAAGAAGATCACTCTTACCAACCCGCTCATCTACCTCACAATCTTTGACGGCGATGATGATTCTTCTACTGCTCCTGCAAACGCTAAGGGTGCAGTTAAGGAAGTTGACGTTAAGCAGCCTATGAAGACTGTTTCCAACACAAAGACTGGTACAGCTGAGATCTTCAAGCGTCTTGCTACTAAGGGCACAAAGGACAAGGATAACGGCTATGTTAACGTTCCTGCAGTTGTTAACGATATGATCGCTAACTATGATGATGTTGTATTCACATTCAACACAGCTGCTGACAACGTATTCACAAAGGCTTCCCTCGATGCTAACGACAAGCAGGGCAACTGGTCCACAAACTCTGTAAAGAGAGATTACACAGACTACTATGTAACAGGCGTTCCTACAGCTGAAAGCTGGCAGGGTGATGCAACATACAAGGCATTCCCACAGGCTCTTTACAACCTCTACGGTGATGAAAACGTTGTTGGCAATGTTTACTCCGACAGCTACGTATTCAACAACCTCTTCAATGCTGCTCTCGTTGCTAACAACAACTACACAATGAACCAGAGCACAATCACACCTTTCAAGTACAATGAAACTTCTGTTTCCTTCAGCTGGTCTGACCTCACAGGAAACGTTGGTGATTATGTATCTCCTGCACAGGCAATCAACTCCCTCCAGCTCGCTACATCTTCTGACTGGTACTGGGATTCTATGGACGTAACAGGCTACACACTTGCAGCTGACGACGCTTCCACAGATGCAGGTATCGAAGATAACGGCTCTGACCTCGACGATACAGAGGCTGATGAAGACGATGCTGATATCGATGATGGCGACGATGCTGATATCGATGCTGACGACGATGCTGATGCTGATGTAGATGCTGATGTTGACGTTGACACAGATGATGCAGATGCTGACACAGATGCTGCTGATGATACAACAGCTGATGATGCAACAGCTACAAACCCTGCAACAGGCAACGCTCCTATCGCTCTCGCAGTTATCCCTGTTGCTCTTGCAGCAGCAGCAGTAGTTGCTAAGAAGAGAGGCTAAGCCTGAACCGTATAAAACGGTTTGAAAGCTTAAAGCTTTGATGCGCAAGCTTCATGAAAGATAACTTTACTGAAATTACTTTCGGGTGTTTAAGCTAAGTTATTCTAACATCAAATATGACCGCTGTCCGTATGCAGAACGGACAGCGGTTTTTTGCTGCCCTGATATATCCGCCGAACGATACCGATCGGCGGATTTTTTATGCAATTGGCAGCTTGTTTGACGGGAAGGCAAAAAATATAATAAACACCTTTTAAAATTTAGAAAAAATCAAGCCGACAATCTCGAATATGTTGGATTTCGGCGCAGATTTTTTCTTTTATTTTATTGGTGTTTAGTATTACTGACGGTTTATATAATAAGGATCAAAAAATACCGGAAGTATTAACGCAGACATAATATGTCAAAATTTAAAGTTTGAGAATATTAATTTTTTTAGGTTGTTTATTGTGAAAATGCACAACAAATTTCCACTGCATAGTTAAAACTGAACAAAACAGATTAAACGTAAACGTTTGAAAAACCAATTAAATATTTACAAAATATGAACGGTAGGATGATAGTGAACAAAAACGAAAATATTATCTTGACAAGCATTGTGTAAATTGATATAATATTAGTATAACTCATTATATTTTCAGACGTTGTGTGCAAATTTTTCAGCAAGTTTTAACATAAGCATCACAATCCCTGTTTTTTGAGTACAGACTAAAACAGATATGCAGTTTTAATGAAAGGTGGTTTGTCTGTTGTCGAGTAAAACTAATTTCAGGAGAATTGTTTCGGCCGTGACTGCGCTTGTGCTTGCGGTCACTACTTTTGCGGCTGTTCCCGTTACTGCCGACAGTACGGAAACAACGGCGGCTCAGTCCTCCGGGCAGGAAACATTCAGCTATGAAGAGCAAAATACTTACAGCGACTATTATGACGAAGTATCAGGGTCAAAACGCCCCGATAAGGAAGCGTTCTTCACTTATAAGGGCGCTCGTGACGGTGCCCAGGTCAGTGTGGAGTCCTATGAGGGAAAGGACAACATCATTGTCTGGAACAATGAAGAAGGCACACTCGACTTCACTGTAAACGTTCCCGAAACAGGCGCTTACAACATCGGTATGTCGTATTACCAGATCGTGGGTACTACAACGACTACCGAATTTTCTGTGCTTATTGACGGCGAATCCCCGTATGACACGGCGACCCGTATCAATATCCCCCGTATCTGGACGAGCAAATACCCCATCGCTCCCGATGCAAAGGATAACGAGATCCGTCCGCCTCAGGTAGAAAAGCCGATGTGGACAACGACTTCGTTCAAGGACGAGGACGGTCTGTTCAACGAACCGCTTCTCTTCTACCTCGAAGCAGGCGAACATACAATTTCCATCAACTCGGAAAGAGCTATGGTCGCTATCGAATATATCAAGCTCTACAACGAAAAGGGCTATGATAAGTATGTGAAGCCGTCCGATGACGAGCTTGCAAAAAATGCTTCCGCAGAGCCTATCAAGGTTCAGGGCGAACGTTATACATACACAAACTCGCAGACTCTTTTCCCGACCTATGACCGAGGCAACTACCTCACCGAACCTTCAAATCCGACCAAGCAGCGTTACAACACTGTCGGCGACGGTACTTGGGATCAGTCGGGTCAGGCTATCACATGGGAGATCGATGTCACTGAGGCAGGCTACTATAAGGTTAACCTTAAGAGCCGTCAGAACGAACTCAGAGGACTTTTCTCCAACAGACGACTTTATATCGACGGCGAAGTACCCTCCGACGCCTTTAGCGAAATAAAGTTTTATTACAGCACAAACTGGGTTTCCGTTGTCCCCGAGGACGAAAACGGCGACCCTGCATATATCTATCTCGACAAGGGCAAGCATACACTCACTCTTGAATGTATCCCCGGTGCTATCGGCGAATATATGCGCAAACTCGACAACATCGTGTACGAAGCAAACCAGTATTATATGCAGATCCTTATGATAACAGGACCTTCGCCCGATAAATACACAGACTATTTCGTTCACAGACAGATACCCGAGCTCCTCGGCGTATTTGAAAGACTTTCCGTTGATCTTCGTGAGACCCGTGCAGCTATCGAAGAGATCGCAGGCATCGACGGTTCGGAAGCTGCTGTTCTCGACCGTCTTGCAGACGTTTTCGACAAGTGTATAAAGCGTCCGAACAAGATACCCGATTATGTTTCTTCAAGCGGGATCAAGGATAACGTTACTGCTGTTTCCTCGTGGATGCGTCAGTACAGAAGCCAGCCGCTCGAGATAGACTTTATCGAGCTTGTTCCCGCTGATCAGAAGGTTACTTCCGTCAAGAAGAATTTCTTCAAGTCCCTTGCGTTCAGCACAAAGGCACTTGTTGGCTCGTTCTTTGAAGATTACACCGTCCTTTCTGATGTAACGGCTGACTCCATTAACGTTTGGGTCGGCATCGGACGTGACCAGACAAATATCGTTAAGCAGATGACTGACTCCCAGTTCACTCCCGAAACAGGCATCGATGTTTCCATCAACCTCGTTCAGGGTACTATTATGGAAGCCGTTCTCGCAGGAAAGGGTCCTGACGTTGCCCTCTTTATCGGCGGCGAATTCCCTGTAAACCTCGCTATCAGAGGTCTTGTGAAGAGCGTTGACGAACTCCCCGATTATGATGAAGTTGCGTCACGTTTCCAGGAGGAAGCTACCGTTATGTATACTTATGACGGACACGTTTACGGCGTTCCGCTCACAAGAACCTTCCCGATGATGTTCTATCGTAAGGATATGCTCGCAGAGGTCGGCATTGACGCTCCGCCCGATACCTGGGATGACTTCATCGATATGCTCCCCGCACTCCAGAGAAAGTATATGCAGCCGGGTCTTATCCTTCCTACGAACGTAAACGGTACGGCTGTTTCGCCTGCTACCGAAGTAGGTCACACCTTTGCACTGCTTATGCTCCAGTCCGGCACGAACTATTATAATGATGACCAGACTGCGACAAATTTCGACAGCCTTGAAGCTGTAAATGCATTCGCAACATGGACAGAGCTTTATAACGTTTACCAGTTTGACCAGCAGTATGATGCGTTCACACGTTTCAGAACAGGTGAAGCTCCTATCGTTATCCAGAACTACTGCACATTCTATAATCAGCTCAACAGAGCTGCTCCCGAAATCAAGGGACTCTGGGATTTCACCCACGTTCCGGGAACTGTTCGTGATGACGGCACTGTTTCCTATGCCGCAAACTCCAACGGTTCGGGCGCAATTATCCTCAAGGACTGCAAGAACGTCAGCTCCGCTTGGGAATTCATCAAGTGGTTCACAGAGACCGATACTCTCGTTGAATACGGTCAGAATGTTGAAGGTGTTATGGGTCCTCTCGGACGCTTTGAGAGTGCAAACGTTGAAGCTCTTAAGAAGCTCAACTGGTCGAACTCCGACCTCGAAAAGATCCTCTTCCAGATGGATCAGCTCGAAGAAATTCCTATCATTCCGTCATCCTACGTTGTTACCCGTGGTATTATGAACGCATTCCGTGCTGTTGTTAACGATAAGGAAAACGCAAGAGAAACACTTCGTCTTTACAATATCGATATCAACAACGAAATCACGAGAAAGCGCCATAATCTCGGCTTAGATTCTTAAAGATTGGAGGGTTACCTTTGGCTGAACAGACCCAGAAAAAAGAAATTCTGCTCAGAAGTGAACAGAAACACACTTTTAAGGAGAATTTCCAATATACACTCCATGAAATGAGGAGAAATATCGGATGCTACGGTATGATCGCACCGTTTATGATCTTCTTTATCATGTTCACCGTTATACCGGTAATCATGTCGCTGCCTATGGGCTTCACCGACTTTGATATGGCGCATTTTCCGCCGAAATTCGTTGGATTTGATAACTTCTACACCCTTTTCGTTGAGGACGATGTTTTCATCAAGTCCATCAGAACAACTCTTATCTTCGCAGTTTTCACAGGCCCGTTGAGCTATGCACTGAGCTTTATGCTCGCATGGCTCATCAACGAGCTTCACCCTGTACTCAAGACGGTGTTCACGCTTATTTTCTACGCTCCGTCAATGGCAGGCAATATCTACTTCGTATGGCAGCTCATCTTCTCGGGTGACTCCTACGGTTACCTCAACGCATTCCTCAACTCCCTCGGCTTCACAACGGGCGCTATCCAGTGGCTCACAGACGCAAACTACGTTCTCCCCTGCGTTATCGTAGTTCAGCTCTGGATCTCAATGGGCGCAGGCTTCCTTGCCCTCCGTGCAGGCTTCCAGGGTATCGATAAGTCCATGTACGAAGCAGGTGCTATCGAAGGCATCAAGAACCGTACTCAGGAGCTTATCTACATCACTATCCCGTCAATGGGTCCTCAGCTTATGTTCGCCGCTGTTATGCAGATCGTATCCTGCTTCACAGTTGATATCGTCGGACGTATGCTCGCAGGCTTCCCGTCCACGGACTATAAAGTCCATACTATTATGACTCACGCATTCGACTACGGCTGGGTTCGTTACGAAATGGGCTATTCCTCGGCAATATGCTTCGTGCTGTTCCTTGTAATGCTCCTGTGCAACAAGCTCATAACCAAGGTCCTCGGCAAATATATGAATAACTAAAGGGGTGAGATCATAATGGCAAAAAAAGAATTAAAGCCTTCTCAGATACAGGCTCAGATAGAGGCTGAGAATGCTGCCGCTCTTGAAGCGCTCAGAAAGCGCCGTGAGAAAGAGCATAGAAAAATGGAAAAATCCAAGGGTACCAACAAGCGTGTCGGCAAGTCATGGACGAACGACATCGGTATCTTTATCCTGCTTGCTTTACTCGGCTTGTTTATGATCGCACCTATCTATATTGCGATCATCACTTCCATAAAGCCTGTGCAGGAGATCTTCATCATGCCGCCTAAGCTTTATGCTATCAACCCGACCGGCGACAACTTCAGAGACTTGTTCCAGGTCGCAAACAACTCGTGGGTGCCTTTCTCCAGAAACGTTCTCAACAGCTTGTATGTGACTATCGCAGCGACTGTTCTCCACGTTATCTTCGCTTGTATGGCGTCATTCATTCTTGCAAAGTGCAGATTCCCCGGCGTTAAGCTCATCAACAAGACAGTCGTTATCGCACTTCTCTTTAACAGCCAGGTAACCTACATCATGCAGTACATCGTAATGGCAAGACTCGGCATGATCAATACATACTCCGCACTTATCCTCCCGATCGTTGCTTCTTCAATGGGTCTTTACCTTATGATCAACAGCGTTGGCACTATCCCCGATGCTATGATCGAAGCGGCAAAGGTCGACGGCGCAGGTCTTTTCAGAATTTGCTGGCAGGTCGTTATGCCGAATATGAAGCCTGCTATCATGACAATTATCATCTTCCAGTTCCAGGCTGCTTGGAACTCAACGGGCGGCAACCTCGTTTATGATGAGGCACTCAAAACTATCCCGACCGTAGTTCAGCAGATCGCAGCAGCAGGTATTGCAAGACAGGGTGCTATCGCAGCTTCCGCAGTTGTACTTATGATACCGCCGCTTGCAGTATTTATCGCAGCGCAGAGCAACGTTATGGAAACAATGGCTCACGCAGGTATGAAGGATTAAAAGAATTATGGAAAGGGTGATAATATGTCAAGCTTGAAAAAGCTTATCTCATGTCTTTCGGCGGCAGTGATGACGGTCTCGGCTCTCGCAGCCAACGTTTCCGCCTCCGAAGCATATAGCCCTTACAGCTATGACAGATGGGGCGATCCGATATCCTCTCAGGTAGGATACACTGCGGATTACTTCGTAAGCGGTGACGATATCGGCTGCGGCGCTCTGAGCGAGCCTGCCGACCTCTTCGTTTCTCATGACGATCTTATGTATATAGCTGACAGGGGAAACAACAGAATAGTTGTTACCGACCTCGACTTCAAACTCGTAAGAATTATGGATACATTCAACGACAACGGCGAGGAAACAACGCTTAAAAAGCCTACGGGCGTTTATGTTGATCCGTATACAGAGTATGTTTATATCGCAGATAATGAAAATGAGCGTGTTATCAAGTGCGATATCAACGGAAACATCGATAAAGTGTTCGGCAAGCCCGATTCCGAGCTTTACGGAACAGACCTTACATATAACCCGAGCAAGGTCATCGTCGATAAGGCTGAAAATGTCTATGTTGTCGTTAAGTCCGTAACAAAGGGTGCGGTAATGTTCGACAGAGAGGGCAAATTCCTCGGATTCTACGGTGCAAACCGAGTTGAACAGACCGCCGAGGTACTTGCAAACGCATTCTGGAACCTCATTTCGACCGAGGAACAGAGAGCAAGATCGGCTAAGTCCACTCCTATCGGCTTCACGAACTTCGATATTGATGAAAAGGGCTTCATCTACACGGTAACAGAGTCCACAGAAACAACGACAGACCTTGTTAAGAAGCTCAATCCTGAGGGCAACAACATTCTCGACTCCCTCGGTATCGACAACGAGTTCCAGTTCGGCGACAAGAGCCCGACTTACTACTCGATCTACGCAAAGAACTCAAGCCTCACCGATATCGACATCGGACCTAACGGCGAGCTCAATATCCTCGATTTCCAGCACGGACGTATCTTCCAGTATGACAAGGAAGCATGGCTCCTGTTCATAATGGGCGGCTCGGGCGAACAGCTCGGCACATTCCGTTCGGCTTCGGCTATCGAGAGCCACGACAATCACATCTACGTTCTCGATTCCCGTAAAAACTCCATCACGATATTCACAAGAACAGCATTCGGCGAGATCGTTACCGAGGCTTCCAACCTTTACAACGAGGGTAAATATGATGAATCCTATGAACCTTGGAAGGCTGTTCTCAAGTATGACGGAAACTACCGCCGTGCTTATATCGGTATCGGAAACGCTCTTTTCAACAAAGGCGAATACAAGGAAGCAATGAAATACTTCAAGATCTCGATCAGCAGAAACCGCTACAACAAGGCGTTTGAAGGCTATCGCGACCAGTGGCTCAAGCAGAACTTCACGCCGATAGTCATTGTTATCATCGTTATCATCGTTGCCTGGGCGGTAACGAAGAAGATCTTAAAGAAGAAAAAGCAGAATTCAAGCGGAAAGGGCGGTGCATAAAATGCTCGATTTAACAGAAGGTCAGTTCGTCAGACACGTTATAATGCATCCGTTTGAAGGCTTTGAGGACCTTCGCTGGAAGAAAAAAGGCTCCATGAAGATCGCTTGGGTCATCGTTTTCCTCCTCTTTTTCCAGCAGGTCGCATACAGCAGACTTTACGGTTTCCAGTATTATTCAAGTTACGATAAGATATTCAACATAGTTCCATATATTTTCCGAAGCTTCATACTGTTTCTGGTATGGGTCGTTGCCAACTGGGCAATGTGTACTCTCTTCTCGGGAGAGGGTTCAATGAAGAAGATATTTATATACAGTGCCTATGCTTTGGTGCCGTATATAGCAGGCTACCTCATCGGAACGCTGCTTTCCCACGTTCTCATCAAGGACGAATACATCTTCATCCAGCTCTTTGAAATTGTGGGATTCTGCTGGTCGTTCGTGCTTGTCATCTCGGCGATGAAAGCCGTCCACCAGTTCACGTTCGGCAAGACGATAGCACTGATACTGCTTACGATCGTTGCGATGATAGCGATTTTGTTCCTGCTCGTTCTTGTGCTTACACTGTTCCAGCAGGTAATAATCTTCATTCTGTCGATCTATACGGAGCTTTCATATCGTTTACGTGTATAGTATTTTAAATCGAAAAGTGGTGAAATAAATGCGAATCAATATAAAGAAGATACTTGCCTGCGTTTGCTGCGCCGCAATGGTGACTTCGATGTTCACGATACCTGCTTTTTCGGATGACGATGTAGCGGATACCGCCGAAACAGAGGAAGCCGATGCAGAGGAAGAAGCTCCCGCTGACGAGGACTATGTCCCCCGTACAGATGAGGAAGCTCTCGCAGCTGCCGAGCTTGTTACGGAAAACGACAAGCTTGCGCTTTATGTCAACAAAAAAGAGGTAACTCTTGCACTCGTTGACAAGAACACAGGTGAGATCTGGTGGTCAAACCCCATCAACGCCGATGGTTCATCGGGTAAAAAGGCACAGATACAGGAGCTTAAAGCCGGTATGGTGCTTACATACGGCGAACCTTCAAAGCGTAAAACTACAACTGCAAACAGCAAGGTAAAGGGCAAGGCTAAGGTGACTACTTCCAAGGACGGAATAAAGATCACTTACACCTTTAATAATGCAAAGATCAAAGTTCCCGTTACCTACACTCTTGAAGATGATCATCTGAAGCTCAATGTCGACACCTCCGAGATCACCGAGGAGGACGGCGACAAGCTCACGACGAAGCTCTCGTTTATGACGACCTTCGGCGCTGCAACTACTGATGAAAACGGATACTTTGTTATCCCCGACGGCAGCGGCGCACTTATCAATTTCAACAACGGCAAAACAGGTCTTAAAACCTACTCGGGCAAGGTCTACGGCAGAGATATCACAGCCGTTCAGCAGACCGCTCCAGCAGTTACACAGCAGGTCTACCTCCCGATGTACGGTATCGTCAAGGGCAACAGCGGCATGATGGTCGTTGCGGACAAGGGCGATACAGCCGCTACTATCAATGCTTACGTTTCCGGTCAGAACAAGACCGACTACAACAGCTGCTACTTTGATTTCGAGATAAGAACAAGCGATGAATATCAGATGGGCGCAAGCAACGACAGCCCGCTTAAGGTATTTGAAAAGAGAGGCATCCTCGTTCCAGAGCTTGAAGTTCGCTACTATCCCGTTTCAAAGTCCGACAAGAGCGAAGTAAATTACGTTGATATCGCTTCAAAGTACAGAGATTACCTCACAGGCGACTACGGCGTAACAGTCTCCGACTCCGTAAAGGACGTTCCGCTCTATGTTGACCTCTACGGCGCAGTTCTTAAAAAGGAATCCGTTCTCGGCTTCCCCGTAACAATGCAGCACGCAGCTACAACGTTCGATGAAGCAAAGGATATCCTCACATCGCTTTCCGCAGACGGCGCAGACAGCATCGTTGCAACATACAACGAGTGGACGACTGCCGATATCAAGGAAAAGGTCTCGGATAAAGCTAAGCCTGCTTCAAAGCTCGGCGGAAAATCCGATTTCAACAGCCTTTTGAGCTTCGCAGAAAGCAACAACATCAGCATTTATCCGAATGTTCAGAACCTCACGTTCAAGACGGGCAACGGATACTGGACGATAACCGATACGGCTATCAGAGTTTCAAATGCTTATTCCAAGCAGTTCACTTATGACCCTGCTTACGGAATTGAAAACAAATTCTACAAGGCTATGTCGCTCCTTGCTCCCGAGGCTTACACAAAGATGTTCGACAACCTCGCAAAGAGTTACAGCAAATATGGTCTTAACAATATCGCAGTCGGAACTGCTTCGACAGTTATCTACGGCGATTACGGCAGAAAGGCTACGTCGAGAGAAATGATGAAGGGTCTGGTTCAGGAGGGCTATCAGAAGCTCAGCGATCAGGTCGGTTCAGTCCTCGCAGACGGCGCAAATGCTTATGTTCTTCCCTATGTTGACAGGATCACCGATGTTCCGCTCAATTCCAGCAAGTTTGACGTTTTCGATGCTGAAATACCGCTCTATCAGATCGTTATGCACGGCATCAAGTCCTACTCAACACCTGCTGTAAACGGTCAGGCAGAGATCGGCGATGTTATCCTTTCCGCAGTTGCTGCTGGCAGCTCGCTCAACTTCGACCTTATGGCTGAAGAAGCTAACGAGCTCAAGGATACTCGCTACGATGCTTACTACTACGCAGACGCTGACTACTGGAAAGAGGACGCTGCAAGCGTTTATAAATTCGTTAAGGAAATTCTCTCCGATGTTTCTTCGGAAACTATCACGGGCTATGAGATCCTTGCGAACGGAAACACCGAAACTACCTATTCAAACGGTACTAAGATCACAGTAAACTACACAGACAGGACTGTTACCAAGGGCAGCACTACATACAGTCTGTACGATTACATCGGGAAGGAGGTCATAGGATAAAATGAAACACAGACTATCCTATGAAAAGAAGAAAGGGCTTTACGGCTACGGATTTATCGCTCTTTGGTTTATCGGCGCTCTGATGTTCTTCATCATACCCGTATGCAAATCGTTCTTCTATTCATTCAATGACGTCAGCCCGGAAACAGGCTACCTCGCAAGAAGCTGGGTGGGTATGGCAAACTACAAGAGAGCGTTCATGACCGACCCGACATTCAGACAGTATCTTGTAAGCGCACTGAAGGATATGGCGCTCAACCTTCCTATCATCGTTATTTTCTCGATGTTCGTTGCGATCATCATCAACCAGAAGTTCAAGGGCAGAGGCTTCGCAAGAGCCGTATTCTTCCTCCCCGTTATCATCGCAACAGGTCCTGTATATGCCATCATCACAGGCGACCTTAACACAAACGGAAACAACAGCGCTGAACAGTTCTCCACAATGTTCGAGGCGGACATGGTCGACCAGCTCCTCGAATTTGTCGGAATTTACGGCTTCGGTACGCAGTTCACCGAAATGCTGACAACGGTAACATCGGATATCCTCAACCTCGTTTGGAAGTGCGGTATCCAGATCATTATCTTCCTCTCGGCACTTCAGGGTATCCCGACTTCCGCTAAGGAAGCAGCCGCTATCGAAGGCGCAACAGCTTGGGAATTCTTCTGGAAGATAACTCTTCCTTACGTTTCCCCGATGATCCTTGTAAATATCGTTTATACCGTTATCGACTCCTTCACCGACCCGACGAACGAGGTTATGGCACGTGTGCTTGAAGTTCAGCGTGACTGGCAGTACGGCTACTCGGCATCAATGGCGTGGAGCTATTTCGGAATAATTCTTATTGCTCTCGGAATCATCTTCGCAATTATGAACAAACTCGTTTGGTACGATGATTAAGGAGGCGGAATAATTGGCAAGTTTAGCAAAACGCTCCGGCGCACCGTCCGAGCAGAGAAAGATCAAAGAACCTAAAATGTCCCGAAAGGAGAAAAGGGAACGCTTTAAAAAGCGCCTTGAATCCCTTACTCCCGAGGAACAGAAATACTTAAAGAGAAAAAGAGTTTTTGATGCAGTATGGCCTATCGCAAGAGGACTTATCGTATTCGGTCTTTGCTTCATCATCATCTATCCTCTCATATTTATGGTTTCCGCTGCATTCCGTCCCCGTGCGGAAATGAACGATCCGACGATCATGTGGATACCTAAGCACTTCATTCTTTCAAATATCACCGATGCATGGAAGGCAATGGACTTCGGCAACACGCTCGTCAACACTCTTGTGCTGAATATCGGCTGTTCGATACTCCAGGTACTTACCTGCGCACTTACGGGTTACGGCTTCGCACGATTCAAGTTCAAGGGAAAGAGCATACTCTTCTTTATCGTAATACTTATGATCCTTGTGCCTTCACAGATCATTCTTATTCCGCAGTATATGTTCTTCCGTTACTTCAATCCATTCGGAATTTATCATGCGATCACAGGAAACTACATCAACTTCATCAACAGCGGTGTTACAATGTATTTCCCCGCACTCACAGCGAACGGTATCCGTGCAGGTCTTTTCATATTCCTGTTCAGACAGTCGTTCCGAGGACTTCCTAAGGAACTCGAAGACGCAGCATACCTTGATGGCTGCTCGCCTTTCAGAACATTCATCCAGGTAATGGTTCCGAACGCAGGCGCAACATTCCTTACAGTATTCCTCCTCTCGGTCGTTTGGTACTGGAACGATTACTATGTTTCCACATCGTTCTTCACCGACAACAAGACCGTTGCACTTATGCTCAAAAACCTCGATGCAAGCCTTGCAAGACTTATCTTCGGCAACGAAACGCCGAATGTCCGTGAGCTTATCGTATGGATGGAAGCAGGCTGTCTTATCTCTATCCTGCCAATGCTTATCCTCTATATCTGCTTGCAGAAAAACTTCACAGAAGGTATTGCACGTTCGGGTCTTACAGGTATGTAATTCACCAAAAGCAATTCAGACCGCTCTCGGGTTTTCCGAGAGCGGTTTTTTTGTTCTAAAATGTGGAAAAATTTTGGTTTTCTATTGCAAACGGAAGCTCCTTTTGATATAATGAAAGTGGATATAGTGTGTCCTGTTATTGATATAGAATTTTGACAGGTCGGAAGCATTTTGAAAAAAGTTTTTAATGGTTTTATCTTATCAAAGGTGTGTGGTGTGATTGAAAAAGAGCTTAAACGTCTTAATGATCTTTTTAAGCGCATTATTATTTCTTGCAAGCTGTTCCCAAAGCGATATTTCCGATAACAGCTTGGAAAATGAGCGCATGACCCCAGAGAGCCGTGCTGCCGAGACGATTTACAGCGACGCTTTCGCCGATGAAGATACTGCCGATGCAGCTAAAAATGAAATTACGGAAGAACCTGCCGACGAAAATGCTGTTGATGCAAGCGGAACGAATGAAGATAACATCGAACGGCAAGCGGATTTGCAGTATTTCAAGGAATATCTGATTAAATTAAAGGATGATGATACATTTCTCTTATATTATCCTAATTTGGTGATACAATTATTTGATTATGATAATGACGGGAGCAGCGATGCGCTGATATCGGAGGGGGCGTTTAACGGTACACTGTACTATCTTATCAATAATATAAATGCTCCGCAGCTTATTTACAGCTTCAGCTCATTTGACGATGCGGAGCTGCTGTGTAATACAAACGGTTCGCAGATCATAATAAAATACACCGAAAATTACGGTCTGAACACCTACGCCGCATCTGAAACGAACTTCATTTATCTCGGGGAAAAGATAAGCGAAACAAAGCACGTTCATTTTTCGGGAACGTCAAAGCCCGAGGAATTTTACATCGAGTCGCAAGGCGAAAAAACGGTCTGCACCGAAGAAGAACTGCAAAATTCAATAATCGAAGCCGAGCAGGATACAGAGCCTTTTTCCGATCTTGAAGAATTTAAAATGACATTTGCGGATGATGGTGTTGCTATGATCGGGCTGGATCAATAATATATGCAGCCGAGCAGGCACATTTCCCGTAAATATTGCATCGGGAGACGAAGCTGAAAAGATGATTGATGACATATAAACCAAAAGCGTGAGCAGTTGATGTTCACGCTTTTATTTTTACTGAAAGTGCTGAACGATTTGCCCATAAACCGCTTGTTTTTGCTTGCAGGATATGTTATAATTTTAATAAAACAACCCGTCTTGCTCGGGACACATCGGAGGATATTATGAAGAACTTTTCGGAATTATTATGGTATAAAGCACCTGCCGCAAACTGGGACGAGGCTCTGCCTGTCGGAAACGGCCGCATCGGCGGTATGATATTCGGCAGAACGGACGATGAGCTTATCCAGATGAACGAGGACAGCATCTGGTCGGGCGGCTTCCGTTACAGAAACAACCCCAAGGCGAAGGAAAATCTCGGAAAAATACGCAAGCTTATCGCAGACGGCAGAATAACCGAGGCGCAGAAGCTCTGCGAGGACGCTTTTTACGGCAGAAACGAGCAGCAGCGCCATTATCACCCTATGGGCGACCTGCATATCCTCCAAAGCGGCTGCGAAAATGCCGAAAACTACAAGAGAAGCCTTGATATTTCCACAGCAGTCGCAAAAACCGAGTGGACAAGCGGCGGAGTGGACTTTTCCCGTGAGATCTTCGTTTCGGCGCCGGATAATGTTATGGTTATCCACTTCACAGCGAGCGAAAAGGCGAAAATAACCTTTGAAGCTTTCATCGACGGCTCAGATGACGACTATGACAAGAACGAAGCCTACGATGCCTCGACTCTGCTCTTCACAGTTACGGACGGAATACCCTATGCGACAGCGGTAACAATAAAAACAGTCGGCGGCAGCGGAGAAACGGACGCTACAAGGATAAGGGTAAACGGTGCGGACGAAGCGATTATAACAATAGCCTGCCGAACGGCTTTCCGCACGGGTAATTACGAAAAAACAGCTTTGAACGAAGCTAAGACTGCACAGCGCAAGTCCTATGAAATGCTTCTCGAACGCCATATTAGCGACTATAAAAAGCTTTATGACCGTGTGAATTTTGAGCTTTGCGACAACAGCGGCGGAAATTCGGCTTTGCCAACGAATGAAAGACTTGAAAAGTTCAAAAACGGCGGAAATGACAACAAGCTTGCCGAGATGTACTTCAATTTCTCACGCTATCTTATGATAAGCGGTTCCCGTGAGGGTACACTTCCGCTCAATCTTCAGGGAATATGGAACAAGGATATGTGGCCTGCATGGGGCGGAAAATACACTATTAACATCAACACCGAGATGAACTACTGGGGTGCAGAGATACAAAATCTTCCCGAGTGCCACACACCGCTTTTTGACCACATCGAGCGAATGAGGGAGAACGGACGGATCACCGCCCGTGAGATGTACGGCTGCAAGGGAATGGTCTGCCACCACAACACCGATATCTGGGGTGACACGGCTCCGCAGGACAGGTGGATGCCTGCAACGGTATGGCCGATGGGTCTTGCGTGGCTCTGTCTGCACATCTACGAACACTACAAATTTACGCAGGATAAGGATTTCCTTGCCGACAAGTACGATACGCTGAAAGAAGCAGCTGAATTCTTCGAGGATTACCTCATCGAGAATGAAAAGGGACAGCTTGTGACAAGTCCGTCAACTTCGCCCGAGAATACATACCTCACCAAGACGGGCGAGCAGGGTTCGCTCTGCCAGGGTCCTTCAATGGACAGTCAGATACTTTACAGCCTTTTCACGGCGGTTGCGGAAAGTGCCGATATTCTCGGCATTGATAAAGATTACGCCGAAACGATGCGGAAGCTCCGTTCACGTCTGCCTAAGCCCGAGATAGGCAAGTACGGTCAGGTAATGGAATGGGCGGAGGATTATGACGAGGTAGAACCGGGACATCGCCATATCTCGCAGCTTTTTGCGCTCTATCCTGCTGATATGATATCGCTCCGCAAAACGCCCGAGCTTGCAAAGGCTGCAACCGCAACGCTCGACCGCAGACTTTCCCACGGCGGCGGTCACACGGGTTGGTCGAGAGCATGGATAATCAATATGTGGGCAAGGCTCGGCAGGGGAGAAAAGGTCGGCGAAAATGTCCGCGCGCTCCTCTCGAACTCGACTTCGATAAATATGTTTGATATGCACCCACCGTTCCAGATAGACGGCAACTTCGGCGGCGGTGCAGGCATTGCCGAAGCACTCGTTCAGAGCCACAGCGGCGAGATAAACGTTCTCCCTGCGCTCCCCGAGGAATGGGAAAGCGGCTCTCTTTACGGTGTAAGAGCAAGAGGCGGCTTTGAGCTTGATTTTGAATGGGAAAAGGGTAAGATAACAAAGCTTTCCATAACTTCACTCGTGGGAAACACTTGCACAATTGTCGGCAGCGGAATCAAAGTCGTATGTGACGGCAATAATGTCAATGCTGCGGAAAAGGACGGCGCTGTTTCGTTCGCATCGGAAAAGGGAAAGACATACTGTGTTGCATTTTGATGAAATTGTGGTATAATATGATCAGATAAAAAGGAGGGAAAGCTTATGGCACGAAATGTAATTTCCGCAAAGCTTGATATAATCTTCAAGAAAATTTTTACGGAAAATGAGGATATGCTCCATTCATTTGTAGCAAGTATGCTTGAAATTCCGCAGGAGCGCATCAAAGAGATCAAAATAACAAACCCCGAGCTTCCGCCCGAAACCCTTGCAGGAAAATTCAGCCGTCTTGACCTTAGCCTTAAAGTAGATGATAAGCTTGTTAATGTCGAGATACAGGTCAAAAACGATGCGGACTACCGTGACAGAACGCTTTTCTACTGGGCAAAGCTGTATTCGTCCGAGCTGAAAAGCGGCGAGGAGTACAGCGAACTCAAACAGACCATTACAATAAATATCATCAACTTTAATATGTTCAGTACGGACGATTATCACACCGAGGTTGCCGCAATGATAAAGGGTACGGGTGAGGTTTTCTCCGACAAGTTCAGCATACACTTCTTTGAGTTGAAAAAGGTCGGCAGAAAGCCAAACCCCGACAACAGCCGTGAGCTGTGGCTGCAGTTCATAAACGCAGACAGTGAGGAGGAATTTGAGATGATCAGTCAGACTAACGTTCCTATTATGAAAAAAGCCGTAAATGTTATCTATGATATGTCCGAGGACACAAAAATAAGAGAGATAGCCCGTCTGCGTGAAAAGGCACTCCATGATGAAGCGTCAGCGCTTAAAAATGCCAAGGAAGAGGGTAAAGAAGAGGGCAGAGCGGAAGGCAGAGCAGAAGGCAGAGCGGAAGGCAGAGCAGAAGGCAGAGCAGAAGGCGAGGCAAATGGTATTGCCAAGGAAAAAGCCAGTGTTATAAGCAAAATGAGAGCTAACGGCTTTACCGACGAACAGATCAGAAAAATATATCCGGAGAGTTGAGTATGGTAAAAATCACTTATGATACATCGGAGGAAACAAGGATAAAAGAGATAGCCCGTCTGCGTGAAAAAGCACTCCACGATGAAGCGTCAGCACTGAAACACGCAAGGGAAGAAGGCAGAGCCGAAGAAAGAGCCTATTCAATAAAACGAATGCGTTCTCTCGGATATACCGAGGAGCAGATCAAGGCGGTATTCGGCTAAGACATAATTGAAAGGAGATCGCACTATGAGCAATGACAAAAGATTCATAAAGGTTTATTCCAAGGGTGCAATGGAGGGCTGTGAGATATGGGTCGATACCGAAACGGGTGTGAACTATTTCTACCATTTCTCGGGCTATTCGGGCGGACTGACTCCGCTGCTTGACAGTGACGGCAAGCCTGTCGTAAGCTCACGTTCGGAGATAGATGCACTCTTAGACAGGTAAATCGTTTACAATTCTAAACATTTTATGACTTATACCTTTAAGTCTGAAAATTACAGTTGATTTTTCTTTTTAAATAATGTATAATAAAAAAGACTTAGGTTGTCAAAACAATAACAACAATAACGAAAGGCGGTCAAACCAATGAACGTAAAAATCATCAACGGCGTTTCTATGCCGAACATTCCCTGGCAGGAAAAGCCTGCTGACTGCAGAGATGTAGTTTGGAGATATGACGCTAACCCTATCATCAAGAGAGATCAGATCATGGTTAAGAAGGCTAACGGATACAGAGAGCCTTCCAACTCCATTTTCAACAGCTCCGTTGTTCCTTTCAAGAACGGCGACTATGAATTCGCAGGCGTTTTCCGTGTTGACGACAGAGAAAGAAATATGGAACTCCACGTTGGCTTCTCCAAGGACGGTATCCACTGGGATATCAACGAGGAAAGAATCCACTTTGAATGCGATATCCCCGAAGTTGCACAGTGGCAGTACGGCTACGATCCCCGTGTATGCAAGCTCGAGGGCGAAGACAGATATATCGTAACATGGTGCAATGCTTACGGCTGGAAGCCAACTATCGGCATAGCTACCACAACTGATTTCAAAACATTCAAGCAGGGCGAAAATGCTTACCTTCCTTTCAACAGAAACGGCGTTATGTTCCCAAGAAAGATCAACGGCAAGTACATGATGATGAGCCGTCCTTCCGACAGCGGTCATACACCTTTCGGTGATATGTTCATCAGCCAGTCCCCTGACCTCGTTTACTGGGGCGAGCACAGACACGTTATGGGACCTTCTAAGGGCTGGGAATCCACAAAGATGGGCGCAGGTCCTATTCCGATAGAAACAGACCGCGGCTGGCTCATTTTCTACCATGGCGTTCTTACTTCCTGCAACGGCTATGTTTACAGCTTCTCCGCCGCTCTCCTCGATAAGGACGAGCCTTGGAAGGTTCTCAAGAGAGGCGCTTCCTACCTCATTAGCCCACAGACAAGCTATGAGCTTATCGGTGATACAGACGCTGTAACATTCCCATGCGCTAACCTTGTTGACGCTGACACAGGCAGAATTTGCATCTACTACGGCTGCGCTGACACCTGCACAGCTCTCGCATTCACAACTGTTGATGACGTTATGGACTTCCTTGACCACAACAGCCAGGTTTGATCGTTATAATTATATAAATAATATATCCGCTTTCGGTGAAATTGCCGAGAGCGGATATTTTTATGCGGATATGTGTTTTGGGGGAGGTCAATACTTGCTTATTATGAAAAAATACATAGGGGAAGTGGTTTTTCTGTCGGTCAAAGGCTTATTTGAAAAAATAAAAGGCACAATTCGCATTTTTGAGGTCAGAAAACCGCCATTTCAATGCAAATTGTGCCTTTTTGTGGCTTATTATGCTGTTAGTTCTGCTTAAATATTGTCCAAAGCCTGCTTAACATCTGCGATGATATCGTCAACATTTTCAAGTCCGACCGAAAGACGGATAAGTCCGCCGTCGATGCCTGCTGCGGCGAGCTGCTCATCGGAGAGCTGTCTGTGCGTTGCGGAAGCAGGGTGAAGTACGCAGGTGCGGATATCGGCAACGTGAACTTCGTTCGATGCGAGCTTCAGGCTGTCCATAAACTTCACTGCGTTGTCTCTGCCGCCCTTTATCGAAACGGAAATTACGCCGCTTGTGCCGAGTGGGAGATACTTGTCAGCGAGAGCTTTATATTTGTTGCCTTCAAGCGCAGGATAGAACACGCTCTCGACCTTATCGCTCGTCTGGAGGAATTTTGCGACTTTGAGTGCGTTCTCGCAATACTTTGGCATTCTTACCGCAAGCGTTTCCAGTCCGAGATTGAGCAGGAACGACGAATTTGCTGCGGGATAGCAGCCGAAATCACGCATAAGCTGCATTCTTGCCTTTGTGATGTACGGTGCGGCAGGGTATTTCTCGGTATAAACGATGCCGTGGTAGCTTTCGTCGGGTTCGGTCATGCAGGGGAACTTTCCGTTCGCCCAGTTGAATTTGCCGCTGTCAACGATAACGCCGCCGACCTGAACTGCGTGACCGTCCATATACTTAGAGGTAGAGTGTACAACGATATCTGCGCCCCATTCGATAGGTCTGCAAAGGATAGGCGTTGCGAATGTATTGTCAACGATGAGCGGAACGCCGTGTGCGTGAGCGCAGTTTGCCCATTTTTCGATATCGAATACGTTGAGTGCAGGGTTTGCGATAGTTTCGCCGAAAACAGCCTTAGTATTGTCCTTGAATGCGGCGTTGATCTCGTCCTCGCTTGCGTCGCAGTTCACCCATATACACTCGATGCCCATTCTTTTGAGCGTGAAGCCGAAGAGGTTTATCGTTCCGCCGTAAATCGCCGATGAAGCGATAAAGCTGTCGCCTGCTTCAAGAATGTTGAGGATAGACAAAAGCGAAGCCGCCTGACCGCTTGAAGTACACATAGCGGCAGCACCGCCTTCGAGAGCTGCTATCTTCTTTTCGACCGCATCGGTCGTGGGATTTTCAAAGCGTGAGTAGATAAGGCTCTTTGTGGGGTCGTCAAAAACAGCGGCTACATCGTCCGTAGAATCATAGACATAAGTTGTACTCTGCACGATAGGCACAACACGCGGCTCGCCGTTCTTGGGTGAATAGCCTGCGTGCAGGCATTTGGTCTCGATCTTTGCGTCCTTGCTCATTTCTTTCATTTTAAAATTCCTCCAGTCAAGGTTTATATACTAATACCCATAAATTATAGCATATTGCAGGATTTTTTTCAAGAGAAAGGAGAAGATAATTGATAATTATTAGTTAACAGTTAATAGTTAATAGCTGACGGTTTTCAATTGATAATTTTGAGTCGGAACAAAATGGGAAGCTGCTTTTGATTTTTTGCTCAAATTGCTTATACAAATAAAACAGGAGCATGCCGATGACGGTTTGCTCCTGTTAGTAAGTTTATTGACAATTATCAACTATCAATTATCAATTGTCAATTAAAATTTTTATTTGCCGAGTGTAACAACAACTTCGTTAACGTCCTTAAGCTTTGCAGCAGGGATAAGGTTGCCCTCGAGCTTTTCGCCGTTGAGAACTACGCTTGCTACGCCGCTTTCTGCACCGTTAGGATTGTTGAAGGTCATATTGAGCTTCTTTCCTCTGAATGTCTTTTCTACTGTGTAGGACTTCCATTCGGAAGGAATTGAAGGATTAACTACAAGTCCCTCTGCATTCGGACGCATACCGAGGATACCCTCAACTGTACCTACCATTACTGTGGATGCTGTACCTGTGAGCCAATGAACGTGTGCTCTTCCTGCGAACGGGCTGTCCTTGCCCTCAACGAACTGACCGTAAACGTATGGTTCGAGGCATCTGTGGTCTGCATTGTCATTGTATGTTGCAGGAGCTGCTTCCTTCCAGTATTTATAAGCACGGTTGCCGTGACCGAGGAGGGATTCTGCAAGAATGAGCCAGCCCTGCGGCTGTGAGAAGATACCTGCATTTTCCTTTGTGCACTTGTTGAAGCACTGCATAAGTGCGCCGTTGAAGCCGTGTTCAACATAAGGAGGATACATTACCATTGCGCCGTAAGGAGTGTTGAGTTCTCTTTCAACGCTGTCCATAGCCTTTTCAGCCTGTTCCTTGCTTGCAAAACCGGAGATAACGGACCATGACTGTGGGTTGAGCCACATATTTGCTTCGGGGTCTGTTCTCTGACCGATAACAGCGCCGTCTTCCTTGTAACCTCTGATCCATCTGTCCTCGTTCCAGCAAGCTGCGAGGATCTCGTCAAGCTTAGCCTTGATATCGTCGAGCTGCTTGATGTAGTCGGCATCGTTTTTGAGAACTGCATATTCACGGAGGATCTTAACTGCATATACGAGCTGGAAAGCAACGAATGTGGATTCGCCCTTCTTGCCGAGACGGAGGCAGTCGTTCCAGTCAGCGTGAAGACCTGCAGGCATACCGTGGTTGCCGAGGTGGTTCATCGAGAACATGATAGCTCTCTTGAGGTGGTCATAAACTGTACCCTTTTCTTCGTCGTTAGCGTAGAAAATTTCTTCATCGAGGAATGCGATGTCGCCGCTTTCGGAGATGTACTTGTAAATTGTCGGGAAGAGCCAGAGAGCATCGTCGGCACGGTAAGAGGGGTGACCTGTTTCCTTAGCGTAAGCTGTGTTCTCGTCGTTCTCGTCAGGGTGATTTTCGTGACCTGCGTTATGAGTGTACTTAACGAGCGGAAGTCCTGCGCCGTTGGTTACCTGAGCGGAAAGCATAAATTCGATCTGCTTCTTAGCCATTTCGGGAGCAAGGTGAATGATACCCTGGATATCCTGAACGGTATCACGGTAGCCGAAGCCGTTACGAAGTCCGCAGTACTGGAATGAAGCTGCTCTCGACCAGATGAATGTGATGAAGCAGTTGTATGCGTTCCAAACGTTTACCATATTGTTGAAGTCGGCATCGGGAGTATTTACCTGGAGGTTGCCGAGCTTTTCGTGCCAGTAGTTCTTGAGTTCCTCAACTTCAGCCTCAACAACGCCTGCCTTTTCGTACTTAGCGATAATTTCCTTAGCAACAGCTTCGGGCTTCTGACCGAGAACGTATGTGAGTTCCTTTGTTTCGCCCGGCTGGAGAACGATGTCGCTCTGGAGTGCGCCGCAGGAGTTTGTGTTGTAGTTGAGCTGACCCTTAAGACCGTCTTCGATGCCCTTAGGATTTGCATAGCTTCTGTATGAGCCAACGAAAGAATCACGGTCACCGCAGTAAGCATCTACCTTTGCCTTGGCAACGCCGAGGAAACGCTCGTTGTTAGGATTCTTGAAAATTTCGTTCTGCTTCTGGAGGATAAAGTTATCCTTGAAGTAGGTGCGTGTGATGAAGAGTGTGTACTGGAGGTTTACCTGATCCTGCTCGTAGTTGTTGTCGTTTACGAATTCGCAGTAGCCGGTAACGGAAAGCTTTCTCGGCTTGCTGTCGGTATTTGTTATCTTTGCAGCCCAGACTTCGTATGTAGCGTCCTTTGGAACATAGTATGTAACTTCGGACTTGATACCCTTGTATTCGGAAGTGATAACTGTGTAAGCAGTACCGTGACGGCATTCGCTCTTGAATTCAGCGAGATCCTTGCATACAGGCGCCCAGGAAGCAGACCAGTATTCGCCTGTTTCGCCGTCCTTGATGTAAACATAACGTCCCGGCTGGTCAACTGCAACGGAGTTGAAACGGTAACGGATAACACGACCGTTAGCGCCGCTCTTTACGAAGCTGTAACCGCCTGCGTTGTTGGAGATGATAGCGCCGTATTCGGGAGAACCGAGGTAGTTCGCCCAAGGTGCGGGAGTTTCTGGATTTGTGATGACATATTCCTTATTTGCAAGGTCAAAATGTCCGTAGTTCATGGGAACACGCTCCTTTGAAATCTTAATATTTTTACATTTTTCTGAAAAAACGCAAAGACACCCCTTTGGATAAAATTGCCTTGTAATCGTTTCTTCATTGTTATTTCAATTGTATCATTTTCACACAGACATTTCAAGGGGGTATCAAAAAAATTCACAATTTCAAACGATTAAGGCGGTCAAAAACTTTGCAAAATGACATAAAACGGGTATTAAAGTCAATACTTCCATTAATAATTGACAGCATCGGGCAAAAATGATAGAATGATAGTATAATATTTGTTTTTATCGTCATAACCACTATGTTTTAATGTAGGGGACGGGTTTCCCGTCCCGCTGTCACAAATATCATACAAAAACGGGCGGAATTAGCCCTTGCAATACTTTATCAATAGATAAAGTAAAAATTACAATCTATGAAAGGAGCGCTTATAATGATAACAGATTCCTTCGACAATAAAACCGAAGCTATTATCAAGCCGCAGAGGAGAGCCGATGCGCCCTCGGTCGATGTTATGATAATCACTTTTTCGTATATCATCGAGGAATACATACTGGATAATTTCGACTGTAAGCAGATAGCCACGCTTTATAATGCTACCGGAGTTACGCCCGTTTATCGGATAGAATATAAGGACAAAAAGATAGGCTTTTTCAAGACATATATAGGCGCTCCGAGTACAGTGGGTTCTGTTGAGGAAATTCTTGCGGAAGTTGATACAAATAAGTTTATTATGTTCGGCGGCGCAGGCTGTCTTGACAGGGATATTGCAAGGGGAAAGGTAATTATTCCGACAGATGCTTACCGTGATGAGGGAACTTCGTATCATTACGCCCCTGCCGCCGATTATATTACCATAAAAAATGCTGACGTTGTTGCCGATTTTATGGAGCAGGCGAATATCCCGTATGTCCTCGGGAAAACATGGACGACCGATGCCTTTTACCGAGAAACAAAGGGCAATTTTGAAAAGCGCAGGCAGGACGGCTGTATCGCTGTGGAAATGGAATGTGCGGCTGTTCAGGCGGTGTGCGATTTTCGGGGTGCGGAGCTTTATAATTTTCTGGAAAGCGGCGACCTTCTGGACGCTCCCGAGTGGGATCCAAGGTCTGAATTCACCTGCAACGGTTCACAGCACGACCCTCGGTATTTTATGATGGCGCTTGAACTTGCCTGCTATATTTGCAACAGGTGCAAGCCCTTGACATAATTTGCATATCAAAAATCGGCTATGAAAGGAACTGCTATGAAATTAAAAAAGATGATCCCTGCGGTGGTGCTTGCGATCTGCCTTGCCGCCTGTGCAGATCAGACCGATGAAAATGTTCGGACGGACATTACAGCCGCCGCTTCGTCCGAAACTGTAACCGAAACTGTTCAAGCGGAAGAAACGACTGCCGAAACGGCTGAAACTACTATTATAACAACTGCCGAAGCTGCACCGCTTTATGAGCTTGACGAGGACAGGAAAGCCGAACGCACATACGCCGAGATTTCGGACGATACGCCGTTTTTCTCCTGCGGATATGAGCAGACGGGGCTTGCTTCTGCGGAGGATTTTTCCGACAAGGCTCTTATTGAAAGTGCAAAGGAAGCATTGCTTTTCTCTGAGGTATATACCGAGCTTTACGATGATGTCAAAAGCCGCCTGCCCGACCGAGAGCCTGCGATCGCTGTCGGCTGTTCAAAGGTGATGACTTTCGACCTTGACGGGAACGGCTTGGACGAGTATGCGTTTCTGTTCAGCTTTAAACCCGATTTTGACAATAATGACGAGGAAATGATGATGAATGTTTGGGGTGCGATTGACCCGAATACGCCTTATGCTGTTGTACTCCGTGGAGATAATGGCAAGTTTTATACTAACAGTCAAAAATATGCAATGAACGCAGACCTTTATATCCTCAATTATGGGAGCTTTGCACAGTTTGTCGTTGACGGCGGCGTGAGCAACAATTCATCCTGCGCAGATTATTTCAGCTATTATGACGGCGAATTTGAGCTTGAACTCCGTGAGTTCCGCAAATATGCAATTCTTGACGGGACGTTCCTTATTCAGACAATGGCGCAGGCTTCAAACGCTTGGCTTATCATATGGGACGATGAAATAAAGGGCTATGTGACCCCCGAGGCTGTGACGGTTTCCCGTGAGGAGCGTGACGAAATATTTGAAAATCTGCCGCTTGATGCTGATGAAAAGGCTTATTTTGCAGACTTTAATATTTGTATTATAGGCAATTATTTCTACTCACTGTATAACACCAGACAATACGGCAAAACCTTTATAAAGGACGAAAACGGCGAATTCCAAAGCTTTGACGGTCTGAAAGGCTATGCTGTAAATGAACGCATAATGTGTTACAATGACCCGTTCGAGATACCTTTTGCAAAAGAGCTTGACTATGAAAAAATAATTGAAAAAAGCAAAGGAGAACCAAAATGCTGACATATATTGATTCACACGCACATTATGATGACGAGCAGTTTGATGCTGACCGTGACGAACTGCTCCCGAAGCTTCACGAAAACGGCGTTCGGAATATCATAAACATCGGCTGTTCAATGGAACGCTCGGAGTTTTCCGTTGAGCTTGCGAAGAAGTATCCGTTCGTCTATGCGGCAGTAGGGATCCACCCCGAGGACGCTTCGGGTGCGCCGAGTGATTACCTTGAAAAAATCCGCAGGCTTGCGGAGTATGAAAAGGTCGTTGCTATCGGCGAGATAGGTCTTGACTATCATTTTGAGGGCTATGACCGTGAGATGCAGATGCGCTTTTTTGAGGAGCAGCTTGACCTTGCGAAAGAAATGGGTCTGCCCGTAGTTATCCATTCCCGTGATGCGACTGAGGACACGATGGATATTCTCGGCAAAAGGGGAGAGGTGAAAGGCGTTATGCACTGCTTTTCGGGTTCGGCAGAAACGGCAAAGCAGGTGCTGAAGCTCGGAATGAACATAAGCTTCACGGGCGTTCTCACATTTAAAAATGCACGGAAAGCGATCGAAGCACTTAAAGTAACACCGCTCGACAGGCTCCTGCTCGAAACCGACTGCCCCTATATGGCGCCCGAGCCGAACAGAGGAAAACGCTGCGACAGCGGTATGATAGTGAATGTTATCGACAAAATTGCCGAGGTCAAGGGAGTTTCCCCCGAGGAAGTTGCGGAACAGACGACGGAGAACACGAAGAAACTGTTTTCAATTAACAATCTTAATTCAATTGACAATTGATAATTGACAATTGATAATTTTATTTTTTATGGGCAAATTGGGCTTATTCCGTAGGGGGACGGGTTTCCTGTCCTGCTGTTGGCGATGTCATTAAAAACTGTTAATTGTCAATTCTCAATTTTCAATTATCAATTAGCAAATAGCCATTGACAAAACCCCGATTTTGTTATATAATTTAAGAGTATATTAATTTTTAATATAAAGTATTGTGGTTCTTCGGAATAACGGAACACGGACAGAATGATGCTGACGAAAAAAACTGCCGTGAAAAGGTTTTTGGAAGTCCCAAAGTAATTTTAAAGGTGGAATGTCTAAAATGGGTATGTTTGACGGTCTTTTTGGCAGTTACAGTAAGCGTGAGCTTGCTAAGATAGAACCTATTAAAAATAAAGTCCTCGCATTGGAAGATGATTATGCCGCAATGTCGGAGGAAACTCTTAAAGCGCAGACTAATATTTTCAAGGAGCGTATCGCTGACGGCGAAACCGTTGACGATATCCTCCCCGAGGCTCTCGCAACAGTCCGTGAGGCTGCTTGGCGTGTTCTCGGAAAGAAGCCTTACCCCGTTCAGATCATCGGTGCTATCGTTCTTACTCAGGGACGTATCGCTGAAATGAAAACGGGTGAAGGTAAAACTCTCGTTGCCTGCTGTGCGGCTTATCTTAATGCGCTCCCCGGCAACGGTGTTCATGTCGTAACGGTAAACGACTACCTCGCTAAATATCAGTCCGAAGAAATGGGAAAGGTTTTCCGCTATCTCGGACTTACTATCGGCTGTATCCTTCACGAGCTCAACAACGATCAGAGACGTGCGGCTTACAACTGCGACATCACTTACGGTACGAACAATGAATTCGGCTTCGACTATCTCCGTGACAACATGGTCCTCTATATGAAGGAAAAGGTACAGAGAGGTCACGCTTTTGCTATCGTCGACGAAGTTGACTCGATCCTCATCGATGAAGCGAGAACCCCTCTTATCATCAGCGGCAGGGGAGACAAGTCCACCGAGCTTTACACCAAGGCTGACAAGTTCGCCAAGACGCTCAAAGCTTACACCGTTGTTGAAATGGACGATAAGGTCGATCAGGAAGAAAACTCCGAAAACAGCGACTATATCATCGACGAAAAGGCAAAGACGGCTACTATCACCCGTCAGGGCGTAAAGAAAGCCGAGAAATATTTCGGGGTTGAGAACCTTTTTGATGCTGACAATTCAACACTTCTTCACCATATCAACCAGGCACTCAAAGCCAACGGCTGTATGAAGAACGATATCGACTACGTTGTCAAGGACGGCGAGGTTATCATCGTTGACGAATTTACGGGCCGTCTTATGATGGGTCGTCGTTTCAATGACGGTCTTCATCAGGCTATCGAAGCAAAGGAAGGCGTTAAGGTCGCTCACGAGTCCAAGACTCTCGCAAGCATCACCTTCCAGAACTACTTCCGTCTCTACAACAAGCTCTCCGGTATGACAGGTACAGCTATCACAGAGCAGGAAGAATTCAAGGAAATTTACAAGCTCGACGTTGTTGAGATACCGACAAACCGTCCCGTTAAGAGAATCGACCACCCCGATGTTATCTTCAAGACAGAGAACGGCAAGTTCAAAGCCGCTATCCGCCAGATCGAAGAATGTCACGCAAAGGGTCAGCCTGTTCTTGTCGGTACGATCTCTATTGAAAAGTCCGAAAAGCTCTCCGCAATGCTCAAGCGTGCAGGCATCAAGCATAATGTCCTCAACGCAAAGCAGCATGAAAAGGAAGCTGAAATAGTTGCTCAGGCAGGTCAGTTCGGCGCAGTTACCATTGCAACGAACATGGCAGGACGAGGAACGGATATTATCCTCGGCGGTAACGCTGAATTCCTTGCAAAAGCTGATATGAAGAAGCAGGGCATGGAAGAGGAAGTTATCAGTGAGGCTGTAAGCTATGCCGACACTCAGGACGAGACCATTCTTGAAGCAAGAAAGATCTATCGTGAGCTTTATGCAAAATATAACGATGTGGTCAAGGAAAAGGCTGAAAAGGTCAAGGAAGCGGGCGGTCTTTATATCCTCGGTACGGAACGTCACGAATCAAGACGTATCGACAACCAGCTCCGAGGCCGTTCGGGACGTCAGGGAGACGTCGGCGAGAGCCGTTTCTTCCTCTCCCTCGAAGATGACCTTATGCGTCTTTTCGGCGGCGACAGGATAACCGCTATGATGGACACCCTCAAAGTCGAGGAAGATATGCCTATCGAAGCAAAGATGCTCACAAGGATCATCGAATCCTCGCAGAAAAAGGTCGAAGGCAGAAACTTCGCTATCAGAAAGAACGTCCTCAACTACGACGATGTTATGTCCGCTCAGCGTGAGATCATTTACAGCCAGAGAGAAAAGGTTCTCAGGGGCGATGATATCCACGAATATACTCTTAAGATGATAAGCGATATGATAAGCGAGACTGTTGACCAGTACCTCATCGATGACAGCGTTCACGATGACTGGAACCTTGCAGGACTCCGTGACCGCTTTATGGGTCTTTTCACCGTAACGGACGACTTCCGCTATACAACGGAGGAGCTTGCGAACGTTACAAAGGATCAGATCAAGGAAAAGCTCACCACAAGAGCGCTTGATTTCTACAAGACCAAGGAAGAAAAGATCGGCTCGGAGGTTCTCCGTGAGCTTGAAAGAGTTATCCTCCTCAAAGTCGTTGACATCAAGTGGATGGCTCATATCGACGATATGGAAGAACTCAGAAAGGGTATCGTTCTCCGTTCCTACGGTCAGAAAAACCCTGTTGTCGAGTATCGTTTTGAAGGCTTTGAGATGTTTGACGCAATGGTCGAATCCATTCGTGAGGAAACTATCCGTCTGCTCTTCACAATTCAGGTAAACAACGGTCAGGCTCCTCAGAGAGAGCGCGTTGCAGAGCCTACACAGACCTCGGGCGACGGTTCACTCGCAAATACGCCTAAAAAAGCAGGCAAAAAGATCGGCAGAAACGATCCCTGCCCATGCGGAAGCGGCAAAAAGTACAAGAACTGCTGCGGAAGCGGATTAAAGTAATATTTTCCCGAAAAAACGCAGAATACGGCTTTTCGGGATAACAACGGGATGCCGGTCAGGACTGCTTTTTGCGCCGATCGGCTTTTTCCCAATAAATTCGGAGGAAGTATTTTTATGAATCTCAAAAAGGAATGCAAAGACATACTCACCAAAAAGATAATCCCGTTCTGGAACAAGCTCCGTGACGATGAAAACGGCGGATTTTACGGATTTATGGACAATGACCTCAAGGTCGACAAGAAAGCCGACAAGGGCGTTATCCTCAATTCCCGAATCCTCTGGTTCTATTCTTCCGCTTATAAGGCACTCGGCGAGCAGCAGCTCCTCGACAATGCCACACACGCCTACGAATTTCTCCGTGACTGCTGCTACGACAAGAAGCACGGCGGCGTTTACTATATGATGACCTTTGACGGCAAGGCTTCGGACGATATGAAGCATACATATAATCAGGCGTTCGCTATTTACGCTCTTTCCGCTTACTACATTGCAAGCGGAAACAAGGAAGCTCTTGCGCTTGCTTATGAGCTTTTCAATACGATCGAAACCAAGACCCTTGATGATATCGGCTATGTTGAGGCCTTTTCAAGAAACTGGAAGCCTGCAAAGAACGATGTCCTTTCCGAAAACGGCATCGACGCTTCAAAGACGATGAACAATGTTCTTCACCTTATCGAAGCTTATACAGTTCTCCTTGAAGCTGACGGAAACGAAAAGGTGCGCAAGCGTCTTATGTTTCTCCTCGGCGTGACGAAGAACAAGATCTTCGACAGCAAGAACAACAAGCTGCTCGTTTTCTTCGACAGGGAGATGAACGTCCTCGGCGATATCCACTCCTACGGTCACGATATTGAAGCAACATGGCTCATCGACAGAGCGTGTGAAGTTATCGGCGACAGGGAGCTTGAAGCGGAGTGGAGAAACATCGACCTGCGCATTGCCGAAAACATCTACAATATCGCATTCGTTGACGGAGCGCTCAACAACGAGCGTGACGGCGACAAGATCGACGGCAAGCGTGTATGGTGGGTTCAGGCTGAAACAGTTGTAGGCTTCACCAATGCTTATATGCAGAGCGGCGACAAGAAGTATCTCAAAGCAGCCGAGGAAACGATGAACTGGATAAAGACATACCAGACCGACAGCCGTGAAAACTCCGAATGGTGGGGCGAGGTAGACCACAGCGGCAAGCCGATGCAGACCGTTGAAATGGTCAACCCATGGAAATGTCCATATCACAACGGAAGAATGTGCCTTGAAATAATTAACAGAAATTTCTGACGCTAAATGAAGAGAGGACTTACAATTATGGCAGTTGTAAATATAATGGAAAAAATCATCTCGGAAAAGCTTGATCTCCAGCTTCAAAGCTGCGATTGCTGCAAATGCAGTGAGTGCAGACAGGATATGCTTGCCTTTGCGCTGAACAGCGTTCCGGCGAAATATGTGAACTCCGCCAAGGGAGAGCTTTTCGGAAGAATAAACAGCTCAAAAATGCAGAATTCCGTTGATATTGATATTGCAGTTGCAAAAGCGATAAGCGTTGTAAGTGCCTCACCGAAGCACAAGAAATAATTCGTAATGCGTAATTGTTTGATGCGGAATTATTTATATTTCGTTTTAGTGTACTATAAGATTTGACGGGCGGAGTTATTTCCGTCCGTTTTTTTATATAATCTCTATTTTTCGATTGATTATATTTTGCAAATGTGGTAAACTATTTTTAGCGTATAAACACAAATAGTGCATAACCTTTAACGTAAATACAGAAAATCGATCAAAATCAAGATGAGGTGACCATATATGCTGAATATTTATTTTGGCGATATGCCCGATGCTATCTATAATACGAGCGTTTATTTCAAGAATACCTATAAAGATAAGTGGATAACTGCGCCAATGGCTTGCGAGATCATCAAGGCTGTGGACAAGTCCGATGTGGTTTCCGCAGCTTTGATAGAAAGCCCTGTGCTTGGCGCTATCGGTCCCGAGCAGCTTTCGGGCGGCGTTAAGACCTTGCTGCTGATAATGAACGACCATAACCACATTTTCAATGCGTCTACCTGCGGCGATAACTGTGCAGAGTGGATACTTAAAATTGCCGCTGACAAAAAGGTCGTTATCAATCTTCGCCACCTTATGGATTTCGGCAAAAATGAGTTCAAGATCAAGGTTCTCAATACAAACAAGATCGTCAAAAATATGGCTGAGCTTATAAACGAAGCCGGACAGTTTGTGTGAGGTGCTTATGAACGGAATACAGCATATCAAGGTATCAAACAGAGCGGCTCAGTATGAGTTTGATCTTTACAGAAATATCACAGTAGTTCGCGGAAACAGCGGAACTGGCAAGACAACGCTTTATAATATGATCGCAGAACATACACGGCTTGAAACTGACAGCGGTGTGAATCTTTCGTCTGCAAAGAAATGCGTTGCTTTGGTCGATCTCGACTGGGAAAATCAGCTAAAAAATACATCTGACAGTATCGTTTTTATCGATGAGGGCGCAAAGTATGTCACTTCAAAGGATTTTTCCGACGCAATAAAGCATACGGACAATTATTATGTTATCTTTAACCGTGAGGCAATGCATGATATCCCGTACAGCGCAGATGAGATATACGAGATAAAAACGAGCGGTAAATTCCACTCCTTTAAGAAAATGTACCCATCAAAGAGCGGTCATATATATTCGCTGGGAGCAAGCAAAAAGAAACCTGACTATAATGTGTTGCTTACCGAAGATTCACATTCGGGACTGCAGTTCTATGAAAATCTTATGAGTGGGAAAAATGTCCGCTGTGAAACCTCCGGGTCAAACTCTGCGATCTACAACTGGCTGAGCGGTCATTCAGGGGAGAAAGTTCTTGTAATTGCAGACGGGGCAGCGTTTGGTTCTGAAATGGATAGGGTAATGAAGCTCCAACAGCAATATCCCGACAGGATAATGGTATGTTTGCCCGAATCCTTTGAATGGCTTATACTTAAATCGGGGCTTATCGGCAATGACAAGCTGAACATAAGCGAAATTCTTGAAAATGCAAGTATTTACATTGACAGCAAGCTGTATTTCAGTTGGGAAAACTACTTTGAGTGGCTGCTTGTAAGCAGTACGGAGCATACTCACTTCCAATACACAAAAAGCAAGTTCAATGACATCTATCTTATTGAAGAAAACAGCAGGAAGATCGTCAGCGAGATCGAGCAGGTCATAAAAAAGTAAGGAAAACGTCCTATACGCAATTTGGAGCGTATGGGACGTTTTATTTATAGGAAAAACCTCAAATTTCCGCAATCCGCCTTACGGGTTGTGCATTATTTTGCTCTGTTTTGTGAAAAATAAAAGAAAATTCACAAAACCCCTTGACAAATCAGTCGGGTGGTGTATAATATAATTAGCACTCAGGGATAAAGAGTGCTAACAGAGTGCTGATACAAGTGCTAAAGATAGAAAAGGAGTGAACGTTTTGCAGGACGAACGCAGGCGAAAAATTCTCGCCGCCGTTGTTGATGAATATATTACAACGGGCGAACCCGTCAGCTCAAAGACGATCGCTTCGATGCCCGATATAAAGGTTTCACCGGCAACGATCAGAAATGATATGGCGCTTCTGGAGGAGCTTGGCTACCTTGAACAGCCGCACACCTCCGCAGGACGTATCCCGACCTACAAGGGATACAGACTTTATATTGAGCAGCTTATGCCCGAGCAGAGCCTCTCGGACGAGGATAAAAAAATGCTTGACAATATCCTCGATGTTGAGATCCCGACGGCTGATGCGCTTATTGAAAAAGCCTCTACCGCACTCGCACAGCTTACGAACTGTGCCGCTGTTGCAAAAAATGTTGCACCGAAGTTTTCCGTTATAACAAAGGTCGAGGTCATACCGACGGGACGCAGAATGTACGTCCTGCTGATGATAACCTCATCGGGAGATATCAAAAACAAGGTCTGCCGACTGGAATTCGACCTCACGAATGAACAGCTTGACTTCTTCTCAAGCTTTATGGCGGAAAATCTTGAGGGCGTTACCATTGACGATCTTTCGGACGAAACACTGAAAGAACTTGCAGCGGCAATGGGAACTTATATGGTAACGCTTACACCGCTTTTAAAGGGCGTGAGCGAGTTGGCGGATTGCTTCAGAGATAACGAAGTCGTTGTTTCGGGCGAAAAAAATCTGCTGGCAAGAACGGACATTGACAACAATCAGATAGCTCATTTCTTCGAGCATAAAAACGAAGTTGTGAAAATGCTTGACGACAGCTTCGGCGACTTGCAGGTCATGTTCGGAGAGGACGGAGGTTTCGTTATCGAAAACTCCAGTATGATAGTTTCAAAGATAAAGAAGGGCGGCAAAACGGCAGGTTCGCTCGGCGTAATAGGTCCGATGCGTATAAACTATGCAAAGATAATTCCTTACGTTGAGTATCTTTCCGAGAGAATAACGGAAATGATATCCGATGATGAACCTACCGCAGAGGTAAAAGCGGAAGAAAAGCTTCTTCCCGATACCGAAAGCAAGTCCCGATAAAGAAAGGAGTCCTGCCCCAAATGGATACAAATAAAAATAACGAAGAGCTTGAAAAAGAGCAGGCGGAAGAAGCTTCCGAAGAAAATACACAGACTGAAAAGACCGAAGAAGCTCCTGCCGAAGAGAGCTCAGCGGAGCAGAAACGCATCGAAGAGCTTGAAAAACAGCTCGGAGATGAAAAAGACAAGTACCTCAGGGTGGCTGCCGAATATGACAACTTCCGCAAGCGTTCCGTAAACGACCGCCTTAACGCCGTTGCAGACGCACAGGCAAAGGTCATCACCGAAATTCTTTCCGTCATCGATAACTTTGAACGTGCGATGGACGCTGAGTGTTCCGATGAGAACTACAAAAAGGGCGTTGAGATGATATTCAAGCAGTACACGGGCATACTTGATAAGCTCGGCGTTACCGAGATCAAGGCGCTCGGCGAACCGTTCGACCCGAATATCCACCATGCGGTAAATCAGGTCGAGGACGAAAACTTCGGCGAAAATACAGTTTGTCAGGTTTTCCAGAAGGGCTATAAGCTCGGCGACAAGGTCATCAGATGTGCGATGGTCGTTGTCGCAAATCCGTAAAAGAAATTTTCAGAAACAACTTGTTTATATAAGAAAGGAAGATTTATATGTCAAAGATCATTGGTATTGACTTAGGTACAACAAACTCCTGCGTAGCAGTTATGGAAGGCGGCAACGCCGTAGTTATCCCCAACACAGAGGGCGCAAGAACAACTCCTTCCGTTGTAGGTTTTACAAAGACAGGCGAACGTCTTGTAGGTCAGGTAGCAAAGCGTCAGGCTGTTACAAACGCTGACAGAACAGTTTCTTCTATCAAGCGTCACATGGGTTCCGACTATAAGGTAAAGATCGACGATAAGGAATTCACTCCTCAGCAGATCTCCGCTATGATACTCCAGAAGCTCAAGGCTGATGCTGAAGCTTATATCGGCGAACCCGTTACAGAAGCAGTTATCACAGTTCCTGCATACTTCACAGATGCACAGCGTCAGGCAACTAAGGACGCAGGTCAGATCGCAGGACTTAACGTAAGAAGAATCATCAACGAACCTACCGCAGCAGCTCTTTCCTACGGTATCGATAAGGAAGACGATCAGAAGATCATGGTTTACGACCTCGGCGGCGGTACATTCGATGTATCTATCATTGAAATGGGCGACGGCGTTCAGCAGGTTCTTGCAACAGCCGGAAACAACCGTCTCGGCGGTGATGACTTCGACCAGAGAATCATCAACTGGATGGTCGAGAACTTCAAGAGCGAGCAGGGCATCGACCTCACAGGCGACAAGATGGCTATGCAGAGATTAAAGGAAGCTGCTGAAAAGGCTAAGATCGAGCTTTCTTCCACACCTACATCTACTATCAACCTCCCATATATCACAGCTGATGCAACAGGTCCTAAGCACCTTGAAATGACCCTTACACAGGCTAAGTTCAATGAGCTTACTTCCGACCTCGTTCAGTCCACAATGGGTCCTGTAAAGCAGGCTCTCTCCGACAGCGGACTTAAGCCTTCCGACCTCAACAAAGTCCTTATGGTCGGCGGTTCTTCAAGAATCCCTGCTGTTCAGGAAGCTGTTAAGAACTTCATCGGCAAAGACCCGTTCAAGGGTATCAACCCTGATGAATGTGTTGCACTCGGTGCTGCACTTCAGGGCGGCGTTCTCGGCGGCGATGTAACGGGACTCCTTCTCCTCGATGTTGCTCCGCTTTCACTCGGTATCGAGACCGCAGGCGGCGTTTGCACAAAGATGATCGAGAGAAACACCACGATCCCTACAAAGAAGTCGCAGGTATTCTCCACATTCGCTGATAACCAGACAGCTGTTGATATCAACGTTCTCCAGGGTGAGCGTGAATTTGCTAAGGACAACAAGCAGCTCGGTATGTTCCGTCTTGACGGTATCGCTCCTGCTCCACGTGGAATCCCTCAGATCGAAGTTACTTTCGATATCGATGCAAACGGTATCGTAAATGTTTCCGCTAAGGATCTCGGCACAGGCAAGGAACAGCACATCTCCATCACATCTTCCACAAAGATGTCCAAGGAAGACATTCAGAAGGCTGTTGACGATGCCGCTAAGTACGCTGAGGAAGATAAGAAGCGTAAGGAAGCTGTTGATGCTAAGAACAACGCTGAAAACCTCGTATTCCAGTGTGAAAAGGCTCTCACAGACTTCGGCGACAAGGTTTCCGCTGACGAAAAGGCAGCAGTTCAGCCTAAGATCGACGCTCTTAAGGAAGCTCTCAAGACCGACAACACAGACGACATCAAGGCTAAGTCCGATGAACTCCAGAAGGCATTCTCCGAGATCGCAACTAAGGTTTACCAGGCTGCGGGCGCAGCTGCACAGGCTGCTCAGGGCGCTGCTGAGGGTGGAAACACTGACAACGGCAGCAATGACGGCAGTGACGGAAACGGTTTCGTAGACGCAGATTTCAAGGACGTTGAATAATTAAGATAAATCAAATAATGCCAACGGGTCAGATTCATTCTGACCTTATGGCGTTTGATGACATAAATTTTACGGGGCAGTTTAGCTCCGCAGGAGGCTTTTATGGCTGATAAAAGAGATTACTATGAAGTCCTCGGAGTGAGCAAGACCGCTTCGGAGGACGAGATAAAGAAAGCATACCGACAGCTTGCGAAGAAATACCACCCTGACCTTAACCCGGGCAATAAAGAAGCCGAGGAAAAGTTCAAGGAGGTAAACGAGGCTTATGAGGTGCTGTCCGATGCCGATAAAAAGGCTCGTTATGACCAGTTCGGTCATGCAGGCGTTGACCCGTCTTACGGCGGAGGCGGCTACGGCGGCGGTTTCAGCGGCGGATTCAGCGGAATGGGCGATATGGGCGATATCGGCGATATCTTCAACAGCTTTTTCGGTGGCGGATTCGGCACAAGCTCCAGAGCCAACCCGAACGCTCCGAGAAGAGGTCAGGATATCGAAACGGAAGTCACCATCAACTTTATGGACGCCTGCAACGGCAAGGAGGTTGAACTCAACCTCAACCGTCTTGAAACCTGCCCCGACTGTCACGGCACGGGCGCAGCGGCAGGCTCTTCATCGGAAACCTGCCCCGATTGTCACGGCACAGGTCAGGTCAAGGTCACACAGAGAACTCCGTTCGGCATGATATCCTCGCAGAAGCCTTGTACAAAGTGCGGAGGCAAGGGCAAGATCATCTCCAATCCTTGTCCTAAGTGCAGAGGCAACGGCAGAGTGAACGTTTCGAGAAAGATATCCGTCAATATCGTTGCAGGTATCGATGACGGTCAGACGATGCAGGTAAGAGGTCAGGGCAACGCAGGTGTGAACGGCGGTCCGAACGGCGATCTCCATGTACTTGTAAATGTTCGTCCCGATCCGATATTCGAGCGTGACGGCTACGATATCCATACCGATGTACCTATCACATATATGCAGGCAGTTCTCGGCGATGAGATCATAGTTCCGACTATCGACGGCAAGGTAAAATACACTATCCCCGAGGGAACGCAGAACGGCGCAACATTCCGTTTCAAGGGCAAGGGCGTGAAGAAGATCAACCGCTCCGACAGAGGCGACCAGTATGTTCACGTCAATATCGAAGTTCCGAAGAACCTTACCAAGAAGCAGAAAGACCTGCTTAAAGAGTTTGAAAGCTCCCTTTCGGACGCAAACTATAATAAGCGTAAGAATTTCTTTGACCGTATAAAGGAAGCGTTTAAATAAATTCGGAATTCGGAATTCGGAATTCGGAATGCGGAATTCGGAATTAGTGCATAGCTTACATTTGTATGAGTGATGCGAAGCCAAATAGCTGGTCGAGCTGAGCACAGCTCGTCAGGTGTCCAGAGGGCGGAAGCCCTTTGGTCGCTCTCCGCAGAGAGCGAAACTCCTTAAACTTACAGTTATCGCATTGCCGCAATAGCGTAATTATTATCAAATATAATGGCGCAATTCACACGAATAATGGTAAACGGACTATGAGAAATTAGTTTCGTAAAACCATAATAGTGAATTGCGCCAATTCTTTTTTCCTAAACAAAACTATCCTCGGCATAAAATGCGCAGAGCGAAAGCGATAAGCATTTTATGCCGACATCGTTTGAACGGCGGTGGGTGGGATATGAACGGCAAAAAAACATTTTAATGCAGGGGCGGATTCCATATTCGACCGTTTACACACATAAGTATAACTGGATAAAACATAAACTGCACCCCAAAAACAGACCGTCTGTTAGATATTCCATCGCCGTTCATACTGCGTTTTACCATTCATACAGCGTTGAAGCTTCAAATTCACTCACTTTGTTCGTGAATTTTTGCTTCAAGGATAGTTTGTTTGAGGAAAATAGTATGGCGCAATTCACATTTTATGGGTTTACGAAACTTGATTTCTCATAGTTTGGTTTACCTTTTTTGTGTGAATTGCGCTTTTTGGGCTGTTACCGATTACGTTATTGCGACTGACGTTTGGCTGTTAGTTTAAGGAGTTTCGCTTCTGCGGAAGCGACAAGGTGGCGCTGCCCCCTTGACCCCTGCCACCCTTTGAACAAAGCGAAATTCTTGCAGAATTAACGTAAACTTTGTTTTTTTGTGAGCCTTGACTTTTTATGCAAACTTTAGTTTGCACAGTTCCCCAAAATTATTTCAAAACGGTAACAAAAATTTATTTTTCGGCGAATTGTTTAAAATTAGATTACAGTTTATGTTTAATGTGGAAAAACAAAAATAAGTGTGCTATAATGGAGAAACGGAAGAATATTGTTCTTTATTCGGAATACAGACAAAAATTTGCATTCTGACCTTTAGGTTCTCATCAGGGAGATGAAAAAAATGAAAAAAATAGGTGCAAAGCCTGATATAAAAAAAGAGCGGCGTGAAAAAAAGGTTCGGGAAAAGCCGCCTAAGGTTTCTTTAAAGTCAAAGGCGTTCCCGATAGCCTGCATCGGACCGAGCTTTATCGGCGTTATGATATTTTTCATAGTGCCTTTCATGGTAATTCTTTACTACTCGGTAGTCGACAACCCTATAAACAAGGATTTTGTGTTCCTCGACAACTACATAAGCCTTCTGAAAAACAGCGCATTCAAGAGAGCGGCTGTAAACACGCTGAAATTTTCGCTCACGTCCGTTCCGCTTGCGGTCATACTCGGACTGGCACTTGCGATGCTTCTCGATGCGAAAATTCCGCTCGTCAGCCAGTTCAGGGCAAGCTTTCTCTGTCCGATGATGGTTCCCGTTGCTTCGGTCGTGCTTATATGGCAGGTAATTTTCCACTACAACGGAACGCTCAACGAAATTCTTTCAAAGTTCGGCGTTGACAGGATAGACTGGCTCAAATCCGACAAGGCAATGATAGTGGTAACTGTGCTTTTCCTATGGAAAAACCTCGGCTACAATATGATACTGTTCCTGTCGGCACTCGGAGGGATATCCAAGGATCAGCTCGAAGTTGCAACGCTGGAGGGTGCGGGTGCTTGGTACAAGTTCGTCCACATAAAGCTCCGTCACCTTTCGCCGACGATACTTTTCGTTGCTATACTTTCGCTGATAAACTCGTTCAAGGTTTTCCGTGAGGTCTATCTTCTCACGGGCGACTACCCTTACGACTCGATATATATGCTCCAGCACTTTATGAACAACACATTCCGAAAGCTTGATTATCAGAAGCTTTCGGCGGCGGCGATAATAATGTCGATAGTTATCATCGTGATACTTGCGCTGCTGTTCGTTGCTGAAAATAAGTTCGGGGAGGATACGGAATGACAGCTGAAAATACAGTTAAAAAGCCTCTTCGCAGAAAAAAATTCACACTGCGGCAGAATAAGATAGGTCTTGCGGTGATGACGATATTTGCGGCTGCGGCGGCACTGATATTCCTTATGCCGACCGTGCTGACGATAGCAAACTCGTTTATGTCGTCCTCGGAGATATCGGCGAATTACGGCTCGGTATTCTCAACGACCGAATCAGGCGGAAAGACGTTCATCTCCGAAAAGGTGAATCTGAAATTTATCCCCGATATGGTCTCATTCTCGCAGTATTTCACGGTGCTTTTCAAGAGTCCCGATTATCTGCTGAAATTCTGGAACTCGGTGATACTCGTTGTTCCGATAGTTATATTCCAGCTTGCGGTTGCGGCGTTCGCCTCCTACGGCTTCGCACGGCTAAAGGGCAGGCTGAAAGAGATTCTTTTCTTCGTATATGTAATAGTAATGATGATGCCCTATCAGGTAACGCTCGTTCCGAACTACCTTGTTGCGGATAAGCTCGGGATACTCAACACACGCTGGGCGATAATACTGCCTGCGGTGTTCACGCCCTACTCGGTGTTCCTGCTGACAAAGGTGATGAAGCGAATACCCGAGTCGCTCATTGAGGCAGCGAAGCTTGACGGTGCAGGAGAGATGCAGATATTCCGCTACATAGCACTGCCTCTTTGCAAGAGCGTTATATTCTCGGTAATAATACTTGTTTTCATCGATTACTGGAATATGGTCGAACAGCCGCTCATTCTTCTTTCGGACGAAAGCCTTTATCCGCTGTCCGTTTTCCTTTCGAGGATAAATTCGGGCGAGATAGGTCTTGCGTTCGCTGTTGCGACGATATATATGATACCCACGCTGCTGATGTTCCTTTACGGCGAGGATTATCTCGTTGAGGGAATTGCATATTCGGGCGGCATCAAGGGTTAAGATCTGATGATCTTCAGATTGGAGGTACATAAATGGAAAATAAAAGACGTGAATGGGTGAAAACGGCTGCGATAATTTTTCTCACGATAATGCTCCTGCTGACGTTTTTTTCAAATACTATAATGAACTATTCTCTGCCCGAGGTCTCGGCAAAATATGTGCAGAGCGGAAGCCTTTCCGAGCAGATAAGAGGAACAGCCACGGTCGAAGCCGCACAGCAGTACGAAGTGAAGTACACGGGTGCATCAAGGGTCGTTCAGGCTGTTGAGGTAAAGCAGGGCGATACCGTTGAAAAGGGTCAGGTGCTGCTCCGCTTTGAAGAGGGCGAAAGCCCCGATCTCCAGCAGGCTCAGAGCGATCTCGAAGCCAAGCAGGACGAATACAGAACGAAGCTTCTTGATGCAGGCGTTGATTATTCTGCCGACGAGCTTTCGATAAAAAATCTTGAAGAGGATATCTCAAGGCTCAAGCAGAGTCTTGGCGGAAGTGACGATTATCTTAAAAAGGTCGAAGAACAGAAGGCTCTTGAAGAAAAGATAAACGACCTCACAAAGCAGAGCAATGAACTCACAAAGGAAAGCAAGGCTCTTGAAGATGAGCTTACACACATCGGCGAACAGCTCACGGCACTCAGCAGTGATGACTATGAATCGCTCGATGATGTTTACAGCAAGGTGCTTTCTCCGCTTTATGACGATGTTGTAAAATACAAGGCGGAAAAGGAAAAATACGATAAGAAGGTCGAGCAGATCACCAAGGAGCTTGGCGATAAGGTCACAAATCAGGATATCATCAACAAGCAGACGGAGATAACAAAGCTCCAGACACAGCTTGAATCACTCAACGAAAAGTATCTTGAAGCACTTGTGAGCGATGAAGGCGATCCTATTTCCATAGCTCAGAGCATAAAGGATACGAACACCGATCTCGGCAAAGCAAGGTCGGAGCTTTATGAGCTTTACAACAAGCAGTCGACGAGCAATTATATCAGTCAGAAGCTCAAAACTGCGACAAACAACCAGACCACCTTTACCAACAGCTATAACGACGCCGTAAACAAGCTCAATCTGAAAAAGATAGAGGTCAGCAAAAAGCTCAATGCCGAAAAGAAATCCGTTAAGGCAAAGGCTGACAAGAAAAACAACGAACTTGACGATGTTAAATCGCAGATCGAAGATGTAAAGCTTGACAAGACGCAGGTCGATGCGGACCTTGAAACTATCAATTCGATAGAATCCAAGGAGCGTGACCTCGAAAGTCAGAAGCTTGCACTTCAGAAAAAGCAGAAGGACGATCTCATCGCCGCCGGAAAGGACGATATTGCGACCGAGGCTTTGCAGCGAGAGATAAAGCGGCTTGAAGAAAAGGTTGAAAAGATCAAGGCTGATGCGGTAGGCGGCGAGATAACCGCTCAGGTCGCAGGCGTTATCAGCTCGATGAAGATAGTCGCAGGCGAAACGCTCGAATCGGGAACATCGGTGGCTTCCATCGAAATGACCGAGAAGGGCTATACGGCAAGCTTTTCCGTAACGCTCGACCAGGCTAAGAAGGTCAAGGTCGGCGACAATGCGGATATCCAATATTTCTGGGGCGGCGAAGCTCAGGCGAAGCTCACTCAGATAAAGGCAGACCAGTCGGATTCGCAGAAAAAACAGCTTGTTTTCGATATCACGGGTGATGTCACTCCGGGACAGTCATTACAGCTCGTTCTCGGCGGAAAGGGTCAGCCGTATGAATGTATCATCCCGAACAACGCCATCAAGGAGGACTCGAACGGCAAGTTCGTCCTTACGGTCGTTGCAAAGAGCAGCCCTCTCGGCAACAGATATATCGCAAAGCGTGCAGATATCACAGTCCTTGCATCGGACGGCGTGAACACAGCCGTAACGGGCGTTGTTCAGAGCGACTTCATTATTTCCACTTCGACAAAGCCTATCAACGCAGGCGATCAGGTTCGCCTTGTTGACAACTGATAAAAGGTCATCATCTGAAAGGAGGGAGCAAAACGGGTACAAAAAAGCTGCTCTATATAATTCTTGCCGCCCTTGATGCGGTCTGTATCGCAGTCTTTGCCTGTCTGAGCATCAGCTTTGCAGGTATCGGCGGCAGGCTCCCGTCACAGAATGCAGCCAAAAGCTGGGAAAGTGAAAGCGGCGAAAGATATGACCAGATATCGGCATTTTTCAGCGAGGGTAATGGCATTGACCTTAACGAAGTGCGCCGAATGAGGGTCGATATCGACAAAAAGATGAGCGAAAACTCACTCACTTCCGAAAAAGAGGGCGCAAGGCTTTATTTTGACGCTTTTTCCTGCGCAGAGCAGAAAATGACCGTCACAACGATGAGTGACAGTTATGCGCCGAAGGTCGATGCGAATACAATTGTAACAGGCGGAGATTTCTTCCTTTTCCACCCGCTGACGCTCCTTTCGGGCAGCTATTATTCGGACGACGATCTTATGCAGGACAGAGTTGTCATTGATGAAACGCTCGCCTGGCAGCTTTTCGGCTCAAGCAATGTCGAGGGTATGGCTGTAAGCATCGGCGGAAAGATCTTCACCGTTGCAGGCGTTGTAAAAGCCGAGCAGGATAAGGATACACAGTATCTTATCGGCAAAAAGCCGTATATGTTCATCTCCTACGCAGGCATTCAGCTTGTTCAGGAGCAAGCCCCCGAGGTATCCTGCTATGAAGCGGTGCTTCCAAGTCCCGTAAAGGGTCTTGCGGAATCGATCATCAAGGACGTTGTGGGTGTTTCGGAGGATAACCGAACGATCATCGTCAACACGGGACGCTTCTCCGCAATAAAAATGCTCAAAGCGGCTTTTGACGGCGGAAAAAGTGCAGTCATCGACAAGCCGATAGTTTATCCCTACTGGGAAAACGCAGCAAGGATCACAGAGCAAAAGGCAGCGCACCGTATGGCCGCTATCATAGCCGCTCTCTGCGTTCCGATATTAACAGTTCTGTATTTTGCCGTTCTGTTTTTCATTAAACGAAAGGCAATTGCACATAAGCTTTCGGAGAAGATAAAGGATAAAGCTTCTTCGGCGGCAGCATATTTCAAAAGCAGAAGATCAAGACAAAAAACTATGAAAGGCGGAAACTGACTTTATGAAAAAAACGATACTTAAACGCACGTTCTGCGCAGGCTTGGCGGCGGCAATGATGCTTTCGCTCGGCGCTTGCGGAAAGACCACCCAGCCGGAAATGGCATCAAAGGATAACCTTTACTCCTCGCAGGAGATACCCGTTTCGGATCTTGAAGGCATAAACGCAATGACAGCCGATTCGGACAGAGTTTACATCATCGGCACAAGAACTGTTTCCCTCAGCAATAACAATGGCACGAACACAGATGATAATGCCAATGCTGATATGGGAAATACCGATGATGCGGAATTCGGCGTAATGGCAAGAGACGCGCTCGGTATGGCTGTTACGGGTGCTGCCGGAGGAGATATCAGCATCGGAGATGCAGCAGAAGCAGGCGGCATGATAATACCCGACGGTTCGGGCAATATCACCGATGAGCCTGCTGAAGAACCTGCGGAAGAGACTGCTTCCGTTGATACCGAAGAACCCATCTATGATTCCTACCAGCAATACTGGCTTGAAGCCTATGATTTTAACGGCAGCAAGATCGGTGAAAAGCTCATCATCGATCAGCAGCAGCTTGGCATGAATACCTATTCAAGCATTCAGAAGATGTTTATGTCGGGCGATAAGGTCGCTATCCTTGTAAGCACAAGCTCATGGGATAATGAAACGGGCGAATCGGAAGATCATTTCTATCTCGAACGCTTCGATACGAACCTTGAATCGGTCGGCAGGGTCGATCTTGACGATCTCAAATCAAGCTACAGCGACAACGACAATGATTATTTCTATATCAGCAATTTCGTTGAAGACAATGACGGCAACGGCTACGTTCTTGTAAACAACACTGTTCTCGTCATTGATGCGAACGGAAAATTCCGTTTCAGCGTCGGACTTGAGGAAAGCACATCGCAGGATTCGGGAGGATATATCACGTCCGTCGTTCGTGCAAAAAACGGCAGCGTTTATGCTCTTATCAATTCTTACACGAACGTTGACGGAAATTATGAATCCAAGAATTCCGCAAAGCTCATCGACTTTGCTGCACAGAAGTTCGGCGATACGGAATATCCGCTCTCCTTTTCCGCTTACAGCTGCTACCCCGGCGGCGGATATGACATGGTATACAACGGTGATACCGCACTTTACGGCGTGAATATCGAAGCCAACGAGAGCGAGACCATTATCGACTGGATAAAATCGGGCATTGACACTACCGCAATGAGCAACATTCTCGTTTCTCCTGAGGGAAAGATCATCTATTCCGCATACAATTATGAAATGTCAAACGGCGGATATTCGTACAATGACAGCAATATGGTGATATATGTACTCACAAAGCTCGATCCGTCCGAAATTCCCGACAAGCAGCTCATCTCCGTTTATGCTTCATACATTCCTTACGACATCAAGGGCAAGATAAGCACATTCAACAAGACAAGCGACAAATATCAGATCGAAGTCACTTCCTATGTCGGAGATGACTGGTCAAATTATGACGACTGCATAAAGCGTCTTAACAATGACCTCGTTGCAGGCAAGATACCCGATATCCTCCTCGTTGACAGCTCGCTCCCGTTCAGCAGCTATGTTTCAAAGGGACTTATCGCTGACCTTGATCCTATTATGGAAAAGGACGAAAGCTTCAACCGTGCGGATTATCTTGAAAATGTTTTCGATGCATTCAGCGTCGGCGGCAAGCTTTACAGAGTAGCACCGTCATTCAGCATCGTTACAAAGTCCGCAAAGAAGTCTATCGTCGGCGACAAGGACAGCTGGACAATGGACGATTTCATTGCAGTTCACGAAGCTAACCCTGACAGTAATATGCAGACAGAAATGACAAGCTCAGGCTTCGTTGATTCAATGATCGTTTACAACATCGGTCAGTATGTAAATTACGAAACGGGCGAATGTACTTTCAACACCGATTCGTTCAAGAAAGCGCTTGAATACGCAAAAACGCTTCCTGCAGAGATCGACTCTGATGCACTTTATCAGGACGACAACTACTGGACAGAGCGTGAAAACTCCTACCGCACAGGAAAGACTATCCTCCGCGATGAATATATCTATGACTTCCGCGCTTTCAAGCAGGACGAGGAAGGCTACTTCGGCGAACCCGTTTCAATGGTCGGCGTTCCTACCGATAAAGGCAATGGTTCGATGCTCCAGATGAACACCTCTCTTGCAATAATGGAAAAGGCAAAGAACCCCGATGGCGCTTGGGAATTCATCAAGACACTCCTCACCGATGAGGCACAGGGAAATGTAAGCGACTTCCCCGTAAAGCTCTCCGCACTCAATAAGCTTGCGGAAAAGGCTAAGGAACGTCCTTACTGGGATAACAACGGCACTAAGGAATACTATGACGATCAGGTATGGATCGGCAACCAGTCGTTCACTATCACGCCCAATACCGATGCGGACAATGAGCGTATGATGAACTTCATCAAGTCCGTAAATACAGTATATAAATATGATACCGACCTCCTCAAGATCATCGACGAGGAAACACAGGCATATTTCAGCGGTCAGAAGTCTGTTGACGAAGTTGCGGACATCATTCAGAACCGTGCAAGCACATATATCAACGAAAACAGATAACCTCCCCCTTGTTATCCTTTCGTGGTATAGAGAAACCCCCCGTTTTGATATGTACCCTCTTTACTGGACACCCAGTAAGGAGGGTATTTTTGTGCGATATAATAACGAGTACAAGAGAAAA
>CAKSKU010000012.1 GCA_934465295.1 uncultured Oscillospiraceae bacterium
GTTCTTAAACATTATATCATTTTGGAAGTTGTTTTTCTATACTTTGTGTCACCTATCTATTGTAACATAACATTTTTAAGAAAAAGCTTCGGAAACTGCAGTTTGCATAAATTCTGTAAATTTTGCTTAAGCATATTGCTCCAAAGCTTGACAATCCGCCCGAGCCTATGATACAATTATTGTCAGAGATGAAGAACGAGATGAAAAGCTTTTTCAAAATTAACAGATGAATATTATTCGCTGTTTGAGGAGTGGGCAAATGAGTACGACAAAACCAATTGTACCACCTAAAATAGTGGAGAAATTAAAAAGCAACGGGGCATTTGCTATGCAGGATAAGTATCTGAAAAGTTTGGAATGTCCTTCATAGGATATGATATCTGAAGGGAAACGCCCGATGAATATCTTGAGACAATAACTAAAGATTATAATCAGAAAACAGAAGAAATAAAGCACATAACAACCCCTCCTGAATGAGTGCTGTTATGTGCTTATTTTTATACCACAGTTTGTTTTGTCAATGTTCCTTGCTGTACAGAGCGTATTTACATTAAAGTGTCCATCAGACCATAATCAATAAATTTATGTCAGCTCGTTCGGTCGGAAGCAAGGCTTCTTCGCAATCAAAAGAGGAACCGGAACATAATGTCCGTTCCCATCTGAAATCTTTACAGTTAAATCCTTACAAGATCCGTTCCTTTTTCAATTCTCACTACACTAAATATGCTGCGTGATTTTTGGCAAGGTTTATTTGGGGGAACAATAGCAGTATCGATTTCAATGTCGTTTACCATTTTTATGTTTTCCATATTATATCCTCCATTTGAGCATAATTAAAGCCCCCTTATTCAGAGTGATTTTGAAAAATTGAAACAGGATCCTTATATGATCCTACTTGACTGTTTTTGAAATATTCGCTACAACACGCTTTTGCTTCGGTTGCAGTACAATCATAGTTGTCTATCAAATGATTAATAAGTGTACCAAGGCTGACATTACAATTAGAACTTTTAATATAATCGTTTATTATTTTTGCGCCTTTTTCAGTTTTAGTCACTTCTCATCATCCTTTCGATATATTCAAACAGATTTTTGTCTTCTCCTTGGGTCGGATGATATTTTCCTTTGAAAGAATTATACAATATTTTTGCTGATTTTTCAAGATGAGGTAAGTGCTTTGCGGATAGTTGTCCATATTATGGGACAACCGGTCGTTATACAAACTTATTCTATTAAAAAACATAAAAACCACAATGACATTTATACATTGTTAATACTAGACGCCAATAAAATAAAGGAAAAAATCTGTGCCGAAATCCAATATATTCAAGATTGTCGGCGTGATTTTTTCTGAATTTTAAATGGTGTTTGGTATAAAGCAAAGCTTATTGCCTTATTTGGCTTAATTCGTCGCCTCTAACTCTGCAAAAAGCAATATATTCCCAACTGTGTATTGATACCAAATATTTTTACTCGAATTTAACAAAAAACACAAAATTCTGCGGTTACATTTATGTCAATTGTGAATTGCAAATATTAATAAAATGTGATATAATTGATACGATAATAATGTTTCAATGTCATTTAATGATAAAACACGTATTGAAACGACTTTGCAGGTCTTTTTCCTGCATCAAGCCCACTTTTTTATATTACGAAAGGACGATATTATGCAGTTCAGACGATTTATAGCCGCTTTATGTGCGGCTTCCATAGCCTTTACACAGACTGCGATACTGCCGATCAGCACTTTGGCGGCTGAGTCGGACATTTCTGCTGTTCAGACGCTTGCTGACGGTGGCGATGATGGCAACGCTGTTGGTGACGCTGACGGTGACGGCGGTGCTGACATTGGCGGTGACAGTGACGGCGGAGATGCCGGTGAAAACGGTGACGGCGGTGCTGACGTTGGCGGTGATACTAACGGAGGAGACGGCGTCGAAAACGGTAACTCCGATGAAAACGGCGGTGCTGGCGAAAACGGCGCTGATGACAACAACGGTGATGTTGGCGGTAACGGCGATACTGACGGAGATGGTGACATCAACGGCGGCGATGACTCCGATAACAACGGTGAAGCTGACGATGCTGACGACAACGCTGATGAAGAAAATAACGATGAATTTGATACATACAGCGATGCTGACGGTATTGCCGTTGACAGGGCGCACTTCCCCGACAGCAATTTCCGCAGCTATATTTCGGAAAATTTCGATACCGACAGTGATGGTGTGCTTTCCGAAAGCGAGATAGCTGCTGTCAAGGACATTGAATTTATTAATCAGAAATTCGAGAGTATGGAAGGCATTGAGTATTTCACTCAGCTTGATTCTTTGCGCATATCGGATCTCGATATTAGTGAGATCGATGTTTCCAAGAATACAAATCTCCGTTCTTTCGATGCAGTCAATTCCGATATGCTGAAACGTGTGGTTCTTCCCGAGGGACTGGCGGTTCTGTCTATCGATTACTGCCCTGTTTCGGAAATGGATCTGACATCGCTTACAGATCTTGAATCTCTCGCTGTCAATAGTATAGATATCCATTCCTTTGATCTCAGCAACAATACCAAACTGACTACTCTTGATATCAGAGATACGACACTTACGGACGGCATTGATATTTCGGCAAATACTGCCCTTAAGACCCTCGTTCTCAGTAAGTGCGGTCTTACTTCTGTTGATCTTTCAGCTAACAAGGCACTTACAAATGTTAATCTTAGTAAGAACAGCCTTGCTGCTGTTGATCTGACTAACTGCACTGCGGCTTCTGTTACTCTGGCAACACACGGCAATACGATGAATATCGGCGTTGTCGACGGCGAATATGACCTCAAAAAGCTCGCTGACTACGGACTTGATGTATCCCGTATGCTGCATATCAGCGGCGCAAAGCTCAAAGACAGCACCCTTTATGATTTTGAAGGGGACACTGTGATCTATAACTATGATACAGGCAGGGGAGAAGCAACATTCAACCTTAAGGCAGAAAAGGTCTTAAACAACGGCTACTATGTTTACCTCGACTATGATTCATATACAAACAATGAAAACGGTGTTTCCTGTGCAGCGTGGAGCGATGTTGTCAAGGCTATGACTGACAGAAACAGCGATTATTATATCGTTCTTCGCCGTGATGTTGCCGAGCAGAACATCACTTTCCCGACAACGGCAAAGAGCTTTACTCTTGTATCAAGCGAAAGCGGTGAAGCTAAGACTCTCACTATCTCTGATCCTGCTCTTACACTTCCCGTAAACACTTCGTTTGTGAATGTTAAGATCGAATCCACGGCTGCAAAAGGTTTTACTGTTACAGCGAAAAAAGATCTTGAAGTCAACGGATTTTTCTCCGATACGCTCACTGCCCTGAACGGCACAGCTTCTTCAAAGCTCACTATCAGACAGTACGAAAATACTGAAACTAACAGGCACTATAACATCAGCTATGCAATAAGCAAATTCGGCAGTCTCCTGATAGATGGATTGATCGTATTCCGTGAAGATGTTGATGCGACCGATCTTGAATTTGAAACACAGGCGACAGCGAATATAACAGACGGCACATTCACAGTAACGAATATCCAAACAAACGGATCGGCTTATATTTCTTATATCGGCGAAAATTTTACACCTATTACAGTAAACGGAAATGTTACGCTCAGCCACGCAGATTCGCCGATACTTTTTGCGAACTACACAGACGACCGGTATTTTGATGTCGGCGAATTTACAAACGGTGCAGTTCTCGCCAATGCAAAGATAGCCGATGCTTCGGTATTCGGCATACTTGACTCCAGCCGTCCGTCAGAGGACAGCACTCTTGTCAAGTCGGGTTCGCAGATAAAGGTCGGAGAGCCGACATTTGAGCTTAAATACGGCGATAAGACCGAGACATTCTCATTCTGGGACGATCTTATTGCTTATATCAATGCAAATCCCTATAAAGCAGGCTCCCATATTATAACGGTTCTTAAAGACGCTGATATAGGCAGCTTCACGATGCCGCAAAACGGCAAATACAACGAACTTTTATTACAAGTTGAAGATCAGTTTTCACCAAAGCAGCTGACGTTTTCGGGGGATATTGAACTTACAGGCGATCTGCAGCTAAGACACGGCATTCGTTTTGCATCAAAAAATGATAATGGATATAGGATCAAACTGAACGGTCGTACACTTACGTTGTTTGAAGATGAAACATTATCTGATGCGATCACAGAAGTTTACGATGATAATAAGGGCGCAGCAAGTTCTATACTTACTCTTGAACAGAGTGAAATTACATCCATTGATTATGCTGTTAACAATATAGGCATTCTCACTATAAAGGGAAATACTGAATTAAATAATACCGTAAATGTTAGAGAGCTTGATGCGGGAACACCTGTATATATAGGCAATAAAGCGGTAACAGTACAGGATATCAGCTTTAGCGGTACAGACGACAAGGTCATTGCCTATACCACCAATGATTTTGTGCCTATTACCATAACGGGAACAACAAGCTCCGATATAAAGTTTGCTCTCGTAGACAGCAGCGACCATTCTGTTTACAAAAAATTCGAGAACGGCAAGACCCTGCTCATTTCAAGCACTGTCGCTCTGACCAAATTGAAGCTTGCTGACAACAGCAAGCCAACGGAAGATGTTGCTTTTGTAAGAGACGGCTCGGAGGTCAAGCTTTCTAAAGCCAAATATAGAGTTTCACGCAATGGCAGCAGTGTGATATATTCATTTGCGCTCTGGTCCGATGTTCTCGATTATATCAATGGCCGAGCAGACCCGACCGGAATATATTACGTCGCTGCTCAGCGCAATGACGATATCGGCGGTGCTTTCGTTATGCCTAAAGCGGGTACATACAGCTCGCTGTGCCTGTCCGGCTACGGCAAATATGGGATCAAATTTACGGGCGATCTCACCCTCACGGGCATTACGCATTTCGCCAATATAGCTCTTGAATCAAATAAAGATTTCACAATAACAACAAACTATTTTCTTAGCTTCTCCGGTCTGACTTCCTCAACGCTCACAGCTGTAAACGGTTCGGGCAAGAACGACCTCACACTTTACGGAAATACAAATATAAGTAAAGACCCCGATACGGTTTCATTTACAATAAACAAATTCAACAATGTCACGATCAGAAATAAGATCAGGCTCGCCAATACATTAAAGGCAACAAACCTTTGTTTTTACTATGACGCAGTTTTATACACGGGCAAAAATTCTGTTACCGTAACGAATATAGTCAACACAAGGGGAACTATCTGCTATGAGAGCGAATTTACACCTGTCAGCGTTACGGGAAAGATCATTCTCGGCGAAACAAATGATGCGCTCAAAATAAAGGCGGAGACCTCGAAGTTTGAGAACAACACTACGGTACTCGCATCGAAAACGGCTGATATTTCCGCAATGGTTCTCGACGCAGACAGCGTATCGGACGACAGCACTCTCGCAAAGATCGGCTCGGAGGTAAAGGTTCTGACCCAGGCGTTCAAGGTCACCCACAGGACTCCCGATAAAACGTACATCAACGACGGTAAATTTGCACTCTGGAGCGATGTTATCGCAGTGATAAATGACGGCACAGCCGATTATGAAGTTGAACTCCTCGACAATGCCGATATAAACGGCGCATTCACAATGCCAAAGGCAGGAACATTCGGTTCGCTGACGATATCGGGCGGCATAATAAGAGACCTGACGCTCACATTCACGGGAAATATTGTCCTTACGGGCGAAACAACATTCTATAACATCGATCTTGAATCTGTGAAGAACGGCAAGCCCGCAAACTTCACTATCACCGCTAATTATGACCTTGATCTTACATCAATGAGGTCAAGCACCCTCACCGCAATAAAGGGTTCGGCTAAGTCTGCGCTCTCCTTATACGGAAATGATACCGAGGTTTATCCGACTGAGGTAAATGCGCCTATCAGCGGCTTCGGCAAGGTAAAGGTATACAATCACATTGCCTTCACGAACACAGTAAAGGCGACTGGGCTTATGCTTGACGATAACTCGTCTGTACAGATATTCAACAAGGCTGTTTCCTTTACAAATGTAACAGCCGACGGCAGCGCACAGATCATTTACAGAAATGACAACGGCGCATTCAAGCCGATGACCGTAACGGGCGATATTATCGGCAGCGAAAACAGCAGTATTACTATCGCTTATTCCGACGGCAGCAGTGCGCTCATATTTGACAACAATACAACTGTCCTCACGGCTAAGAAAGCCGATCTTTCAAAGCTCAAGGTCAGCAGTAACTGCGTTCCCGATACACAGGGTTCTGTTGAATATATCCTTGTAAGAGTAGGCTCTGACGTTAAGGTGATGCCTGCGGCATTTGCACTTTATCAAGATGACCCGACAAGTTTAGATCCCAATAAAGGCGTTTGTCACGGCAAATTTGCTCTCTGGTCGGACGTTATAGCAACGATCAACGCAAATACAAAGACAAATAAAAACCTGCATTTTAGAGTTGAGGTTCTTGCCGATGCCGATATCGGCGGCGCATTCACAATGCCAAAAGCAGGCACATATAAATATCTTGATATATCTTCTTCGTCAGAAGAAAATGTACATACCCTTAAATTTACCGGAAATATCACTCTTACAGGTGATACAGCTTTCAGTTTCATCAAGCTTGAATCGCAGAAAAAGGTCAAAAATGCATTTGGGCCTGCAAATTATACGATAACAGCCGGCAATAATTATGAACTTTATGTCAATGGTTTAAGCTCCGATACGCTCACGGCTGTTAAAGGCTCGGCTAAATCAAAGCTTGAACTCCTGAACGGACAAAAAACTGTTGACTTTGCAGTAAACAAATTCGGCACTGTGGAATTGCATCATGAAGTTGAATTTAAGAATACCGTAAATGTAGATACTCTCGATTTTACGAACGCAGAAAGTGTGTATATAGGCACAGCTTCCGTGACCGTAAAGAATATCATCAATGCAGACGGACAAACGATCTATTACACGACCAAGGATTTCAAGCCACTCAACATAACGGGAGATATTACGCTCACAGACGGCGGCTCACCGATCGAAATGATCATCGGAAGCAGCGCTTCATATTATAGGTTTGAGTCGGGCGCAACTGTCCTCACATCAAAGACAGTTGATCTTTCCAAGATCAAGGTCGCAGATGAAGGCATTCCCGAAAAGCAGAGCGATGAGAGTTATAGCCTTGTACGAGTTGGCTCTGACGTTAAGATCATGCCTGCGGCATTCAAACTTTCCATGGATGTGGGTGAGGGCAAATATTCTGATCAGGGTACATACGAACTCTGGTCTGACGTTCTCGCAAAGATCGCCGAAAATGCAAAGAATGGCAAGAGCCAAATTTACCGAGTTATGGTTCTCGCTGATGCCGATATCGGCGGTGCGTTTACAATGCCTCCTGCAAATACTTATAAGGGGTTACTGATCTGTTCAGATAATGCCGCAGCTATTCGTTTTACGGGCAATATCAAAACCACAGGCATAACAGGTTTCAGCAACATCAGACTTGAATCACAGAAAAAGGGCAAAAACGGCTATGAACCTGCTGATTTCACGATTACGTCCAATTATGATATGAGCGTAAGAAGCTTGTATTCCGATACGCTTAAAGCTATCAATGGTTCGGCAAAATCAACAATGATACTCTCCGGAGAAAATGGTGAATTGCCCGATGCGTCTGTTGGCTATGCGGTAAACAATTTCGGCAAGGTAACAATTTATGGCTACGTTGTGCTGAATAATACTGTAAAGACAACGACCCTCGATCTGAACTATTCAACCTTGTTTACAGGCAAAAATTCCGTGACCGTTGTAGATATTGTTGCCAGACCAAATTCTCTGATCGTTTATACAACGCCCGAGTTCACACCTGTGACTGTAACGGGAGATATTAAGGACGGACTCACACCGCTTGTACTGGGACTTGCTGACATCAGCGAGGGCATTTCCTATCAGAAGTTTGAACCGAACACGACTGTCCTTACAGCTAAGAAAGCCGATCTCTCCAAAATCACGGTCGCAGATGACAGCGCTCCCGGAGACGGTTACACCCTCGCAAGAGTAGGCTCTGACGTTAAGATCATGCCTAAGGCATTCAAGCTTTCCCATGAGGATGTCGATGACGGCACTTATGCGCTCTGGTCGGACGTTCTCGCAAAGATCGCAGAAAATGCCAATGCGGATAAGACGAATAAAGAACTGACCTATACAGTTAAACTCCTTGCCGATGCAGATATCGGCGGCGCATTCACAATGCCTCCTGCAAATACTTATAAGGGGTTACTGATCGGTTCAGATAATGCCGCAGCTATTCGTTTTACGGGCAATATCAAAACCACAGGCATAACAGGTTTCAGCAACATCAGACTTGAATCACAGAAAAAGGGCAAAAACGGCTATGAACCTGCTGATTTCACGATTACGTCCAATTATGATATGAGCGTAAGAAGCTTGTATTCCGATACGCTTAAAGCTATCAATGGTTCGGCAAAATCAACAATGATACTCTCCGGAGAAAATGGTGAATTGCCCGATGCGTCTGTTGGCTATGCGGTAAACAATTTCGGCAAGGTAACAATTTATGGCTACGTTGTGCTGAATAATACTGTAAAGACAACGACCCTCGATCTGAACTATTCAACCTTGTTTACAGGCAAAAATTCCGTGACCGTTGTAGATATTGTTGCCAGACCAAATTCTCTGATCGTTTATACAACGCCCGAGTTCACACCTGTGACTGTAACGGGAGATATTAAGGACGGACTCACACCGCTTGTACTGGGACTTGCTGACATCAGCGAGGGCATTTCCTATCAGACGTTTGAACCGAACACAACTATTCTCACAGCTAAGAAAGCAGATATCTCCAACATCAAGCTCATAGATAAGAGCGCTCCCGCATCAAGTGGTAATGCCGAATATACTTTCGCAAGAGTAGGCTCTGACGTAAAGATCATGTCTGCGGCATTTAAGCTTTCCCATTATAAGACGTCGACTATCGATGACGGCATTTATGCGCAGTGGTCGGACGTTCTCGCAAAGATCGCCGAAACAGCAAATACGGATAAGGAATTTATCTATACAGTTCAACTCCTTGCCGATGCCGATATCGGCGGAGCATTCACAATGCCAAAGGCAGGAACGTACAAAGCAATAGAGCTTGACAGCTACGGCAGCAATACATATACGCTGAAGTTCACGGGCAATGTTACTGCTGCGAGCAACATATATTTCGGTAACATAAAGCTTGAATCGCAGAAGAATGGCAGTCCTGCCAACTTCACTATCACGACCAAGTATGATATATCTATCAACGGACTTAGTTCCGATACGCTCACAGCCATTAACGGTTCGGCTAAATCAACGATCAATTTTAACTCATTTGACATGGTTTGGTATACTGCCGATTATGCAGTAAATAATTTTGACAAGGTTTATATAAATCGTTTTGTTAGGTTTAATAATACCGTAAAAACGAAGGATCTTAGTCTGAACACCAATGCAACCTTGTTTACAGGCAAAAATTCCGTAACCGCCGAAAATATCATTTTTACAAAAAACGCATCTATTGCTTACGCAGCACTCGATTTCACACCTGTGACTGTAACGGGCGAGATAATTGCAAACTCCGGTACACTTAAAATAGCGATTTATAACAGCAACCTGATTCCTCAGAAGTTTGAGCCGAACATGACTGTCCTTATTGCTAAGAAAGCGGATATCTCCAACGTCAAGATCGATGATGACAGCCTTCCCGAAAAGCAGGGTGAGGCTGAATACACCCTCGCAAGAGTAGGCTCTGACGTCAAGATCATGCCTGCGGCGTTCAAGCTCAGTCATTTTGATCAGGCGGCGTTGAACTACGTTGATGACGGTGCTTATGCGCTCTGGTCGGACGTTCTCGCAGAAATTGCCGAAAACGCCAAGGCTGCCCCGACCGTTACACATAAAGTCGAGCTGCTTGACAATGCAGATATCGGCGGCGCATTCACAATGCCGAAGGCAGGAACATACGGCGGTCTGTGGATCGTCGGCAATGAAAAAATGCTCTGCTTTACGGGCAATATCACCACCACAGGCAAAACACATCTCCAGGATATACATCTTGAATCGCTGAAGAACGGCACTCCTGCCAACTTCACGATCACGGCAAACGGTCAGCTGACCATCGACAAGCTTTTTTCCGAAAAGCTCACAGCCATAAACGGCTCGGCTAATTCGGAGATCAGCTTCGCCTCTGACTCAAAGACGCCGTATATTGCCGATTATGCGGTAAACAGCCGAGGCACTGTCAGAGTGGGCGGCTCTACGGGATTTACCAATACCGTAAAAGCCAACAGCCTTTTTGTAGGTTCAGGTGCAATACTGTACACAGGCAAAAATTCCATAACAGCTTCAAAGCTTACAGCGGACGGAGCTTTGCTTGCCTACACAACGCCCGATTTCACACCTGTCAATGTAACGGGTGAGATCGTACCATGCACATTCACACCGCTTAAAATAGCGCTTGTTAACGGCAGCATCTACGACCCCGATCCCTTTCAGAAGTTTGAGCCGAACACGACTGTTCTCAAAGCTAAGACAGCCGATATTTCAACGATACAGATATCGGAATACAGCGCTTACGATGAAAACAGCACACTCATAAAAGTCGGCTCGGACATCAGGACAGCGACAAAAACATTTACGGTCACCGCTGACGGCACAGACAGCTCATATACACAGTGGAGCGACGTTCTTAACGCCGTTGCCGCAAACGCAAAGGCAGGAAAACGTTCAGCCGACTACACAGTCAAGGTCACTTCCGACTATGATATGGGCGGTGCGTTCAAAATGCCTGCTGCAAACACCTACGGAAGCCTTGCTTTAACGGCAGGCTCGACAAAAAGCATTGAATTCACGGGCGATCTTACCCTCACGGGCAATTTTTCTGTCAGCAATGTTGTTTTGAATAAAAAGGCTTCGGTGACGGGCGATACGATCGTTCCCGTTAAGGTAAATATTGGCAAATACAACTTTAAGATCGGCGAAAACGCTTCCGTTTCACCCGATGCGAACGGTTACAGTCGGCTCAGCGGCGTAAGCGGCACGGGCGAGTTCCACACCGCAGGCAATGTCGCTGCAACGGGCGGTATCAATGTCGGTACGATGTGCATTGACGGCTGTGATATCAGCTTCAGCGGCAGTGACGCTTCGTTCTCGGGCAAGCTTTCGGTTAAGAATGCAACACGCTATGATCGTTCCTCGTTCTCCTATGACAAGGCTTATGCTAAAAACATCTGCTTTGAATCTATGGAGTTGTCGGGATCTTACTTTGATCTTAATGTTAAAAATGTTGAACTTGGCGATATACTTGCGTCGATAAAGGGAGACTTTATTAGCTCAAAAATCGCAGACAGTGATCTCTTCACCGCCCGCTCGGACAATTACCTTGTTGCTGTGAATGATGACAATTTTGTAAATCTCTTGGAACAAGGACGGTCAGTTACCGAGAATTATGACACACTTGCAAATGCAGTCAAAGGTATTGAAAGACGTAACAAGGCAGATGCAACGTATACGCTTACGGTACGCAGTGAGCGTGAGCAGCCGTTCGTTCTGCCCAAGACGGGTACATACAATAGTATCATGATAAACGGAGGCTCATCTGCATCGGTTCTGACCACCGAAACCGACCTCGTTTTTTCAAGCTCAGTCGAGTTAACTGTGCTTACTCTTAATAAGGTCAACTCCAACGGTGAGATCGTTCCTGTTAATATGACTGTTAACGGAGATCTGGATCTCAGGGTCGTATCCCTTTCCCGTGATACTGAAACGGGCTTGAACCGTATCGGAAATATAACAGGCACAGGCAGCATTCAGCTTTTAGATGACACATTCATCGGCGGAAAGGCTGACATCAACATTGCTCCTTATAAGAGAATAGTCCTCGGTGAAAACGCTTCATTTAAGGGAAGCATTGCTCCGCAGGGCAGCGATGCGGTGCTTGAATATCCTGCTTCCGTCGGCAAAAACATCACGCTCACGGACGTTACAAGTCCGCTTAAGATCAAGGTCAGCGATGTCAAGGATGGAGATGTTCTTGCAAAGCTTGACTATGACTATACCGAGGGAGATATCGTTTTTGAGAATGAGGACGGGCTTGTTGCCGTTCAGTTGGGTAATGAGCTTGTTGCCAAGCAAGCCACTGTGACAGTCTGGGTCACCAATACAACAAAGTTATATTATACCTTTGCAGATGCGGTAAAGGAAATTGAAAGCATCAACGATGAAAATGCTGATTACGTGATAACCGTTAATGAAAGTCAGCAGTTCGTTTCCCCGAGAGCAGGTTCATACGGTGCGCTCACAATAATGGGATACAACCCCGGCATAGACATAGTTCTCACCACCGAGGATGACCTCAACGTTTCGGGAAGAATGGATCTTAAGTATATTACCTTAAATAAGGTAAGCTCCGACGGCAGGACCGTTCCCATAAGCATAAATTTTGACACCGAAAGAAGCAACATGTTTATGGTAGATTCATCTGCCCGACTTTGCTACAACAGTGAAATAAAGAAAGACTGTATCGCTGATGTCAAAGGCGGAGAAAACAGCTGCCTGGGCATTAAGAACGATACTATGATAAGTGGAAATGTAAATATACAAATTCTTAAGTTCTATAAGTCTTCCTGCACGGTAGCTTTCGGAGATGACGCTTCCTTTACGGGCGAACTCAGAGCTGATGTCGGCGGCGAGGGGGAGCAGGTCCTTGAATATTCCTCTGTCACAGGAAAGAGGGTCGGGATCAAGATCAAGGCTATCTCATCCGATCTGAAGCTTGTGCTGAATGTCAGCGGAGTCCAGGAAGGAGACATGCTTGCAGTACTCGAAAGCGGTTTCATTGAGGGAAATATCACTCTCGGCAATAATGATGAGCTTTTCGTTCTCTATGATGGCTATTACCTTGTTGCCGCTAAGCCTTAAGCGGAACGGCAGCTTCCCGAAAAGGCAAGCTTTTCACAGCTTTTCCGCAGAAATTTAGGTTTTTGCAATATTATTTTACCGAGCAGTCAGAAAGTGGCTGCTCGGTTTTTTTACAGTTGTCTAAAATAATGCAATTGTGCAATATAAACACAGAAATACTCTGTAATTTTCACAAAAAGTACAAAAATTTGCGCCAACTTTTAGGTTAAATGTGAATTGAAACCTATTATTAATAATGCTATAATTTATTATATAAAGTAACGCAAAAACGGCTGTTTTTGGAAGAAATGCCGAAAACGAAACTTTTTGCCAAATCTCCAAGCGCAAAACGGGGAGGGGAGGGAAGTATCGGAGAATAAGCCGAGCCGATACATTACCGAAAGCCATGCTCATTCCGTTCGGGTGAGCGGAAATGACTCTGTTTTGCAAAAAAATTTAAAATTGCGAAAGGATGATCGTATGAATTTCAAACGATTGGTATCGGGCGTATGCGCATTTGCGATCGCTGTCACTCAGACTGCTATCGTGCCGATAAGCGTCAGTGCGACTGAATATACCTACAAGCCTGTTCCTAACTTTAGCAACCAGTTTAAGGTTGGAAGCAGCATCTTCAGCACCTCACCTAAGGCAGATAATTCGGAAGAAACGAATTACCATTGGAACGGTCCTGCTAACGATGTTGAAACATCAGCGAAACAACTGGTTCTGAACGGCTCAACAATTGATAAAGCAAATACTCCCGATGGTGCAACAGTTGTTAATTTCAGCTTTTCCACCGTTATTGATGATGAGTATTATAAAGTCGGCGATGAATTTGACTTCACCGTTTCCGGTTTTACCGCTACTCTGACAAAAAATGTTGAAGAAGCCGTTGAAGAAAAGACCAAAACCATCTCAAACGGCGGAGCGCTTTCAACCGATTCACCTATCACGGTAGATGCTTATGCAGATGCCATAGACGGCAGCAGGATCACTGTAACATATACAGTAGATTCTGCCGATGATGCTGCACTTGACATCGTAGACGCAGACAATGCATCACTGTCGGGCGGTGCGACTTTTGATGCGTCCGCAACTACCTTTGAAGCAACACTCGATGAAAATGCAGCAAAGACTGTTGCTGAGAATGGCTTCAGACTCAGCGGTAATGGCATTATAGTTACCGGTGTTTCTATCACAGTTCCTGCCCACACGGCTTCTGTACCTGAGACCGAGACGTTCGTTAATAACGTAGAACGCAGCTGGACACAGGTATGCAAGGGCACATGGTTTGACGGTAGTCTGACATTCACTCCGGAGACGATCACTATCAACGATTTCAAGGATTTCGTTGACAACTGCTCCATGACATTTGAATGGTCGGATATCACATGCACAGCCAGCAGAAGAATCTCCTTCAGCTCAGTAAATGACGAGATCTGGAGCGGAGACGAGGATCTTAACAACTGGTGCAACTGGATATCACTTCCTCCATTCGACTATGCTGAAAAATTCAGCCGTCTTATTATTGAATATGCTACTGTTGAGCCCGAGAATTCTTCCGATGAGTGGAGCCCTGCTATAAAGTTTGTAGATATGGCAGGCGCAAATGGTTGGGAAAATATCCCTGCTCTGCATGAGAACGGAAACGAGGAAGGCGTTATCACATTGGATAAGGATTCCACTGAGATAACGATCACCCTCACAAAGACGGCAGCAGATGCACTCAAAAATGGTGCACTCGGCTTTGGCGGGGAGAATGTCCGCATTACAAAGGTAACAAGCGCTGCAGCAGTACCCGTAACAACGGTCAAGGTCGATAAAACAAACTTCCCGAATGCAACATTCCGTGAGTTTGTTTCAGATGCCTGCGATCTTGATAAGGACGGCGAGCTTGTTCCTGCCGAGCTGGCTATGATCAAGGACATCAACTTCAACAAGCCCAATGAGGACAATCCCGATGAAAATCAGAAATATACTGATGAAAAGTATCAGAAGATCGATGATTTCACAGGTATTGAATACCTCACAGAACTTACATATATCGGCATAAGAGAAAACGCCGCAGTCAGAACACTCGATGTTTCTGCCTGCACAAAGCTTGACTGCATTGATGCCGGAAACTGCGAAAATCTTGAAACAGTAACCGTTCCCGACAGCATCAAGGCATTGTATATTTACAATTCTTCGGTAAAGAGCGTTGATGTTTCAAAATGCACATCGCTCGAGACACTTTTTGCATTCAATGCAAAGCTCACGAGCCTTGATGTAAGCAAAAACACAAGCCTCAAGGAGCTTAATATCAGCGATAACAATATTGCTTTCATTGACCTTAAGGGTCTTAATGATCTTGGCACATTTAAAGCAGACAATAACAGCTATGCTATTTCTCTCACCGAGGACAACAAATTTGACCTCAGCACTTTGCTTGATGTATCAAAGTTTACACTCGATGACGGTCAGGACGTGACCCTCAAAGACGGAGTTCTTACCGTTGATGACGGCGTTTCCGAAATAAACTATACATACGATACAGGACTTGACGGCAAGACTTTTAACGGCACTTTTAAGGTTGCTGCAAAGACCTTTGATTCCGTAAATGCCACACTCTGGAAGGGAAACAAGAAGTTCCCTCACAACTGGAGCGAAAACATTCATCTCCCTGCATTCAGCTTTGCCGAAAAGGGTACACGTCTTACTGTTGAATATACAGTAACACCTCCGACAGCTGACGAACTCGGCGATAATGAAGATTGGTGGGCTATGATCGGATTCATCGATAATGCTCCCGATGATGAAAACCCCGACGGAAAATGGGCTAACCTTAAAAATCTCCACCCCGATCAGGACGACGAGAATGGCAATATCATGCTTGACAAGGATTCTGCAAGCATTACGGTCACACTTACAGAAGAGGCTGCAAAGGCTCTCAATGACGGTGTAATGGTCATTCAGGGCGCAAATATCACAGTTACTGCGGTAAAGAGCCTTGAAGCTGACCCCGACGCTCCTAAGGATGTTGAGATCAACCCCGCAAACTTCCCGAATGATACATTCCGTGAGATCGTCAAGACTCTTGATACAAATAACGACGATGTACTCACATATATCGAGCGTTCAAAGCTCCGTTATCTCAATCTCAGCAAGCCCGATGAAAACGATACTGAAGCAGATAAGACATACGCAGATGATAAGTACCGTCAGATCGATAACTTCAAGGGTATTGAATACTTCACTAACCTTAGAGGTGTTAGTATCGACGGAAATACAGCAGTGACCTCCATTGATCTTTCAAGCTGCACAAAGCTCAATGATTTCGTTGGCGCAAATTGTCCAAAGCTTGAAAAGGCCGTACTCCCCGAGAGCGTAAAGGAAGTTTACATCTATATTTCCGGCTTGAAGGAATTTGATGCAGCAAAATATCCTAAGCTTGAAGTCCTCAAAATATTCAACACACAGGTAACAAGCATTGACGTAAGCAAGAACCCGAATCTTAGAGAACTTGATCTTGGCAATGACAAGCTTACAAGCGATGTTGATATTTCAAACTGCCCCGAGCTTATTGAACTCAGCGTAAACAGCACAGGCATCAAGAAGCTTGATGTTTCCAAGAACAAAAAGCTCGAAATCCTTGATATCGGCGGCAACAAGGGCATTGAGCTTATCGGCATTGAAGACCTTACAACTCTTAAAGAGCTGACTGCTTGGACATGCGGACTTACAAAGCTCGATGTTTCCAAGAGCAAGGGTCTTGAAAAGCTTCATATCAATGACAACTCTATCGTTGCAATTGATCTTTCGGGATTTGAGTCCCTTACGGCATTTGAAAGCGATTATCAGGGTCGTGATATTGAACTTATCAACAATACATTCAACCTCGCTGATCTTTCCGCATACGGTCTTGACCCCGGAAAGGTAACTCTTGCAGAGGACTGCGGTGCGACAAGAGACGGCAATGTTCTTACATTCCCCGAAAATGTTGATAGTATTCAGTACACTTACGATACAGGCAAGGATGGTATGACCCTTAAAGTTACTCTCAATGTAGCAAATAGGACCGAATCAAACTTTACTGTTTCCTATGTGGAAAACGACAAGACTGTAACAGTTACAGCAGATGAATGGGCTGATGTTCTTAAAGTGATGAACAACAAGAACACCGACTATGTTGTATATCTTAACAACGATGTCACGATCAAAAAGCTCACATTCCCGACAGCTGCAAAGGCTAAGAGCATAGCTGTTTACAACCCAAGCGGAAAGACTATCACAACAGACGCATCTTCCGTTACACTTCCTATCGATACAACATTAGACAATATCAGCATCGAATCGACAGCTAAGACCTTCGCTATCACAGCAAGCAAGAACCTTGACATCAGTGATTTCCGTTCAGAGAAGCTCAAAACCTTAAAGGGCGGCGCAAAGTCTGTTCTTACATTCAACAAAGGTGCGCACAACACTGTAAAGGCTGACATCAGCGGCTTTGGCACGATCGCATTTGATAAATACACCGAGGCTGAACTCCTGGGTACAGTCAAGGCGACCACACTTAAGCTGAACGACAGCGATACTGTAATTGTAAAGAACAACTCCGTGACATTCACGAACATTGAAATTGCCGGAGAAGAAGCAATAATGGCATCTATATGCTACGGCGATGATAATTTCAAGCCCATTACAGTAACAGGCAATATCACGGCAGAAAACAATGCAAGCAAGATTCGTATTTACAAGCGTGTTGAAAAGAATATTGTATCATTCTCCGCAGAACAGACCGTTCTCACTGCAAAGACAGCAAGCTTTGCAAATGTTGAGGTATTCGAAAACAGCATGCCCGAGGGTGAAATAAACTATACTCTTGCAAGAGTAGGTTCGGACATAAAGCTTCTTGCAGAAAAGCTCAAGGTCGTGACTCTCTACGAAAGCGGCATGAATGAGACTGTATATGCTCAGTGGAGCGATGTTCTCAGCACTATTGCCGCAAACGCTAAGGCAGGTCAGAAGGACAATGAGTACCATGTAACTCTTCTTGACGATTACAATATGAACGGTGCTTTCAAGATGCCAGCGGCTAAGACATACAGTTCGCTCAACCTCTCAAGCGAGCAGTCAGTCAAGACTATCACCTTCACAGGAAATATCACTCTCACAGGCTTTACAATATTCAACAATATCAAGCTCGATGCACAGAAAAAGTCAGGTAAGGAACTCAAATCTACCGACTTCACAATTGCGGCAGGCAAGAATTCACTTCATCTTGAATATGTAAAAGCAAATATCAAGAGCATTACTTCAAGCGGTGAGGTTCAACTCACAGGCACTACTGTTGGTGCAGTGACTGCAAATTCCGTAATAGTCTGGGCTAACAGTGAAAGCGAAATGTTAGGCTATGCGGCTATGGGCGCAGCATGGGACGGAAAAACCGCTCCGACGACTACCGTAAACATTACAGGCAACCTTACCGTAAAAAAACTGCTCGAATTGGAAAACAACAGCTCTCTTTCAGTCGGCGGTATCATCAACGCAGGCGAAATATTCGCATTGGAGGATACTGTACTCGTTGTCAAGCAGCAGGCTAAGGGCAAAAACGCTCTCGTTATCGGCAAGAGCGGCTTTGACAACAACTCCGGAAAGATCAATTTCGTTATTGTTGACCCCAAAACGGAGAAAACAGCAGAGATCACTGAGGATCTTATCCTCGGTACTATCGCAGGTCCATACGCAGATCAGCTCGTCCCCTCGAATGACAACCTCACAGAGGAAGACAGCTACTATATCATCAAGGACGGCAAGAACCTTATCGCAAAGCCCAAGGCAACAGCAGGTCTTGTTACCGTTGAAGTGAACGGAAAGAAAGCCTACTACAAGAGCCTTGACGATGCTATCAAGGATATCAACGCAACGGGCAGCAAGGGTGACAATGTTGTTATCTATCTGACGCAGGATATGTTCCCCAAGGCTGTTGCAAAGCTTCCGCTTCCTTCCGCAGGCAAGTATAATACACTTACCTATAAGAGTGCGGATGAAAATTCAGATGAACCGATCAAGATCAATATTACAGGCGACCTTGCACTCACAGGCGATCTCGTTCTGGACAAATCTATCGCTCTCAACAAGATCGATAAAACAGGTAAAGTTACCGCTCTCGGCGTAAATGTCGGCAAATATACACTGACAGCTAAGGGCACTGTTTCCGAAACGACCACAGATGATTCGATCATAAGCAACTTCGCAAATATCAGTGGCGCAGGCAAATTATGTTTCAGCGATACTGCTGTCAATGTTGCAGGCAAGGTCAACGGTACAACGCTTATCTTCGATGGCAGCGTAGTAACGCTTGTCGGCACAAAGGCAGGATTTACAGGCAGCATTGAGGCAGGGGACGACAGCGAGCTTATTTATGACAAGTCCATCGCCAAGAACGTTAAGTTCACAAACGTTACAGGTCAGCTTGAACTTGTTATCAAGGACGGCGAAAAAACTGTAGAGTTTGAAGAAAATGCGATCGTTGCTTCCATCACAGGCAATTATACCAAGGACGCAGTAATTGTAAACGGCAGCGACCTTAAGATCGTCCGCTCGGGCAATAACCTTAAGGCTGTCAAGGAAGAAAATGTTGTGACAGTTACGGCTTCCAAATATGACAGTGAAGAGTCTATCGAAAGAGCTTATGATTCACTTGCAAGCGCAATAAACGACATTTCAAGAATAAAGGATAAAACAGCCAGCTACAATATTAATATATCAAAGGACGATACCTTTGCTCTTCCTAAGGCTAATACCTACAAAGAAGTCCAGTATAGTGCGAATGTTATCGATCCTAGGAATTATATAACTCTTACAACAACAAAGGATATCACGCTCACAGGAAATCTTAGGATCAAGGGCATTATTTTAAATAAAACCGATAGAAACGGTAAAGTCCTTCCTATGAGTGTAAACCTCGGAAACTATACTTTCAATACTTCTATGTCGTACATTTCCTATAATGGCAATGAAAGCCAGTTCGCAAACATCAATGGCAAGGGAAGAGCGGAGATCTGGGGTGCCATGACCGTAAGCGGAAAGATCAACGTAGGTAAGTTCAGTATAAACAACACAGTTAAACTGGGCGACAGGGCTGCATTTACCGCTGTAAATACTTGGGGCAGCATCGGCGGTGAGCTTTGCTATCCTGTCTCTATCGCAAAGAACGTTGTATTTACCAATATCATAACCAATAACGAAACGATCAAAGTAAAGGTCGACGGAGTTAAGGCAGGCGACCAGATCGCAACGCTTAAGGGCGATTACTTCACTGATACAGTAGTTATCTCCAATGACAGCACTCTTGCAGCAGTCCGCTCGGGCAATAAGCTCGTTGCAGTTGAAAAATCATCGATGAATTTTGTTGAGGTTGAAGATTACAGCGGCACAAACACCCGTGCTTATGATTCGATCGCAAGTGCAATTACCGACATTACAAGACGTAATAACGCAAAGGTAGAGTACACCATTTATCTTAATTCCGGAGACTATGTTATGCCGAAGCTTACACTCCCCGCAAAGGGCAAGTGCGCAGCTATAAGGTTTTCGGCAACAACGTCAAGTCCGGTCAATATTACAGTATCAAGTGATATCACTCTTACCTGTAATCTTACCCTGAGAGGAAAAATTATACTCAAAAAGGCAGCTACAAAGACAAATCAGACGCCGAAACTTAAATTCACTTCTCCCAAGAACAAGGACGGTACACCGACTTACAAAGTATATGTAGATGTAGATGCAACTATCATAAATGGTACACTTAACGGTGAACCTATAAAACCAACTCCAACTACCCCGTAAGTCATCCTATATCGCAAAATAAAATCGAACCGAGCGGTCTTTCAAGGCTGCTCGGTTCTTTTTGCGTAAAAATATCGGAGTTGTGTCATATAAAAACAAAAAATCCTGCGTCCGACCCGTCAAAAGGGTGAACACAGGATTTTTTCTGTTCAATTTAGCCTTTTATCAAAGCTCTGCAATAACTTCGACCTCGACCTTAACTCCCTTTGGGAGCTTTGCAACTTCCACGCAGGAACGTGCAGGCTTGTTGGTGAAATACTCGCCGTAAACTGCATTGAATGCTGCAAAATCGTTGATATCGTCAAGGAAGCACACGGTCTTTACAGCCTTTTCAAGGGAAGTGCCTGCCTCTGCAAGTACAGCTTTGAGGTTCTCGCATACCTGCTTGGTCTGTGCCTCAATGCCAACAGCATCAACATTGCCCGTTGCGGGATTGATAGCGATCTGACCCGATGTGAAAACGAGGTTTCCGACCTTTACAGCCTGAGAGTAAGGGCCGATAGCGTCGGGAGCATTTTTAGTGTAAACTTTTTCCATTGTGATTACCTCCATTAGTTATTAGTAAGCTTAAATCCTGCGTTTACGAGTGCACTCTTGATCTCATTGATGTGATCGAAGTTTCTTGTTTCAAGAAGTATTCTAAGATAACAGCCGTTGATGTCCGAACCCTCGCTCGCACGTTCGTGGTGGATAGAAATAACATTGCCGCCCTTTTCTGCGATGATGTCGGAAACACCCTTGAGCTGACCCGGCTTGTCGATAAGCTCGATGCAGAACTGTGCAGTTCTGCCCGATGTGAGAAGACCTCTCTTGATGACCTTTGAAAGGATAGTTACATCGATGTTGCCGCCCGATACAAGGCAGACAACGTTCTTGCCCTTGATATCGGGGATCTTGTCAAACATTACCGCTGCTACGGGAACTGCACCTGCACCCTCGGCAATAAGCTTCTGCTGTTCAATGAGTGCGAGGATAGCTGCTGCGATCTCGTCATCGTTTACGGTAACTACCTTGTCAACATACTTGCTGACATAGCTGAATGTATTTTCGCCCGGCTCTTTTACCTTTATGCCGTCTGCGATAGTGGAAACGCTGTCAAGGCACTCGATCTTGCCGTGTTCGAGCGACTGGAACATACTCGGTGCACCCGTTGCCTGAACGCCGTATACCTTGATCTCGGGGCGCAGGCTCTTCAACGTGAATGCAACGCCCGAGATAAGTCCGCCGCCGCCGATAGGAACAACAACTGCATCGATATCGTTGAGCTGTTCGAGAAGTTCGAGTGCGATAGTACCCTGACCTGCGATAACATAATCGTCATCGAACGGGTGAATGAATGTATAGCCCTTTTCGTCACGCAGGCTGATAGCCTTTGCGTAAGCATCGTCGTAAACGCCCTCGACAAGGCAGACCTCTGCGCCGTAGGAGCGTGTAGCTTCGATCTTTGAGATAGGTGCGGAGTCGGGCAGGCAGATTATTGACTTTATGCCGTTCTTAGCCGCTGCGAGAGCAACGCCCTGAGCGTGGTTGCCTGCACTGCAGGCGATAACGCCCTTTGCCTTTTCCTCGTCGGAAAGCTGTGAAATTTTGTAGTAAGCACCTCTGACCTTGAATGAACCCGTCACCTGTAAGTTCTCGGTCTTGAGGTAAACATTGCAGCCCGGTTTGATCTTCGGCGCATAGATAAGGTCAGTCTTGCGGACCACTTCTCTGAGCTTGTGTGAAGCTTTGTAAACACTGTCAAGCGTAAGCATATTATATCTCTCCTTAAAATGTTGTATAAAAAAAGCTCCCACCCCGTCAAGAGGTGAAAGCATAAGCCGACACGGTACCACTCTTGTTGCCGCAGAAACTGCAGCCACTCTTATCTCTGTAACGGGAGAACCCGTCAGAACCTTGGCGAAACGCTTCAGCCCTGCCGCTCGGAGGTGATATGGATACGGTCTTTTTCAAGCGGCTTTCACCAAAGCACCGCCTCTCTGATTGAAACCGAGCCGTTCCCGTCCCCGTCAACGCATTTATGTTTTAACTAACAATTTTATTATAAACCCGCTTTATTTATTTGTCAAGAATAATTTATTAATTTTAATTGACCTTTTGGGAAAAAGTTTAGTCGGCAAGCCTTTTCTTTTATGCTATTTAAATATATTTATTCTGAATGAAAACGATTTTATTATGCTAAGGAATCGCTGATTAATACGTTTTTGCCATTTTTCAAAATGTCCTCAAAGGCGCAAACTCGTACATTTCTCAAAATGGCAAAACGAACGCTTCGCTTTAATCAGCGAGTTCCTAAATTACATATTTAACGTTTTTGAAGATGAATAAGCGCTAAATTTGTTGAAACATCACATATTTTTGAACTTAGCGTAAAATATTTGATTTACCTGTTGAAAAAAATTTTCGGCTGTGATATAATTAAAAATAATATGACCGAGGAAAAGACGGTCTATATGGATATGGAAAGGATGAAAAAGTTTGAAAGAACTTATTCTTGTAACATCACCACCGGCTTGCGGAAAGACCTATATCTCTAAAGAACTTGCAAAGAACCTCAAAAATGTGGTTTACCTCGATAAGGATACGCTGATCGTGCTTTCAAAGCAGATCTTCGTTGTTGCAAACCAGGAATACAACAGAAGCTCCGACTTCTTTGAAAAGTATATCCGTGACTATGAGTATTATGCAGTTCTCGACCTCGCATTCGAGGCTCTCGACTATGCAAACATCGTTCTTATCAATGCTCCGTTCACAAGAGAGATCCGCGACCAAAAATATATCGATGACCTCAAGGCTCGCCTTGCGGAAAAGGGCGCAGTTCTAAAGGTTATCTGGGTAGAGACCGATCCCGAGGTCTGCCACCAGCGTATGATCGACAGAGGAAGCGACCGTGATACATGGAAGCTTGAACACTGGGACGAATATATCGCAGGTGTAAACTTCGATATCCCCGAAACGATCGGTGCAGCGAACGACGGCACTCTCCTCATCTTCAAGAATTCCTCCAAGGAAGAATTCGACCGGTCGATGAAAGAGATCACAGCCGAGCTTCTTAAGTAAAAACGAACCGCATCTGAAATTCAGGTGCGGTTTTTTCTGTAAATATGAAAATGCTGCTCAGTGTATTACCGAGCAGCATTTTTTAGTGAATCGCTGAAAGGCATTCCTAAAAACATCACTTAGGAAACACAGCAAATCAAAATGTGTTTCCTTATACTAATTTTTAAACTGAAAGTGTACAAAAAATCAAGCAAAAGCTCGCATATATGGCTTTTGCGCCGATTTTTTGTCTACACTTTGATTAAAAATTAGTATTAAATATATCAGTCAACAAGCTCGGGGTCGAAGCTTTCCTTCCAAGGAAGTCCCCACTTGTTGAGTGCGTCCATGAACGGATCGGGGTCGAATTCTTCAATATTGTAAACGCCCGGCTTCTGCCACTTGCCCGTCATTACCATCATTGCGCCGATCATAGCAGGAACGCCCGTTGTGTAGGAAATTGCCTGAGAGCCGACTTCCGCATAGCACTCCTCATGCACGCATACGTTGTAAACATAGTAGTTGACAGGCTTGCCGTCCTTTTTGCCCTGCATGATGCAGCCGATGTTGGTCTTGCCCTTTGTTCTCGGACCGAGCGAAGCAGGGTCGGGGAGAACGGCTTTGAGGAACTGGAGCGGAACAATCTCCATACCATTGTAATTGATAGGCACGATAGAGGTCATTCCGACATCTTCAAGGCATTTGAGGTGGTTGAGATAGCTCTGTCCGAACGTCATAAAGAAGCGGATCCTCTTGATGCCCTTGATGTTGAGCGCAAGCGATTCAAGCTCTTCGTGGTGGAGGAGGTACATATCCTTTTCGCCAACCTCGGGGAAGTTGTAAACACGCTTGATCTCCATAGGCTTGGTCTCGACCCACTTGCCGTCCTCAATGTAAGAACCGTTTGCGGAAACCTCACGAATGTTTATCTCTGGGTTGAAGTTGGTTGCAAAAGGATAACCGTGGTCGCCTGCATTGCAGTCGAGGATATCGATGTAATTTATCTCGTCAAAATAGTGCTTCATCGCATAAGCGCAGAAAACGCCTGTTACACCCGGGTCAAAACCGCTTCCGAGGAGCGCAGTGATGCCTGCTTTCTCGAATTTCTCACGGTATGCCCACTGCCATTTGTACTCGAATTTTGCAGTGTCCTCAGGCTCGTAATTTGCAGTGTCGATGTAGTGGACCTTACATTCAAGGCAAGCGTCCATTATCGTAAGATCCTGATAAGGGAGCGCAAGGTTAAGGCAGACATCAGGCTTGTATTCTTTCATAAGAGCAACAAGCTCGGGAACGCTGTCAGCGTTGACCTTTGCAGTCGAAATGTTCGTCTTTCCGCCGTACATAGTGTCAAGCTTGGCTTTGAGAGCGTCACACTTTTCCTTTGTTCTCGATGCGATCATAATATCCGTGAAAACCTCGGAATTCTGACAGCACTTGTGGATAGCAACGCTTGCAACGCCGCCGCAGCCGATAATTAAAGCTCTTCCCATTTATTCAACTTCCTCTCAAATTATTTTCAAAAATATTTGTAAGAAAATTATATCATATTGCAAGCGTATTTTCAATAGAATAAAAAAATTTTAAAAAGAATTAAGAAAAACTATTGACAAAAGTAACTTATGATGATATTATTGTATTAGTTGATTAGTACAAACAAAAAATAAACATCAAAAGGAGAAACAGCTATGAAAGTCTTAAGAAAAATCGGTAATTTCTTTGTCGCAATGGTCCCGTTCTGGGTGTATTACGCAGTTCAGATCTTCGCAAGTATTGTTCTTCTCATCGTGCTTGCAGCCAAAAGCGTCGCTGCAGGTGAAACATTCGATATAACGAGTGCGGATTCGCTTATGATAATATCTGTTGTCGGACAGATCGCAGCCTTTATCGGCGGAATTTTAACAATGCTCATCTCAAAAACTAAAATGTCCGATATGTCGCCCGTTAAGCAGAACGGAAAAACCTATGGTCTGACGGTTCTGTTCACAATAGGCTCGTTCTTTGTGCTCCAGCTTATAAATTCGCTCTCGCTCTCGTTAATGGGCATCACCGAGACCGACTCCACGCAGGATCTTCTTGCGCAGTCAGTGCCGTTTATGTTCTTTACAGCGCTTTTTGCGCCGTTCGTTGAAGAGCTTATTTTCAGAGGTCTGCTCGTTACATTCTTTAAAAAGCGCGGCTTCTCGAATTGGTTCACTATTGCTGCAATTACGCTCGTCTTCGGACTTATCCATTCGCAGAATATGATGATATATGCGCTTGTCTTCGGGCTTGTACTTATGGGAATAAGATTTGTGACGGGCGACTGGAAGCTATGCGTGGTGTTCCACTTTATAGGAAACCTTATGAGCTGCCTGTTCAATATTCTTGTAACGAATGAAGAAACTGCAAGCATGGTGCTTATCGTCGGTTCGGTGATCGGAGGAATTATTGCAGTTATTACGGCATTTATCGGCACAAAAGCTGCAATTGAAGTGAAAAATAATGCAGAAATGCACGAAAAAGAAGCGTTGATCTGCGAAGAAGTATAAACGTAAAGTCACAAGGATTACAAAGCAAAGAGACCTGTTTTCATTGGATATCTTCTGAAAACAGGTCTCTTTTTGTTGACAGCAAGCCGAAAGAGATCAAAAAAGGCACAGTCCACAATGCAGACCTGCGAAATGCTGTCTGATGTGTGAATGTGCCTTTTGCTGTTGACGGCAGTGCCGTTTTATTTTCCTATGACCGCAGGCTCTGGGGTCTGCTCCGACTCGGTTTCCGCTTCGCTGTGCGTTGTTTCCACTATATCGGGTTCGGGCAGCATTGCTGTCTGAGCAGGTATTTTTTCGGCAGGCTGCTTAGGTCTGCCCTTGCCCTTTCTTTTAAGAACTGCAAGCTGCTTTTTCAGCTTTATTTCAAGCTTTTTTGCAAATCGGTTGGAATAATATTTCTGCTTTAACGCTTCCATCGACTCGGAGTGCGTTACCGAGCGGATATTCGGGAATGCTCGGAGGAAACGCTCGGTCTGACGGTCACGGATAGCGAGCAGCTTTTCATACTTTTCAAGAATTTCATTAGTCTCGTTCGCAAGCTTTTCGCCGATCTTTATCGAGCCTTTAAGCATGAGCGCAGAGATATCGTCGATCTGTTTAAGACGCTTGTTGAGCTTTGCAACTGCGCAGAGCGAAGCCGTGAGGTCGATCGCAATAAGAGCTGCCATAATGCAGATGAAAATGATGCCGACCTTGAACGGGATATGGTTCACGACCGTTTCAACGAGCGGCTGAACTACCTTTATAACAAGCACACAGCCGAGTCCCCAGAGTATCGATACCTTCGGGCAGATATAACCCCGATAGTTGAATTTTTCGTGCGAATAATCCCACCAGCGTGTGTTGAACAGCTTTTCCATTCCAAGTCCGACCGCAAGCTCCAGCGCCGTACAAAGCACGAGCGAGATAACGAAAAGCAAAAATGGACGGTCGGCAATAGGGCGTGAAAACACCGCTATCATAAGAACGCCGAAGCCGTAAATAGGACATATCGGCATGCTCAGAAAGCCGCGGTTCTGATACTCGCCTGTTTCGATCGTCATATAGCAAACCTCGATGCACCAGCCGATGAATGCCCAGAAGCAGAACATCAGTGCCATCTGATAAAGGCTGTAACCAATAAACGGAATAATTGTCATAATTTTTTACCCTCTTTTTGTCATTTCTTGAATGTTAGTCTAAGTGAACAGAGCAAAATCCCTGTTTTTGCCCCGAATTGTCATGGTTATATTATACACCGTATAGCATTAAAAGTCAATGGAAAAATAACCTTTCGACATTTTTCAGAGAATTATATGGATAAATTTAAAAAAGGACTTGATTTTTTAGTAATATTGTGTTATAATATTTAAGCTGTGAGTTGAAAGCCACAGCTTGATGTGAGTTGAAAGCCACAGCCTGATGTGAGTTGAAACCGCATTTTATATTCGGAGACGTATCGAAGTGGTCATAACGGGGCTGACTCGAAATCAGTTAGAGAGCAATCTCCCGCGAGTTCGAATCTCGCCGTCTCCGCCAAAAAGCCGATGAGCCTTGTGTTTATCGGCTTTTTTCTATTTTATAACAGGAGCTGAATCTTATGAAAGTAAGAAAATATACCGAAAAGGATATCCCCGAAATGGTGAGGATATGGAACATCGTTGTCGAGGACGGCGTTGCTTTTCCGCAGGAGGAGAACCTCACAAACGAGAGCGGACGGGAATTTTTCGCATCGCAGAACTACTGCGGAGTTGCCGAGGACGATAACGGCGCAGTCTGCGGAATTTACATACTTCACCCGAACAATATAGGAAGATGCGGACATATCTGCAACGCAAGCTATGCCGTTGACAAGAACCGCAGGGGCGAGCATATCGGCGAGGCACTTGTTTCCGACTCGCTCATACAGGGCAGGGAACACGGCTACGGCATTTTGCAGTTCAATGCTGTCGTTGCGGAAAATATCCATGCCCGTCACCTCTATGAAAGGCTTGGCTTCAAGCAGCTCGGAACTATCCCCAAGGGCTTCCGCAGGATAGACGGCGGCTATTCCGATATCTGCCCTTATTATCATGAGCTTTAAGGTTTTTTGAGGGAAAAAAGCTTGAAATTTGCCGAAATACTTTGACTTTAAGTATAAATCACCGGTTAATATACTATATGTATTAGAGAAATAGACACTTGCACATACTCTTCCGAAAAAATCTGCGAAATTTTACGCTTTTTATCTTAATGAAAGGTTCGGATTTGAGCAGCTTGGAGTTAGCCTAATACTAAACACCAATAAAATAAAGGAAAAAATCTGCGCCGAAATCCAATATATTCGAGATTGTCGGCTTGATTTTTTCTAAATTTTAAATGGTGTTTAGTATAAAAGGACTTTTGTGGGATAAACAACGGCATTTCAGCGAGTGAATTATTTTATTGTAGGGGGCGAGTTTCCCGTCCCGCTGTCACCGATGCCGCCCCAAAAACGGGACGAGCGACCCGTCTCCTACGGAAAATACAGCGGCAGTTCCGATATCCGCCCTTATTATCACGAAATTAAATTTTTTCGGTGAAAAAAGCCCGAAATCTCTTAACTATTAGTATAAAAACAAAATAAATTACTAAGCGTATTATGAAAACAGGCATTCGCACTAACTTTTTGCAAATTGATCTGCAAAAGTATTCCAAATGCCCGTTTTCTTTTGTTATATAAATGTGTACAAACTGTAAATAATTCTCCCAACCTCTTGAATTTATCGGAATAAAGAACTATAATAGTGTTAGCACTCAAAGGATAGGAGTGCTAACACTCAGATAACACAATTGCTAATTTTCAGAGGAAGTGTACTTATTATGGCAAAGACAAAACAGTTCAAAGCTGAATCCAAGCGTTTGCTTGATATGATGATCAATTCAATTTATACCCACAAGGAGATATTCCTCCGTGAGATAATCTCAAATGCGAGCGATGCAATGGACAAGCTCTATTTTAAATCACTCACCGACAGCAGTGTCGGAATGAACCGCTCCGATTTCTTCATCAAGATCGATGTTGACAAGGATAACAAGGTCATCACCGTTTCCGATAACGGTATCGGTATGACAAAGGAAGAGCTTGACAGCAACCTCGGTACTATCGCAAACAGCGGCTCGCTCGGCTTCAAGAGCGATGAGAACAACACCGCCGAGGACGTTGACATCATCGGTCAGTTCGGTGTAGGCTTCTATTCCGCATTTATGGTAGCAAAGAAGGTTCAGGTTCTCACAAAGGCATTCGGCTCGGATCAGGCTTACCTTTGGGAATCCGAGGGCGTTGACGGCTATACTATTGAAGAAGCCGAAAAGGACAAGGTCGGCACAGAGGTAAGAATTTTCCTTAAAGACGACACCGACGACGAGGAATACAGCGAGTTCCTTATGCAGTGGAAGATAAAGTCGCTCATCAAGAAATACTCCGACTATATCCACTATCCTATCAAAATGGATATGGAACACGACCACCTCAAAGAGGGCACGGGCGTTGACGATATTCCTGCCGAGTATGAGACCACCGTTGAGGAAGAAACTCTCAACAGCATGACACCTATCTGGCGCAAGAACAAGAACGAACTCACCGACGAGGACTACAACAAGTTCTACAAGGAAAAATATTACGATTACAGCGATCCTCTCTGCCATATCCACGTCAAGACAGAGGGTACTGCGACCTATGATGCGCTCCTTTATGTTCCTGCAAACACACCGATGGATTTCTACACAAAGAATTTCAAAAAAGGTCTCCAGCTCTATTCGAGCGGTGTTCTCATCATGGACAAGTGCGAGGATCTTATCCCCGACCATTTCTGCTTCGTAAGAGGTCTTGTCGATTCGCAGGATCTTTCGCTCAATATCTCCCGTGAAATGCTCCAGCACGACAGACAGCTGAAGCTTATCGCAAAGTCGCTTGAAAAGACTATCAAGAACGAGCTTAAAAAGATGCTCAACAACGAGCGTGAAAAGTATGAACAGCTCTGGAAAAACTTCGGTATGCAGATAAAGTTCGGCGTTTACAACGGTTACGGCGCAAACAAGGACTTGCTCAAAGACCTCCTCATGTTCTATTCTTCCAACGAGAAGAAGCTTGTAACGCTTGACGAATACACCGAAAGAATGAAGGAAGATCAGAAGTATATCTACTATGCCGCAGGCGAGACCGTAGATAAAGTCGATGCTCTTCCTCAGACGGAAGTTGTCAGGGACAAGGGTTACGAAATTCTCTACCTTACAGAAAGCGTTGACGAGTTCGCACTCAAGGTTCTTGAACAGTATAATGACAAGCCGTTCAAGTCTGTTTCGGACGCAGACCTTGACCTCGATACTCCAGAGGAAAAGGAAGAGTTCAGGAAGCTTTCCGAAGAAAGCAAGGATATGCTTGACGAGATAGCAAAGGCTCTCGACGGCAAGGTAAATTCCGCAAAGCTTTCCGAAAGACTTAAATCACACCCTGTCTGCATCACGAACGAGGGCGAAATTTCACTCGAAATGGAAAAGACCTTTGCCGCAATGCCGACCGATCAGAACGTAAAGGCTCAGAAGGTTCTCGAGATCAACCCGAACCACCCGATCTTCGGCGTTCTCAAAGACCTCTACGCAAATAACAAGGAAAAGCTTGCCGATTACAGCAAGATACTCTACACCGAGGCGCTCCTTATCGAGGGAATGCCGATAGAAGACCCGCTCGCTTTCTCGAACCTCGTTTGCTCGCTTATGGTGGACAAGAAGTGAATTGGTGATTTTTGCAAAAACCGATCTTGTTTGGGCGAAGAGATGCTCTCTAAACAATGTCTAAAGACATTGTTGCAATAAAAAAATAATTAAAAACTAAAAGGCGCAGTTCACACTAAAAAAGGCTAAGCGAAATATGAGAGATCGGTTTCGTAAACCCCAAAATGTGAATTGCGCCAATTTCTTTTTTCAAAAATATCCTTGCGTAAAATACGCAGAGCGTACCGATAAGCATTTTTATGCATAAAGCAAAAAAAGATTAACTCCGCAGCCTTTGGATATACTATTACAAAAACCAAAGGGGGAATTTAATGTCAAAACAAGGAATGAACCGTATGGACAGGACCCATACAAAACCCAAGAACGAGCAAGCCGCCGTTCCGCAGATACAGGGCAGAGCGCATACCTCGGACGCCAAGGCTGACCCGATAATCGCAGGAACGTCCGCTCCCGCACTCAAAGTCTACCACTCCACACCGCATAAGGCGGAAAAGCCTGTCTCGGACGCTTATGCTGCAATTGATACCGACCTCGCCCGAGACAACCTCGAAAACGACCTCACCGCCGCCGATATCCAAGACCTCGAATGACCTTTGGGCGGCAGAACTTCACCCGATAAAAACGACTTCCAAAACAACGAAAAACACCGCCCATGATGGACGGTGTTTTTCGGAATTAAGGAAGTTTATGAAAAAGAAAAAATGAAAGGTTGTCTAAACTGTGGAAAATAAATATCATAATTATTTATAAGCTATTGCCGTTTGATTTATTTTCTGTATATATTATAACATCGGTATTTCCAAAAGTCAAGCTTTTGGAAAATATTTATAGGATTGCACCAATCAGAGTGATGTTTTTGTGCATTTATAACAAACGAAAATATGAATGAAATAAAAACGCCCACAGCACAGCTTTGGGAGAAGAAAATCCAAGCCCCAAAAGCCCTTCCGACAGAGACCAAGCAGTCAAGATGCACGAAAAAATAAACCGCCGAGCTTTAAACACGGCGGTTCATAGTATAATACTTTTGAGAAAAAAATTATCAATTATCAATTGTCAATTGTCAATTAAATCAGTACGGCATTGCCACGATCTCTCCGTCTGCCCCAATAGAAACCATACTGTGGGCATATTCTGTATCAGCCTTGAAAACATTGTCATTGATGGTGATCCTTGTTCCGGGATAAATGTAGCCCTTGCATTTTACCCAGAGCTGCTGCTTGGTGCTGAGGTAGACATTTATCTCGTCGATACGCTTCCGGTTCGTTTTTATCTCGACATTTGACAGAACTCGCTGCCTTACTGCGGTCGCAAGCATTTCTTCCTTATCGTCGGGAAGCTTGTGAAGTTCCTTTTTCTTTTCGTTGAGGAAATTTATTATCATTGTGAGGTCTTCGATCTTCTTCTGTGCGGCTGTTATCTTCATTTCAAGCTGCACCTTTTCATCGGCGAGGATAGCGTTGTCGCCGAGTGTGATATCGGTCGGGGTATATGTTTTTGAGCCGATATTAGACGCTTCAAGCGAGTTCAGTATCGTATATTTTCCTCCGATAAGGCTTCCGTTGCTTGCTTTTGTCGTAAGCTCGCCTGCGCAGTAGATATCGCATATTACATAGTTCTGTGCGGAGATGTCGCCGTCGCAGTTTATGCTGCTTCGCTCGCAGAAAAGTGCGCTCACGTTGCCATGGCAGGTTATTTTTGCAAAAACGCAGCCCTGTTTTATCGTGATATTTCCGCCAGCTTCGAGCGTTGCGCCGTTTACCCCGCCCGAAACGGTGATATTCGTATTCGAGGAGACCTTAAAGCCCTCGCAGACGTTTCCCTTTATGATAACGTCCCCGATAAAGCTGATATTTCCGATGGAAGCGTCAACATTGCCGTTTATCACGACTGTGGTATCAACGGCGAAAGCGTTGTTCCTGAAAACGAGCTGACCGTCAACCGTCGCAACGATGTGAAGCTCATCATCGGTGATTTTTGTGTTCGGACCTATCGTGAACTGAGCTTTTTTTCCGGGGTACTGTGCGATCTTGCCGCCTCTTACATCTGTACCCGGCTCGCCCTCGGTCGGGAGGGTGATATCGGCGATAACGTCGCCCGTGCGGATAACACGGATAAGTCCGAGGTCTTTATAGTCAACAAAACCGCGATCGTTCTCGGTAGGTGCGGCTTCGACCTTTTTTTCGTATTTATATGTAATAGAGCCGCTCACGCCGTCTATCGGGAGCTGTGCAACGGCAACGCAGAGCTTCTGCGAATACTTTTTTTCCTTTGCGATCGTATTTATAACGTCATCGCGCAGACCGAAAACAACATTGTTCGCCTTCAATGCGTTTCTGATTCCGTCGGCGGTCACTTCTGCGCCCAGACCTGACGGCGGTGTGACGAAAACGAACGCCTCCTTATTTCCTGCTGAGACCGAAACGTCATATTTACAGTCAATGTTTGCGATGTTATCTGCCATGTCTGATCTCCTTTCGTCCCCTTATCCTATGCGGACGGTGAATGTAAATGTGTATTTTTCGTTTGGCATAAGCTTCTTTGCATCGGGCATTTCCGTAAGCTCGGTAATGCCGCTCTCATAAACGGGAACGCTTGACCACGGTTCAAGGCAGACAAATTCTGCGGCGTCTGTCCTCTCCTTATCCTCGAACCATGACGACCATACGGCGATACAGCCGCTGTTATTGTATGAAAGCGTCACTCTGTTATCGTGTGTCTTGCTTGCAAGAGCGACCCATGAGGAGTTCGGCTTGTTTTTCATAAACACATCATTTCTGAAAAGGTCATGTTCAAGCGAGACCTTGTTTCCGCCGTCAAGCACAACATCGTTCTCATTTCGGGCGATGCTTTCATTCTTCTCGAATTCAACATAGTAGTCGGTGAAGCTTTCGTCATCGCTGACAGGACAGCGGAATGCAGGATGTCCGCCGAGGAAGAAATACATCGGTTTGTCATCCTTGTTTTCGGCGGTGTATGTTACCCTGAGCGTGCTGCCGTCAAGGGTATATTTGGCGTAAAGTCCGAATTTGTAGGGGTAAATTTTAAGCGTTTCATCGCTGTGACCGAGGTAGAATTCAGCGGAGCTTTCCTTAGCATAGAGCAGCTCAAACTCGCTGTCACGGGCAAAGCCGTGGTTGGAAAGAGCATATTCCTTTCCGTCAACGGTGTATTTTTTTGAAGCTGTGTTGCATATAAACGGGAAAAGCACGGGAGCATGGCGCTTCCAGACCTTTTCGTCAGCCTGCCAGAGATACTCCGTGTCATTGCAGTCCTTTATGGAATGAAGCTCTGCGCCGAATGAGTCTATCGTTACCTTTAATATATCGGAAGAAATAGCTGTAAGCATAAAAAATTACTCCTTTTATTCAAAATCTGCATTCTGATGCTTGCTGTATTCAGCGGCATAATCGACGAAGCTTATGTTCATATCGACATTGCCGTCAATGCCGTCCACACTGCCGTCGCTCGCATACTGCCACATCTGAAGCTCATACGGATAGCTCGGCGGATTATGACCGTCCTTGTATTCAACGTACCAGAAATCGTAAGTGCTGAGGGTCTGCATATCGTACTTTGTGAGCGCCATTTTGAGGTTGCTGTAAAGCATCGCTGTGTAGCCTCGGTCGGTTATCTCCTGGCAGAAAGCCGCCGCACATTTGTTGAGCGTTTCGGTGGTCGTGCCGAGCGTTCGGGCTTCGCTGTCGTCGGGAAGCTCCCAGTCGAAAACAACGGGATATTTTATGTCGCAGTCCTTTATAAGCTCGCAGACATAGATTGCCTCTTCACGAGCCTCAGCCTCGCTGACCGCCTGCGAATAGAAGTAAACTCCGACGTCGATGCCTGCCGCCTGCGCTCCGCTGATATAGCTTTCGGACAGCTCATCACGATGCATAATGCCCTTTTCATATCCGCGGTAGCCAATGCGTATCATCGCAAAATCAATGCCGTCAGCGGCGACCTTTTTCCAGTCGATGTCGCCCTGATGATAGGAAACATCAACGCCCGTTTTTGAAACAGCCTCGCCGTTTTCATAGTATGTATAGCGGTTGTTTTCGTCAAGCTCAAGGTTTTCCCAGTCAAGAGTATTGAGCGGAACGCCCTCGAGCGGTTCGGCGGAAAAATCGCCGTAAATATCATCGTGATAAAGCATATTTCCATCGGCGTCGGGATATTCGTCAACATTTGTGTTCATTGCAGCAATGTAATCTTCGTTTTCGGTGAGCCGCTTTGAAAGCTCGTCAACGCTGTCCTGAAGCCTTGCGACCTTTGAGAAAAGCACAGCTATAAGTACGATCAGCACAGCGAACAGCAGAGCGGCGATGAGCCGAACATTGATACGTTTGTTTTTTTTGCCGCCGTGCTCGGGGGAATAAGCCGATCCTTCGGGCAAGGGGGAATTTGGGATATTGCTTTCTATCATTTTTGACGTCCTTTATAAAAATGCACAATTACCTAATCATAGTATATCACTTTTCATGTTCCAATGCAACAACAAATAACAAATTTTATATAAAATAGACTAAAATTTGCCTTATTTGCTGTTATATGCTGAAAATTTTGTTTATGAGGACGATCCGACCGCTGTTAATACTAATTTTTAATCAAAGTTTAGACAAAAAACGGCGCAAAATCCATATAAAGCTGTTAAACAGCTACGAGATTTTGCTTGATTTTTTTTACACTTTCAGTTTAAAAATTAGTATAAGCCGAGCTTTTGAAGGCAAAAAAAGCCGCAGCCCACAAAATCGAAGAACGAAAATGTGGATTGCGGCTTTTAATACTAAACACCAATAAAATAAAGGAAAAAATCTGCGCCTAAATCCAATATATCCGAGATTGTCGGCTTGATTTTTTCTAAATTTTAAAAGGTGTTTAGTATAAATTTTAATTTTTAAGGATCAGTCTGCTCTCGCTCTTTTATTTAGATCTGTAAGGGTTTTCAAGCGCTCATTTCATCAAAAAGATCATCGGAAGAAAGCTCTCCGTCACCCTCATTTACGTCAGAACCATCGGAGTCCTCACCCGAAGCATCCTCACCGGGAGCATCCCCGTCAGAAGTATCATCACCATCTTCAGGATTTTCTTCAGTCTCATCAGCAGGTTCTTCCTCACTGTTCCGCTCGTCTTTGTGTCCTTAAGCGTAACATCGCCTGTGCCTGTTATGCTCGCAAGACCGAGATCAGCATTTTCTGCCGTGAAAGTATGCTTTCCTGCGGATATCGTGTATTTGCTTGATGCATTGTTATTTGCAGAGTCAAGGTTAGTGTTTGTTACTTCAAGCTCGCCTGTCAGTGTAATGCTTCCCGTAAATGTGTACGTCTGTTTCAAAATTTAACTGATTCAAACATTTGCAATAATAAAGTGCATAAATTGGCTCTTTTTACGCACATTTTATGATATAATTTGGGAAAATATATTGCAATTCGGCGAAAAATATGTTATAATTATCCAAATAAGCTTAAAAACATTCACACAGAACCGATGTGGGAGCGATATGCACATAACACGCTTCCGGAAATGGGGAAAATGGCGATGAAAAATCGGAAAAGCTTGCGGTGCTTTCGTCAGCAAAAGGCACATACGATATTTGCAGGTGCTATTTTAACTATCACGCCGATTATTGGTATTTCTATATCCTCGGCTGCTCGGATAAGTTCCTTTTCGGGGCAGAGGAAAATGATTTTCAGCTGAACGGCTTTCAGATAAGGAAGATATCCGACCTGAAAAAAGTTGAGAAAAAAGACGCTCTGTGCGCCGAGATCAACAGGAATGCGCATATTCTTGAAAATATAAATGCACCCGATATTTCGCTTTCATCATGGCATGATGTTTTCGTTTCCCTGTCGGAAGCGGCTGAATATCTTATCGCGGAAAATGGATATGAGAAAAAGAACGGTTCGTATTTTTACCTTGGGAAGATAGTGAAAATAAAGAAAGCCCCGGTCATATTTTCTCCCCTTGATGCAGACGGGATATGGCAGGACGATGTTGAGCTGCCGTTTTCCGAGATGACGAGCGTGACCTTCGGCGACAGATATTCGGAAACATTCGGCAGATATGCTGAAAATATGAGAAAATAATTTTTGGGGGAGGTTCGCAATGACGATAAAGGTGAGCATAAAGCAGCTCGGGAAAAAGCGGAGCAGGATAACGGAGGTACCGTTTTTTCTCGAAAACATGCCGTCAACGGTAGGCGAGCTGATAAAGGAGGCGGTGCATACCTGCGTTTCGGAGTATAACGAACGCTTGGCAAAGGGCAGCAATGCCGCTCCGCTTTCCGAGGACGATATCAGCGATATGAGCGAGGTCGGCAAGATAGCCTTCGGGATAAATTACGGCGGAAAAGCAGCCGATGAAGCAGCCGCACTTAAAAATGCACTGCAAAGCTACGAGGACGGGCTTTACCGCATTTTTATAGGGGAAAACGAAGCAGGAAATTTATCCGACGGCATCTCGCTTTCGGAAAATGACAGCGTTGTATTCATAAGACTTGTGATGCTGACGGGGAGGATATGGTGAAATGGGAATTTTGAATGACAATGAAGCAAGGAAAATAGGCAGGAACTATTTTGAACTCTGGCAGGATGAGCGTCTGAAAGCGGAGAAAAAGCTTGACAGCGATGTAAAAGACTTTTTTGCCGATGTTAAGGATTTAGGAAAAAGGGAAAAAAGGTCGGAGCTTTACAATGAGCTTATCAGCGGCTTGAAGAACGGTACATACAAAAAGCCGTCGGATTTTTTCAAAGCAAAGTGCCGCAGCCTTTTTAACGGCGTTATCTATCCCCGACGGGAAGCCGACTTTTATTTCATCGCCGATCATATCGGAGACTGGGCGTATTCCAAGTCGCTGTACAGGCGCTCTATGAGAACGGGCGATATCGATATAATATGCGAAAATATAATGGGAGCGCTTTGCAGTCTTTATGAGAGCGACCGGATCGATGCCGATATGTGCGATATTATCGAAGGAAAAAATCTCACGGACGAACAGCTCGATCACAAAGAGTATTATTACAGCTATGACGAAATGGATATCGTGATCGCCGCCGAGATCGACCTTGGCAATGAGCGGCTGATAAAGCTCGTTTCCGATATCATTATGTGCGAAAGCGAGATAAAGCCCGATCACACTGTTATTTCCGCCGTGACGAAATGCCATAACGCCGACCTGCACCAAAAGCTCGGAAAGCTGCTGCTTGCGGCAAGGCTTCAGGAGGGACTGCGGCAGGCGATATGCGAAAAGGCTGATATGGGCACAAAGGAGGCTTTTTTCGCACTGCTTGATGTTATGCTTGAAAATGACCTTATCCGCTTTTCATCGGTGAAGCGTGCTGTCGCAGCATGGATAGGACTTGCGGACGAGGAAACGGTCAAGCTTGAGCGCATCAGCGACAAGTCGGTTGAGCTTATCGCAGACTGTCTGCGCGATGAAAGCTTCCGTGAGGAATGTCTTTCCTCCGAGGACTCGATGAAAATTTATATCGGACTCTGGTCGATAGGCTTTTATGACGCAGTGAAAATGCTTGACAGGATAAGGAAATATTCTGCACACGGAACGGAGCATCAGCTTCTCACTGCAGGCTATATGACAAAGCAGCTCAATAATGCAAAGCTCATGAACAGCATTTCCAAGGACGTTATAAAAGCGCATAAGGACGACCCGAAGGTGCTTGCGGTGTATATGCCGAGCTTTATGTATTACTGCTTTTCAAAGATCGGCAGGGCTGTCAGCAGAAATTCATTTGATGTATTTTACAGAAATGACTTCGATTTTTCCGAGAGGAAGTATGTGCCGCTCAAAGCATATTTTGAAAGTGCCGAAGAAGCGCAGGAGTATTATTCGCTGCTCATGGAGATATATCGGGGCATCACAAAGAAAAGCATTGAATTTTCGCCCTGCATTTTTCCGTGGAACAAGGAAGCGCTTGAACGCTCGGAGGTGGTATTAAGGCTCGCATACATCGCAAGCGCACTGCACGATAATGATAAAATAGACGAGGCCGCTGCGCTTATCCCACAGCTCGACGGCGGCGCAAGAGCAAGCGTTCTCATACTTCTTCTTACACAGCCCGAGACCGACGTTCAGCGCAGACTGCTCACAGCCGAGGTCTGCGACAAGGAGGATCGCACAAGAACGATCGCATTGAGAGCCATAAGCGAGGTCAAGCTTGAGGAGGAGAATTATTTGCAGCTTGAAGATATGCTCCGATACAAAAATTCGGATATGCGCTCGGGCTGTATAGAGCTGCTCATGAAGCAGAACGATGATGCGCTTTTCGGAACGCTCGGCAGGCTCCTTTCCGACAAAAAGGAGGAAAAGCGCACAGCCGCCCTCGATATGATAATGCGGCTTTCCGATGATGAAAAGCGCAGGAGCATTTTTGAAAAGTGTCTGCCGCTCGTTGAAAAGCTTGAAAACATATCCGCTGCCGAGAAGATACTCGTGAAAAATATCCTTCCCGATGAAAAGCCCGATGACAAGGCGGAGGAGCTTTACACCGACAATGACGTTTATATCCCGAAGATAAACGAAGCCTTTGTAAGAAAAGCCGATGAGGTGTTTGACAGATACTTCCCGAAAAATACTTCCGCCGAAACCGAGGGCGGCAGACAGGACTGGAGAGATGCTCTTTTAAAGCTGGAAAAGCTTGTGGAGGAGCATTGCAATGACGAGTTCACGCAGAGCTACTACGGCACTGTGACGACCTTGGACAGCTGCAGCGTATTCAGCACGAAGGAGGACGGCAGATCGGTCATACCGTTCCGAAAGCTCTGGGATAAATTCTATGATGATGAGATAAAGTCACCCGAAAAGCTGATCAGAATGATGGCTTCGTTCTGCTGTGACAGCGAGGAGGACAGCTATGCAAAGGGCTGCAATGAGATCACGGCAGAGCTTATCGGAGAGCCTTTGACCGTGGGTTACGGATATTTCCGCTTTGATACTATATATAAGATATGCTGCTATCTTTACGATAAGCATTGCGCTAAGGAGGATATGGTCAGCATTGCCGTTTCGGTCATGGCAAAGCTCTGCAAGAAAGACAGCCTTTCGGTATTGTTCAAAACTGTGACGAATACCGCAGACGGTGAAAAAGAGCGTGAGGTGCGTGTGCCTTATATCTCGTGCCACCATGCACAGCTCCTGCTCTGCGGTATGTGGTACAGCCTCGTCTATGATGAAAATCTGTTTAAGGATATCTTTCCGCTTCGCTATGCTTTTGAGCATATGGACGGCTTTAAGACGGTGCATATTTACAGAGATAAACGTCTCAGCGAGCTTAACTTATATAGGGCAATGGATGCGGAAAGCATTATCAAGGCAGGTTATATGGGCATTCTCACCGAGGCGCAGATGTACAGGATAATTTTTACCGAAACGAATAAGGCAGTTTACACCTCTCCGCTGTTAAAGGACACATTGGGAATGATATCGTGTGTCTATGCGGGCATAAGGGAGCTTGAAGAAGCCGTTGACGTTCGTGAGAGCAGTTGGAAAAGGTCAAGAAAGCTCAGTACGCTTCGCTCGTTCCTTGACTGCGACGACCCTGCGCACCTGAATGATGAGCAGAAAAATCTTGTGAAGTTTGCAGAGAAGATCTATGAAAAGCTGATCTCCACAGTGCTTGAAAAGGAGCTTTCGAGAGGCGATACCGAAACGGAATATTCCTTTGCTGTCGATGAGATAGCACGAATTTACGGCATCGATAATTTTGTGAAGATACTCTGCGCACTGGGCGGAATTGCGCTCGAACGCTCTTATTACAGCAGCACAAGAACCAAAAAGGGTTCGCTTAGCCATCTGCTTTCCGTCTGCGTTCCCGAAAAGGGCGATAATGCCGAAAAGCTCCGTGAAAGGCTCAAAGGCACGGGCATTTCCGAAAAAAGGCTTATCGAAGCGGCGATGTATTCCCCCGAATGGCTTCCCATCATCGGCGAATATCTCGGCTGGGAGGGCTTTTCCTCCGCCTGCTACTATTTTATTGCGCATATGAATGAAAGCTTTGATGACAAGCGCAAGGCTGTTATCGCAAAATATACGCCGCTCACGGACGAGGAGCTGAACGCAGGTGCATTCGATATAAGCTGGTTCAGGTCGGCTTATGAAACGCTCGGGCAGAAGCACTTTGATGTGATCTATGATTCGGCGAAGTATATTTCCGACGGTTCAAAGCATTCCCGTGCAAGAAAATATGCCGATGCAGTCCTCGGCAAAATGAACGCCGAGGAGACCGTGAAAACCATCGCCGAAAAGCGCAGCAAGGAACTGCTTATGGCTTATGCGCTTATCCCGATAAAGGACGAGGACGATATCTGCGCACGCTATCTGTATTTCCGGCAGTTTCTGAAGGAAAGCAAAAAGTTCGGCTCTCAAAGAAGTGCGAGCGAGAAAAAAGCTGTCGAGACCGCAATGCAGAACCTTTCCATAAACGCAGGCTATGCCGATGTTACAAGACTTACACTGCGAATGGAAACAAAGCTCATCGACGACAGCAGGGAGCTGTTCAATGATAAGGAGATCGACGGAACGACATTCCGACTTTGTGTTGACGATAGGGGCAAGACTGACATAATATGCACAAAGGACGGCAAAACTCTCAGATCAGTTCCCGCAAAGCTCAAAAAGAACGAGTATGTTGTACGGCTCAGCGATACGAAGAAAAAACTCACCGAGCAGTACCGCCGCACAAGGGCAATGTTTGAGCAGGCAATGGAGGACAGCACAGAGTTCACGGTCGGCGAGCTGAATATTCTGCGAAACAACCCCGTTGTCCTGCCCATTATCAAAGATCTCTTGTTCGGATGCGGCGAAAAGCTCGGCTTCCTCAGCGGAAACGGGCTGACAGATCATGCAGGCAATACAGTGAAGCTTTCCGACAGCGACAATGTTATAGTTGCTCACCCTTATGCGCTCTGCAAGGACGGAAGCTGGTCGGCTTATCAGAAGCTGCTTTTCGTCAAGGGCATCGTTCAGCCGTTCAAGCAGGTGTTCAGGGAGCTTTATGTAAAGACCGCCGAAGAAGCGGAAATGACGTATTCTCTCCGCTATTCTGGAAATCAGATACAGCCTGCAAAGACCGTTGCGTGCCTTAAATCACGCCGCTGGGTGGCAGATGTCGAGGACGGTCTTCAGAAGGTTTACTATAAGGAAAACATCGTTGCGAGGATATATGCGATGGCTGACTGGTTCACGCCTGCCGATATTGAAGCGCCGACCCTCGAATGGGTGGAGTTTACCGACAGGAAAACAGGGAGTGCCATTGCCATAAAGAATATCCCCGATGTGATCTTTTCCGAGGTAATGCGTGATGTCGATATGGCTGTGAGCGTTGCACACGCAGGCGGAATCGACCCCGAAACGAGCCATTCCACGGTGGAGATGCGTGCTGCGCTCATCGAGTTCACACTGCCGCTCTTCAAACTCACGAATGTCACCCTCAAAGGCAGCCACGCCTTTATCAGCGGCAAATACGGCGAATATACGCTTCACCTCGGCAGCGGAGTTATCCACAAAAAGGGCGGAGCTATGATAAACATCCTGCCCGTTCATTCGCAGCATAGGGGCAAGCTTTTCCTGCCGTTCGCAGACGAAGACCCCAAGACAGCGGAGATCATCACAAAGGTGCTTTTCCTTGCAGAGGACAGCAAGATAATCGACCCGTCTATCCTTGAACAGATAAAGTAAGAGTGACAGCCGCTGTCTGTATGGTTTTGGCGGAGCTTTATTACGCTTTTGTTGCAAAATTCTGTGTTTTTGACGTCTGTTATAACTTTTTATTCAAAAAATTACAATAAAAAGTTGCTTTTTTGCCTATAATTGCTTGACATTTTCTGTCGCTGTGGTAAAATAGTAGCATAAAATAATTCATCCATAAAAGTATGTCAAAAATAAGCTTATCTTATTTGATATACACCTACTTATTATAGAGGGGGAAAGAGCAATGAAGAAAAAAACAGGCTTTAGCAGACTCGTTGCAGGGCTTACCGCATTTCTGCTCGTGCTTACTCCTATGCCGTTCGGCGAAATGGGAATTTCAAACGGCATTGGTATGGCTGTAAGCGCAGAAGAAAGCACTGCCGCAGACGAAAACAGCTCCGACAGCGGTGGCGATCAGAACGATGCCGACAACGGTGAAGATCAGAACGACACCGACAACGGCGATGAAAACAGCTCTGACGGCGGTGAAAACGGCTCCGATGAGGACGAAGCTGCTTCGGACGGCGATGAATCAGACAAAAATGAAGCAGTTATGCAGGAAGCATGGATCAGCGATGATGACAATGAGCTTGCCGACAGCGATGAGCTTTTCAGCGAATATGTTGACAGAGTTTTCTATGGGTACACCGATATTGCGACCTTTTCAAATCCGAATTACGGATACCAAAGCCTTACAACGGCGGGAGAAAAGGAGATTTACAACAGCCTTAAACCCATCATCGCCCAGATCGCAAGCGGTAAGAGAGCAAGTACTGCGATAGAATTACAAACGACCAATCAGTGGGTATATTCCGATAAATCCTTCAGGAAGATACACAAGGCACTTCTCAGCGATCTTCCCTATGATTTGTATTGGTATGATAAGACCGAAGGCATATATGTAAGGCATGATTCATCTTCATATAAGAATTTTATATTCAGCTTTACTGTTTCGGCTGATTATGCAGGTTCGGGTGAATATACTGTCGATACAGCAAAGACGGGTGCTGCTTCAAATGCTGCAGCAAATGCAAAAGAGATCGTGGATAATTATGCAAAATTAAGCGATTATTCCAAGCTTTACGGATATCTCACGACGATATGCGATCTTGTTGAATACGATCATGACGCAGTGAAGAACGACAGAGATTACGGCGACCCCTGGCAGATAATCTATGCTTTTGACAACGACCCGACGACCAACATCGTATGCGAGGGCTATTCAAAGGCATTCAAGTATCTCTGCGACCTCAGCACTTTCAAGAATTCTTCCATAAGTTGTGCTATTGCTACGGGTAATGCAGGCGGTCCGCACATGTGGAACATCGTTTCCATCGATGATGTTTCCTATACAGCCGATCTTACCAACTGCGACAACGGTTCTTTCGGCTATCCCAGCTATATTTTCCTTAAGGGAATGAAAAACCCGACAGCTACCGGATTTACGGCAGTCGGAATAAACGGAAAGTCATTGAAGTACACTTATGACTCCGATATGACGTTATTGTATTCTTCAGAATTCCTTACCGTTTCTGATACGGATTATGTTTCCGGCGAAGCAAAGTGTACTGTCAACGTTAACGATGATGCGCTGACGCTTTATGTAAACGGCGAACCCGCAGAAAGCTCCTCTGTGACTGTATATGCAGGCGATGAGCTCGGAGTTTCCGTAAGGATCAAGGATATCCTCAACAAAAAGATCAATTATACATGCACAGGTGCAACATGCAATGTTGAAAAGTATTATAACGATGACTATACCTGCTTTTGGGATGAACTCGATCTTGTTGATTTTGAGGAAAACGGTGCAAAACTTGACATCGACCTTGCTGACAGCAGCTGGAGCGAGGAAGAGCTTGCGAAGTATGTCAAGCTTGATAAGGTAAGCAGTATAAGTGTTTACCCATACAGCACCGAAAGCGGCGAACCCAATTATGATGATCCGCTCACAAACGACGATTATTACCCCGTAGGTATGAAGGTACGCATCACAGCCGGCGAAAGTGAGGTTGCCCAGGGACCTTTATGCGTAAACGGAGTAGAGGCAGTCGGCTCGTTTAACAGCGACAGAGTATATGAGGCAGACTTTTATCTTACAAGCGTAAACGGTACGGCAACGATCATCATTGCAAACACAAACCGGGGATATATATACAATGCGGGCAGCGGCATAACAGGCTATGTTAACGGCGGTGCAATAGAAAACGGCACTTTTGTCCAAAGCGGAAAGGTCATCGAGTTCAAGGTTAAAATTGATGATCTCATAGATCACAAGCTTATGATAAACGATTTGGAATATAATCCGACGCTCGATGATGTGTACCATAGATTTTTAATAAGTAAATATACGGTCGGCAGTTCAAACATCAACGCAGAGCTTGTTGAAGAAAAGTGGGACTATGACGAGCTTTCCAAATATGTAAAGCTTGTATTCGACGACGGACTTATGGTTTTCGCAGTTGACGGAAATTCGGAATATGATGCAGATCAGCAGGTTGAGCCGGACGCTATTTTTGAAAGCGGAGAATATTATACAAAAGGTTATTATATAGAGATATATGACTCGGGAGAATATGCTAAGGGAAGAGATATCCTTATAAATAATAAGTCCTATAAGCTCAATCTTGACAAAAAAGGAAATTACTACCTCAGATATCTTGTAAACTGTCAGGAAGACACCCTTAACATTGAATTTGAATCAAAAGTCTCCGTTATTATAGACGGCTCCAAAACGGGCTTTGACACGCTCGATGAAGCCCTTGCATACATCAAAAAGAACGGAAGCGGCAAGGACGTTAAGGTTTCCCTCAATCAGGAAATGACCATAACAAAGCTTGCTATTCCGACAAATGTATCAAGTTTCTGGATTGTAGGCAGCCCCAAGGTAAAGATCAGCTTCGATATGACAACGCTTGCTGTCCCTGTTAATACAACGTTCGATATCTGGGGAGACGGCGAAAATCTCAAGCCTATCACCATCAGCGTTGCGGCAGGCAAGACGCTTGATTACAATTCATTCACGCATTACGGCGAAGCTGTAACAGTAAAGGGTACAAATACCTCTGTTCTCAATATCAATAATTACCTTACAGTCGGCGGTATCTCCACCTTTGGCAAGGTAAACGTTGCTGACAACGTGGCTGTCTCGGTCGAGGGCAATGTAACGGGCGTTAAGCTTTTCAACGGCGACTTGTGGCTCAAAGATCCGACGTACACAGCAACTATCACGACATTCGGAAAGGGTACTGTTCGCCTTTATGACCATGACGGCAAAAATGCAAAGGTGACTGTTGCCGATGTTGACGAGTACCTTAATGTTCAGCTGGTCGATCCGAATACTACAAATTTTACCGCAGTTGAAAGCGGAAGAACTATCCTCTGGGCAGGCTCAACAAAGGACTTCACCGGTAATGTGACGGTTTCCAACCAAACTCCATCCGGTCAGCCGCTCAATGCATATCTGTACGGCAAGGAGATCAAGGCTGAATACGGCGGAGCCATAACGGTCGATGACGGTGACAAAACGAGGTCATTCCCAAATCTTGACCTCGCTCTCAAATCAGTGACCGACCCGAATAAGCAGTATGCAATTTCATTAAATGAGGACGCAGAGGTTTCAAAGCTCACGCTCCCCAAAACAGCAGACACTATTGTATTCAACGGCTCGGGTACTCTTAAGCTCAATATGACGGCACTGTCCATTCCCGTAAACACATCCTTCTATATCGATGTTATCGGAACGAACGCAAAGCCGCTTGCTATTACCGTTACGGCAGGAAAGACACTTCTTATAGGTCGTGACGCAGCAAATATCGGCGCAGTAAAGGGTACAAATACATCAAAGCTTTATGTACTCCGGAACAATACCGTTGACAGCATTGCAACATTTGAACGAATAACCGTCGGAAACGATGCGGTACTTACAGTAAAGGGAAATGTTACGGCATTGTCGCTCCTCCGAGGCAGCATTGCATTGCCGAATGTAAAGTCTGCCGCAGTCATAACAAAGGCTGAGGGTGCAGGCGTTATCCTTACAGATGCTGACGGAAAAAATGCAAAGGTCACTTTGACTGATGTTGTCGATGAGATCATAGTTTGCTTGGTTGACAGCAGTAATAATATTATTAAGCTCCAAAACGGCAGATCGATACTTACCGCAGGCGGAAAGACAGACTTTACCGGCAAGGTCACAGTTAAGAATCTGTCGACATCGGGCAAGCAGCTCAATGCTTTTCTCTACGGCAAGGATATCAGAGCCGAATATGCGGGTGCGATAACTCTTGACGATGGCACTGATGCGAAAAATTATCCTAACCTTGACCTTGCGTTCAAGGCTGTGAACGATGTTTCAAAGGACTATACATTAACGCTCAATGAGGACATCACTGTTTCAAAGCTCACTATTCCGAAAACAGCAAAGAGCATCACATTTGACGGCACAGGTTCTCTTAACCTCAATATGACAGCGCTCACTCTGCCTGTCGATACAACGTTCAAGACCGTGCTCTACGGCGTGAATGCAAAGCCGCTTGCGATAACGGTTGCGGCAGGAAAGAAGCTTGACCTCTCCAAAGCATTTAAGGTAACAGTTAAGGGAACAAAGACCTCTGTTCTCAATATTAACGATTATGCTAGGCTCAATGGTATTGTGACATTCGGCGAGGTAAATGTTGCCGATCGCACTGCAGTCTCCGTTGACGGCAATGTCACCGCAGTAACACACTTTAACGGCGATTTATATCTCAAAAATCCGAAATATACAGCGAATATCACAAACTTCGGAACGGGAAAAGTCGTCCTTTACGAGATCGACGGAAAGATCGCCAAGTTAACTGTCGGCAATATTGACGATAACGGTAAACTGAGAATGGAGATCGTCGATAATTACTCCAGCACGCTCCCGCTCGCAGACGGAAGGACTCTCCTCTATGCAGGCGGCAAGGATAACTTCACCGAAAGAGTAACGATCGTAAACGAAAGCACGACCGGAAAGCAGCTCACCGCTTTCCTTTACGGCAAGGAGATCAGAGCCGAATATGCGGGTGCGATAACTCTTGACGATGGCACTGATGCGAAAAATTATCCTAACCTTGACCTTGCGCTCAAGGCTGTGAACGATGTTTCAAAGGACTATACATTAACGCTCAATGAGAACATCACCGTTTCAAAGCTCACTATCCCGAAAACCGCAAAGAGCATTACATTTGACGGCACAGATTATCTTAAACTCAACATGACAGCACTCGCTCTGCCTGTCGATACAACGTTCGAGACCAATCTTGTCGGCGCAAATGCAAAGCCGCTTGCTATAACCGTTGCGGCAGGAAAGAAGCTTGACCTCTCTAAAGCAAATAATATAACAGTTAAGGGAACAAAGACATCTGTTCTCAATATCAGCAGTTATGCTACGATCAATGGTATTTCGACCTTCGGCGAGGTAAATGTTGCTGATGGTATTCCACTTGACGTTGACGGCAGTGTCACCGCAGTAACACATTTTAACGGTGCATTATGGCTCATGGATCCGAAAAACACAGCTAATATCACAAACTTCGGAACGGGCGAGATCGTTCTCTGCGATATCGACGGAAAGATCGCCAAGGTTACTGTCGGCAATGTTGACGCAAACGGCGAATTAAGGGTGAGGATCATCAATAGCGGTTTCGATCCGATCAATATTGCAGGTGGAAAAACTCTCCTCTTTGCAGGCGGAAAGGATAACTTCACCGAAAGAGTAAAGATCGTAAACACAAGCATGACCGGAAAGAAGCTTACTGCTTCCCTTTATGGCAAGGAGATCAGAGCCGAATACGCCGAAGCAGTGACCCTGCTCGAGGACGGCAGCGAGGTGCTCGGAAAATTCCCGAACCTTGACCTCGCTTTCAAGCAGATCGGAAACTCTGCGGGAAATTATACAATACAGCTCAACGACAGCATTGCTGTTTCAAAGCTCACACTCCCCAAAAATGCCATCAGTATTATATTTAATGGCGAGGGAAGCCTTGACCTCAATATGACTGCATTGGCAATTCCAACTAATACATTCTTTTATGTTCCCATAAAAGGAACAAACGCAAAGCCGCTTGCAATAACTGTTGCGGCAGGAAAGGGTCTGGCGTTCAGCGATGGTTGTTTCGTATCAAATATCGGCGCAGTAAAGGGCGGAAAGAATTCGATCTTCTCCAATAAAGAAGAAAATACCGTAGACAGCATTGCATCGATCGCTAATTTGATGGCATACGAACCTCTTACCGTAACGGGAAATGTCACCGGCGTAACATACTTTGAAGGAAAGTTCAAACTCCCCAATGCAAAATCAACATTTACGGCTACGTACTTCGTTGGAGATGCATCGATTGGTCTTGTCGATAATAACGGTTCATTTGCAAAGGTGACTACTTCGGGTGTCGGCAGTTTGGACAAATACCTTGATATCACTGTTCTTGATGGTAATGGCAGCGCTATAACTCTTCCGAGCGGAAAGACTGTTCTTTATTCAAGTGCAAAGTATGACATTACAAATTATATAAGGATCACGAATAAAACATCAGCGAACAATGATCTTACAGCTAAGCCTTACGGCAAGGAGATCAAGGCTGTCAATACCGAAGCAGTATCTCTTAAAGCTGACGGAAATAAGATTGGAAGCTTTGCAACCCTTGAAGAGGCATTTGCAGCAATGAATGAAAGTAAGAATTACGTTCTCACCATCAATGACGATCTCTATGTGACGAAGTTCGTATTCCCCACAAAGGCAGTTTTCGTCTACATCGGTGGTTCAGGCAATACGCTCTTCCTTTCAAATATTTCGGCAATAACAGTAAACTGTGACATCACGTTCGAGAACATAACGATCAGCAACACAAAGTCATATACGCTCACAGCCAAGAAGAACCTTACATTGTATAATGTCACATCTGACTGCCTGACAGCTATAAAGGGTACATCAAGTCATATTTATGATGAAAGGGAAAATAACCTCACCTTCACAGGCAAGAACGGCACAGAACAGACAAAGATCACAGGTTTTGGCAACAGAAGATAAATCATACTAAGCAAAGACAGAATACCAATAAAGCCGCCGCACTCAGAACGGGTGCGGCGGCTTTGCTTTTTAGTAAGAGTATTTTTATACTAATTTTTAAACTGAAAGTGTACAAAAAATCAAGCAAAAGCTCGCATATATGGCTTTTGCGCCGATTTTTTGTCTACACTTTGATTAAAAATTAGTATTAGCGACTTTTTTAAGCGAGCTTATTTCTTAAGTTTTTTGACAGATGTATAAACCAAAAACGGAAGTGCGATAATATCAGCAATGGCAAGCACGATAGTGACAGCGTCGGGAAGCTTTGCTCCGACAAGATTTGTGATCGAAAGCGTCAGCGATATGACCGATATCACAATAAGGCTCAATGCCCAGATAAATCCGTTGTTTTTGTCCATTTTTTAACCTCCTTTTCCAAAAATCGAGTGTTTTGTATGCTTTTATTTTACCATATCCTAACGCAAAAATCAACATATAATGGAATTTTGGCATGATCGGGCAAAAAAGCTCCAAAATCATCGGATGGCGGCGGAATAACAAAATTTGCAGGAAATTTTTCAGTTTAGCTTGACAAACACTGCGGTGAAGTGGTAAAATATAAATGCAAGATGTACATTTTGTTTCAAATCAAACATTAAAGTAAAGGAGAACCTATGTCAAAGCTCAGACAATCGGGTGAAGATTACCTCGAAACCATATATATTTTAAGTCAGAAAGGCGATGTCCGCTCTATTGATATCGCAAATGAGATGAGCGTTTCAAAGCCGAGTGTATGCCGTGCGGTAGGGCTTCTCAAAGAGGGCGGCTTTATAAAAATGGACAAGGACGGCTATATAACCTTTACCGAGGAGGGCAGAGCCGCCGCAGCGAGCGTTTATGAGCGCCACACAGTCCTCACCGACTGGCTCGTTGGCATCGGCGTCAATAAAAAAACGGCTGCCGAGGACGCCTGCCGACTTGAACATAATTTCAGCCAGGAATCCTTTGAGCATCTTAAAACGCATATCGAGACCTATCATAAAAAGAAATGAACCTGCGCATTTGATCTTAAATAAAATTATTGCGGTACAGTGAAGTTATACTTGACAAACATTACTGTGCCGTGTTATACTGTGTACAGGTTAGCAAGTGCTAACCAAATAAAATGCCGAATTTTGGCTTGCTGCGGATATATCTTTAAAGCGCAGTTTATACTTATTTTTAAACTGAAAGTGTACAAAAAATCAAGCAAAATCTCGAATAAATGGATTTTGCGCCGATTTTTTGTCTACACTTTGATTAAAAATTAGTATTATAAGTCGGCGGATGCCCATATTGCGAAAAATGCTTTGCAAATTTAAGCTTTTTGAGGATTATTTGCAGCAAAATGAGCATAATACATATAATAGTCGGCTGCAAGATGAGGCTTTTTGAAAATGACCTTTCAGTGAGATGTTGAGAAGCCTTTGTGAAAACAAATGCAGCTGTACAGTGTAGTTAGCAACAGCTAATCAAAAAATGAGGTGATAGTATGTCAAAGGCAGAGTATACCAGCTTCGGACGAAAGCTTGCGTTCCATACAGCACCGACCCTGCTCGGGATAAAGTGCGCAAGCCTGTTTTCGCTTTCATCTTCGGAATTTGACCTTGATTTTCACTCACAGTATTTTAACCGCAGGACTGCGGCGATGGGACTTGCGAGCAGGATATTGTGCAGATGCAAAAACCGCTCGCTCATACTTGTTTACAGCAGGGAACAGCTTGCAAAACGCCTTTCGGACAGTGCGGTCAGAGCAATACTCGAACGCTATGGCTACACCTCGGATATGACGGTCGGGGAATGCCTTGACAGACTTTCGGAGCGCATCGGCGACAGTGGGAGCTTCCCCCACGAGATCGGCATTTTCCTTGGATATCCCGTTGAGGATGTTGTTGGCTTTATTGAGAACAAGGGCGAAAATTTCAAGTTCTGCGGTGCTTGGAAGGTCTACGGAAGCGTTGAGAATGCTCGGCGCACATTTGCGGATTACGATAGGTGCAGAAATTTTCTGTGCAATAAATTAAATGGGGGAGCTGACATTTATCAGACCCTCGTTCAGTCAAAGAATTTATCATAGGAGGACAAAGTTTATGAAAACAGCAGTAATTTATTGGAGCGGTACAGGCAATACCGAGGCTATGGCAAAGGCAGTCGCAGAGGGTGCGGACGCAGAGCTTTTCGCAGTTTCCGAATTTTCGGGCAATGTTGATGATTATGACGCTGTCGCATTCGGCTGTCCTGCAATGGGTGCTGAAATGCTTGAAGAAAGCGAATTTGACCCGTTCTTCACCGAGATCGAGAGCAGGCTCAGCGGCAAAAAGGTCGGACTTTTTGGCTCTTACGGCTGGGGCGACGGCGAATGGATGAGAAACTGGGAAACCAGAGTTGAGTCTGACGGAGCTGTTCTCGCTGGCGGCGAGGGCGTTATTGCAAACGATGCTCCGTCCGATGACGACCTTGAAAAGTGCAAGGCTTTGGGCAAGGCTCTTACAGAATAATTACTCATTTTTTACCCAAATATGAACGGTTATCAAAGGCTAACAAAGTTACCTAAAACTAACTGTGTGAGTTTGTGCAGATATACAAATCTGCGAAAAACTATTGACAACGGAGTAAAATGATAGTATTATAAGTATGGTTAGTAAAAGCTAACATAGTTAGCAGTTACTGACCGTACTTAAAGTTCAAAGGTTAGCAAAAGCTAATGTAAGGTCGGAGTTTGCGGAAATATCGTCGCAAAAAGTCATGTTTGGGCGGTTTGCGGGGTTTTTCCGAAAACTTTTGGCCATAAGGTTAGCGAAATCTAACGATATAAAAAGGAGTGAAGCTATGATGCCGCTTACGCTTGCCAATACGGGTGAGGAAAACATCATCAAGAAGGTCGGAGGAAACCCCGATACAAGAAAATTCCTTGAAAATCTTGGCTTCGTTGCAGGTGGAACGGTAACAGTCGTCAGCGAGATCGGCGGAAATGTTATCGTCAATGTCAAGGAATCAAGAGTTGCCGTTTCAAAGGAAATGGCTTGCAAGATCATGGTATGATTTTTAATTCGGAATTCGGAATGCGGAATTCGGAATTATTGAGCTTTGTAAATTTGCATTAAGATCTGTGAAAAAAACGGGTCTTTGCTTGATGCATATTTTAAATGAATGAAGGAGAGATGGAAATGACACTGAAAAACGCTGCGATCGGTTCAACTGTCACTGTAAAGAAGCTTAACGGCGAGGGTGCTGTAAAGCGCAGGATCATGGACATGGGTATCACAAAGGGAACTGAGATCTATATCCGTAAGGTAGCTCCTCTTGGCGACCCTGTTGAAGTTACGGTCAGAGGCTATGAGCTTTCGCTTCGTAAAGCTGATGCTGAAATGATCGAGATCGCTTAACTTTTATTTATTTTGCATATTGGTTAGCAATGACTAATAAAGTTAGTCTAAACTAACATCAAGAAAGGATAAATTGGATATGGAAATTAAAATTGCGCTTGCGGGAAATCCGAACTCAGGCAAAACAACGCTTTTTAATGCCCTCACAGGTTCCAACCAGTTCGTTGGTAACTGGCCGGGTGTAACCGTTGAGAAAAAAGAGGGTAAGCTGAAGGGTCACAAGGATGTTATCATCACCGACCTTCCCGGCATTTATTCGCTTTCGCCTTACACACTTGAAGAAGTTGTTGCAAGAAACTACCTCATCGGTGAGCGTCCGAATGCGATCCTCAACATCATCGATGGTACGAACCTTGAAAGAAACCTTTACCTTACAACACAGCTCGTTGAGCTTGGAATCCCTGTTGTATGCGCTATCAATATGATGGATATCGTCCGCAAGAACGGCGATACGATCAATATCGAACAGCTCTCAAAGGAACTCGGCTGCAAGGTAGTTGAAATTTCCGCTCTTAAGGGAACAGGTGTTACAGAAGCTGCCGAAGCTGCTATCGCTGCTGCAAAGGCAAAAGAACCGATGATCCCACAGCACAAGTTCTGCGGCTGCGTTGAACACGCTATCGCACACATCGAGGAAGCTGTTCTCCATGATCTTCCCGAACAGAACCAGCGCTGGTACGCTATCAAGGTGTTTGAGCGTGATGAAAAGGTTCTTGAAATGCTCAAGATCGACAGCGAGACAATGGATCATATCAAACAGGATATCGAAGCTGCCGAAAAGGAAATGGACGACGATGCAGAGAGCATCATCACCAATGAGCGTTACATCTACATCGGCACTATTATTAAGGAATGTTATAAAAAGAAAAACAAGGGCGGACTTACGACTTCCGATAAGATCGATAAGATCGTTACAAACAGAATCCTCGGTCTTCCTATTTTCGCCTGTGTAATGTTCCTTGTTTATTACATAGCAATGGTCACAGTCGGTGCTTCCGCAACTGACTGGGCAAACGACGGACTTTTCGGCGACGGCTGGCATCTCCTCGGAATCGGCACAAGTGCTTACGAAGAGGCTGCTGAGGAATACGGCGATGCTCCTGCGATTATTGAAGCATTTATCGCAAAGGCTCAGGAAAACGGCATTGATACAACAGCCGTTGAAGAAGCTATCGACAGCGAATCCGAAACATTTGATGTTGACACAGCTAAGACAGAGCTTGACGCTCTTGCTGCTAACTTCACAGAAGCAGATACAGTTACATACACCGTTGAAGATGAAGAAACTCTTGCAACGGAAGATGTTGAAGCAACGGGTGCAGACCTTGCAGATGCAGTTGATGCATTTGTAAAGTATGATTGTGCAGACCCCGACCCTGCTGCTTACGGCGTATGGGTCCCCGGTGTTCCTGTTCTTATCGGCGACCTGCTTGAATCCGTAAACTGCGCAGATTGGCTCAGCGGACTTATCCTCGATGGTATCGTAGCAGGTGTTGGTGCAGTCCTCGGCTTCGTACCTCAGATGCTCGTACTCTTCATTCTTCTTGCATTCCTCGAAGCCTGCGGTTATATGTCCCGTATCGCATTCGTAATGGACAGAATTTTCAGAAAGTTCGGTCTTTCGGGTAAATCCTTTATTCCTATGCTTGTCGGCGTAGGCTGCGGTGTTCCGGGTATCATGGCTTCAAGAACCATTGAAAACGAACGTGACAGAAGAATGACAGTTATGACAACAACATTCATTCCATGCGGCGCTAAGGTTCCTTTCATCGCAATGATCGCAGGTGCTATCTTCGGCGGTTCTCCTATCGTTGCAACCTCCGCATACTTCATCGGTGCAGCTGCGATCATCGTTTCGGGCATCATGCTCAAGAAGACAAAGATGTTCGCAGGCGACCCTGCTCCGTTCGTAATGGAACTTCCTGCATACCATCTTCCTACTGTCGGAAATCTTCTCCGTTCAATGTGGGAAAGAGGCTGGTCATTCATCAAGAAGGCAGGTACGGTTATCCTCCTTTCTACGATCTTTGTATGGTTCACAACCTACTTCGGCGTAGTTGACGGAACATTCCGTATGCTTTCCGAAGATGAGATCGACTCCAGTATCCTTGCTGCTATCGGCGGCGTACTTGCTTGGATCTTCAAGCCGCTCGGCTGGGGCAACTGGCAGGCAACTGTTGCTTCCATCACAGGTCTTGTTGCTAAGGAAAATATCGTTGGTACAATGGGTATCCTCTACGGCGGCGGAGAGGGCAGCGTTTATGACGCTATCGGCGCTGCATTCACAGGCGTTACAGGCTACTCGTTCCTCGTATTCAACCTCCTCTGCGCACCTTGCTTCGCTGCAATGGGTGCTATCAAGAGAGAGATGAACAACGGCAAGTGGACAGCATTCGCTATCGGCTACCAGTGCGGATTCGCTTATGTTGTTGCACTCTGCATCAACCAGTTCGGCAATCTCTTCACCGGCAACGTAAATGTTCTCGGACTTATAGTTGCTTTCCTCTGCCTTGCAGGCATCATCTACATGCTTGTTAAGCCTTACAAGGAAAGCAATAAGCTCACAGCAAACGTTAAGGTAAAATCATAAAGCAATAAACCGAATTCACCTGCGCTCCCGATAAAATCACGGGAGCGCAGAAGTTTATAAACTTAAGAAAGGTCGTGGCAATATGTCAACTTTGATAGTCGGTCTTATAGTTGCGGGAATTGTATTTCTGGCAGCAAGGCAGATATATAAGGATAAGAAAAAGGGCAAGTCTTTCTGCGGCGGAAAATGTTCCTGCTGTCCTAATGGCTGCGCCTGCAGCGGCGGCAGTTGTCACGGGGAGAAGAAAAAGTGAACGGACTTACATATTCCCAGAAAAAATATCTCTTCGCAATATATAAGCTCGGTCAGAACGGCGGCGAGGTGAAATCCTCCGACGTTGCAAAAATAGTCGGCGTGAGCAAAGCAAGCACTGCCGCAATGACCGCAAAGCTCTGCGAGAGCGGATATATCGAAAAAGAGCATTACGGTCAGATAAATCTGACAGAAAGCGGCATCAAAGCTGCGAACCCGATCTTCACAAGCTGCATAATCATTCGTGATTTTCTCGAAAATGTTCTTGGACTTGACCCGAATGCGGCTGATGATGATTCGGTAAAGATAGTCAGCCACGTTTCGAAAAAAACAGTCGAAAGACTTGCGGAATATCTTCTTGACAAAAGATAAAAACACAGGATATTTCATTCGGAAAGGGTGAACGAAATGGCAACGGGAATAATAATCGCTGTGCTTATCGTTGTATGCGTAACAGCGATAAAGAGCTATATGAACAAGCTTGCGCACGGCTGCTGCGGAGCAGGTTCGGACGATGTTAAGGCTGCCGAGAAAAAGACCGATCTTTCGGAATATAAATATAAAATGACTGTCGGCATCGGCGGAATGCACTGCAAGAACTGCGCCGAAAGAATAGCGAATGCACTTAACAGACAGGGCTTGTATGCGGAAGTCGATTTCAAGAGCGGCACTGCCGAGGTCTATTCGACAGCCCCCGTTTCCGAGTTCACTATCCGTCAGACTGTGATAGGACTTGGCTACACTGTGGAAAGGACAGAAGAAAATGAGCTGTGACTGCGAACTGAATTTTGAGTATCACGAGTTTGTCGAATGTATAACCTCGGCACTCGATGCAAGAGACCCCTATACGGGCGACCATTCCCGACGGGTGAGCGATATGGCTTGCTTCATCTGCGGAAAAATGGGCATATCCCATCATGAAACGCAGGAAATACATATTGCAGGTCATCTCCACGACATAGGAAAAATAGGCGTTCCCGACCGAGTTCTGCTCAAACCCGAGCGGCTCAATGACGAGGAATGGGCGCTGATGAAAAAGCACTCCGAAATAGGAGCGGAGATACTCTCAAAATCGCAGCATTTTTCAAGAATAGCCGCTATAATCCTCCACCACCACGAACGCTGGGACGGAAAAGGCTATCCGTTCGGCGCAAAGGGTGAGGAAATTCCCCTCGGCGCAAGGATAATCGCCGTCTGCGACTCGATCGACGCTATGGCTTCGGCAAGAGCATACAGAAAAGCACTTCCGCTCGATATCTGCCGCAGCGAGATAGAGAAAAACATCGGTCTTATGTATGACCCGAAGGTTGCGGAGACAGCTTTGCGGAATTGGGACGAAGTAACGTCCGAGTACAGAAAAAGTTAATTCAATCTAACTTAAAAGTTAATCAAAACTAACTTGATAAATACAAAAAATCTATACTTTTTGACGGATTTTTCATAAAAGAACTCTTGACATGAAAAAAATTTTAGTATAATATTTTAGTAAGAAATTTTGATCGAATGATGCAAAAAAATGTCAGACCTGAAAACATAGGACTTTACTTGTCTTTTTCAGCATTCTCGGTCAAAAATATAAATCAAGGAGTGTTTTATTATGGCAAATATTTTCAAAAATGAGAAGTTTCTCTGCGCTCTCGGCGGTGCGGCAGCGGTTATCGTAGGCAAGAAGATACTCACCGCAAAAAAGACCCGTCAGCTCGCTGTTTCGGGACTTGCAAAGGGAATGAAGCTTTCTCACGATGCAAAGGAAGCTTTCCAGAATATGAAGGACGAAGCTTCGGACATCTGCTATGATGCAAAGACCGAGGCAGGAATTGATCAGGAAGAAAATGATGACTGATGAACTTTAAAATAGTTTATGACAAGCCCTGCCGTATAAGATTCCGCTGCGGCGGCTTTGCGTTCGATAAGGAGCTGGAATACAGCATCTATAAGCGCATAACCTCCGAAGCCTTCGTCACCGATGCGGAGATACACAGCGAAAACGGCGGTATACTTATCTATTACAAGAAAGGCTCACGGAGCAATGTGATAAAGCTCATTTCGAGCCTTGACCCGAGAAAAATGGAGATCATCCCGGGCGGCTCGGATTACAGCATTTCCGAGATAGACCGTGATTTCAGGGACAGTATCTTCAATGTCACGCTGAAAAAGATAGCTTCAAAGCTGCTTATTCCGATGTGCATAAGAAAATATATCATCATCTATAACGGACTGAGATATGTTTTCAAGGGCATAAAGACCCTGCTTGACGGAAAGCTCACGGTCGATGTGCTTGACGGTGCTTCGATAGGCGCTTGCCTTATCCAAAAGAACTACAAGACCGCAGGCACGGTAATGTTCCTGCTGAATATCTCGGGACTTCTCGAAGATTATACGAGAGCGAGAACGAAAGCCGCACTCGCAGACAGCCTTGCGGTAAAGACCGACAAGGTATGGCTCGTTCAGGACGGCGCAGATGTGCTTATCCCGATGTCCGAGCTGAGAAAGGGCGATGTTATCCGTGTCCGCACGGGCAGCGTTATCCCCGTCGACGGCGAGATCACCGAGGGCGAAGCTTATATCTGCGAGTCTGCAATGACGGGCGAGCCGCTTGCCGTTATGAAAACGGTCGGAAACTCGGTCTTTGCAGGCACAGCAGTCGAGGAGGGCAGCGTTGCCGTTGCGGTAAGAGAGCTTTCTTCAGGTACAAAACTGAGCAGGATAATAGAGCTTATCGACAACTCGGAAAACCTCAAAGCAGGCGTTCAGAGCCGTGCGGAAAAGCTTGCGGACAGAATTGTCCCTTTCAGCTTTATCAGCTTCGGTCTCGTGCTGCTTTTCACACGGAACATCACAAAGGCAGTCTCCATGCTCATGGTCGATTATTCCTGCGCAATAAAGCTTTCAACGCCTATTGCCGTCATCTCGGCGATAAAAGAAGCCGCAGATATGGACATCACCGTAAAGGGCGGAAAATATCTCGAGGAATTTGCTTCGGCGGATACTATCGTGTTCGACAAAACGGGTACGCTCACAAACGCAGAACCCGTTCTCGAAAGGGTCATCCCGTTCGGAAAATATTCCGAGGACGAAGCGCTCAGGATCGCAGCCTGCCTCGAAGAGCATTTCCCTCACAGTGTAGCAAAGGCTATCGTAAAGGTCGCTGCGGATAAGGGACTTGACCATGCGGAGGAACACGCCGAGGTCAACTACATCGTTGCTCACGGCATCGCAACAACACTCAACGGTGAACGTGCTGTCATCGGCAGCAAGCACTTTGTCTGCGAGGACGAGGGCGTTGAGATAACCTTGGAGCAGCAGGAAAAGATAGATGAACAGTCGGGTGCTTGCTCGGTAGTATATCTTGCTGTCGGCGATACGCTTTCGGCTGCGCTCTGCATTGCAGACCCTCCGAGAGCCGAAGCAAGGGACGTTGTTGAAAAGCTGAAAAAGAGCGGCTTTGAGAGCGTCATAATGCTCACGGGCGACAGCACAAAGGCAGCGGAGGTGATCGCTTCGCAGCTCGGCATAACCGAGTTCTATGCTCAGGTGCTCCCCGAGGACAAGCATGGTATGATAGAAAAACTCAAAGCGGAAGGAAGACGGGTCGTTATGGTCGGCGACGGCATAAATGACGCACCTGCACTCGCCGCAGCGAATGTTTCGGCAGCAGTCAGCGACGCTTCGGATATTGCAAAGGAAGCTGCGGATATAACCCTCAGAGGCACGGGACTTGAAGAGCTTGTGCGCCTGCGTGAACTCAGCGAGCTTCTTATGGAAAGAATACATAGGAATTACCGCTTTATACTTCTGTTCAATTCGGCATTGCTCGTGACGGGCTTCTGCGGAATGATCGCACCGGGAACATCAGCGTTCCTGCACAACGCCTCAACAATGGCGATATGCGCAAAGAGCATGACAAAGCTTTTACCCGATAAGGAAAAGTAAATCTATAAAAAAAGTTACACAAAAATAAAGTTTACGTTAATTCTGAAAGAATTTCGCTTTGTTCAAAGGGTGGCAGGGGTCAAGGGGGCAGAGCCACCTTGTCGCTTCCGCAGAAGCGAAATACCTTAAACTAACAGCATAAAGCTTGCCGCAATAGCAAAATCACTAACAGATAAAAAGGCGCAATTCACATTCAAAAAAGTAAAACAGAACGTGATAAATCGGTCTGTAAACCTATAAAATGTGAATTGCGCTTATTCTTTATGTTCGAAACAAACTATCCTCGGCAAATAAACGTGAGGAGCAAAGTGACGAGCGTTTAGTGCCAACGGGATATGAATGGGCTTTTTAGCAATCAAGCTATAAAAGCTTTTTGCCGAACTGCATAAATGCAATATACTTTTTCGACAGTATGGGGCACGATTCGTAAAAAGAACTGTGCCTTTGACTTTTGATGAATGATATCCGCTTTATACTAAACACCATTTAAAATTTAGGAAAAATCAAGCCGACAATCTTGAATATATGGATTTCGGTGCAGATTTTTCCTTTATTTTTTGGTGTTTAGTATTATGCAGAATATTGCGGTCGGAATGTGATAGCAGCACAGTTCCGTTTGTATGCAGGTGCAATATCTGCGATGGGAGGTCAAGCGGATATGACTTTAATGTTACGAAGGAGTATGCCCTATTGAAACTGCCATTCATTTGCTTTTAATACTAAACACCAATAAAATAAAGGAAAAAATCTGCGCCGAAATCCAATATATCCGAGATTGTCGGCTTGATTTTTTCTAAATTTTAAAAGGTGTTTAGTATAAAGGAGTCATAGCTTTTGATAGGCGTTTTCATATACTCAATCTGATTAGCCGCTGCTAACCGTGCTTATATTTTAACACACAAACACCGAATTAGTCAAGCATAACATTAAATTTTTTCAAAAAAATTTTTCGGAGGAATTTTCTCTTTTGAAAACAGACAGTTTGAAGGCGGGTTTGGGGGAGAGTTTTTATTGGGAATAGGTCACTTAAGCAAGTTTACAGTTGACAGTTAATAGTTAACAGTTTTTTATAATTGACAATTGACAATTGATAATTGATAATTCGTACAGAGTATCTTCCATTGTCCGTCTAAAGATTTTTCATTAAACAGATAAACACGATTTAATAATTCATCAACTTTTAGAATTTACGAAATACTACGGTGAAATATATTCACAAAAATCCAACTGCTATACGTTGAAAAACAAAATTATCAAATTGAAAACTGTTAACTATAAACTGTTAACTGTTAACTTGCTCGACATATTTGTCCTTGACAGAAATAAGCTTAAATGCTATAATTAATTCGGTTAGCAATAGGTAACTGAATTGGCAGAGGTGATAATATGAATATTTCAGATGTTGTGCAAGGGCTGGCGATTCCGTTTATCGGAACGTCGCTCGGGTCTGCGTGCGTATTGTTTATGAAAGGCGGTCTGAACCGCACCGTCCAGCGAATACTGACGGGCTTTGCGGCTGGCGTTATGACGGCAGCTTCGGTGTGGAGCTTGCTTATCCCTGCGATAGAGCAGTCGGAGAAAATGGGGAAGCTTGCGTTTGTTCCTGCGGCGGTCGGATTTCTTGCCGGAATTTTCGTGCTGCTTCTTATCGACGGCTTAGTTCCGCATCTGCATTTAAACAGTGACAAAGCGGAGGGTGTGCGCTCGCATCTTTCCAAAAACACGATGCTCCTGCTTGCGGTGACGATACACAATATCCCCGAGGGAATGGCTGTCGGCGCAGTCTATGCAGGGCTTATCTACGGCGGTCGGAATATGACGGCTGCGGCGGCGCTTGCGCTTTCGGTCGGCATAGCGATACAGAATTTTCCCGAGGGTGCGATAATCTCCATGCCGCTCCGCTCGGAGGGAATGAGCAAGGGAAAAGCGTTCGTCTGGGGCGTTATCTCGGGTGCGGCAGAGCCTGTCGGCGCAGTGCTGACGATACTTGCGGCGAGCTTTGTTATCCCTGCAATGCCGTATTTCCTTAGCTTTGCAGCAGGTGCGATGATTTATGTCGTTGTCGAGGAGCTTATCCCCGAGATGTCCGAGGGGGAACATTCCAACATCGGAACGGTATCGTTTGCGGCAGGCTTTGCGGTGATGATGATGCTTGATGTTGCACTCGGGTAAATTCAACAAAGAAAAAATAACTTAAACGTTCAAGTTTGTGTATATTAAACCTTGTTAGATAAGGCTTGATATGGTAAAATAATATACAGTTAGCCACTGCTAATACAAACCTCTGCTTTTTACGGAAAAAAGGCAAAGGTATAAAAATTGCACATAGGTTAGTCTATGCTAACTTAATAAGCGATGGCGAAAAGTGAATTTTTCGGGCAGGAAAAGCCTTAAAGGGAATGAAAGGGTGAAGAGAATGTTTATTGAGATAAACAATATCAAAAAAAGCTACGGAAGCGGTGAAAGCAAGGTCGAGGTGCTCAAGGGGATAAGCGTCGGCATTGAAAAGGGTGAATTCTGCGTTCTTCTCGGACCTTCGGGCAGCGGCAAATCCACGCTCCTTAACATAATCGGCGGAATTGACGACGCTGACTCGGGTTATATCTCCATCAACGGCGAAAAGACTGAGAATATGAACGAAAAGGCTCTCACAAACTACCGCAGAAAGCATCTCGGATACATTTTCCAGATGTATAACCTTATCCCGAACCTCAACATAAAGGAAAACGTTGAAACGGGCGCATATCTTAGTGATTCTCCGCTCGATGTTGACGATATTCTCAAAACTCTCGGACTTTATGAGCATCGTCACAAGCTCCCGTCCCAGCTTTCGGGCGGTCAGCAGCAGAGATGCTCCATCGGCAGAGCTATCGTAAAGAACCCCGATATCCTCCTCTGCGATGAGCCGACAGGTGCGCTCGACTACAACACCTCAAAGGAGATCCTGAAGCTTATCGAAACGGTAAATCAGAAGTACAACACCACCGTAATAATGGTAACGCATAATGAAGCTATAAAGGATATGGCAGACAAGGTCGTAAAGCTTCGTGACGGAATGATAAGAAAAGAGATACATAACGAGCATAAGCTTTCTGCCGAAGAGCTTGACTGGTAAGGAGGAACGAAGATGAGAAATCCCCTTACAAAGCGTCTGCTCCGTGAGTTTGCCAAGGACGCTGCAAAGTACGTTGCAATATTCATTATGATGATCCTGCTCATTTCGATATGCTCGGGTATGAGAGTCGGAAATGAGAGCCTTAAAGCGGCATATTATGAAAGCTTCGACCTCTACAATATCGAGGACGGACACATTACATTCGATAAACCGCTCCCCGACGAGCTTAAGGGTAAGCTTGAAAGCGGCGCAGACTTAAAGTTTTATGACAGCTTTTATTTTGACGAAGATACCGCCGAAACGGGTGCTACCGTCAGAGTTTACAAGCAGACCGATGCGCTCAACAACCCATGCTTATTGAGCGGTGAGCTTCCGGCAAAGGATAATGAAATTGCTGTTGACCGTGTTTTTGCAAAGAATAATGATATCAATATCGGCGACACGATAACACTCAACGGCAAGGCTCTTACTATCACGGGTTTTGTCGCCCTCCCAAATTACAGCACGCTCTTTGAGAGCAACACCGACTCGATGTTCGATTCGATCAATTTCTCTATCGCAGTAATGACTGACGGCGGCTTTGAAGCTGTCGGAAGCAAGGATCTTAAATACAACTATGCTTGGCTTTATAACGAAGCTTATGCAGATGATATCGAAGCCGCAGACCGCTCCGACAAGTTCCTTGATCTTATCGAAGATGAGCTTACCGATTATGACGAAGCGATCGTTCAGGTGCAGATAGACGAACTCACCGACAAGCTTGAAAAGGCTTCCGAGGAATATGCCGACATCTACAAAAAGTCTTTTGAGGACAAGGTGAACAGCCTCACCGATACTATTGAAAAAGGCGCAGAGGAATACGGCAGCATCTATCAGAAGTCTATCGAAGAAAAGGTTGCCGAGGTAACTCAGAACATCACAAAGGGTGCGGAAGAGTATGGTATGCTCTATGCATCAACGGGTGTAAAGCCTGCAAAATCCGACCTTTCGATAGATGTTGACGACTTCACATTCGGCGTTATCGAAAGATCCGTTGAAGCAATGATGACAGGAACGGCTTATGCAGGACCTACCGAGCAGGAGTTTATCGACGAATATCTCGATTCCGTCAAGAAGCCCGAAAAGTCCGATCTTTCGGCAGAAACAGACGATTTCACATTCAGGATAATCGAAGATTCCGTAGCCGCCGCAATAAAGGGCGAGGAATACGAAGCTCCCTCCGAGGACGAATTCAAGGATCAGTATATCGATTCCGTTGAAAAGCCTAAGAAAGAAGACCTCTCCGTTCAGCTTGACGATTTCCTCTTCGGAATTATTGAGGACGGCGTTGAAGCCGAGATAAACGGCGAAGATTTTGAAATGCCCGATGATGAGGAATTCGAGGACGAGATCGACAAGACGGATATTATCACCGTTGAAAATTATATTCCGAGATATCTCAATCAGGGCATAAATTTCTCCATTGACGATATCGGCGGCGATGAAGCGGGAACAATGGTAATGGTATATATGATGATCGCTGTTATCGCATTCATCTTCGCAGTGACCATTTCAAACACTATCGTTGCCGAAGCAGGTGTTATCGGTACTCTCCGTGCTTCGGGATACACAAAGGTCGAGCTTATCCGACATTATATGCTTCTTCCGATAATCGTTACGCTCGTTTCGGCAGTTGTCGGAAACATCATCGGCTATACAGCTATGAAGGATTTCTGCGTGAACCTTTACCGCAGCTCGTATTCGCTTACGACATATAAAACCGTCTGGGATCCGTCTGCATTCGTGCTTTCGACAGTTGTTCCGATAGTGCTTATGCTGATAATAAATCTGACGGTACTTGCTTCAAAGCTCAGATTGAGCCCGCTCAAGTTCCTCCGTCACGACCTTAAAAAGAACTCCAACAAAAAGGCAATGCGCCTTAACACAAAGATACCGTTTATGTCGAGATTCAGCCTGAGAATTTTCTTCACGAACCTCCCCGGATATATCGTAATGATAGTCGGGATCCTTTTCGGCGCAGTTCTTATCAGCTTCGGTGATATGATGCCGAGAATGATGGACGAATACAAAGCGAACGTTGTCAGGGATATGATAAGCGAATATCAGTACATACTCTATGACTATGAAGAAACCGATGAGATCGACAACCTTTCAGCGGAAAAATTTGCTTCCGCAAGCTTTGATTATTCAAAGGAAGGCTTCCTCACGGACGGCTTCACCGTTTACGGCATTGAAAAAGACAGCCGCTATATCCATTCGGAAATTCCCGAGGGAAAGGCGCTCATTTCAACGGGCATAAGCGAAAAATACGGTATCAAAGCAGGCGACAGCATTACACTTGACGAAAAATACAAGCGCAACAGCTCCTATACGATCGAAGTCGGCGGAGTTTATGATTACAGCTCATCACTCGCAATATTTATGAACATCAACGACTTCAACAAGACCTTCGGCAATAAGGAAGGCTACTTCACAGGCTACTTCTCCAATACCGAACTCACAGAACTCAGCGATGACGACGTTGCCGCAATAATTTCAGCCGATGATTATACAAAGCTCTCCGACCAGCTTATGGTCTCTATGGGCAGTATGATGAATATTATGAAAGTATTCGGCGCATTGTTCGATATCATCGTTATCTACGTCCTCTGCAAGCAGGTCATCGAGAGAAACTTCCAGTCGATATCGATGACGAAGATACTCGGCTACAAGGACAGCGAGATCGGCGGACTTTATATCGCCTCGACCTCTATCGCAGTTGTTGTCGGACTTATCATCGCAGTTCCTTTCATCGATATTGCAATGAAAGCGATATTCAAGGGTTACCTTTACACAATGATGACGGGATATATCCCATGCTCGATCAACCCGATGACGTATGTTGTCACGGTCACAGTCGGACTTGTCTGCTACGCAGTCGTTGCAGCTCTCCAGATGAGAAAGGTCTCCAAGGTCTCCAAGAGCGAAGCACTCAAAAACGCAGAATAAACTTATTCCGACCCACTTTTTATACAAAATCTCCTTTTCAAAAAAGCACCGTTCCCCCGTGATAAATTTACTGTGGGGGAACGGTGCTTTTGGGGTAAGTTTTCATTTCCTATTGACTTGCGGCGCAGTTGGTGATAAAATAAAAACAGAAAATATTTCTGAAAGGAAGTTATATCTTATGAGTACGATCCTTGTTACAGGCGGCGCAGGCTTTATCGGAAGCCATACCTGTGTTGAGCTTCTCGGCGCAGGCTATGATATCGTAGTCCTCGATAATTTCTGCAATTCCAAACCCGAAGCACTCGACAGAATAAAGAAGATCGCAGGTAAGGACTTCAAGTTCTATGAGACCGACCTGCTTGACTTTGAGGGCACAGAAAAAGTGTTCAAGGAGAATAAGATCGACGCAGTTATCCACTTTGCAGGACTTAAAGCAGTAGGCGAATCCTGCGCAAAGCCCGTTGAGTATTACCATAATAACCTCACAGGTACGCTCAACCTTATCCGTGCAATGCGTGAGAACGGCTGTAAGAATATAGTGTTCTCCTCCTCCGCAACGGTTTACGGTATGAACAACCCTATCCCGTTCGATGAAACAATGCCGACCTCCGCAACGAACCCCTACGGCTATACAAAGGTAATGATCGAACAGATACTTATGGATACTGCAAAGGCTGACAGCGACTGGAGCGTTGCACTCCTCCGCTATTTCAATCCTATCGGCGCACACGAGAGCGGACTCCTCGGTGAAAATCCGAACGGAATCCCGAACAACCTTATGCCTTATATCGCACAGGTAGCAGTCGGAAAGCTCCCATGCCTCAGCGTCTTCGGCAACGACTACGATACAGTTGACGGAACAGGCGTCCGTGACTATATCCACGTCGTAGACCTCGCAAAAGGTCACCTCTGCGCAGTAAAGTATAACCTCGAGCATAAGGGCTGTGAAGCCGTAAACCTCGGTACAGGCAAGGGAACGAGCGTACTCCAGCTTGTACACGCATTTGAAAAAGCATCGGGCAAAAAGATCGAATATAAGATCGTCGGCAGAAGAGCAGGCGACATCGCAGAATGCTACGCAAATACCGATAAGGCAAAGAAGCTCTTCGGCTGGACAGCACAGTATGACGTAGATAAAATGTGTGCAGACAGCTGGAACTTCACACAGAAAAATCCGAATGGAATGTGATCTTACGAATTCGGAATTCGGAATGCGGAATTCGGAATTATTTGCATAGCTCAACTTTGTTTGAGTGATGCGAAGCCAATCAAAGTTTACGTCCACGCTTTTCAAATGGTGGCAGGGGTCAAGGGGGCAGAGCCACCTTGTCGCTCTCCGCAGAGAGCGAAACTCCCTAAACTAACAGCATAATATCAGTTGCGATAAGCGTAAATCACTAACAGCTAAAATGGCGCAATTCACACGAAATAGGTAAAACGAACTATGAGAAATACAGTTTCGTAAACCTAAAAAATGTGAATTGCGCCAATTCTGTTTTCTTCAAACAAACTGTCCTCGGCATAAAATGCGCAGAGCGAAGCGATAAGCATTTTATGCCGACAACGTTTGAACGGCGTTAAACGCATCAAATTCCATAAAGGGTCGTTTATATTCATCTCACCGACAGTATTTGAGCAGTTTATCTTATCCCAATATAATGCATAGGCGTGAAGCGTATGCCGTCTATCGTCTGCTCGGGCGAGTCGGCGATGAAACCAAGCTTTTCATAGATTTTAACAGCAAAAGGAGAGGAATTGACGCTGATAACCTGACGCTCGTAGTCTTTTTTCATCCGATTGAAAAGCTTTTTGCCGATACCTTTGTGCTGATGCTCTGCCTTGACAAAGAAAAGGCTGATATGCTGCGGCTCACGCATCGCAAGCACACCCGAAAGCTCGCCGTCCATAAATGCACCGTAAAAATCAAGCTTTCCGACAAAGCTTTCATCGGCAAGCGTCCTGCGGAACTCCTCTATGCCCTCATCGGAATATTCGGGTGCTTCAAACTCCATAAAAACGGCAAGCACAAGCTTCAAAGCCTCGGGAATGTCTTTTTTGGCGAGCTTTTTTATTTTAAGAGGCGAATTTTTCTTCGGCTCGGGAAGCTCGGGATAAATTTCCTCAAAAAGCTTTTGCAGGAAAGCCTTGTTGTCAATTTCTTCGCACAGTATCATATCTTTCGCACCCTCGTAAGGCGGCTCGTGATGTGCGTTCGGCATAAGCCTTTCTGCGCTCGGGACCGGCTTTATCAGCAGACGGTCATCACAGACATAAGCGGCGATCTTTCCCTTGTAATAAATGATATATTCGCCCATCATCTGCTTGTAGGTGATATTTTCAAGCAGCGAAAGCTGTTCAAGGATAAATTCAAGAAATTCTTTTCGTGATGACATAAGCCCCTCCAAAACAACGCCCCACATCATTACGACACAGGGCGAACTATGTATTAATAACCTGAAGCTAACGCACCGCTTACGGTTGCGGCAATTATAGCGCCGATGATAACGACAAGGATAAGGAAGCAGAAATACGATCTCGCAAAGTTTTTGAGATTCTTATTTCCTGTTCCGCCTAATGAAAATACAAGCAGCAGTATCAGTCCGACTATCGGGATACTGAACAGTATCTCATAACCGAAATAGCCCCACATTGATATGGGCTTGTACTCATAGCTCTCGCCTTCGTTGATCTGCGTTCCGCAATTTGGACATTTCATAATTGATTCCCCCAAAATATTGATTTAAGATGTAAATAAATTATACAGCTTTTGCGTGGATATGTCAATATTTTTGGCAAATTTAGCCGGAAATGCCCTGCGGTTATATCCCCATCTCGGAATAGCTCCTGAATTTTTGTATGATGCCGACAGATGTTTCGGACAAAACTCCGCTGTCAGGGTCGGCAGGCGAATGGATATTGTACAGATATCCGCTGCCGCTGTACCGTCCGCCGTTTTTGTCGGTGTAAATATCGCTGTCGAACCAAGCGTTCACTGTCTTTACGCACATTACAACGTGGTCGCTGTTCGGGAAAAGCTCCTTTTCCCACACATACTCACATTCAAGGTTGAGAAAGCACTCCTCAACAAGCGGTGCATTGACCTTTCGTGCAGGAAACACCGTAAGCCCCGACGCTTTAAGCTCGTCCTCGTCAAAGCTGTTGTTCTTTATAGTTGAGTAGCATTTTGCGTAGCTTTCCGCCGACATAAAGTTTATGGCAAGCTGTTTTGTCATTTGCACAGTTTTATACATATGTGAACTTTTATGCACGCTTGAAAAAATGCAGTAGAAACCGTCCTCACTTGAAAACGAGAACCACGACTGCATTGAACCGTTTGCCTTCCCATTGGCTTTATAGCTTGTAACGAGCGCAAGCGGCGACGGTATTGCCGTAAGAAATTCAAGCCAGTCAAAGCCGTAAAAATTATGACCGCTAAACACCTCGGGACACTCAAAAAATTCTTTTTTCATACTTTTATCCTGCCTTTCATAGTCGGGGGACTTTATCAGCTTAATAATATCACATTGGCAGAGAAAAGTATTGTAAAAATGCGACATTATTTTTTGCTCCCGGCAATAGCCTCGGACGGCAGCATCGAGTGAAAACGCCTGAAATCCCTCAGTAAATGCGATTGGTCGGAGTAGCCGAATTTTTCCGTAATGTCGAGTGGCGAGTAGCCCTTAGTGCGAAGCTCCTGCCAGACAAGCTGGTATCTTATCAGCGATGAAAAAAGCTTCGGGGAAATTCCGATCATTTCACCGAACGACCTTTCAAGCTGCCGCACCGATACCGCATTTTCGTGCGCAAGTTCAGCAGTCCTTATCATTCCCCTTGAAGAAATTATGCCGTAAATTCCGTTCATAACGTTGGAGTTCATCCGCCCGAGGTCAAGACGGCTGTAAAGGTATCTTTCGCAGATCTCAATGCGCTTTTCGACCGAGCTTTCGCCGACTATCCAAGGCAAAAGACTGCTGTATATATCGGGAAAGAAATCCCGTGCATCGAAGCTTGAATTTTTCGTTCCCGAAAAGCTCTCCTGCGTGAACAGACAGGCTGACCAGGCGTAAAACCTTATGCCGAACTGCGTTATATCTACCCTGTCAAGGACGCTCGTTCTGTCGTCAATAGCGCAGAAACCGCAGTCCGAAAGCTCCCCGCCGACAAAGCTGAACACAATGTCCATGCAGGTGTCGGGGATTATCATAACGGGACGGCTGTACTCCCTCATCTCCCAGAAGCATCGTATAAACGGCGACAGTGCCTCCGATGGCATATATTCACGGTAACCGCTTTCAGGCATTGCAGTCTCGGGGCGGTATATTGAAGAAAGGTCAAACATTTTTTACTGCTCCATTTTTAAACCCCTCGAATTTGACGGGTTTAAAATCAGGGTTGTTAAGCTGTTCCCATAATCCCAAAAATTCGATCGTATCTTTTGACCTCATCCGGTTGGATATCACCGCAGTAGGTTTATCACTTCTGTACCTCGCAATATCTGTCAGGGAAATATGATCGTCCCGACCTGCCGAAGAAATGACCGATATGTCCTTATCCTTTGCGTGAATAACGCTTTTTATACTGCCTGCCATTTTGCACCGCCTTTTTATAAATATGCCTTTAAAAGTCTGAGCCATTCGGGAACGTGCTCGCCGCTGAAAAAAATATTGCCGTTCCGATACTCTCCAATTAAAACTATATAAAAAAATCGTCGCATGATCCATATATGCAAGATCATGCGACGATTTGCTGTTTAGTATAAATTCGTCAGAACCTTGCTGTCAGATAGTTACGTCTTATGAACTGATTGCACCTGTGCCTTCGATCTTGCCGTTTCCATCTGTCCAAGCAGTGAAATTTGAACCCTTTGGTGCTGTGATCTTAAGAGTTCCCGTTGCCTTCCTGAGTGTTACATTTTTTCCAATGGTAAGATCGCCTGTAAGAGTGATATCGGAAGAAACTGTGATATAAGTTCCGGTACTCTCATCGGAAACAAACTTAATGACCGAATACTTACCCTTTGCAGGGAACTTGATCGATTTAGGTGACCAGCTCTCGGTAAGACGTATAGTAAATCTTGCAGACTCATTGTTGATCCTTGTGATATCTGCAAGAGCATCCTCGGGTGAGCTGTATGCACGGTTTGTAGTGGATGTGGTAGTTGCATAAGTCATGATAACAGCATCGACTTTTTTATAGATATAGATCTTTTTGCCCTTGCGTACTGCTGTGTAAAGAGCATCAAGATCTGTTTTATTACCTTTCACGCCGAAATTAATTGTTCCGTGTGGGAAATCACCTGTGATAGCTGCAAGGCACTTGCCTTCGCCGAGCATCGGGAATATAATAGATTTTCCGGTGTTTTCAATATTACCGAGTTTGACCTTTGCAGCGTTCTTTTCGGTATAAACGAGCTTGCCGCCGCCCGGAACGAGATTTGCGCAGGTGAAACCTGACTTTTCGGAAAGTGTAACATCCGAAGAAACTGTGAATGAACCAACATTTACATTGCCGCTGATAATAACATTTTCATCGAATACTGCGCTGCCCTTGCCTGTGATATTTGCGATATTGCATACCTTGCTGTCCTTATCGGAAAGTGTTCCCTTGCAGGTAAATGTGTATGCACCTGTGTTGATGCTGATAGGAACGATAGTACCGTTCTTTACCTTATTGATAGAAACGCCGCTGCTAATTGTGGTATCACCGGTGAGAACGAGGTCAGATGTCGTTTCAACAGTAACACTGCCTGTAAATCTGCTTGTGAATTTGAGCGACTTGTACTTCTTTGCAGCAGGCATTGTGAACTTGTTTACCTTGACTGTACCTGCGTTATCAAGGATATAGAAGCAGTAAATTGCCTCCGGATCGTTTGCAGCTGTGATGCCTGCGATAGCATTTTCAAATGTATCATAGTAGCAGCCTGCATGAACATTCTCGTTCATAACGAGCATTGTATTATCGTAAGAACCTGCGATAAGCTTATTGCCCGAACGAATTGCGCAGGCAGTATTTTCACCGGAAGATACTGCGATGCCGCCGAGAACTGCACATGTAACGTTTGCAACATATGTGCCTTCGGAAATCGATGCATTGTCTGTGGAAACGAGCTCAAGTCCTGCTTTGTAGATCGTGCCGAACTTGATCTTTGATGCGTTTGCGAAAGCATACTTGATCGTTGCGCTGCTCGAGCCCCCCGATGAAGTGAGCTTGCCCGTGAGTGTGAGAGGTGCATTGCCAACGAGTTCAAGTGTGCCGTTAAGCTCCATGTTGTCTGCGGCAACGGATGTGGTAACTACGTTCGTTCCGTTGAGCGTAATGCAGCTATTCTTCGAGCCTGCAAGCTTGCCGAAGTTGTTTGCGGCGTCCTTGTATGAGACCTTGCCGCTGCAAACAAAGGAATAAGCGCCTGCATGGACATTCATAGGAACGATCTCGCTGTTTTTGTCAAGCTTGTTGACAGTAACATTGCTGCCGATCGTGAAGTCGCCCGTAAGAGTAAGGTCACTGCTTGTCGTGATAGTTGCCGATGTGCCTTCAGCAGAGAAAATAAGCTGTTTGTACTTCTTTGCTCCCGGAAGAGTGAGCTTTGAGAGTTCAACTTCTTCGCCGAAGAAAATTTCATATACTGCATCGGAGTCTGCAACCGTGTTAATGTCCTTGATGATGCTGTCATAGCTTTCATAGTAGCCAACTCTGCCGTTAACGCTTACCTTGATAAGGTTGCTGGTGTTCTTTGGCTTTGCGATAAGCTGTGTGCCGGACTTAACAATGTAGTAGCCGACTTCCTGCTCATCTGTGTCAATGTTTTCATTAACAGGGATAAAATGATCTGCATATTTGCCCTTGATATTTGCGATAGTTTTGATAGTTTTGAGTTCAAGAGTATTGCCCTCGGAGTCAAGAAGAACAAGTTCAACTGTCTTATCGCCCTCAAAACCTGTCTTGCCGATATCCGCAGGCTTTTTGCCCTCATAGAGGTAAAGCTTTGCATCTTCTCCGAGAGATTCGATACCCACTGCGGAGAATGCGCCCTTTACTGCGAGTGATTCGTTGATCTCGAGCAATCCCTTTGCGGTGAAATTGCCGCCGACAGTAACATCAGCTTTTACGTCAAGCTTCTCACTTATGAACGAATTTGCTGCCTTTTCGGAATAACCTGCGATCGGATATACTGTATCATAGTCGATCTCATCGAGAGTGATATCTGTTGCTGTTACAGAACCCTTGATATCAGCATAAGAGATATCAAGATAGTATGCTGTAACATTGCCGTTTACTTTAGACTCGTCAAGGTTGACTCTGCCGCTTGAAGTAATGTTTGCAAGACCTGCATTAGCCGCATTGCTGTCAACAATGCCTTCAATTACAAATGAATCAAAAGCCAAGCCTTTAAGTGTGAGAGTATTTTTGCCTGCAGCAATGTTATATGCAACGCCCGTGTACTTATTGGTTTTATTATCTTTCTTTACACTTGCAAGGATAACAGTATCAAATGTTGTTTTGCCCGTAAGTGTGATATTGCCTGTGAATGTGAGCACCTTTGCTCCCTTGAATGTGAGTTCGCTGTATGTGCCTGCCTTTGGCATCTTGAATGTTCCGATATTAACGTGGTCAAGAAGTGTTACCGTGTAAGGCTGTTCGTAACCCAGTGCTGCCTTTCTTGACTCGATCATGCTGACAATATCCGTCCAGGAGGCAAACTTAAGTGCGGAATCATCATACATTGTTTCAACACTCATTACAACTTCGCCAACGCAAAGGTCGCTGCCTATTCTGGTAAGAGTATAGCCGTTATCGTTCTTCTTTTCTGCTTTGACTTTTTCTTCGTCAAGCTTGAATACAGACATATCGGCTGACTTTGCTGTGATAATTTTCTGTCCTACTGTAAATCCGTCAGCATTTTCTGTCGTTACAACGATGCTGCCCGTTGCTTTTCCTGTCACTGTTACAGGCTTTGTGTTCTTGTCGTAAACGATAGCAGCGTCATCATTGCCTTCAATATCCTTTACAGTAACGGAAGAATCGGCATTCTTAACGTTGAGCTTGCAGTCATCTATAATGAGCTTTCCGACATTGATAGTACCGCAGTCAAGGTCATCGCTGACACGCATTTCGCCAAAACCTGTGATATCGCATGGAGTTATATTTTCCCAAATCTCCAAAATACCCTTTGCAGTACCTTTAATAGCTTTGAGATCAGCTGATGTAAGCTTGGAAACTGCCAAATTCTTTGCCGCAGAGATCGTAAGTCCCTTTGAGCTCTTTGTTGTGATATTAACTGATTCTATAAGAACATCAGTCGGGAATGTTACCGTGTCGGCATCAACAGTGATCTTGTATGGTCCCTTGCCCTCATCAGAAGTGATACAAACCTTGCCTGCCTTTGAAGGCATTGTCATCTTTGCGGTTTCAACATCACCCATAAGTATAATGGCAATAGACTTGCCTGTAAGGTTCTTGTCAGCGTTGACAGCTGCAACAGCCTCATCGAATGTTGCGAAAGAGCCTATAACCGTCGCATCGTCCATATTCTGGACATGAACTCTCGGCAATGTTACCTTAACCTCTGTGCCTACCTTGTAAACGGCATAGGTTACTTCGTCATCTTCATCGCCGGCGTTTATTTCACCGTCTTCAACCGTATTGGGTGCATAGCACGACTTAAAGCAGGTCGCAGGAGCCGTCTTTGCATTTATGATAGTTGTACCGTTTTCAGCAGCAATATTTCCTATCTCTGTGCCAACGAGAGTATCTGTGAGGATAAGGTTGATCTTTGCAGTACCGCTGCAGGTGACCTTGCCCGTGATAGATACATTTGCACCCTTTTTAACGTAGAGATCCAATCCACCGGTTACTGTGACCGTGCCGATAGTTGCATCGGACACAAGGTTAAGTTCAGTGAAAATTTCAGCTGTTGCTGTAACATCGGCAAGATTGATGCTCTTTGCGCCGTTATCTCTAACAATTGCTGAATTTTCTTTAAGAACAAGTGACTTGAGGTTTATCTCGGAGTCCTTATCAAATGTGATCTGTGCGACCTTGACTGTAACAGTCGCTTTTGCAGCAGTTACTTTTTTGGAAAGAACTGCATTTGACTCAAAGATAACATCACAGTTAGCTGTAAAGCCGTTTGTAAAGTTGTAAGTCGCATTGCCGCTAAAAGTGATAGACTTCGCATTTCCGAGTACTGCATTTTCGGAAATAACAACAGAGTTGTCATTTTCATCGCCTACAAAGTTGATAACATAATCAGCCTTTGCGTTTTTTAGTTTGCTGATATAATCCAGTGCGGCATTAATGTTAGCAAATCTTTTTTCGGAACCACCATTTACAGATACTATGAATGGTTTATCGGATTCTTTAAAGTTTTCGCTATGGTTGTCATGGGAATACTCTGTTGCTGTACACTGTGCTGTAGTATACATCTGTGTGTAATTCTCAAAAGCATGGTGTTCCTTTGTGAACGGATCATCTGTTACATTGAAGTAATTATATATATACTCACCCAAATAATTCTGAAGATCAGGGGGAACATCACTCCATGTTGAATCATAGTTATATGCATCACCGTCTATAAAGATCTGGTTCCATGCGTGTCCACCGGACAAAATGTACTTGCCAGAGGTTTCGTTATAACTATACGCCATACCAACAACATACATAACATCGAGATCATCCATCTGATATGTATTTTTAACTGCATTGATAAGGAGCTGTGTACATTTTGCGTAGGATTCACATACGCATACGCCATGAAGAAGAAGTCCCGTTACGTCGTGGTCGAAAGGACTTTCGCCGCTTTGACCAAGTTTGGGATCATAGATCGTGTTTCTGCAAAGGTAATCATGAATATACCATTCCATGCTGTAAGCATTTTTATAATCAGATGCGCCCTTAACGATCTCGTCGATCACATTATAAAGTTCTGTTCTTGCTGATTTACGATTTGTTCCCTTGGAATAGTCCTTCGGTTCTGTGCCAAGTGCAATAAGCATTTCACCTGTACTGTTATTTTTCCATATTGCAACAGAATGCGCCAGCCAGAAAAGCTGTGGATTGTCATATCCCAATGCAGCATATGCTCGGAGTATATCTTTACTTGTAACTCCCAGATCAGGATGATAAATATATTTAGTGTGCTTAGGATCTGCAAAGTAATATACAGGCTGCACTTTTTCAGGATTACCGTTATTGTCAACATATGTTATCTTATCTGTATATGTTGAATTAGCACTGGATTCATCAATGCTCAAAGCAATGCTGTACAAGCCATCATAGATTTTTTGCTGCACGCTTGTGAGTCCGTCATAACCATCTGTAGACGAATATATACTTGGCGAATATTCAGCTATATTGGCATTGCTCGAAATTATACCATCCGGTATATCAAAATCGTCCTCGATAACTAAACTTCCATAAGGAAGAACATCAGTACCGTTAACTACAAGTTCAGCGGTTCCTGAATACAAGCTATCAGCATTTTCTTCTTCGGCTGAAAATTTTTCCTCCGAAGGCTCTTCAGAAAGATCTTCATTTTTCTCATCATTGTCGTCAGTTTCGTCTTCATCGCTGTCATTTTCATTATTGTCAGGGTCGGTTTCACCGTTGTCGGAGCTGTCCTCTCCGTTATCGGTGCTGTCGTTTTCATCTTCGGGATCGGTTTCACCGCCGTCAGAGTCACCCTCTGGGGTTTCATCGCCGCTTGCGCTGTTGTTTTCAGCGTCAGCACTTATGCTGCTTTCAGCGAACGATGGTATTGTTGTAAGTCCTGCTCCCGACGGGGAAAGGATCATTCCCAGTGCGAGAAGACCCGCAACAATGCGCTTTTTCATTGTGCCGTTCATACTTCTATGACCATTCCTTTCTTGTTTTTGCCCCGACAAAAATATCCCCAATGTCAAAGGCTTGATTTTACAGTATTACATTGCTAAAGCGCAGTGTATACTGAATACATTACCATTATATCACAGTATATTCATTATTTCAATCTTTTTTTTGCTTAATTATAACCGATATGTTGACAAAAATCGTCGTTTGTTTTGTTAAATTTTTCAAAAAATACACAACTGTCCATATTTTGGGGCAGTAAAAACAGCTTGAACACATGACCTGCACATTTTTGATGCCATTGATCAATTTATACTGATTTTTAAACTGAAAGTGTACAAAAAATCAAGCAAAATCTCGTAGCTGTTGTAACAGCTTTAAGTGGATTTTGCGCCGATTTTTTGTCTACGCTTTGATTAAAAATTAGTGTTATAAATAGAAAAAGAGCAGGTGCTATAACCTGCCCAGCCTGTCGAAAAAGTATATTATTGAAAAAAGTTGCACAAAATTAAAGTTTACGTTAATTCTGAAAGAATTTCGCTTTATTCAAAGGGTGGTGGGTGTCCAGAGGGCAAAGCCCTTGGTCGCTCTCCGCAGAGAGCGAAATACCCTAAACTAATAGCACCAAATATTGCTGCAATAGCGAAATATCTATAAGTTAAAAAGCGCAATTCACATTCAAAAAGTAAAACAGAACGTGATAAATCGGTCTGTAAACCCATAAAATGTGAATTGCGCTTATTCTTTATGTTCGGAACAACTATCCTCGGCAAATAAACGTGAGGAGCAAAGCGACGAGCGTTTAGCACCGACGGGATATGAATGGCGGTTCCTCTTTTAGCATCAAGTCATAAAATTCTTTTTCGTCAATATGCATAAATGAATATACTTTTTCAACAGCCTAAGCAGGTGCTATAACCTGCCCTTTACTGTGATATCATGCCTCAATTAGTATGAGTATACGAGCGTTTCGCTCTCTGTGACCACAAATACCGCATCGATAACACGTTGCCAAGTTTTTTAACGTATTACTGTTTTACAGTATATGCGCCGAAGATCAAAAATAAAAAGCCGCTTGAAAAACAAACGGCTTTTTATGGAGCTGGAAACGTGACTTGAACACGCGACCTGCGCATTACGAATGCGCTGCTCTACCAACTGAGCTATTCCAGCATTGCTATAATATTATACTATAAAATATGCGCACTGTCAAGCCTTTGCGCAAAAAAATATCAAATTTTTCTCGGAATTCTGTATCTGACTGCGCTCTGTCGGAAAAACGCCCTCCGTTTTTGCAAAATTGTAAACTTTAATCGAACTTTCTCTCCGCACGGCTCGGGGTCTATTTACACGAATGCGTTTTTACGGTATAATTATCAGTGATTTTTATTCTTGGAAAGGAAAATTTGAAATGAAGATTTATGCGGCACGGCACGGTCAGACCGAATGGAATTTAAACGACAGGATATGCGGCAGGACGGATGTTGAGCTTACCGAAACGGGCAGGGAACAGGCTGCTCTGCTTGCGGAAAAAGCATATGAAAAGGGCGACATCAACCTTATCGTCTGCTCGCCGATGAAACGTGCGAGGGCTACTGCAAAGGCTGTTGCGGACAGGATAGGCTGTGGGATCACGATAGACGAGCGCCTTATCGAGTGGGATTACGGCGACTTTGAGGGCAAGGACCGCATGGCCGAGGGCTTTGCGCAGAACAAGATCGAATTCGGCGTGAAGATGCACGGCGGCGGTGAGTCGGTTTTACAGCTTGCGCACAGGGTTTACAGCGTTATCGATGATGTTATTGCGAAATATCCCGACAAAAACGTGCTTCTCGTTTGTCACGGCGGTGTTTGCAGGATAATCGAGACCTATTTCAACGACCTGACGACCTATGATTACTCGCATTTCTTTATGGGGAACTGTGAATTGAGGGAATATTTCGTCAAAAAATAAGAAAATTCGGGATTTTTCATAATTTCGCCATTGAAAAAAGGTGATTTTTATGGTATAATTAAAGGTAATTATTTTGTTTGAAATGAGGTAGATCAATGCAGTCATTTATTGATACCGTTGCTAAGGTCAACGGTGCGGTCAATGGTGTGGTCTGGGGAATACCGATGCTTGTTCTTATCATCGGAACGGGCATTTTTATGTCGGTAAGGACGGGATTTTTCCAGATAACAAGGATAAAGACTTGGGCGAATGAAACTTTTCTCGCCATTTTTAAGAAAAAATCGGTCACAAAGACTGATGAAAAGAAAGCGATAACGCAGTTTCAGGCACTTTCGACCGCTCTTGCCGCAACTATAGGCACAGGTAACATTGCAGGCGTTGCGACGGCTGTTTGCATAGGCGGACCGGGTGCTGTCTTCTGGATGTGGATATCCGCTTTGTTCGGAATGATGACGAGCTTCTCCGAAAATGTTCTCGGCATCTTCTTCCGCAAGAAAAACGAACACGGCGAATGGTCGGGCGGTGCGATGTACTATCTTGAAGAGGGTCTTAAAGAGAAAAAGGGACTTCGCCACATTGCAAAGCCGCTGTCGGTGATGTTTGCGATATTCTGCGTTCTGGCTTCGTTCGGCATAGGCAATATGGCGCAGTCGAACTCGATATCGAGCGCAATGCAGTCCAACTTTAATATTCCAACGGTCGTTACGGGCGTTGTGCTTGCTGTTATTGCGGCACTCGTTGTACTCGGCGGCATCAAAAGGATCGCAAAGGTAACGGAAAAGCTCGTACCTTTTATGGCAATCTTCTACATAGCCGGCTGTCTTATCATTTTTGTGATGAACTTCCGCCACATTCCGTATGTTTTCTCGTCCATTTTCAAAAGTGCATTCAGCTTTTCCGCTGTTGCGGGCGGCGTTGGCGGCTACATTATAAAGCGAGCAGTTACAATGGGATTCAAGAGAGGCGTTTTCTCGAACGAGGCTGGACTTGGCTCATCGGTAATGGTAAACTGCGCATCGGACGTAAAAGAACCCGTTATTCAGGGTATGTGGGGAATTTTTGAGGTATTCTTTGATACGATAATCGTCTGCACACTCACTGCATTTGTTATCCTTTCCAGTCCTGCAAACTCGGTATCTTTTGAAGAAGCGCTCAACAACGTTTCGACACAGCCGCAGTATTTCACGATAAATTACACTGACGGCGAAACGAACCTCATCGACTCGGACATCAATCCGAAGTACATTGTTGCATCGGACGATGCGGCTGAGGGAACTTACACCGAATATTCCGCAAAGACCGTTTACGGTCAGGAATTCCCCGTAAAAATTCTTAACAGCGACAATGTGAGCGGTGAGAACGACTTCACATTTGCGAACGTTATGGAGCTTAAGGGAATTCAAGCTAAAGATGCGAACGGAAATCACCTCACGAATGAAAATGGCGACCCGATAATCGATTCGGTTGAGATAACAGAAGTCAACGGTGTTCCGCTCGTAACGTATGCGTTCAGCCAGCGTCTTGGTTCTGTTTCGGGTAAGATACTCGCCATCGCAGTTCTTCTCTTTGCGTTCTCAACAACGCTCGGCTGGTCTTTCTACGGCACAAAGGCACTGGAATACCTCTTCGGTACAAAGGCTACATACGTTTATAAGGTCATCTTCGTGATTTTCATTATCGTAGGCTGCACAATGAAGCTCGGACTTGCATGGGATATCTCCGACACATTCAACGGACTTATGGCTATCCCGAACCTCATCGGCGTACTCACGCTTTCGGGAATAGTTTTTGCGATCACCAAGGACTACATTCACCGCCGCATAAAGAAGGACGACGTGAATGCAGTGCCAATGATCTCCGCATATTCCGATATTCAGGCAGAGCAGAGCGAAAAGCTCAAAGCCGAATATGCTGCGGAAAATGCTGACAAGGCATAATTGCACGATATATCGTTATATGAATAATAAACCGTCCGATGGTGATATGTACCCAGAATCCTGGACACAATAAAATAGCTTAACCCATGGATGCTAGCCTGTATAAAACAGGAGGCATC
>CAKSKU010000013.1 GCA_934465295.1 uncultured Oscillospiraceae bacterium
TTTTTTGAAGTTTTTCGTACTTTTTTGCTCTCTTTCGGGGTTTCCCTCGTTGACAGCTTTATTATATTACCACTTTTCAAGCGTTTTGTCAATACATTTTCCGACATTTTTTGAAATATGTTAAATCTACCCTGTTTTTTTCAATATTCAGCAATTATTTTAGCCAATTTTAGCATAGATATACATATATAAAGAAAGCGCATACCCGAAAGGATATGCGCTCTGCTTTTTAAAGTGAACCGCCTTGCCGCCATGTGCAGCATAAAACCCGCACTCAAGCAGGTGGGCAACAGCCCAACAGTTTCACGCTCCCTACGTCCGTGAACCCACACATCTAATGTGGCGGGAGGTCTGCAATCCCCTGTCGGAGTCTGAATCCCTTTAATAATGTGTTGGATTATAAAAACACACTTTATCGGTCAAAGCAGTAGACTCTTTTCTTTACTGATATTATATCACGCCGTTCCCGAAAAATCAATAGAAATTTTCGGAAAATTATTCGTACATATCATTGAGCTTTTCAAGGAACATATTTCCGATGCGCTCATACTCTTCGTCACTGTCAATAGTAACGAGGATCTCCTCATCGTTTTCATCATATTCAGACTTGAGAACAACAAGCTCAGTATCAGCCTCGATCTCCTTTGTCGGATCTTCATAATAAGGAACGAGAGCATAATAGTGGTCTTCACCTACGTCCATCTCGTCAATCTTTTCAAAAGTCTGCTCTACGCCGTCTTCATCAACGAGGGTGTAGATATCAGCACCTGAATCCATGTCAAATTCTTCAGCCATTGTTTTGCCTCCTTTGTATATAGTATGTCTGCTGCAAAATCAGCACTCAACATTCTTATTGTACTACAATGTGATCAAATTGTCAATATGTAAAATTAATAAAAAATCAGCACAAAATATATCTAAGATTTCAGCAGAAAACTGTTGACTTTTACTAAACGATATGGTATATTATACTCAAGGAAAGAGAAAAAGGTGAAACCAAAAGGTACACCAAATACTCTGACCCAAAGCATTCAGGATAAACGGAATGAAAGATCACATAAATCGTCAGTCGGTGCAGGATCTTCACCGGTATCCAATAAAATGAAAATAATGCTTGGAAAGGAAGGACGAGTCCAATGGAATTGAATGAAGAGCAGTCTATCGGGAGTACCCTTTGCGGCTCGTGCATAATGACCTTTTAAGGAAAATAAAAGCGGAGTTTAAATGTAAAACATAAGATGTTTCACTCCGATGCGATAGTGTATCGAAAACAAAAACTTAAAAGCAAAAAGCTAAGCCGCATATCTCGAAAGTTTCAGCATGGGATATACGGATTTTTTATACCCTTTTACAAAATCCCGAAGCTTCTCCAACCGAGGGGTACTCTTAGACGAAGAGAGTGTTTACGCCTTAAGGCTTTACATAAAAGGCAATAATTGTGAAAGGTGATTCCAATGGAATAAAATTTACTGACAAATTTCACAGAAAGGTTTTGAATACCGATGCAGTAAATTTCTGAAAAAGCTGATATAAGACTTATCTGAAAGAAGTGAAGTCGTATGAAAATTTTGACGAGGTACTTGTACATCTGAAAGATTGGAGTGAGACCACCGGATAATTCAGCTTCGCATCTATGATGCATAGGATAAAATAAAAATAAGGAGCGATGAACTATGAAAAATCTGAAACGTCGTTTCCATGATCAAAATATCCGATAAATCCATAAGGGAGTGAGTCCAACAGGTTACGTCAGCGATGTCCGATAGGACGGGAACTTAAAACAGGATCATCAAATGGTCAAATTCGCATCTTCGATGCACAAAATAAATTTAAGGAGCGATGAACTATGAAAAATCTGAAGCGTCGTTTCCATGATGAAAATCTTTGATCAATACCGCAAGGGAGTGAGTCCAACAGGTTACGTCAGCGATGTCCGATAGGACGGGAACTCAAAACAAATCCATAAAGAAATGAAGAGATCTACAAATGGTAATATATAGGACTTCTCAAAGATTCTGAAAAGTAGGAGTGAATTCCAATGTGCTGATTTTCTAAAAAGCCGATTCCATCAAAAATAAAGGAGTGTCCGCATATGTGGAAGCTTGGGATAATGGATAAAGCTATCAGAAATTTCAGGAGGTAAGTCCAATGAAGCGATAAAAACTGCTCAAACTCATTGAAAGCGAGTGGTGATTATGAAAAATGTTCTCAGATTACTTGGTTTGAAGAAATTCTGAAGAAACGGAGTGAGACCACCAGAACATTTAAAGGCTTCTTGCCAACTATAAATAAATCAAGCAGCTGTCAGGTCGGCAGCTGCTTTTTTATATCATTTTATAATTCCGTTCAGGTCAAAATCAGGCGTGTATTCTTCCTTTGCCGAGGATTTTTCCTGCATAAATCCCTTAAATCCAAGCTCTTCTGCCCTTTTCAGCACGGAATTGTATTCAAAAGTGCTTATCCTGCGTGAAATCTCAGGAAATTCCGAGCTTCGGTAAAACGGAGTGTATTGGCTCATCAAACTCAGCAGAATATCCTCCGTCCCCCAATGCGAAGCGATCTCTTCAAGCACCGCTATCGAATCGTGACGATGACTCGGCAAAGTCAGATGACGAATTATTATCCCCTTTTTCATCAGACCGTCCTCACCGAACTCAGCCGCACCAACCTGACGAAACATCTCGTCTATCGCCGCACATACGACCTCAAAATAATCCCCTGCCGCCGAATATTTCAACGCAATTTCATCATCATAATATTTGAGATCGGGCAAATAAATGTCAATATACCCCTCCAGCATTTTCAGCGTTTCAACCCGTTCATATCCGCCCGTGTTGTAAACTATCGGTATGTTAAGCTTCCCTTTCACACGCTCCAAAGCCGAAATTATCTGCGGAACAAAATGCGTCGGACTGACAAGATTAATGTTGTGCGCACCTTTTTCCTGCAATTCGAGAAAAATTTCGCCAAGCCGCTTCTCAGTTATCACCTGCCCGAAATTTTCGGACGAAATTTTGTAGTTCTGGCAAAATACACACTTCAGACTGCACCCCGAAAAAAATACCGTCCCCGAACCGTTCTCGCCCGATAAACAAGGCTCTTCCCACTTGTGCATATAAGCCTTAGCCGCACGAAGCTCTGCTCCCTCACCGCAGAATCCAACACCGTTAATTCGGTCAGCGCCGCATTTTCTCGGACAAAGCTCACATTTCGTAAAATCATATTTCATTTTAGTTGCCTCTTTTTTTAACTAATGTCAGCCCTTTAATATGCTCAATAAATTGGAATTTGTTCTACAATAATTTTTCTACTTCAATCAGTAACCTTATTTTCAAATCTTCCAATTCTATATCAGTAGGACGGTTCTCATCACTATACATTTTCTCCATAGGATACCACCAAACAGGACCTTTTCCATTGTTTCCGTAATTCTCTAAGTCACCGTTTGCTCTCGGGAATAAATGCCAATGAAGATGCGTATCTCCATTGCCTAACAATTCATAATTCATTTTTTCTGCACCAAAAGCGTTTGAAACTGCTTCTGCAACAATAGACATTTCCTCCAAGAATTTCAGCTTTCGTGAATGATCTAAATAAAATAATTCTGTCTTGTGTTCTTTACAAAGAAATAACGTGTAACCTTTAAAATGCTGATTGTCACCGATAACTACATATCCCGTTTCCAATTCCTTAACGAAGTATGGGTTTGTTCCGTTGTTAATCATCTTAATTCTATCGCATATAAAGCACATACACCAACCCTCCAAACCTCTATTTTTCAGCTAATTACCGCTCAACTGACGGTAAAATAATTATACCATACACCTTTTGAAAAGTCAATTCAAACGGAAAGCGCAATGCTCCATTATCCGACCTCTGTAATTATCCCCATAAAAAACAACACCCGTTTGAGTGCTGTGATGAATAAAACTGTTCTGCAAATTGAAATTTGAAATACAAAGATATAAGGTTACTTGTTTACTGCATTTCCAAAATAGTAAAAGTCCTCATGCATTGCATACCAGCCGGTCAGCACTTCATGACGAATCCCTTTGTCATCTGTGTATATTAACTGCATTTGCCCCAAATCACCCTGTGCACTCCATGTGCGGTAGAGTCTATGTTTATCCTCATATTGTGTCCAGACTTTTTCGTGCCCGCCGAAATTCTCAAAAAAGCTATCATCTGTTACAGTTATCGGTATTACCGTATAGAGTAAATCAAGAGGTATGGTATTTAATACTTTTACAGAAATATAAGCCGAAAAATCGTCTGACCAGAGAACATCATCAAAACGGCAAAGTACAGCACAGGCTTTACCGATATCATCCGGACTTTCAGCACAGTCCCATCCGTTTAAGAACATTTGCCACGGTTCAAAAAGCGTAGTGAATGTAGCGCCTAATTCCTCGTCAAAAGGTGCTGTAACCTTGAGTATACGCTTTTCTCCGATTGTCGGAATATGATTCGTGTAAAGCCATTTTCTGTCTTTGACCGGCTGAGACAATTCTTCATGTTCGCATTCCATCCAAGCCAAGTTGTATCCAATATCATGTATACCTGCACACTCAATCATCTTTGGCTTTCTATTTTGATTATCTTTCGCAACACGAGATTTGCAACAGGAACATAAAAAATTCATTACATCATCTCCATTGTAGACAAATATAGAAAATTCCAATTTACCAATCATTTCAAATAACTAAACTCATTATACCAAATTCCACCCACCATTTCAAGTTTTTCTTGAAAATAAACATAGCTTCTGTTATAATATATATAAATAGTTCATCGGAAAGGACGGAATAAATATGTCAGAAACTGTTATCGTCACGGGCGCATCGAGAGGCATCGGAAAAGCCTGCGCACTCGCATTCGGAAAAAGCGGCGCAGACGTTATCGTAAACTATACAAGATCAAAGGAAAAGGCCGAGGAAGTCTGCGAGGAAATTTCCAAGCTCGGAGGAAGAGCACTCCCTTTCTGCGCAGATGTAGCCGACAGAAAAGCCGTCGATGAAATGATAGCTTTCGCCCACTCAAATTTCGGCAGTATAAGCACCCTCGTCAATAACGCAGGCATCGCCGAGCAGATAATGTTCTGCGATATCACCGAGGAAAAATGGGACAGAATGTTCGCTGTCGATGTGAAAGGCGTTTATAACTGCATACAAGCCGCCCTCCCCGATATGATACACAATAAATCGGGCAGAATAATCAATATCTCCTCAATGTGGGGCATAACGGGTGCTTCCTGCGAAGTCCACTACTCCGCCGCAAAAGCCGCCGTTATAGGTATGACAAAAGCCCTCGCAAAGGAACTCGGACCATCGGGAATTACCGTCAACGCAATCGCCCCCGGAGTTATCTCCACCGAAATGAACGGCAATATTTCCGAAGAAATAATGTCCGAACTCAAAGAAGAAACTCCGATCGGACGTATCGGCACTCCCGAGGATATCGCCGAGACCGCCATTTTTCTCGCCTCACCCAAAGCCTCGTTCATCACGGGCGAGGTCATCTCTGTAAACGGAGGATTCGTTATCTGATGACAAGTAAAGAACTACTGTCCGTCACTTCGCAGATCGGTATGATGCTCCTCGAAAACGGTGCTGAAATCTACCGTGTCGAGGACAGCGTCGTCCGTATCGCCGAAGCCTACGGATATAAGCAGGGCGAACGCTTCGAGATCTTCGCAATACCGCCCACAATAATCATCACCGTGCAGAGCGAAGACGGCACTCCCCTCACTATCCAGCGAAATACCAAAACAAGAGTGAACAACCTCGACCGTGTTGACCGCCTGAATAACCTCTCACGCTATATTTGCTCGGAAAAGCCAAGCTTTGCGACCGTCAATAACTATATCTCGCAGATAAAAAAGCGCAAGACCTATCCTTTCTATGCCGTCGTCATAAGCTATGCCGTCATAGGCGCAACTTTCGCTTTGTTTTTCGGCGGCGGCTGGCGTGAATCTATCGCAGGCGGAATTATCGCCGCCATAATATGCCTTATAGAAAAAGCCGTCACACAGATCCGCCCGAGCGTATTTTTTATGAGCCTGATCTGCTCGCTTTTTACAGCCGCAGCAGCCGTCCTATGCTATTATTTCGGTCTGACAAACGAGTACGACAGCATCATAATCGGCGCAGCCATGACCCTCGTCCCCGGCGTGACGATAACAAACTGTATGCGTGACTTTATAGCAGGCGACTTCATCGCAGGACTGTATACTCTAATAGAAGCCCTCCTCGTAGCAATGGGAATGGCAGTAGGCGCAGCATTCGCAATTTCGACCCTAACAAAATTGCTTGGAATATAAAATTGCGAAATAACGTCGTAAAACAATCGAATAAATCGGGACGGTAAACCCGTCCCCCTACAGATTTTTTTTGAAAAAAGCGTTTTCAAACGAAAAAATATAGATTCTTACCCACGAAAAAATAATTCCGAATTCCGAATTCATAATTCCGAATTTTAAGAACGGCGGTGTTATAACCAAAATGAACATCCTGAACGACCTCGTCCTGCCTGCATTGTATAGCTTTATCGCATCAATAGCATTCGGCATACAGTTCAATATCCGATTTCGCCATATAATAGCCGCAGCAGTCGGCGGAGTCATAAGCCAAGTCATCTTCAACGCAGCCGAACTCGGCGGCAGCAGCGAACCGCTCTGCTATTTCTTCGCCACCTGTGCAATAGCCGTCTATTCGGAATTTCTCGCAAGAAGGCTGCACGTCCCCGTAAATATGTACCTCGTCGTAGCGATCATACCGCTCGTCCCCGGAAAACTCATATACCAAGCAATGACAGCACTCATAAACGGCGAAACGCAAAGCTTCGCCGACCAGTGTACAGCCGCATTCGCAGCCGCAGGCGCTATCGCAATGGGCATCTTCGCCATTTCCTCAATAGCAAGAGTTTTCCGTGTCGTTATACGCAAAAAAGGAATATAGTATTAAACGCTTATCAACCGCAAAATTGATAAGCGTTTATTTTTACTAAGTCGTATCGGCAAAAACTTGCTTCACGAATTTCTGACATAAACAAAGTAAAGTGCGAACCTGCCGCAGGGCTTCCCTGCCTCAATTTCCGACTTCAATGCTTATCTCATTGAATTTGTCAAGAATATCATCAATGCCCGTCTGCTTCTTTTCCTCTTCGGAAAGATTCATCACAGCATTTCCCGAGTGCATCATTACCATTCTGTTGCCATATTCAACAGCGAATCGAAGATTGTGCGTTACCATAAGCGTCGTGAGCTGCTTTTCCTTAACGATCTTATCCGTTATCTGCATAAGCGTTTCGGAAGACTTCGGGTCAAGTGCCGCCGTGTGTTCATCGAGAATGAGCATCTTTATATCGGTCATCGTCGCAATGATAAGTGCCAAAGCCTGACGCTGACCGCCGCTCAATGAACCGACCTTTACGCCCATACGGTTTTCAAGTCCCATTCCGCACTGTTCAAGCAGGGTCTTGTAATAGTCCACACGCTTTTTGTTTATAACTGGAGAAAGACCATAGGATTTGTTCTTGTTGTCGGAAAGAGCCATATTTTCAAGTATCGTAAGACTTCCGCACGTTCCCATTTTCGGGTCTTGCAAAACTCTGCCGATAAATTTTGCCCGCTTATATTCGCTCACCTTGGTGATGTCTTTTCCCTCAAAAACGACCGAGCCGCTGTCGGGCTGCATAGTTCCGCAGGCAAGGTTAAGGAGCGTCGTCTTGCCGCTGCCGTTCGAGCCGATAACGGAAATGAAGTCACCCTTGTTCACCTTGAAGCTGAAATCGTTGAAAAGCACGTTTTCATCAACTGTACCCTTGTTGAAAACCTTAACTATGTTATTTAGCTGAAGCATTGGATGTCCTCCTTCCCTTTAAGCCAAAACCGTTGCTGAACACGAGTGCAGCGGTGAAAATAAGCGCCATAAGGAGCTTCAGATACTCCGTAGGCAAGCCAAGCGCAAGTGCGACCGACAAACAGCCCTTGTAAAGTATCGAGCCGAGAATTACCATCGTAGTCGCTTTCATAAACGAAACTTTCTTGAATACACTCAATCCAATAATAACCGAAGCAAGCGCAAGAACTACCATTCCGACACCCATCTGCTGATCGGCAGAACCCTTTGACTGCGCAACTACCGAACCTGCAAGAGCCGCAAAACCGTTTCCTATCGCAAGTCCGAGTATCTTTGAAACGCCGTTGTCCTGACCGAGCATCGTCACGAACTTTTCATTGTCGCCCGTCGCACGGAGAAGCAGTCCCGACTTCGTTTTAAGATAAAGATCAAGCAAAACCTTGCATATGATCACAAGAATAAGCGAAACTATCGTCGTTCTGAGATAATATCCGCCGATGCTCTCGGGAATGAGCGCACCGAACGAGCTGTTGAAAATAGTGTCCTTGTTGAAGAACGTAGCAATAGCCTTTCCGCCCGTGCCTTTGAGAAGCATTACAAGGTTTATCGAAAGACAGCCCGTGTAAATAAGTATTCCGCAGAGCAAAGGACGGATTTTCAGCTTGACATGGAGCAGTCCCGTCACCGTTCCTGCCACCATTCCCACCGCAAATGCAATGAGCAGACAAAGCCACGGGTTTACACCCTTCATTATAAGTATGCCCGAAAGGATAGCTCCGAGCGGAAATGTTCCGTCAACCGAAAGGTCGGGGAAATCGAGTATGCTGTAAGTAATGTAAACTCCGAGAGCCATAAGCGCATACATAAGACCCTCTTCAAGAGTTACTATCAGAATATTTAAAATAACGTTCATATAATTCCTCCGTAAAAAATCCAGAACCGCCCCTGTCGGTGTTCACGCTGTTTCGCAGCTTAAAACAGCGGAGCATTTTCCGCCGCTTTAAGCTGCGAAGCAAATCAATATTCACTTCGCAGTAATAATTATTCTTCGGAAGAAGAACCTGTTGTAACCTTTTCTGCGTCTGCATAAGCTTCGGGAAGCTCAATGCCGAACTGTGCAAGAACATCGGTGTTTACAACGGGAGTACCCTCGGAGATAGTTCCGACAGCCATTGTCTGAGGATCAGCACCGTTGAGAACTTCAAGTCCCATTTCTGCAGTCTTTTCACCGAGTGCAACATAGTCAAGGCTGATAGAAGCGATACAGCCGTTGATTACCTGTTCGATCTCCGAGCCGTAAACAGGAATGTTTGCAGCATTAGCCTTTTCAAGAAGAACGGAAAGGTTGCTTACAACGTTGTTGTCGGTGAAGTTATTGATGCAGTCAACCTTTGCAGCGAGTGAAGCGGCAGCCTGTGGAATGTCTGCTGCGCCCTGAACGCCCTGGGACTCAATGGAGATTCCGACTGCGCCTGCAACCTCTTCAAGCTTTGCAAGCTGAGAAACGGAGTTTGCTTCGGAGGTCGTGTAAAGAACGCCGATAGTCTTGACATCGGGTTGGAGTGCCTGAATAAGAGCTACCTGTGCTTCAAGGTCAAGGATATCAGAAGTACCGATGCAGTTCTTCGAGCCTGCGTCAAGGCTGTCAACAAGACCTGCTGCAACAGGGTCGGAAACCGCTGTGAAGATCACAGGTGTCTGTGAGTTCTGTGTTGCGGAGTAAGCGGAAACTGCGGCAGGTGTTGCAATAGCAAAAATAAGGTCATAGTTCTTCGATGCCATATTCTTTGCGATAGAGTCGCAGGTCGCACTGTCGAAGTTGCCGTCCTGACGGTCGATTGTGATCTTGTCAGCGATGGAGCTTGACATAAGACCGTTTTCAATGCCCTGATAGCAGTTGTCAAGCGACGGGTGGCTGCCGAACTGGATAACACCGATGGTGTAGCTGTCCTTTTCAGCGGTCGTGTCTGCATCAGCGGCTGCGCTTGTTTCAGCGTTCGCATCAGCAGCGCCCGTGTCAGCGTTTGCGTCTGTGTTTGTCGATGAACAGCCTGCGAAAGCAAGTGTCATTGCTGCTGCAACTACTGCAGCCATAATTTTTTTCATCTTCATAAAAATCTCTCCTTAATAAAATATAGGAATGAAATATTTCAAACCGCTATTCACACGGTTTTAAACGATAATAAAAAAAGCCTTGCCCCAAATAACAAGGGGCAAGACTGTAATATCCTGCGGTACCACCCAAATTCGCCCATAAAAGAGCGCACTCGAAAGCATTATAACGTATGCAAAACGTTCTTCCTACTTGATTTTCTCGTTCAGTTGACCCTCATAAGTCCATTCACTGAGATATTGCGCACCGCTTTTCACCAACTGCGGCTCTCTGGAAGCGAATTGATCCCAATTACTAATCTTAATCATCGGTTTACTTCTATAAATTTTATTATAGCACAATTTTATGCGTTGTCAAGTGGTAACGGAAAAATTTTTATCAAAAATATTTTTTCAGTCGTCAAGGCAAGCATCAAGAGCATCGGTAATGCCGTGTTTGTCCATCTTCTGACCGATAAATACAAGCTTTATCTCACGGTCGCCGTAAATCTCGTCCCAATCCTCGGCAATTTCGGGATACTGCTTGAGAAGACGCTTTCTCTCCTTTTCGGGAGCGGAAGCGAACCACTTGCCCGACTCGGTGGCGTTGATCTGAACGCCTGCCTGCTCGAAAACATAAGCGTTGTCACGGTCATCGGAGAACCAGAGCATACCCTTGCAGCGGATAACAGACTTCGGCCAATTCTCAACGAAATCGCCGAACTTGTCCTGATTGAACGGTCTGCGGCGGCGGTAAACGAAAGTACCGATGCCGTATTCCTCAGCTTCGCCCTCTTCATCGTTGTGTTCGTGGTCATGATGATGTCCGCAGCTGCAATTGCCGAATTCATCATACTTGTGTTCGTGATGCTCATGCTCATCATGGTCGTGTTCATCATGGTCATGATCGTGATGATGTTCATGCTCATGATCGTGGTCATCGTCATCATGATCGTGGTGGTGATGATGATGCTCGTGTTCGTCCTCCTCGTCAACACCCTCTTCGTAAGCCTTTGCCCAGCCTGCGGAAGTAACAGCTTCTTCAAAATCATAGGACTTTGTGTCGAGGATATCCGAAACAGCAACTTCGCCGTAGTTGGCTTCGATTATCTTAGCCTTAGGCTGAAGCGTCCTTATCATAGCCTTGACTCTGCCGAGCTGGTCGGGAGTTACCTTGTCTACCTTGTTGAGGATAATAGTCGTGCAGAATTCGATCTGCTGAATGAGAAGATTTGCAATGTCCTCTTCGCCGATATCATCAGCAAGAAGATCATCGCCGCAGCCGAATTCGCTTGCCATTCTGAGCGCATCGACAACCGTAACGATGTTGTCAAGACGGCAGATAGCAGGGTAACGCTTGTCTACCTTGCCCTCGAGAACGGAAATGGACTGTGCGATCGGGAGAGGCTCACAAATACCGCTTGCCTCGATAAGAATATAGTCGAACTTGCCCGTTTCAATAAGGTCTGTGATCTGATTCATCAGATCGACCTTAAGTGTACAGCAGATACAGCCGTTGGAAAGCGGAACGAGGTTGTCGTCCTTCTGTGTAACAGTGCCGCCCTTCTGGATAAGCTCCGCATCGATGTTTACTTCGCCGATATCGTTGACGATAACAGCGGTTTTATAACCCTCCTGATTGTTCAGAACGTGGTTGATAAGTGTAGTTTTTCCTGCGCCGAGGTAACCTGTGAGAAGTGTGATCGGCACGAGTGGTCTTTTTGCCATATATATCATCCTTTCAGAATATTTTTCGTGCAAATTATATTCTACCACAAAGGTTGACATTTTACAAGGGTTTTCACAGTTATTTCACCAAAAAATTCAAATTCCGTACATTATATCAAGCAGTGAGATCCCTGTTTTCGTGCGAAAAACCTTTTCACGGAACGTCTTTATGCTCTCCTTTGAAAGCCCGTCCTCATACGCATTGACAAGAAAATCCGCTTCGAGCAATATCTGCCAGTCCAAGCCGTCTACACCCACATAAGTGTGATGATGCCCGATAAGAAAGCATACCCTCTCCGCCTCCTCCGGTGATATCTCGGGGAAGCTTTTCATCATTTCGTGCGCATAAGCAGGACCTTCCTGTTCCTGAAGCTTACCGTCACAGCGTCCGTACTTTTCCTCGCTCGGTCTTATGCCGATGTCGTGCATTATCGAAGCTATTTCAAGAATTTTCAGCGTTTCTGCATCAAGCTTTTCAAGCACCCCGATAGTGTGCGCATATTCATAAACCTTCGTGAAATGCTGTATACGCTTAGGATCGCCGCAGTCGAATTTCACCATTTCAATTATAAGCTTTTCATTGAGCATAGTCATTCTCCCAAAAAACAAGGCTTCCGCAGATATCGTCCGCAGAAGCCTCATTGCATTGATTTAAATTATCTTATCTAACCTGATCTTCGTAAGAGCATCTGAGTGCTGCTTCGTTCAGGCACCAGTTAAGGCACTGATCGTCAGGATCGTATTCCTTGCACTTAGCGAGCATTTCTTCAACATTCTTGTTGAATTCATCATCGGAAGTGGAGTAGATAGCTCTCCAGGAGTAGTCAACGATGCACTTTGCAACCTGCTGCCATACAACCTTAAGGTCGTCGGACTGTGCAGATTCGGAGTAAGCTGTTGCAAGGGAAACCTTGTAGTTAACAGTGTTCATATATTCCTGTGTATCGTAGCAGCCTGTGTGTTCTCTCCAGTCAGCAAGGATATCATAGGTAGCGTTGGAACGTCTGCTCTTCCAGTTCTGATAGTTATATGTGTCGCCGTTGGAATCAGGGTTGGAAGCGTCTCTTGTCCAGGTCGTGTTGTTTACCTGGAACGAACCTTCATCGTATGTACCGCCGCCCCATTCATCAGGCATCTTTGTGCCCTTCTTGTCAGCCTGGCAGGTCTCACCGAATTCGGTAAGGCAGGAGTTGCCTTCTTCATCATAGTACCAGCAAAGATCCTTAGGACCGTACCAGTATGTCATATATCCCTCAGGAGTTGCAAGGTAGTTGATGATAGCCATGCAAAGCTCGGGGTATTCGGTCTTAGAGCCGATAGTCCATACTCTGTTGCCGCCGAGTACGTTCATACCGTAGCAAAGAGGTGTTGCATCTTCGGGAACAACAGGGTACATTGCCTTGCCTGCTTCAAGATGCTCTTCTGTGTTATAAAGTGCAGAACCTGCATAGTCGAAGATGGAGAAGAATGTACCGCCTGCGGTAACCTTTTCAGCCATTTCATTGTAGGTCTGTGTCATAGAGTCGGGGTCGATAAGACCTGCCTGATAAAGTCTGTTGAAGAACTTGAGCGACTTCATGTAAGGACCGTCTTCCTCACGGGCATCGTGATATGTGCCGTTTTCAACATCGTAAAGACCGAAGCCCATTTCATCGTAGCCATAGTAGCAGGTTGCGAATGCCTTAACGTACATTACCATATTGCCGTCCCAGTCAGGCCAGAGCGAAGTAGCATAGGTTTCGCTGCCTGTTTCATCGGTCGGGCAGATCTCCTTCATCTTTACCATAAGGTCAAAGAAATCGTCCATTGTCTTTACCTCGGGATAGCCGAGTTCCTTGTAAAGATCGTAACGAACATCCATTGTGTAGAAGAACGCTTCGTGATCCTCAGGGTTGGTAGCGATATTGTGACCGATACCGTAAACAGTTTCACCTGCGCCGAAAGAATTGCTCAGCTGCGCATTGTTCTGAATAGCGTAAGGCATATGTTCCTTTATGTAAGGACCATAATCGGAAAGGATATCATCTTCGTTCCAGTCGAAGAGAAGTCCGCCGAGAGCAGCTCTCTGGTAGTTTGTGCCTGTCGAACCGAAAACGACGAGGTCGCCGAGGTCGCCTGCTTCCATTCTTGTATCGAATGCGCCATCGGCTTCGGGGATGATCGTGATCTCGCAGTTGAACTTGTCCTTTAAGATCTTAGCGAACCAGCCAGTGAGCTTGCCCGAGTAGTTAGCGAGCTGGCTGTAAGCTGTGAGCTGGATGGTCTCATCGCCATAAAGCTCGGAGAACGACGGAACATCACCTGTGGAAGAAGCGGAGCTGTCGCTGTTATCCGCTGCGTCACCGTCATTGCCTGCGTCTGCACTTGCCGATGAGGTTGTTGAAGCTGCATTGTCCGATGTACCGCTGCCGCCGCAGCCTGCCATTGAAGCAGCCATTGCCAGAGCAAGAACTCCGGCTGCAATTTTCTTGAATTTCATATACTCTCTCCTTTTGAGGATTTTCGCAAAGCAGTTCCGACCACTCTGCAAACGTTTACACTTTGCACAAAAAACACAAACGATCCAATCGTTTTGCAAAGCTATTAATTACAATAAAATTATAACATTTTTCAAATATCAAAACAATAACAATATTATATAATATTACCGCCATATTTTTAGCTATATTAAACAAACAGCCCGATATCGGTATTAATAAGAATAACACCGGTATCGGGCAGTATATTTTTGCGATTTAACGAGCGGAGCGGGTATGCTCCGTCCGCCGCAATAAACTCATTTTACCGTAAAAAGGCACGGCAAAACAGAGTTCGGCAAACTGTCAGAGTGATCCCTTATCAGTTCTTCTTCTTAACTACTACAACTACTACAACCGCAACGACTACAACTGCAGCAACGATAGCAATGATAACGCCGACATTGGAGGAAGAGGATTCCTCAGCAGGCTGTGTATCAGCAGCAGCGGCTTCTGTTTCAGCGGCAGCCGTCTCTGCTTCGGTTTCTGCTTCGGTCTCAGCCTCTGTTACAGCCTCTGTTGTTTCAGCTTCTGTAACTTCTTCTGTTGTTTCAGCTTCGGTAACTTCTTCTGTTTCAGCTTCTGTTGTTTCAGCTTCAACGCCTGTTCCGGAAACTGTGAACTGGAGCTCGATGGAATTCTCCGGCATCATGTAGCCGAAAAGACCGTCCTGCTTGCCAAGATCCTCATTCCAGATGTTGATGCACATCGGGCTCATGTATTCCTTTTCATCAGGGCTGAGGTAAGCTTCATCAAATGTGTACTTTGTGTTGCCGTCCATAACTACCTTGACATCGGAAATAGTGATGCCTGCGTCAAGAGGGATATCTGTGGAAACGAAAAGGAGGTTGAGTGTCTCATCTTCACCGAAATCGAAATCAGTAACGGAAACGCTGTATGTACCGTCGCCTGTGATCTCTGCGTCTGTGAATACGCCGCCCTTGTTTACAGCGATGTTGCCGGGATTTTCCCAGCCTGTGAGCTGATCGAAATAAACCATTCCGTCATCGGAAGTTACGCCCTGACCGTAGGTTGCATCGTTCCAAGCATTTCTGAATGTGTAGCTTGCGGACTGAACGCCGAGATATGCGTGATAGGAAACCTCATCTGCAGATGCGGGGATAGCAAGTGCGGAAGCTGCGATAGCTGCTGCACAAGCTGCGCTTAAAAGCTTTGAAAATTTCATAATTATTACCTCTCCTAAAGATAAAATTTATTTTTGTACTCCCCTATGAGTACATCAAAGCTAATATATCATACTTTTCAAAGCTTGTCAACCGCCATTTTTCACAAATTAACTGTTATTTACGTTAAATTTTGACCTGATTAATAATATCACAATATCATTTTAACACATTGTAAATATATTTTTGGTAACATATAACTATATAATTTATTATCGCACGATATCCTCATTATCAAATATACATTTTTAATTGTTTACACGTTGTCTTTAGAAGGAGAGCCTATGGCTAAAAGAAAGCTTATAGGGGTTCTGACAGCAAACCCCGAGGGAATATATAATCAGCGCATAATGCAGGGTCTGCTTACGCAGTGTCGGCTGTACGACTATGACGTGGCAGTATTTTCTCCGCTCGTTCAGGTATGCCACTTCTTTAAACCTTATTTAAAAGGCGAATTGAATATATTTGAGCTTATCAACTTTGACCTTATCGACGGACTTATCATCCCTCCGATACTGCTCTCCGAAAACGAGCAATATCAAAAGCTTGATGAGATCATGAAGTTCATCGGTCAAAAAACAACAAAGCCTGTCGTTCTAATCGACTATCCGTACGGCGATCTCCCCATTGTCATAACGGACGACAGAGGAGCCTTTACCAAAATAACCGCACATATCCTCGATGTACATAAATGTGACCCCGAAAAGGTATATTTTCTTACGGGAATGAAAGGCTATGCCGTTTCCAACGACCGTCTCGGCGGCTGCCTCGATGAATACTCCTCACGAAATTTAAAATTTAACGAAAACAATATTTTCTACGGTGATTTCTGGTACAGCGGCGGTGAAAAGCTTGCCGATTCTATTGCATGCGGCGAAGTTCCTATGCCCGAAGCCGTTATCTGCGCCAGCGACCATATGGCGATAGGACTTATCCACCGCCTTACCGAAAAGGGCATAAAAGTCCCCGATCAGGTGATCGTTACAGGCTATGATGCGACTACCGAAGCCGCCCTCAACAGCATCACCGTCACAACATACGCACCGGATGTATCCCACGCAGCGGCATTGGCAGTAAACAAGCTCCGTTCGTTCATCGATCCCGATGCGCCTGTCCTCGATCCGCCCGATTTTCCCGAAACAGGTCTGAAAATTTGTTCAAGCTGCGGCTGTCAGGAAAACTATGAATATCTCCGCAGCCGTCTCTACGGTTCACTTTTCAATGTCAATCATAACTACCATAACGGTAAGCTCACCGATTCAAAATACGATATCAGCCTTCTTCTCCAAAGCTATATGCTTGAAAACCTCACAAGTGCCGAAAGCATCACGGACGGTCTTGAAAAGATCATCAGCCACGCTTATCTCCTCGAACCGATCGACAGATTCTGTCTATGCCTTAATGAAAATTTCCTTGACACTTCCGAGCGTCAGGTCAAGGGTTATCCCGATAAAATGGTTCTCGCAGTTTCCTATAACAATATGCAGCGTGATCATTCGGGTGACTTTGCAGGCTTTGATTTTCGCAGATCCTTTGATACGAAGCTCATGCTCCCTCAGCTCTCCGAAGAACGCAGCGAGCCGTCCGTCTTCTACTTTATACCCGTTCATTTCAACGAGTATTCAATTGGCTATGCCGTTCTGGAAAGCAGACTTTCAGCATTAAAGACAATAAACACGGTAGACGTAAACTGGATACGAAACGTCAATAACTGCCTTGAAATGCTTCGTATCCGTGAGGAAATACTCAAATTCTCCGAGCGTGACGCAATGACGGGACTTTATAACCGCCGAGGAATGAACGCCTATATCCGTGACGTTTTCTCGAAAGCGGAATACGGCGATAACGTCGTTGCTTTTGTCATTGATATGGACGGACTGAAATCCATAAACGATACCTACGGACACAGCGAGGGCGACTACGGAATAAACTCCGTTGCCGCAGCTGTAAGCAGCGTGACAAGGAACAATGAAATATGTATCCGTGCAGGCGGCGATGAATTCTGCCTTATCGGTGTCGGAAAGTATTCTGCCATTGACCTTATCATAAGAACGGAGCGCTTTAATCTGGCTCTCAACGAAATAAACAAATCTTCGGGAAAGCCTTATGAAATATCAGCCAGCGTCGGAACAGCAATGCGCCTCTTCACCACCGACCTCAATATCGATGAGCTTCTCGAAGAAGCGGACGCAAATATGTATAAAAATAAAGTCAGCCGCAAAAAGCAGCGTACAAATTAAATCTCCGTCAAAAAAACTCCGACCAAGCCTTGACCTGCTCAGTCGGAGTTTTTTTAATTCTCTTTTACAAGGTCGTATAAATAAGCACCCTCGTCGATCTTCCTCGTCCGGATATTGCTCATTCCAAGGTGTACATACTTATCACGCTTAAGCTCTGCGTCCGTGTCAAGCATAACGGGGCAGTGCCTTTTTTCGCCCTCTTTAAAAGCGATCTCGAGTGCCTTTCTCATAAAGCCCTGACCCTGATACTGCTTGCAGACAACAAGCATTCCCACGAAAATATACGGCTTTTTCGTTTTCTTGAATTTGTCCTCGTAGGATTCGCCGCCCCGCTTCATGATCTTCAGCATCCTTATTCCGCCGCCAAGCCCTATCGTTTTGAAGATAGCCTTCATAAGCTCCATCCCCGCCGAAACGGGTATCTTGTCCTTGGAGTATCTGTACGCAACATAAGCTTCGTGCTTCTCGCTTGTGCTGTAAAGGAAGCCTGCTTTTATCATCGCACGGGCATAGCCGCAGATGTATTCCTTTACGTTTTCCTTGCAGCCGAAAAGATACGCCATTCCCTTTTCGCCGTTTTTATAAGTATAGTCGGCAAAAGCCTCGCCGATCTGCTCAATTTCCTTTTCCGTCAGTGATGTTACCTTTACCATATTTACCTCCGGTTTATCTGTTTCTTCTGTAACCTTCCGTGTCGGTGTATTCTTCGTGCAAAGCCGCATATTCGTCCTTGTCGCCGCATATCGCATAGTCGCAGACGCTTCCGTTTCCGCAGGTCGTGCTTCTTATGAGCCGAGTGAGGTCTTGTCTTTGCATACCTTATAATAGCTGAACAAAGCGATGCAGTCGTATGTACCTGCCGTGCCGTTGTGGAAATTTTTCTTTCCGCCAAGGTCTGTCCGATAGCTTTTCAGGAAGTCCGAATACTGTCTTTGAACGTCTTCAAAAACCTTTTCCGTTTCGTTCGGATAATGCTCCGCTATCTTTTCGAGAATGACCTTTTTGCAAGCCTTTGAGTAGATGACATGGCAGCTTCGGTCGAATTCAACTTCGTTATCTTTCAATTTGCAGCTCCTTAATTCACTTCGCCTGCGGACTGTTATCGCCGATGAACCAGTAATCGCAGACCTCTCCGCCCGATGCAAGAGTATGCTCACGGATAAGCTTTGCATGCATAAGCCCTGCGGTCAGATAGTCGATGTCGCACATAACTGGGAGAACATCAAGATAGCCCTCTTTCCGTGCGAAATCATTGAGCGGACACTTCGTGAAATGGTAGTAAAAGCCCTCCGAATGTTTGGTCTCATCGAAGTTGAAATCCCACGAAAATTCCTTGTACTTTGGGTTTTCGTCAAGCCACTGCGCATTCTTTTTCATCATATTTCCGATGCGCTTCATTCCGCTCGGCTTGTTGGCGTTTATTATCAGACCCATTGCTTTGAATGCAGGAGCGGAAAGCATTTCGTGAGTTATCTCACGCAGCTCCTCAACGGAAATCTTACCATCGGCGGCTTTCCGGAGCGCAAGGAAGATAAGGCACTCATACATATTCGATGCCATCGGATTGTCCTTTCCAATATCGTTCGCACGGTTCAGCATATCACGGTAGATACCGTCCGTTTTCTCCAGAAGCCTTGCTGCCTCATCCTTTCCGAAACGCTTTACAAGACTTTTCTTTATCATCGGCACAAACATTTTCCAGTATTTATTCGTATATTCAAGCATTGCGTTCTCTCCTCCGCTATTAATAAGTTAGCATAATCTAACTATATTGTTTTATCAAAACCGCTCTTACGGAAAAGCGGCTCTTATGCGAATATTATACCATAAACGGCAGAGCTTTGCAACAGCTTTTCCAATAGAACTCAAAGTCTGCCGAAGCTTTCCGACAGACCTTGAAGTAAAATCATTCTCTGTTTTTGAGCACCTCGGCAGGTGTGATCTTTCCGAGCTTTCTTACGAGGATAGCGGTTATAACATAGTAAACAGCCATTACTCCGACAAAAATGATCGGGTAAACAAAGAACGGGAAAACGAGGTTTATTCCGCTTGTGACATTCGGGATAAACAGTGGGAACACTTTATCGATGATAAGCTTTGAGAGCGGTATTTCGATAATTGCGCCGACTGCAATGAGAAGTGCATTTCCGTTGAGATAAAGCTTCTTCACGTCCTTTGTCTTGTAGCCGAAAATCTTCACGAGCGAGATACCGAACGAAGCACGTTCGACCATAACATTCAGCATAAGGAACATTACCGCAAAGAAAATTATGATCGCAACCGAGATGAGCATAACTATCATCGACATCATAAGTTCGGTGAAAACAGCCGCCGAACGTTCGATATCGGTCTTTGCAGTTGTGCCGTAAAGTCTGCCCTCATCGATATCAAGCGGCTTGTCGGAGAGGAGGCAGTTGTAATAATCATCGTCCTCACCGAAAAGCTCTCGCATACTGTCGATATCCATAAATACCGTAAGTCCCGCACTCTCATCGCAGACATCGGCAACGGTGAAAGCATAGTCCATCGAGTTTGCGCTGTCGGTGAGGATAAGCTTATCTCCCGTTGTAACTCCGTAACGCTCAACGACCGATTTGCTTGCGGTGATAAGGCTCTTGCCCTCATGGGTCTCAGCATTGTAATACTTGTTGTCGCTGTCAATGCCCATTACCGTTACGTCAAGATTATATCCGAGCTGCTCCTTTGAAAGCGACTTCGCAAAGCAGGCTTCGCCGCCCTCGGGGACTTCCGTTTCGGGATATTTCAGCGTATACATATATTCATATTTAGTATCACGGATAGTATCCTTTCTTACATTTTCGCAAAGGTAATAGCAGTCAACGCCGAGCATAAGAACGAGGAGCGAGAAAAGCATACTTAAAAGAACGGTTATGCCTGTGCGCATCTCACGGAGCATCTGTCTGATCTGAAATCTGCGGATAAAGTTCTTGCCTTTGAGCTTAACACTGCTGTAACGTGCGGTCTTCTGCTCATTTCTGATAAGCGAAAGTGCAGTCTGCGAAAGACGCTTGTTGATAACGAGCGTGTTTACGATGATCGAGATAACAGGAGGCATCACAACGCTGTATATCACAAGGTAAACGGGATAAACGGGCGCAAATTCCGGAAGTGAAAAATATGCGTAAGTGTCAAGCATCTGATAATCAAGCCCGATCGGTGAAAAGCCTATGAACATACCGATGACGCCGCCGATGAATGCAACGATAGTCGGCAGGGTTATGTAATGCGCAATGAGATCCTTTTTCTTTGCGCCGAGTGCATAAAGCGCACCGATAACGCTGCTCTCACGCTGTATCTGGTGAATTACGAAAACGGAGATAACATAAGCGAAAAGCATCATAAGGATAACGCCGACACCAAGTCCTGCAAGTCTGTTCATGATAACATCGCCTTTTGCGCCTGCGATACGAACATTCTCCGCTCTTTTGATAAACATTGTAAGATTGTCAAGCTCAACATCGAAAACCTCGTCAAGAAGCTTGTCGGTTTCGGTCTTAAGCTCTGCAATTCCGTCTGCAAGCTCGGAAGCACCGTCATAAGCGTCCTTTGCGCCGTCCGATAATTCCTTTGAACCGTCAAGTGCGTCCTTTGCACCGTCGGAAAGCTCCTTAGAGCCGTCCAAAGCTTCCTTTGCACCGTCCGAAAGAGCATTTGCCCCGTCAGCAGCGGTGTGAACGCCGTCCGCATACTCCTTTGTGCCGTCATCATAAGCCTTTACACCGTCAAGCGAAGCTTTGAGCTGTGTAAGCTCTGCACTCTGAGTCATACCGATAAGCGTATCGAGAGTTTCTGCGTAATTATCGGCTGTGAGAACGATATTCTGTCCCATTGCCGCAAGGCTCTGCGATGCCTGGGCAAGAAGCGCATCGAAAATTTCGGAAGAACCTCCCGATATCATCTTTCCCGACTCATCGAGCGTTTTCATACCGTCCGATAATTCATTCGCACCATCGGAAAGCTCTCCGATACCGCCCGAAAGCTCCTTTGAACCATCGTAAAGGTCGCCGAGTCCGTCATAAAGGTCATCTGCGCCGTCCGAAAGGTCCTTTATACCGTCTTTAAGCTCCTGCGAACCATCGTAAAGCTCATTGATGCCGTCACGAAGATCATCTCGCTTCTGCAAAGCTTCGCCGACCGTTTCAAGATAATATTTGTCGGTAACGTCCTTGTAGTTGAATTCAAAATCCTTTATCGTGTCTTTGAGTTCTTCATCGGTAGCTTTTCCGTTCAGTCTGTAAGCATAGCAAAGGTCCTCCGCCTGCTGTGAAGTGTCGTTTCTGATATAGTCATACTGCTCATCGGAAACGAACAGCAGTCCGAAGCCAACGCTTGAAACCGCCGTGTCCGAGAACTTGTCGAACGGAGCGTCATAGTCGGGAGTTGTGCCTATGCCGACGATCTCAAACTCAATGCCGCCTGCGATAAGCTTGTCGCCGACCGTGAGCGAATGCTCCTCGCAGTAACGCTTTTCTGCGACTGCTTCATTCATATTCTCAGCATATCTGCCGCTGTCAAGCTTCACGAGGTCGATCTCGTTTCTGTTGCGGAAAACACGGAGCTTCGAGCCGTCCTCGGCAAAAATATCAATGCTGAAATGCTTTTCGAGGGTAACGCCCATATCGGTGATCTGCTTTTCCTGTTCATCTGTCAGCGTTATAAACACGCCGAACTGACCGTCCTCGACCTTGTTCTTTTCGCCGTGTTCGTCCGATCTTCTTATAATAGTATCTGCGCTCGCAACGACCGAAACGATAATATACATTCCAAGCACGATAAGCAGAACAAGTGCGATATATCGTGCAAAATTCGATTTAAGCTCACGCAGGAGCCTTTTTCTAAGTACCTTATTCATTACAGATCCTCCAGCTCGGCAGCAGGTATGCGTGTTTCGTTAAGATAATCCTTTTTGATAAGTCCGTCCTTGACGATTATTACCTTATGCACCATATTCTTGATAGCGTTGTTGTGCGTTACGATGAGCATTGTCGTGCCGTATTTCTCGTTCACCTTTTCAAGCAGAACAAGGATATCACGGGAGGTCTTGGAGTCGAGTGCGCCCGTCGGCTCATCGCACAGAAGCAGCTTCGGATTTTTTATAAGCGCTCTTGCAATAGCGCATCTCTGCTGCTGACCGCCCGAGAGCTGCGAGGGGAACTTGTTCCTGTGTTCGGAAAGTCCGAGCGTTGTGAGAAGCTCCTCCATATCGAGCGGCGCATCGGAAAGATATTCGCATACCTGAATGTTCTCCTCTACCGTGAGGTTCGGGACGAGGTTGTAAAACTGGAAAATGAAGCCAAGATTTTCCTTGCGGTAATCGGCAAGCTTGTCAGGCTTCAAGCCGAAAATTTCCTTTCCGTCAACCTTTACCGAGCCGCTGTCCATTGTGTCCAGTCCGCCTATGCAGTTGAGCAGCGTTGATTTGCCCGAGCCGCTCGTGCCTTGGATAACGCACATCTGACCCTTTTCAACGCCCGTGCTTACGCCCTTTAAGACTTGGATATAGCTTGCATCGCTGCCGTAGCTTTTCTTTACATCTTTGATCTCCAGATACATATTCTTTCCTCCGAATTTATAAAAGTTAGTTTAACATAACATTGTTATGTTGTATCCGTAATTTTTGCCGCTCAAAGGCGGCTTGTTTATTATGCAAAAACTTTTAAACCGATTTGCACTGCAAAAGTTAGTTTAACATAACATTGTTATGTTCGTGCCGTAATTATTGCCGCCCGAAAGCGGCTTTGTTGTTAGTCCTCTACTATCATAGTGAACCATATCTTTATCAGAAATTCCATTACTCTCCTCATGTGGAGCTTGGCTTTTTCCACATCTTTTTCATGCGTCAGAAGATGCGTGTACGCATCAACGCTGATGTGTGTTATCCAGTGGAGCATATATTCATCAACGTGATATCCCTGCTTTTTCTGCGCAGCTTTTTCAGCCGAGATACGGAAACCCTGCTCGGTCATATCAACGACTGCATCGACAGCATTTTCGTAATCCGAACCCTGCGCCTTTGTCAGCAGGAGAATAAACACATCGTAATATCGATACATATATTCAACGAGGGCTTCCAGACTTCCGTGCGTTTCAATGTGGTATTCCGCCGTCAGCACCGCAGGGTCATCGCTCGCCATCTCCTCGGCATCGTGCGCATAATGCTCGTTCAGCAGCCTGCAAAGCTCCTTGAGCGGCGGGTCAACTATCGCAGCGAAAAGGTCATTTTTATTCTTGAAAAAGAAATAAAGCGCACCCGTTGTAACGCCTGCATCGGCACATATCTTTCGCAGAGAAGCTTTCATATATCCCTTTTCGGAGAATTCGGCAAGCGCACTTTTCAGCAGCTTATCTCTTGTTTCAAGCTCGTCACTCATATTGTCACCGTCCTTTTTGCTTCACATAACATCGTTATCTTAGCATAAATACACCCCCCTGTCAATAAGCCTGCGCTAATTTCAGCATTATGCAATATTATTTCGCATAACAGTGTTATGTGTATTGTATATTCTGACAAATCGCATAAATTCCCCATAACCTTATTGACAGCTGAAAAAATCGGTGCTATAATCCTAATTGGATTAGCAAAAGCTAACCGCCTTGGAGGGATATATAATGAATAATAGAAAGAAAACACTCATCATTTCATTCATCTGCGGAATGCTGGGCTGCCTGTGCTTCGGCTCGAGCGACTGGCTGATGATCTACGGCGATACAGCTCACAGCGGCAGCCTGTACTGGCTCACGGACGGAGCTGTAAATATCGCACCCCGGAGAAATTCGCTCGCAATGTTCCTTGCTTTCCCGGGAATAATTTTCTACGGCATAGGACTTTTCGCCGCCGGAAAATTCATCACCGACAAAAAGAGCTCAGGCATTTATAAAACGCTCAATATCTATGGACTTACACCTTGGCTCTGCCTGCACCTTTTCTATGTAATGATAATTTATCTCTATTCATGGATGATGAACAACGGCTATGCCGATGCCGCACTTCCGTCCTGCGAAGCTCTCTTTTCGCATCTTTCGTGGATAGTCATGCTCAGCGAAGTATTTATGCTGCCGCCGTTCATTTACTGGTTCATTCTCCAGATAAAAGGAAAAACGGAGTTCCCAAAGGCAATGGCGTTCACAAATGTGCTTGTCATTTACGGCGTTCTTTATGCAATAAAAAGCATTATGCCCGACAGCCCGTTCCGCATCGGCTTCACGAACGGACTTATGAGCGAAAGTATGATAATATGGTTTGCGATACTGCTTGTGTTCAGCATCAAAAATGGTGATAAAACGAACGCATAAAATAATACCGATAACCTCGGACAGAATAAGTTCTGCGTCAGGCACCCCTGACCGAACTTGTTCTGTCCGATATTCAGCGTATTTCGCTCGCCACTCGCAATTTTTGAAGCTTCCGAACACATTCTCTCATAATCGGCGGTCAGAACAAGGCTTTTTCGGTAAAAATATTCGCCTGCGGGAGTAATATTAATTTTTAATCAAAGTGTAGACAAAAAATCGGCGCAAAAGCCATATATTCGAGCTTTTGCTTGATTTTTTGTACACTTTCAGTTTAAAAATTAATATAAGGCTGAACGTGCGGTTCTTTCGTTCGAGAAGCGGAAAGCCAAGCTCACGTTCAAGAGCCTGAATTTGCTGTGAGATCGCAGACTGGGATATGAAATTTTCCTCCACCGCTTCGGAAAAGCTGTTAAGTCGGACGACCGACTGGAAATATTTAAGCTGTCTGAACATCGTGGTATGCTCCTTTTATTATTCTGTGATAATTTTAGCATAACGAGCCTTAAAAATCAAGCTTCCGCCGCAAAAGTCACCTCGGAGTAACTATGTCACCGAAAAGTGCGTACTTTACATTCGACAAAATCCGTGGTATTATGATATTATAGCGAAAGGGTGATCTTCAGTGACGCACAGCGAGCAGCTTTTGTACCTTATAAAATATCTTCTTGCGGAGGACAGCCGTTACAAAAATATAAGCATACCCGAGGACGAAAAAGCCCGTTTTGACCTTTTCCGAAGCCTTGTGAATGTCCGTCCGCCGAAGCCTGCGGAGAAGGATTTTCTGCAGGTGCAGGATGAATTTCTGCGTGAGGAAATTTCGGCTAAGGGCATTACCGACATCGACGGACTTAAGCCGATCAGCGGAAATATCTATCTTTGGAAGGGCGATATCACAACGCTGAAATGCGGGGCGATAGTCAATGCTGCAAACTCGGCAATGCTCGGCTGCTTTCAGCCCTGTCACTCCTGCATAGACAATGCGATACACACATTTTCGGGCGTACAGCTTAGGCTTGAATGTGCGGAAATAATGCGCAGACAGGGCTGTGACGAACCGACGGGGCAGGCAAAGCTGACCGATGCCTACAATTTGCCATGCGGAAAGATCATACACACGGTCGGACCTATCGTGCAGGGCAGGCTGACGGGCGAACACCGCAGACTGCTTGAAAGCTGCTACCGCTCCTGCCTTGAGCTTGCGTTGGAGAACCACATCAGCAGCATTGCGTTCTGCTGTATCTCAACGGGAGTTTTCGGCTTTCCTCAAAAGGAAGCGGCAGAGATAGCTGTTGATACGGTCATCGGATATTCTGATAAAATAAAGGTGGCATTTAATGTTTATAAAGAAAGTGACAGCGAAATTTATGGGAAATTACTCGGAAAAACTTGAAATACTCAAAAGAGAGCTTGACAGCGCCGACTGCATCCTGATAGGCGCAGGAGCAGGACTTTCCACAGCCGCAGGCTTTACCTATTCGGGCGAGCGCTTTGAAAAAAACTTCGCCGATTTTATTGAAAAATATGATTTTAAGAATATGTATTCGGGTGGATTTTATCATTTTAAAACTCCCGAGGAATATTGGGCATACTGGTCGAGATATATTTACATCAACCGCTATTCGGACTGCGATAACGGAACGTATAAAAAGCTGTTGGAGCTTGTTTCGGGCAAGGACTATTTTGTGCTGACCACGAACGTCGACCACCAATTTCAAAAGACAGGCTTTGATAAAAAGCGGCTTTTCTGCACGCAGGGCGATTATGGACTTTTTCAATGCACGAAGCCTTGCTGTGACAAGACATTCGATAACGAAGAGATCATTCGCCGAATGTATACCGAGCAGAAGGATATGCGAATCCCGTCCGAGCTTGTTCCGCACTGCCCCGAGTGCGGCAGACCGCTGACAATGAACCTGCGATGTGACAGCAGCTTTACAGAGGATAACGCCTGGCACGAAGCCTCCGACCGCTATTACGAATTTGTCCGCCGCCATAAAAATATGCACACGCTTTTTCTGGAGCTTGGGGTCGGCTTCAATACGCCGACTATCATAAAATACCCATTCTGGATAATGACGGTCGAAAACCCTGACTCATTCTATGCCTGCGTAAATTCGGGCGAAGCATTCTGCCCCGATGAAATAATTGACCGCTCGGTCTGCATCAACGCCGATATTTCGGAAGTCCTGCGCTCGATTTAAACCAAACCGCACAAAGCTTTTTATTCGGCTTTGTGCGGTCAATTTTTTATTGGCTTATGCTTTCCTCTTTTTGCTTCCGGGCAAACTTCTTTGCAGGTCGGCAGCATATAAGCGCTATGAATATGAGCACGGCTGTCGTAGCAAGGCTAATCGGGTAGGCGGTCATTATCGTGTTGAAGGTCGGTTCTTTGGGAAAGATCATCTTTATCCATGCAATTCTTACACCGCAGACGCCTATCGTTGTCAGTATCGCAGGGACGAGCGAGATGCCGAAGCCTCGCAGATATCCCGACATGACCTCATAAAGCATACTGAATGTGTAAGCGGTGAAGATCATTTTCAGACGGACAAAGCCAAGCTCGATGACCTGTGGGTCGTTGTTGAAAACGGCGAGCATATATTTTCCCGAAAGGAGTACAAGAGCTATTGCCGCTGCCGTCGCTATCGCATCTTCGACAATGCAGATAGCAAGTGTTTTTTTGCAGCGGTCTATCTGCTTTGCACCGTAGTTCTGTCCGACGAATGTTGTGCAAGCCTGACTGAACGAATTCAGCACATAATATGCGAAGCACTCGATATTGAAAGCCGCACTCGAAGCCGCCATAACTATCTTGCCGAGGCTGTTTATAGCCGCCTGGATAATGATGTTCGAGAGCGCAAAAACCGCTCCCTGAATACCCGCAGGCAGACCTATCCTCAATATCCTGCCGAGCGTTTTTAAGTCAATGCGTATCTTTTTCGGTTCAAGCTTAACATAGCTTTCCGATATGATAAGCTTTCGGAAAAGCAGCACCGAGCTTACCGCATTGGAGATAACAGTCGCTATCGCAACGCCGTTTACGGTCATTTTCAGCACCGCCACAAAGAAAAGATTGAGCAGGACATTGAGTACGCCCGAAGCCGTGAGTGCGATAAGCGGAGTTTTCGTATCGCCGATGCTTCGGAATATCGCCGCTTCAAAATTATACAGCAGTATCACGGGCATTCCGAAAAGATATATCCGCAGATAAAGCAGAGCCAGCGGAAAAACATCATCGGGAACGTTCAGCGACCGAAGCAGCATTCCCGAAAAAAGCTCACCAAGAACTGCGATGAAAATTCCCCCGAGAACAGCCACTGCGACCGAGGTATGTACAGCCTTGTGGACGGCTTCCCTGTCGCTCCGTCCTATCGCATTGGCAATGACAACGTTCGCACCGAGGGCGATGCCGACGAAAAGGTTGACTATAAGACCTATCACGGGGCTGTTCGCTCCGACCGCTGCGACCGCCGCAGTGCTTTCATCTCCCGTAAAATTTCCGACGACCGCAACATCGGAGGCGTTGAAAAGCTGCTCCAGTACCGCCGTCGCCGCAACGGGCAGCGCAAACATCGGCAGTCCTTTCCGGAGAGAGCCGTTCAGCATATCGATCTGACGGCGCTTGACTTCTTTTTCCATTCACATCATTCCTTTTTTCATTTTTCCTTATTCAAGTTATATTATATCACTTGATCTTATAATAGCAAATACTTATTAAGAATGGCTTATCATAGTTGACAGGAATGATAAGAATGGGTATAATATAACCGAGGTGAGAGCAATGGATATAAGGCTGCTCCGATATTTTTTAGCGGTCGCAAGAGAAAAAAACATTACAAAAGCTGCGGAAAGCCTTCATATTTCCCAGCCGTCTTTATCCAAGCAGATAATGGAGCTTGAACAGGAGATCGGAAAAAAGCTGCTCATCAGAGGGAAAAGGCAGATCACGCTGACCGAGGACGGCATTCTGCTGCGGAAACGTGCGGACGAGATAGTAAGGCTGCTCGAAAAAACAGAGCGTGACCTTTCGGCAAACGTTCCCACCCTGAGCGGAGAGGTGACGATAGGCGGAACTCCCACAAAAACCGTGCTGACTGCAGCCGCAGAGCTTCGTGCGGATAACCCCGATGTGCGTTTTCAGTTTTACAGCAGCGACGCTATTGACGTCATGGAAAAGCTTGAACACGGAAGCCTTGATTTTTCTATCCACCTTGAACCTATCGATACCGTAAAATATGAGTATATCCCCCTGCACGATCCCTCGCACTGGGGACTGCTTATGATGAAGGACTGTAAGCTTGCCAAAAAGGATCGCATAGAAAGAGCGGATATCCTGTCCGTTCCGCTGATATTCCACCGCCGTGCAGGCTTGCAAAGGCTCATTTCGCACTGGGCGGAGACCGAGATCGAGAATTTCAACGTTGCCGCCACATATAACATCGTGAACGGTTCGCCTACCCGATTTGTAAAAAGCGGACTGGGCTGCTTCCTTTCGACCGAGGATCAGCTTCCCGAGCAGCTTGATGAAAGCGTATGCTTCCGTCCGCTTGAACCGCCGCTGGAGATCAATTATGCGTTGATATGGAAGCGTTATGCGGCACTTTCAAAAGCTGCGGCAGCTTATATTGAAAAAGTAAGGCGTATTATTGCCGATAATGATTGACCTATGAAAATGCCCGATATGATCTTTTGCTTCATATCGGGCATTTCGTCTTTATACAAACTTTTTTTACACTTATTTGAAAAAATCCTTGACACTACGATCATTGTAGGGTTTATAATTGTCTTATTCAATGATTTAGGGGAAGTTTTTAATGTGAAACCTGCCCGTGTCAAGCCCGTTCAGCAGGTCGGGTCCGTTCGCAGGCTCGGTCTGCACGGTCATCGCAGGATAGAACTGCGCCAGCAGGGGCGAAATTTTCCACACGGGAGCAGGAGCGCATATCCCGAATGATATTGTTCGGCGGCTTCGGTCGAGTGCCTGCACCTGCTTTGCGATGTTGTCAATTTCGGATAAGACTTTTACGGAAAGTTCGGCGGCGAGCTGGCGGAGCTGATATATCTCGGGCATAAGCACATCTCCTTAGTATAAATAAGTATAAATAATTTTTATAGCAGTATCAACAAACAGCATTGTACAAAGCTGATATTATAAGGTATAATATAGTCAAGGTCGGGAAACACTATAAACATTATAGCATATCTCGGCAAAGAAATCAATGTGAGATGATAAGATGGTATTTTATTTTACCGCAACGGGCAACAGCCTTTATGCCGCACGTCAGCTTGACTGCGAATGTTACAGTATTCCGCAGGAAATGCACGGCGAAATGCTGTACAAAACCGAGACGATCGGCATAGTCTGCCCCGTCTGCGGTCACGAAATGCCGCAGCTTGTCAAGGACTTCATCGCACAGACAAGTTTTGTAACGGACTATCTTTATCTTATCCTCACTTACGGAAACCGTCACGGCGGAGCATCGGAGCTTGCGGAGAGATTTGCACAGTCGGTCGGGAAGCATTTTCGGTACATAAACGTTCTGCTTATGCCCGATAAGTTCGCAAAGTCGGGATATCACGCAGAAAAAAGCGCATTTGTAAATGCCCCCGTGATAACAGAGTTCCCCGTCGCACTCGAATGTGAGCTTGCGGAAATAGTAGATACCGAAAATCTCTATGCCGTCATCGGAAAGATAGTGAACGTGAGCGCAGATGAAAAAGTGCTCTCGGAAAACGGCAAGATCGACCCGATGAAACTCAACGCACTCATCTTCGACCAGTTCCAATCGGGATATTACGTTGCCGCAGAAAAAGTCGGTCAGGCTTGGAACGCAGGCAAGGAAATGATGAAAAACGCACAGGAATAATTTCAAATAAAGGCTCGGTACGCATAAAAACTAAAGTTTACGTCCACGCTTTTCAAAGGGTGGCAGGGGGTCAAGGGGGACAGCGTCCCCTTGTCGCTTCCGCAGAAGCGAAACTCCCTAAACTAACAGCTAATGCATTGCTGCAACAGCGAAATCAGTAACAAATAAAAAAGGCGCAATTCACACGAAAAAAGGTAAAACGAACTATGAGAAATCAGTTTCGTAAAACCAATAATGTGAATTGCGCCAATTCTTTTTTCCTCAAAGAAACTGTCCTTGCAGATAATATATGCGAACAAAGTGAACATATATTATCTGCAACGCAATATGAACAGCTACGTGAAATGAACGGTAAAGCACCGATCAAAAGTAGTGCCGTCATAAAATACGCAGAACGAAAGAGATAAGCATTTTATACTGACATAGCTTGAACGATATTGGGATATTACTGTGACATCAACAATCACATCATAACTGCACTACCGCAAAACAACTTCCCCAAAGAACTGCCAAATCTCGTCAGCGCTGTCAGCCGCCGCACGGATACATACACCCTTTGCGGCATCGGTCGAGGCAAACTCTATCCTCTCACATTCGGGCATGCTCGGCTCTTTGCCGTAAATATACATCATTCCAACGTGCGAACGATTTTCAAAGAAACCCGTCCCCGAAAGTGATGTTTCGCTCGGGATAAGCTTCTGATTATCGAGAAAGCAAAGCTTCCCATCAACATATACAGCCGTCCTTGAACGGTAGCTTGTGAACTCAAAGCGTTCTTTCATTGCAGTTCTTCCGCAGGATAGAATGTCCGTCATCGCAAAGCTGCTGTCCTCCTGCAAATGCACCTCGGTACGAGTGTCGAAAATACTTCCACCAAACGGTATCACGGGACAGGGCATATAAATAAGGCTTCCGCCGCTTTCAACGGTGATCTTTACACGCTGCGATGCGCCAACGCTTTCTGCCTTGAATAGCTTCGTGTAGGACTGCGCCGTGAATTTAAGGCTTGCACCTGACTTGACGGTAAGCTCGATATCATAATGATCGCCCTCAAGAATACCTGCGCTTGCCGCCATCATCATGACCTCGGTATGGTCATCACGGTAAAAGGGGTTCGCTATCTTCAGCGGCGAGGTGAATTCCGTGTCGGCAATGACCGTCCGACCGTTTCTGTTCTCGGCGGTAAGCTTTAAGATACTCATTTTAAGTCCTCAAAAAGGACGTTTTTCTTTATCCAGTCGATAACAGCGTCAACGCCGTCAAGGGTCATAAGGTTCGTGAACATAAACGGTCTGTCCCCTCTCATTCGCTTTGAATCGGACGCCATGACTTCAAGGCTCGCACCAACGAGCGGCGCAAGATCGGTCTTGTTTATAACGAGCAGATCGGAACGTGTAACGCCCGGACCGCCCTTTCTCGGTATCTTTTCGCCCTGCGCAACATCGATAACGTAGATAGAAGCGTCTGCAAGGTCGGGCGAAAACGTTGCGGAGAGGTTGTCGCCGCCGCTTTCGATAAAGATTATCTGAACATCGGGGAAACGTGCAGCCATTTCATCGACCGCTTCAAGATTCATCGAGCAGTCCTCACGGATAGCAGTATGAGGACAGCCGCCCGTTTCAACGCCGACTATCCTTTCGGGCGGAAGAGCCGAGTTCTTGATAAGGAATTCAGCGTCCTCCTTTGTGTAAATATCGTTCGTAACAACACAAATGCTGTATTCCTTTGACATTTTTCTTGTAAGGCGTTCGATAAGTGCGGTCTTGCCTGAACCAACAGGGCCGCCAACGCCGATCTTTACATAAGCCATTTTTATTTCTCCCTATCAAAATATCAAGATATATAAATTCTCGAATAAAGCTTTTCATGCTCCATTGAACGCAGATCAAAGCCTGCACCGCCGATGCCGAGATCGTCCGTTTCCGCTTTCATCGCAAGCTCCGCCGCTTTCGGTATCTCCTCTATCGCCTTTGCAAGAGCCGCCTGACCGTCAAGCTGACTTAGCGGAACGAGCTTCGCAGCGTGATTTACCATTGACGAAAGCAGGCTGTAACAGTACATCGCAACACCGTCATAAACGTCTGCGCCGATATCACGGATAAAAAGTCCGACCGCAACAGGGTGACTTCCGTTCGCTTTGCCCTCGGCAATATTTTTTCCGTATTCTTCAAGCAGAGGACATTTTCCCATTGCCGCTTCTGTCTTTATCAAACGCCTGCAAAGATTCCTGCTGCCGTTCCGCAGTTCAAAAGGCGACCTTGCCGCCGCAAAAAGCTCGTCAAGCAGCAGAAAATCATCTCCGAGTGCCGACCTTGCTGCGAAGCCTGCGTCTCCCGTTGGAAGAGTGTAGAGATAAGCTTTCAGAAACTCCGAAAGGCTGTTTTTGTCCTTGACGATGTTCTTCTGAACGTAGGTCTCCATACCGTTGGAAAGCGTGAACGCACCTATCGGGAACAGCGGATCAAGTGCCTGAACGAGCTGCAGAAACGGCATTTTGTCAATGGTGTTCATGATGTCCTTCACCATGGTGATGCTCATGTTCATGATGCTCGTGCGAATGCTGAGCATTTCCGTGAGCATCGGTGTGAGCGTGACCCTTACATTCGGTGTAGCCCGTGAATTTTTCGTGGGTCTTTACCGCATTGAATCCGAGCTTTTTCAGATACTCAAAAGTCGGTTCATCGTAAGGGCATTTTACATTGTCGTGACCGATAGCAAGCGATAAATGGCGGTTTCCAAGCTCAAAACAGAGCCGTCCCATTTCCTCTATCGAACCAATGCTCACGCTGATAAGGTCGGACGGTGCGATCGTGACAACAACAAGCCTGTTTTCGTCCTCATAGATGATGTCGTTCTCGTTGAGCGGCTCGCCGATCTTTATTCCGATATCTTCGCCCGAATCTGTGGTCTTGCGGAGAAGCTTTTTATCACGCTCGAACCAATCGACCGAAACATATTCTATTTTTTTATCGGTCTTGAAATTTTCGTCAAGCTTTCCGATTATTTTTTCCGTTATCATAGGTCATGCTCCTTAAAAAAGGTAGTATTTCTGCGTAAGAGGAAGCTTTTTCGCCGCTTCGCAGGTTATGAGCTTTCCGTCAACGGTTACACGGTAATTTTCGGGATCGACCTTGATATCGCCCGTTACATCGTTGAAGCGCATATCCTTTTTGCCGATATTACGGCAGTTTTTCACGGGGAGAACTATTCTCTGAAGTCCGAGGCGCTCCTTGATGCCGTTTTCAACAGCCGCACCCGATACAAAGCTTATGCAGCAGCGCTTTACGGCAAGTCCGTTTGCGCCGAACATCTTTGTGTAAACGACAGGCTGAGGTGTCGGGATAGAAGCGTTCGCATCACCCATTTTTGAAGCGCAGATAAAGCCGCCCTTGATTATCATTTCGGGCTTTACGCCGAACATTGATGGCTTCCAGAGTACAAGATCGGCGAATTTTCCGACCTCGACCGAGCCGACATAATCGGCGATGCCGTGCGTGATCGCAGGGTTAATCGTGTATTTTGAAACATAACGCTTTATTCTGAAATTATCATTGCGTTCGCTGTCCTCGGGGAGAGTTCCTCGCTGATCTTTCATCTTTGAAGCCGTCTGCCAAGTCCTTGTGATGACCTCGCCGACACGTCCCATTGCCTGCGAGTCGCTCGACATCATACTGAAAATGCCCATATCGTGGAGAACGTCCTCAGCGGCAATTGTCTCGGGACGTATTCTCGAATCGGCGAAAGCAACGTCCTCTGGGACTTTGCTGTCAAGATGATGGCATACCATAAGCATATCAAGATGCTCGTCTATCGTGTTGACGGTGAAAGGCATAGTCGGGTTCGTGGACGAGGGAAGAACGTTCGGGAACGCTGCCGCCTTGATAATGTCGGGAGCGTGTCCGCCGCCTGCACCCTCGGTGTGGTAGGTGTGGATAGTTCTGCCGTTTATTGCGGCGAGGGTATCCTCTACAAAACCGCCCTCGTTGAGAGTGTCGGTGTGGATAGAGACCTGAACGTCATATTTGTCCGCAACGGTCAGAGCCTTGTCGATAACGGACGGAGTTGCGCCCCAGTCCTCATGTATCTTCAAGCCGCAAGCACCTGCTTCGACCTGCTCGGTGAGGGTCTCGATGCCGGCGCTGTTGCCCTTGCCGAGATAGCCGAGGTTCATCGGGTATTCTTCCGAAGCCTCGAGCATTTTTTCAATGTTGAATCTGCCCGGTGAGCAAGTGGTAGCGTTCGTGCCGTCGGCAGGACCCGTACCGCCGCCTATCATCGTTGTGATGCCCGAATAAAGCGCAGTTTCGATCTGCGTCGGGCTGATGAAGTGGATATGCGTGTCGATGCCGCCAGCGGTGAGGATAAGTCCCTCGCCTGCGATAGCTTCGGTCGATGCGCCGAAAACGAGCGAGGGCGTAACGCCGTCCATAATGTCGGGGTTGCCAGCCTTGCCGATGCCGCAGATCTTTCCGTCCTTTATGCCGATATCAGCCTTGTAGATGCCCGTTGAGTCGATAACGACTGCGCTTGTTATCACCGTGTCGGGACATTCGCTGTCAGGTACGGAGCAGGACTGTCCCATACCGTCACGGAGCGACTTTCCGCCGCCGAATTTTGCTTCTTCGCCGTAAACGCAGTAGTCCTTTTCGACCTCGGCGATGAGCGAAGTATCACCCAGACGAATTCTGTCGCCCGTTGTAGGGCCGTACATATCAGCATACTGCTTTCTTGACATTTTGAACATTTTACTCGCCCTCCCCGAACAAGAAACCTTTTTCCTTAGCCTTTGCGATCGCCTTTGCCTTAACATCAGGGTCGTCCATTGCGCCCTGAACAAGATCGTTAAGTCCGAAGCCGACACGCTTTCCGCCGATAGCGATAAGCTTTACTCGCTTGCTCTCGCCCGGTTCAAAACGCACCGCTGTTCCTGCAGGGATATCAAGGCGCATACCGTAAGCAAGTCCTCGGTTGAATTCGAGTGCCTTGTTGACCTCGAAAAAGTGGAAGTGCGAACCGACTTGAATAGGTCTGTCGGCTGTGTTTGTAACAGTAAGCTCGGAACTGTCCTTGCCCGAATTTATTTCTATCTCGCCGTCCTCGATAAGAAGCTCGCCGGGGATAATATTGTTGTTCGGCACGATAGGTTCGTGAACGGTGACAAGCTTAGTTCCGTCGGGAAAAGTCGCTTCAAGCTGAATCTCGTGTATCATTTCGGGTACGCCGTCCATAACATCATCGCAGGTCAGAAGCTGCTTTCCGATGCTCATAAGCTCGGTAACGGTCCTACCGTCACGGGCAAGTTCGAGCAATTCGGAGGTTATGTAAGCGATAGCCTCGGGGTAGTTGAGCTTCAATCCCCTCGCCATTCGCTGTTTCGCAAGCTCGCCTGCGGAGTGTATCATCAATCTTTCCTGCTCTCTCGGTGTAAGATGCATTTTTCTCATTCCTTTCAGAATATACGCCGAAAATCCGTGCGCAGAATGCGGACGGATAAGCGGTAATTTTATTTGTGCATTATAATTTTCTTTACAACGCCGTTCGGATCCTTTATAAGGACAATTACTGTCCATATAACAAGTCCGAGAGCAACGACAGACAAGCCTAAAAATCCGTCATTTATCATAGACATTGTATCGGGTACGAAAAATTCAGCACCCATTTCCATATACTCAACAACAGCGTCAACAAGCCACATCAGTGATGCTCCCCAGTACATACAGCAGAGCGTCCCGATCTTCATTTCACGAGCCTTGCTGCTTGTGTACCATACAGCCGTTGAAATTACTGCTGCGAATATAGTTATAAGAAGTGTCATTATTCTGCACTCTCCTTTGCGGCCTGGTCAGCTTTCTTTCTTACTGCTGCTCCGATGCATAAAATTCCTGCCCAGACGGCTGTTACAAGCGCCGCCATTGCAACGCCAGATGTCGCAATTTCGTGCAGCATCACCTGAGCTGTTTCGGGGTCGTTTGCCGCCGTTAAGAACGGGAAAAACGGAACGACTTCGCCGTGCCAGATATGCTCGAATGCAAGCAGAGCAGAGCCGCCCCAGAGCATCTTGTTGAGCAGTCCGAGCTTTTCGGAGAATTTGCAGGTGAGTTCCTTTCCCTCACGTTCAGCCTTACATTCGTGCGAATGAAGAACCTTTTCTGTAATAGTTGTAACGATAGCTTCCGTTACGGGTACGATAAAGCAAGCCATAAATAATTCCTCCCTGATAGAAATTAGTGTATTACTCCGTCATAAGGCGGCGTATCTCATTATGATCGTTTTCGTTCCGTTCGCCCTTGAAGACGATAGAACCCTTTTCCATTACATATATCTCCTCCGCATTTTCAAGCACGAAGTCGAGATACTGTTCAACGAGCAGCACCGTGATGCCTTTCCACTCGTTTATTCGGCGTATCGCTGCGCCGATGTCCTGAATGATGGACGGCTGAATACCCTCGGTCGGTTCATCGAGAATGATTATCTTCGGTTCAGCCGCCAATGCCCTCGCAATTGCCAGCTGCTGCTGCTGACCGCCCGAAAGGTCGCCGCCTTTTCTCTTTGCGAACTTCGGAAGTATCGGAAATAGCTCATAGAGGTAATCGGGAACTTTTCCCTTTCCGCCGAGCGGCTGCAAGCCAAGCTCAATGTTCTCCTGAACGGTCATCTGCGGAAAGATATCACGTCCCTGCGGAACATATCCGATGCCGAGCTTTACTCTTTCGTAGGTCGGCATTCTGATAATGTCCTTTCCGTCAAAAATTATCTTTCCGGAGGGAGTTTTTACAAGTCCCATTATGCTTTTGAGTGTCGTGCTTTTGCCAACGCCGTTTCGACCGATAAGGCTCACTATCTTTCCTTTCGGAACTTCAAATGAAAGGTCGCTTATGACCTTGCTTTCGCCGTAGCAAGCGTCAATATGTTCAACTTTGAGCATTACTTTTCTCCCCCTCTTCCGAGATAGACCGCCTGAACGGTCTTGTCGGCAAGAACATCGTTTATGTCGCCCTCCATAAGAATTTTTCCCTCGTGGAGAACGGTAACCGTGTCAGCCGCCTGCTTTACAAAGTCCATATCGTGTTCGATCACGATAACGGTACATTCATCTTTTATCTTTTTGAGAATTTCACCCGTGCGGAACGTTTCGGGCTTGCCCATTCCTGCCGCAGGCTCGTCAAGCATTATTATCTCAGGCTTCTGAACGAGCTGCATACCAATTTCGAGCCACTGCTTCTGACCGTGTGCAAGACTTCCTGCACGAACGTCCTTTTTGTCGAGAAGACCGACCTTTTCAAGCACTTCGTCAATGCTTTTCAGCTCCTCCTCGGACGGTTTTCCGAAAATCGAATCCATTATGCCCTTGTGACCCTTGAGCGAAAGTATCATATTGTCAAGCACCGTGAGGTTCACGAAAACGCTCGGCACCTGGAACTTCCTGCCGATACCCTCACGAACGATCTTGTACTCTTTCATTCCCGTCAAACGCATCGGCTCTCTGCCCTCGGGGTAATACATAATGTTTCCTGCGGTCGGCTTTGTCTTTGCGCAGATAATATCGAGAAGAGTTGTCTTTCCTGCGCCGTTCGGACCGATGAAAAAGTGTATCGTGTGCCTTTTTACATTTGTACGAACGTCCGTCAGAGCGTAAAATCCGTCAAAGCATACGGAAATATTTTTTATTTCAAGTACGTTTTCATTGCTTGTCATACTGCAAACATTCCTTTCATGCTTTTACTTTTTCAGCTTCGGCAGAAGTTTCCTCAGCCTTCGCCTTTTTGTTCTTTCTCGAAGCGATCATCTCGGGGAGCTGATCCTTTACGAATCCAACGATGCCGCCCTTGAAGAAGAGTATCGTTATGCAGAAAACTGCACCGATGATGTACTGCCAGATCTCAACCATTGCGCCCGAGCTGAGGTTGTATTCGCAAAGGTTGATGAGGAATGCACCGATAACTGCACCGATGATAGTTCCTCTGCCGCCGATAGCTACCCAAATTACCATTGTGATGGAATAGGATATCGTCATCTGCGACGGTGTGATGCTGCCGTTGAAGTTTACGAAAACTGCGCCTGCGACAGCTGCAATAACTGCGGATAAAACGTAAACGAACGTCTTGTAGCTGCTTACCCTGTAACCCGAGAAATATGTACGGTTCTCGCCGTCCCTTATTGCGATAAGGAGCTTGCCGAATTTTCTTCCTACAAGGAATTTGCAGAGCGCATAAACACCTATCATTACTGCGAGTGCAACATAGAAAAGCAGGAACATTCTGCTCTTGTTCGATTCGCCCTTGATACTGCCGAAAATAGATTTTATCTCGGTGATGCCGACATTTCCGTTCGTATAAGGCGAAAGTGCGATGAAGATCGAATACGCTGCCCAAGTGAGAGCCTGCGAAATAATTGAGAAGTAAACGCCTTTAACTCTGCTCTTGAAGATGAAGTAGCCGATAACGCCCGAAACAACTGCAGGGACAACGATTATCATTATCAGCGAGAGCGGCAGGTTAAGGAACGGCTTCCAGGCGAGCGGAAGCTCCGTAAGTCCGCCCGTGTGCATAAAGTCGGTGATCTTTCCGCCCGTGCTCTGAAGCTTTAAGTACATTGCCATTGCGTAGCCGCCGAGTGCGAAGTAAAGTCCGTGACCGAGGCTAAGGATCCCCGTATAGCCCCATATCAGGTCGATTCCCATTGCTGCGATTGCAAAGGCTGTGCATTTGCCGAGGAAAAGAACCGTTGAGCTGTTCATAAGTCCTGCGGAATACAGCAGCGGCATAACTGCAAGCACGACCGCTATAACGCCGAAGCAGATATTTGAACCCTGTTTTTTTATAAGCTTGTTCATATCTCATTCTCCTTTGGTTATTCGTCAAGGCTTCTGCTCTTGATAACGAACAGACCCTGCGGACGCTTCTGAAGAAATACAATAACGATAAGAAGCACGATAGCCTTTGCTATTGTAGATGAAGTGTAGTTTTCCGTGAAAATGCTTGCCGAACCGATTATCGTCGAGCCAAGCACCGTTCCCAAAAGCTTTCCTACGCCGCCGAGAACGACTGCCATAAACGAGTTTACGATGTAGCTCTGACCGACCGTTGAATCTATCGAACCGAGAAGTGCAATGGAGCAGCCTGCAATGCCTGCAAGACCCGAACCGAGCGCGAACGTGATGTTATCGACCTTTCGTGAGTTGATTCCCATACACTGTGCCATCGGTCTGTTCTGCATAACGGCTCTCATCTGCTTGCCGAAGTTCGACTTGTACATTATTACCCAGACGATAAGCAGGCAAAGCAGAACCATAAACATAATGAAGATCCTGTTATATGAGAAAGTACAGCCGCCGACCGTTACGCCGCCTTGTAAAAATGACGGTGCGGTAACGTTAACGCCCTGCGTTCCGAAGATGCTTCGTGCCGCCTGCTGTAAGATAAGGCTGATGCCCCATGTTGCGAGCAGGCTGTCGATCTCTCTGCCGTAAAGCCTCTGAATGACGAATCTTTCAAGCAGACTTCCAAGCAGGAACGCCGTTCCGAATGCAACAGGGATAGATACTATATAGTAAATATCTCTCACGCTTTCGGGAAAAACAGCAGCAAATATCTGCTGTGTAACATAAGTCATATATGCGCCTATCATAACGAATTCGCCGTGCGCCATATTGATAACTCTCATAAGTCCGAATGTGACTGCAAGACCTATCGAGGTCAGCAGGATTATCGAACTCAAACTTAATCCGTTAAACAATGTTGATATGAACTGTGCCATACAGATCGTCCTTTCGTGGGAAATATTTTGAGTACCCGTGTAAAAAAGCGTCTGCCGCTTTCTTACACGGGTACTCAAGCGGATCGCCGTGAACCGCCTAAGTGCCCAAGTTTTATTTATTCGATAGGCTGGATTCCTGCTTCAACTGCCCAATCATATGTTGTAAGATATGGATCGGGGTCAACAGCTGTCGGAGTTGAGTAAACTTCGTAGATAAGTCCGTCATCTCTGATCTCGCCGATTCTTACAGGCTTTGTGAGGTGCTGGTTTGTACCGTTGATAGTAACTGTTCCCTCGGGAGCGTTGAACGAAATATCTCCGCCGGAAATTGCTTCTTTTACAGCGTCAACATCGAAGCTTCCTGCTTTTTCGCAAGCTGCTTTCCAGAGGTAAACCGCATCGTAAGCTGCTTCAGCAGGGTCGGAGGTTACTCTTGATTCGCCGAACTTAGCCTTGTAAGCTTCAACGAAAGCCTTGTTTTCGGGTGTATCGGTTGTTTCGTAGTAGTTCCATGAAACCATGTGACCCTTGAGGATATCAGCACCGATAGTTGCAACCTCTTCCTCTGCGATAGAGAACGACATTGTAGGATATTCTGCGCTTGTGTAGTTCTTTTCAGCCATCTGCTTGAAGAACGAAACATTGCCCGTGCCGTTAAGTGTGTTGATGATGATCTCAGGCTGTGCAGCTTCGATCTTGGAGATGATAGCTGCGAAATCGGTCTGATCCATATCGGCATATTCTTCACCGACTACCTCGCCGCCTGCTGCCTTGACCTGCGCTGTGATGATCATATTCGCTGTTCTCGGGAAAACGTAGTCCGAACCGAGGAGGAAGAACTTCTTGTAACCCTTATCGAGAAGATACTCGATTGCGGGAACGATCTGCTGGTTTGGTGCAGCGCCCGTATAAACGATGTTCGGTGACTGCTCCATGCCCTCATACTGAACGGGATACCAGAGAAGTGCGTTGTAATCCTCAAATACAGGCTTTACAGCCTTTCTGGAGGAAGATGTCCAGCAGCCGAATACTGTTGCGACCTTTTCGCTGTCTATAAGCTTTTCAGCCTTTGTTGCGAAGGTTGAAGGTTCGGAAGCGCCGTCCTCTTCAACGTAAACGATCTGCTTTCCGAGGACACCGCCTGCGGCATTTATCTCATCGATCGCAAGGACCTCCGCATCTCTTACTGCCTTTTCGCTGATCGCCATTGAACCTGTCAGCGAGTGAAGAAGTCCGACCTTGACGGTATCATCTCCGCTTGCTGCTGCGGCAGATGTTGTTCCGTCCGTGGAAGAACCACTGTCCGATGCTGTACTTCCGCAGCCTGCCAATGTCATTGCGAACATTGCCATAGATGCTGCAAGTGCTGCGATCTTTCTTAAACTAACCTTTTTCATAATCATTCTCCTTTTTCCTTTTTTGCAAATATAAAAAGCCGACACAAAGCATATCAATGCTTCGTATCGGCTCCATTGCCGTATTGTTTAAATGAGCTTCAGGGCTTCAAGTGCCTTCTCGTTCTCGACTGTACCCTTTTTTTCAAGGATATCATCGCCGAATTTGATTTTCAGGTACTCAATGATAAGCTCTGCGCATCTGTCCCTGCCTATCCTTGCGGTATTGAGGGTCATATCATAAAGTACGGGGTTCGTCCAGACCTCGCCGCCAGTGTAGTATTTGTAGTAATCCGCACGGTATCGGTCGGTCTGATAAATGAGCTTGTGAGCTTCGTCCTCGGTAACTCCGAGAAGATTTGTTATCGACTCCACACATTCCTTTCGGGGTGCTTCAACGTAAACACTGACGACATTGTCATAGTCACGAAGAACATGATTTGCGCACTTTCCGATAATGATGCAGGACTGATTTTTTCCAAGCTCCCTGATTATCTTCGCCTGAATATTGTAAAGATTTACGTCGGAAATGAAGCTTTTCTCGGTCGGCTGAACTATCTCATCGGTGTTCGGAGTCCGCATGAGCCTTTTCAGAAGATGATAGCCTCTCAGCTTTTCATCGACCTGAACGAAAAGATCCTTGCTTATTCCGCTGTAATTTGAAGCCATTGCAAGTATCTGGCTGTCATAGCACGGAATACCGAGCTGCTTTGAAAGAGCCATTCCGATATGCTTTCCTCCGCTTCCGAAGCCTCTCGCTATGGTAATAACATAACTGTCCATTTCGGTCGCTCCCCTTTCACTTTCCTTTGTTGTGATTAAATTATAGCACGGTGTTCTTGAATATGCTACATTAATTTGCAGATATTTTACCTGTATTTTCAGAGCTTTTAATTTAATTATGAAATTATGTTAATTCAGAAATTCATTTTGTTCATATTTATAAATGCAAAAAGGCATAAAAATGACCGCTTCACACTGCCGTGAGCGGTCGTATCTATATTAATTTAGTGAAGCCTTGTATTCCGACGGAGTAACGCCCGTCACCTCTTTGAATTTTTTCGTGAAATAATCGGGGTCGGCAAACCCGAGCTTCTCGGAAATTTCATAAGTCCGAAGCGTTCCCTTTTCCAAAAGTGACTTTGCAAACTCGATCCGCAGACGGCTGTAAAACTCGCCGAACGTTATCCCCGTCTCTTTTATGAAGCATTTGCCAAAATAATCCTTGTTGAGGTTCATAAACTCGGCAGCGTCGCTCATCGTCACGAATTGGTAGATATTATCGCACAAATACGCCGAAACTGTGCGTATAAACCTGCTCTCCGAGCCTTTTCCGATGCTTTTGAGGACATTTTCCGCCTGTTCGCACAAGTCGTCGCCCCTTTTCGCATCAAGCCGAGCCTTCACCGCCGAAAGCATCTGCGAAAGCTCCCTTTCGTCCGCAGGCTTCAATATGTAGTCGAGAACGCCGAGCCTCATTCCCTTTCGTGCCGCTTCAAAATCGGGGCGCTGGCTGAAAAATACCACGCAAGTGCCGCTGTACAGCCGCTTTATCTCCTGCGCAAGTCTTATCCCGTCAAGCTGGGGACGGTTCACCTCCGTCAGAACGAGATCGGCACCGTTCTTTTTGAGAAAATCGGCAGCCTGCCGCTCGGTCTGCACCGCCGCAGCGACCTCGAAGCCAAATTTTCCCCATATTTCCATATTCATATATCTTACGCCCTGATAATAGTCATCATCTGCGATAAGAATACTGTACATTGCGATACTTCCTTTTTTCGGTATGTTTTGTATGCATTATACCACATCAAAAGAAGTTTTGCAATTAAAAATTGATAATTGACGATAGATAATTGATAATTGATAATTGATAATTGATAATTGATAATTGATAATTTTTTCGGGGAACAAAATGTACATAGTGATTATGGTAACTACAAGTGAAAAAGCGTTCCTTACAATAGCTTATTAATGATCTGACAAAAATTAAATTACTCGTTGATATACCGTGTCACCTTATGCAAATATCTTTCCAAGCTCCTCAAAGCTTTCCGCAGAAGCCGCAATAAGACCTTCATCGGAAATACTGCCGAAGCCGTAAGCCGCATGAACGAACGGTACAGCCGCCTTGAACGAAGCTGTGCAGTCACCGTCGGTATCACCGACATAAGCCGCACTTATACAGCCGTGCTTTTCCATAAGCAGACGTATCGTTATGCTCTTCTGAACTCCCGTATCGCCCCAGCAGAGAAAACCCGAGAAGAATTTTCCGAAACCGCTTGCCTGCAAAAATGCCTCGATATAGCCTTTCTGGCAATTGCTGACGATAAAAAGCCTATGCTTTTCCGAAAGTGATTTCAGCACAGCCTCCTCGTTCCCGTAAAGCCTACCGCCATACTCCGCAACATATTCATTTTCCGTCTGCATACACTTGTCAAGAAGCTTCATCTGCCTGTCCTCGGGCAGCATCGGGAAGAAGTGCCGTGCAAGCTCGTCCATCGGCTTTCCCATCGCACGGCGAAGCTCCTCCCCCGTTATCTCAACGCCGTCAAGACAAGGGATATCAGCGTTCTTCACCGCAATATTCCACGAAGCGGCAACATTGTCCGCACTGTCCCACAGCGTTCCGTCAAGGTCAAAAATTATGCTTTCAACATCAATTCTGTTCATTTTTTCCGGCTTTTCCTTTCGGTGGATCATTATCCAATCGTGACTTCAGCAGCTTTATCCCGAGAATGATATCGTTCGTGTAAGCCGCAGCATATTCAATAGTCCTGTCGGCGTTCGGCGCAGACCTTTTTATCGCCTCAAAAATGCCGTTCCAGTCAGCCGTGCCGCTCTCTATCGGCGAGTGACTGTCGCTCGCACCGTCATTATCGTGAAAATGGAATCCGACTATCCTCTTTCCGAGCTTGTTTATCAGCGCAGGGATATCCCAGCCGTTCGCATTCGCATGACCGATATCAACGAGAAAACCGATATCCTTATTTTCCGCAAGCGAAACAAAATCGGCATAGTCCGCAACAAGGCTGTTGTTGAAGCTGAAACCGACATTCTCAACTGCGATCTTCAAGCCGTGATCTTCCGCCGCTTCCGAGATAAGCCCCATGCGTTCGGACAGAATAGCCCTCTGCGCAGCGATCTCCTCATAGCTTCTCGGAGAAAGACTGTTCGTGTGGATAACGACATACTCCGCACCGAGCTTTTCCGCAAGCGCAAAGCATTCCTTGTACTTTTCGAGCGTGTATTTAAGCTCCGATGAACCCTTCGGCGCAAGCAGACAGCAGCCCTCAATCGGACAGTGCATACCAAGCCTTATCCCGTTCAGAAAACGCCTGTAAGCCTTAGCCTTATGGAAAGGGATATTGTCATAAAAAAGCTCTAAACCGACATCTTCAAGCTTGTTTTTCTTTAACTCATCGGCGAGATCAACAAGCTTTTTTCCGCCGAGAGGATATGTGCTGATATTATACATTTTGTCCTCCTTATTTGATACCCGAAGTTGCAAAGCTCTGCATAAACTGCTTCTGGAAGATGATGAAAATTATGAGCAAAGGCGCAACAACAATAAGCGTAGCCGCACAGGCAGCACTCCAGTTTGCTCCCGTCTCGGCTGACATCGCAAAAATAGCAAGACCGAGCGTGAGCGGACGCTTGCTCTCCGAGTTTATCATTACGAGCGGCCAGAGGAAGTTGTTCCACTGGTACGAAGCGGAAACAAGCCCGAATGCGATGTAAACAGGCTTTAAAAGCGGAACATATATCGAGGTGAGCATACGCAGCTTTCCGCAGCCGTCGATCTTTGCGGCTTCTTCAAGCTCATACGGGATCGTCTTGACCGTCTGGCGCATCATAAGAATGCCCATCGCCGAAGCGAAAAACGGCAGTATAACACCTATCCTTGTGTCGGAAAGTCCAAGACTGCTGATGAACTTGTAGTTCGGCATAATGAGAACGTCCGCCGATACCATCATCTGCGTGAGAAAAAGCATAAAGAGAACGTTTTTCCCGTAAAAATCGATCCTCGCAAAAGCATATCCCGCAAGCGTTATCGATATGAACTGCACGAAAAGCACAGCCGCCACCATTAAGATAGTGTTAACATAATACTGCCCGAACGGCGCAGAATCGAGGATAGCTTTCACATTATCGAACGTGAGTGCAGAGATGTGAAAAAGCTTGAGTGCATCCGACTGCGGGACGAGCGCAGTTTTCACGAGCCATATAAACGGAACGAGCGTAACGACCGCAAACGCAAACATTACTATATAGGATATCACAACGAACGGCGTTATCTCGAATTTCTTCATCGGCTGAGCCTTTTCCGCTTCACGCTCGGCTCTCATTTCACGCAAGCGCTCCGAAATGCGTATCGATAGCGGCTTAACCGCTGTTTTTTCATTTGACATAAGATCATACTCCTTAACTGTAAAAAGTGTTCCTGTCCTGCACAAAGAACTGAACTCCCGTGATGATGAGCAGCATTGCAACGAGAACGACCGTAATTGCAGAGGCTCTGCCTGCGTCCCAGAAATCAAAGCCCGTCTGGAAAATGTAGTAGAGAAGCATATTCGTGGTGTTGTTCGGACCGCCCTTTGTCATAATGTAAAGGTGATCTACCATTTTATAAGCGTTCGTGAGCGAGATTATCGAAACATATATCGTCGTCGGGCGGAGCATCGGCCACGTTATCGAGCGGAACACCTGCATCGGTGAAGCACCGTCCAGCTTTGCGGCTTCGTACAGTTCCTCCGAAATGCCCTGCAAACCCGAAATGTAAAATATCATCAGATAGCCTGCCTGCTTCCAGATAAGCATCACGATAATGCCCCATATAGCCGTTTTGGGGTCGGAAAGCACACGCAGGTTCGAGCCGAGCTGTCCGAGAAGTCCGTAGCTCGGCGTGTAGATGAAAAGCCAAATATTCGCAACCGCTACCATCGGCAGGATAGTCGGGTAAAAGAACGCTGTTCGTGCGAAGCCTTTGCCGAAGCGTATCTTGTCTGTGAAAACAGCCATTGCGACCGACAGTGCGATGCTCACGGGAACGGTCACTGCAGCTATAAGCAGATTATTTTTGAACGACTGTATAAAAACAGCATCATTCGCAAGCCCCGTATAGTTTTTCAAGCCGATGAACTGCGGAGTTATCACCGAAAGGTTGTCCTTGAAAAAGCTTGACCATATACTGTTTCCTATCGGATAAAGCGTAAACATTACAAGAAATATGAACGCAGGCAAAAGCATTGCATAAGCGATAAAGGAGTTCCTGACTTTGCGTTTTCTGTCGGCTTTTGTGAGAACGATCTTTTCCTTTTTCGTTTTTTTCGTGCGTCCGGGAGTTTTTTCTGACATATATCGACCAACTTTCAAAAAGTGTAATACTTTGCAGAAAACGCCGACATTGACGCGGTAATTTCTACCGTAGCAATTATCAGCGTTTCCCAAAAGGAGAGATTATGAAAAATTCAAAAGGGGGGGATCATTTGAAACTCGCAGTATCTATCTGCGAACTATTGGAAGAATACCGCTCGGTGACGGTACTCTTTCCGATATGTTTAAAGGAAGAATTTAAGAGAAAGGGAGGTTTTACTTATACTGTGCAAGGATAGCGTCAGCCTGCTCCTGAGCCTGCTGCATTGCTGTTTCTGCGTCCATCGAGCCTGTCATTACAGCTTCAACAGCGGTGTCGAGGATATCCTGAACGCTGCCCTGATCGTAAACGGAGAACTCTGCGTGACCGTATTCAAGCTGATCTCTTGCAACGAGCGCCTGCGGGAAATCTGCGGTGTAGTTCTTCATACGCTCTGTTTCATAGGCTTCGGGTCTTGTTGCAACGTAGCCCGTGTCGATGCTCCACTGCGCAACTCTTTCGGGGTCGTTCGTCATCCACTTGATGAATGTGTAAGCTGCCTGTGTCTGCTCTTCGGGAACGTTCTTGAAGAGGTAGAAGTTTCCGCCGCCCGTTGGTGAGCCATAGGATTCATCGGCAGGAAGCATTGCTGTGCCGAAATCGAATGTTGCGTTCTTCTTGATGTTTGTGAGGTTGCCCGTTGTGTGATAGATCATAGCTGCCTTGCCCTCAAGGAAGTCGGTAGGTGTGGTCGACCAAGCCGTTGTGCCGGGAGCCTGACAGCCCTTGTCGGAAAGGCTCTTCCAGAAGTTAAGTCCCTTAATGGTTCTCGGGTCGTTGAAGTAGACCTCTGTACCCGTATCATTCATAAGGTTGAAGCCGTTCTGCTGGTTGCAGAATGTCTGGAGCATCCAGTAAGCATAGCCTGCCTTGTCAGAGGGTATCTGGATACCGTATCTTGTTGTCACGCCGTTTTCTGCCTTGGTGAGCTTCTGAGCATAATCTTCAAGCTCTGCCCATGTCTTTGGCGGTGTTTCGGGGTCAAGACCAACTTCTCTGTAAGCGTCCTTGTTGTAGTAAAGGATAATTGTGCTTCTCTGCCACGGGATTCCGTAGGTGAGATCGCCGCAGCGGCTGTTTTCCATAAATCCGTCATAGAAGCCGTTCAGCCATTCCTTGTCCTCGTCCGATGTCGCAAATGTATCAAAGTCATAGATCGCATCCATCGAAAGCAGCGAGTAAAGGTCGATCGAGAACATCAGCGCAATAGCAGGTGTGTTGCCCGACTTTATAGCCGCCTGGACCTTTGTACGGGTCTCGGCATAAGTTCCTGCGTAAACAGGGTTAACGGTGATGTTCGGATATTTCTCGTGGAATTCATCGCAGAGGTTGCTGATAAGAACGTCAGGACCGCCGCCTACGGAAACGGGGAAGTACATATCAAGTGTTACATTTTCTGATGAAGTGTCAGTGCTGTCAGCTGTCGTGTCTGCCGAAGCAGCTTCGGCTGTTGTCTTTTCCTGCGCAGATGTTGAAGCTGACGAATCTCCGTTTGAGCTTGAGCAGCCTGCCAGAACGGAAAGGCTCATTATGCCTGCGAGGACAGAAGTAAGTATCTTTTTCTTGTTCATCTTTGGATTACGCTCCTTAAATTATTTGTAGTCGTTTTGAACTTACGGGCTTATAATATCACCGTCAAGGGTCAAAGTCAACGGATTTTACAAGCATTTATCCTGCGTTTACTTACATTTTAAACATATAAAAAATACCATTTTGCGATAGATCCGCCGCATTTTCGCCCTTTTCAACGCAAATACCGCACAAGCCTTCCAAAAACTGACTTCACCGCAACTTTACACGCTTCTAATTGACAATTGACAGTTGATAATTGACAATTGATAGTTGATAGTTGATAGTTGATAGTTAACAGTTAATAGTTATCAGTTATCAATTGATAATTTTTTCGGGGAACAAAATGTACACGGTATATAAATGATAAAAACTGTTTTTTGCATTGAAAATCGGGATTTTTTATTTTATGATAAGATATCATCGGAAAAAGCATTGAAATTTTCGCTCTTGCCGCAGCTTTTGGCAGTATAATTATAATTTTAGGCAGTTTTCTTATAGATTTTTTGCTTTGCCGCTGTTATTATTATATTCATATAAAATTTTAAACTGAGGTTTGATATTATGGCACAGAATTACAGAAAAACAGTCATCGCCTGCTATCTCGGCTTTGTCACGCAGGCAATTGCGGCAAATTTCGCTCCGCTTCTATTTCTCACCTTTCACAATAATTACAGCATACCGCTGGGAAAGATCGCACTTATTTCATCGGTATTTTTCGTAACGCAGCTCATCGTCGATGTTCTGTGTGCGAAATTTGCCGATAAGATAGGCTACCGCAGGTGCGTTGTCGGCTCGCAGCTTATGTCAGCCGTGGGACTCATCGGGCTTGCGTTTCTCCCCGAGCTGCTCCCCGATCCGTTCACGGGGATAATCATAAGCACGGTGATATACGCCGTCGGAAGCGGTCTGACCGAGGTGCTTGTCAGCCCTATCGTAGAAGCCTGCCCGTTCGAGCATAAAGAAGCTGCGATGAGCCTCCTCCACTCTTTTTACTGCTGGGGTTCGGTCGGAGTTATACTTATCTCAACGCTGTTTTTCGCCGTTTTCGGCATAGAAAACTGGAAATGGCTCTCCTGTGCGTGGGCGATCATTCCGTTTATCAATATGTTCAACTTCACCTCCTGCCCTATCGAACACCCCGTTGAGGACGGCGAGGGAATGGGCATAAAAGGTCTGCTGAAAGTGCCGCTCTTCTGGCTCGCAATAGTTCTTATGATATGCGCAGGCGCATCGGAGCTCTCAATGGCGCAGTGGGCGTCTGCCTTTGCAGAGTCCGCACTCGGTCTGTCGAAATCGGTCGGCGATATCGCAGGACCCTGCCTTTTCGCCGTAACAATGGGAATAAGCCGAACCATCTACGGAAAATACGGCGATAAGCTCGACCTTATGAAATTTATGATAGGCTCGGGCTGCCTCTGCCTTGTCTGCTATGTGACCGCTTCAACAGCAGGCATACCGATACTCGGACTTCTTGGCTGTGTAATGTGCGGCTTCTCGGTGGGCATTATGTGGCCGGGCGCAATAAGTATCTGCTCGGCGAAAATACCGTCGGGCGGAACGGCAATGTTCGCCCTGCTCGCAATGGCAGGCGATATGGGCGGCGCACTCGGACCCTGGATAGTCGGAAACATCACCCAAAGCGCAGGCGACAATATGCAGAAAGGTATGCTCGCAGGCTGCGTGTTCCCCATCGTGCTGACGATAGTGCTTCTTATCCTTAAAAATACCAAAAATGCAAAACAACAAAACTGACCGTGAAAAGAGGAAAACCGTATGGAAACAATGCTCCAAAAATGGCTTGCGGATAATAAATGCAAATTAGATAAATATGACGTGACTGCCGATAAGCTCGGTGATATCAGCTACGCCGATAAATCATTCGGCTTTGACCTGACTTATAAAGACCGTATGGCAAGGGTCACATTGACCCACAGCGGCAGACTCTATGCCCACATCATCGAAACCGACAACGCAACGGTTTTCCTGTACGATGACGATGTGCAGTTCAACGCTTCCGAACTCAACGGCTTTCTGATATGCTTCCTGCAAATACTCGTCGGCTGAATCTGACTTTTTCGCCACGGTATTTCAACAAGTGAACTAATTATTATCAAACTATTTACAAGTCATTGTAGAGGACGGGTTTCCCGTCCCGCAGTCACCAATATCGTTCAAAAAACGGGACGGGCGACCCGTCCCCTACGGTAAAATATAGCAATTAGAAATATATTCACATCAAAAATTCACTATTTTTTTACTCGTTGAAATACCGTGGTTTCATTGTACGGACAGCTTGACATTCCGTGCAGAATATGTTAATATAGTTAGTGTAAGATAACCAATGTGTACGCCGTGTAGTTTCCTGCGGCAGAAATATAAGATACTTTTCGTTCTGAAAGAAGCCAACCGGAAAGACGGAGATGCCGACCTGTGTGAATTTCTCCTTTCCGAAAGCAGTCCGACCTACCGGAAAACATGGAACAATGTCGCTCGGTGGATAAAAGCTCTCCTCGTCCAAGGCGATCACCCCGAATATGTCAGCCGCTCGGACAAAAGCTTCTGGCTTCGCAAGGCTGCCGTGATGAATCTGAAAAAGGTTGGCGGCGGTTCTTCCTCAAACGATGGAACTATCAGGGAATATGCACGGGCGGACAGAGAATTTCTGAAAGAGCAGATCGTTTTGTATCAGCCCGATATCATTATCTGCTGCGGTCGGGGAAACGGTAAAAATGCGGATATCCTCTGCGATATCATCTTTGAACCGTCGGAGGTCTCGGAGTGGCAAACGCTCACCGATTCCAAATACAACTACTTTACCGTAAGACTTGCGGACGGGAAAACAACGCCCGTTGTATCCTTCTATCACCCACAGATATACGGCGGACATAAGCTTTTCCGAAAACGCTATGAGGAAATGCTCGCTGTCGGCAAGGAACTCGGATTTTACAAAAGGTGAACTATGAATATAAACTACATCCACGAACCTACTGACCTTCAATGCGGACAGGCTGTGCTTGCAATGCTGCTCGGCACATCTGCCGAATATATATGCGAATATCTCGGCAACGACCGTGAGACCGACCTTAAGGAAATGAAGCGTGTTCTTACGGAACACGGCATAAAATTCTCCCCCGAGCGCAAACAGGCGCAAACCGTTTCCGACCTTCCGAAATGCGCACTCCTGAGCCTTGAAACTCCCCGATGCTGGCATTGGTCGCTGTATGCGGACGGCGTTTTCTACGACCCCGAGCATGGCATTCTCAGCGATTTTCCCATTTCGGAAAGAAAATTTTACTGGGAAGTATTTCCCGAAACAAAATACTGATTTTTAATCAAAGTGTAGACAAAAAATCGGCGCAAAATCCATTTAAACCTGTTTTCAACAGCTACGAGATTTTGCTTGATTTTTTGTACACTTTCAGTTTAAAAATTAGTATTAGATTATAAAAACCGCCCTGCGAACGGCACAGCATCGTTCGCAGGGCGGCTTTTTGCACCAAATTTCCTCAATTTTCCCTTCCGTTTCCGCAAAGCAGCTTTTTCAGATCGCCGAGCGTCTCGCAGCCGCTTTTTTCACGCATCGAAGCGAGCAGCTTTTTCACATAGCTGTATGAATAGAACAGCTTGTCGCATATCTCCTTGCCGTTGTAGCCCTTCATGATGAGTTCTGCGACCCTGCGCTCCGTTTCGGTAAAATTCTCCGTCGGCAAGACCTCCTCCGACAGCGCAGTCCCGCTTTGCTTCAGCAGATTGCTTATCCTTGCAAGCAGTATCTTCTGCGAAAACGGCTTCTTGATATAATCCGCCGCACCGAGCCGAAAGCCGTTCAGCTCGTCCTCCTCGTCCGACATTCCCGTCACGAAAACAACGGGTATATCGGCGCATCGGGGCATCGACTTTATCTCTTTTATCACGCTGTAACCGTCGATATCGGGCATTCTTACATCGAGCATTATAAGGTCGGGAAGCTCCTTTTCCGAAAGTGCCTTCAACGCCTCCGCACCGCCCGAATAAAGGCTGACGCTGTAACTTACCCCGAGCAGAACGGCAGCATTTTTCAGCATGACCTTATCATCATCAACGACCATTATCCTCTGCTTTTTAGCGTTCACCCGCACCTCTCCTTTCCATAAACTGTCGGAACAGCTTTTCTGCGCTGACAAAATCAAGCTCGTCAACAAATTCAATGATATAGTTCAGATTTCTTATGTTATCCTCGTCCGTCTCGGTCGAAATGAGCCGTTTGAGATCATTCTGCGTTTCAAGCCAGATATGCTCCTCGATGCCCTTTTGTATCTGCGCTTCAATGTTGACATCGCTCGGGATATCGGGCGATGGGCATATCCTCTCAGCCATCTCCGAAATAAACAGCTTCATTCCCTCTGCCGCTCGCTCCCACTCGAAAATGAGCAGCTCACGGGCGTGTCCAGCATAAGCCGTATCACCGCAGCCGAGCCGCCTTTCAAGCTCCTCCGCCGACCTGTACAATGCCGATGCGCCAATGCCCTTTGCGGCTGATTTCAGCGAATGTATCTCAAAAATAAGACTCTCGCTGCCGCTTTCAAACATTCTTTCCACCTTTTCACGGCTGCCATCATAGCCGTCCGCAAAAATCTCCGCAAGCGAGCAGAAGCGTGTGATGCTGCCACTGAGATAGCTAAGCCCCGATTCAAGATCGATATCGTATTTTTTAAGGCTCTCACAAAGCCTGCGGAACTCCTCCTGAGAAAGCCCATCCTCAGCCGCTCCGTTCACCATCACCTTGTCGGGCGGAAGAAGCGATATGAGCGTCTTTTCAAGCGTATGCCACCTCACGGGCTTGGAAAGATAAGCGCAGAAGCCTGCGGAAAGGAATTTCTCCTCCGACCCCGAAAGAGCCTCCGCCGTCAGCGCAATAACGGGAACGCTCTCGGGAAGTCCGTTCTCACGCATTATCCGAAGCGTCTGTATGCCGTCCGTAACGGGCATCATATAATCGAGAAGGATAAGATCGTAATCGGCTTTTTTTACAGCCTCCGCAGCGGCTTCCCCGTCCGATGCCGTGTCAACGGTTATCATCGTCCGCTCAAGCAGCAGGCTTATCACACGGAGATTTTCAGCATTGTCGTCAACGGCAAGTATGCGGCATTCGGGTGCGATAAAGCTGTCCGAGCAAGTCCTTCCGCTTACCGTCAGCGATATCTCGCCAACGGGAGAGCTGTCGCATATTTTCTGCGGTATCTCTATCCCGAAGGTGCTGCCCTTTCCCTCCTCGCTTTCCGCAATGAGCCGTCCGCCCATGCTGTCCGCAAGATCCTTCGATATCGCAAGCCCGAGGCCCGTTCCCTCAACGGCAAATTCAACAGCGTTCCTTCCCCTGCCGAAAACCTCAAATATATGCTCCAGCTCCGACGAGGGTATCCCTATCCCCGTGTCGGAAACGGTTATCCGCAGGAGTGCCTTGCCCTCGTCCTCACCGCTCGGAACAGTCCCGGCGGAAAGCTTCACACTCCCCGAAGCCGTGTATTTCACCGCATTCGAGATAAAGTTCGTCACGATCTGCCGCAAGTGATTTTTGTCTCCCTCGAGCATCGACATCATTTCGGGCGATATCTCCGCCGTGAAATCAAGTCCCTTTTTTCCGCAAAGCTCACTTCCCGTCGAAGCCAGCTCCGATATCAGCGAATCGGTTCGGTAAGGCTTTTCGACAGTCATAAGCTTCCCCGATTCGATCTGTGTGACATCAAGGATATTGTTTATTATCGAAAGCAGCAGATCGCCTGCGCTCTGTATCTTCGTGGTGTATTCAAGCATCTCCCCACGGTCGGAGGTGCGTGTTATAAGCTCGTTCATTCCGAGGATAACATTGACGGGCGTCCTTATCTCATGGCTCATATTCGCAAGGAAAATGCCCTTTGCCTTGCTGCTGCGGTGCGCCTCCTTCATCGCCGCATTGTACATTCTTATCTGGAAAAACATAGCCGCCCCGAGAGCCGCCGAGGATACGCATATCCCCGTGATGATATCGCCGACTATCCCCTTTTCATCGGGAAAAGCCGTCACGAGCCGAGGGTATCGGTAAGCCGCAGCACAGCAGCCAACATATATCACTATCTCAGCAAGAGCGCATACGATGCCCGTTTTTCCCTCGAGCATAAACAGCGTGAACACCGCCGCAAATACAAAAAAGCAAGGCATACCGCTTTCATATCCGCCTGCGGTGAAGAACATTATCGGGAAAAGCAGCATGAATACCAGCGTGACCGTTATTACGTAGCAGGGTCGGTATTTCCCCGTCCGAGCGGAATAAACGAGCAAGGCGGCAGAAAATACCGCAGACGAAAGCAGCACCGCGCTGTTGAGCGCCGAAGCCCCGTTTATCAGCGAAGCCGCAAATATAACAAGGCTCACCAAGCAGCCCGTGACCGCAAGCAGATTGAAAATCCTCGCCTTGAAATCAATATTCGGCGAAAAGAGCCTTTCCTTTATCCTTCTGAACATACTATCCCCCCTGTTACCTCAATTATATCACAGCCCGAGCCGTTTCGCAACAATCTTGGAAATAAGTGTCCCTAAGGGACATTGCATTCTTTGCGGTTTTGTATTATAATTATAGTGATGAATACTATCCTTAAGGGGGAATTTATATGAATATAAAGAAAATACTCTGCTGTACAGCCGCCGCAGTTATGCTCGCAGGCTGTACAGGTTCGACCGAGCTTGTCGATCCTTCAACGGTTGACTCGGACGTCCTCTATCTGTATGATGTGAAAAACGGCGCAGTCAAAGTCGGCGAGGACCGGTCGGACAGCGGAGACGAGGGCTTCTGGCTGCCCGTTTCCGATGATGTCTATGCGGAATTTCAAGACCCCGATGTGGTCGGAGCATGGCGTCCCGATCAGTATTTCGGCAAAAAGCAGCTCGAAAAGGGCTTTCGTGACGGAAAGATCGCAGCAGATTCAAAATTCACATGGAATGTCGGTGAGGACGGCACTCTGAGCAGTCTTTATCAGGAAAATTACTACGAAAACAACAGCGTTACAGGCTGAAAGGGGGATTTTTTATGCCGTTCTGGCTCGCAGTGCTTCTTCTGATCGTTTCGGCGGCGGGAATTATCCTGTCGGCTGCAAAGATCAGCAAAAAACCGATAAAAATACTCGGGATAGTCCTTTCTTCGATCATTTTTGCACTTATGCTCATCTATATAATACTTGTGCTGATATTCGTGTTCAGAGCAGACGATCCCGACACAGACTCACAGTTCATCGCACAGACCGAATACATGACGGACAACGGAGACGGAACTTTTACATATGATGACGGCGAGATATCGCTCACCTTTGAAAAGATCTCTCCCGATATCGTGGAGGAAGAGACCGCCCTTGTCCCGTCCGTCATTAACGGCGAAAGCGGCGGCAGAGAGTGGAAAGCCGTCACCGATAAAGACGGAAAGCCGCAAATCGTTTATGTCACCATCGGAGATACAGCCGTTGCCGCAAAGGTCAACAGTTCCCCCGATGACGCAGGCGCAGAATATGCAGCATCGGCTGCGGCTGTTCTCGTAAAGGACAGCTCACCCTACTCAGATGATACGGACGGCACGGAAAGCTCGGGCAAGTACCGCACCGACAGCGCATCATTCTTCATCGAAGAAGCAAACTGCTTATTGTATTATCCTGCGCAGCTCACAGCTTTCTCCGAAAAGAACGGAAAATATACCTTTCGTGACGAAAAGAGCAGCGCTGCACTCAAAGTAACGCTTTCCCCGAATAAATATACCTCAATGTCAGAGGTCGAAGGCTTCATAAAAAACTCGGAAAACAGCCTTGTGCTTGCCTACGGTTCAAACTGGTTCACCTCCGAGATAAGGGAAAAGAGCAGCGTAACTTTTATGTACAGCGGCTTGGGAAGCAAATACATCGTCGAAGCCGAGCTTAGCTATCCCGAAAAGGATAAAGCCGTTTTTGACAAGCTCCAAAAGCTCATAAAATGCTGCTTCGTCGGCGACGGCGTATGGAAAAGCTCTGCCCGCGGCGAGGGCTATTCCAAGGACAGCACCGCCTTGTACAGTGACAAATTCAGCAAGGAGCTTGCCGCTTATTACAGCGAAAAATACGGCGTCATTCTCCTCTACCCAGAGATTTTTTCCGATGTCGATAAAACGGACGAATTTGTTTTCTTCACCGACCCCGTGACGGGTGCGGAAATAAACCTTTTCAGCGACCCCGACCGCATATCGCTAAGCGACTGGCCGCAGACCTACGGCTTTGACGAAAGCTATATCGACGGCGAACACAGAGTAAAGGCAAGCGATATGAGCGGCGGAAGATACGGCGTAATGTATCTCACCGACAGCGAAAATGTCTGCGCCGTGCTTTCCTATCCCGAAGAATATGCGTGGGTCTATGAGGGCTTTGAAAGCGACCTTACGCTCACAGCGTCCTCTGCCGAGGTACGCAATACCGAAATGCAGACAGTCTTCATCGAGGAATACGGTGCGCTCATCACTATGCCGCTCCAGTTTGTGCAGACCTCATTTTATGACGGCGTTATCCGCTATAAGGACGGTCTCAACGGAATGGAAATGACCGTCTCCTTTAAGCCGCTGGGTTCGGATAAGGAGCGTAAAAACCTCTTCGCCTGCTTTGATGTTGTAGCTGACGATGAGGATATCTTTGTCGGCGACAGCTATATCCGATGGCTTTCCAACAGCGGATTTTTCTACGGCGCAAGGGGCAGCGATATGAAAGCTCTCATGCAGATAGACGCCCCCAACGCCGAAAAAGCCTACGAAAGCACCCTCCCTCTTTTCAGCGTTGAATTTGTCACAACCGACAGCAAGGAAGTGACCAAGGCACAGCAGCTTGCCCAAAAGACAGCCGATGTAAAGGATATGTCCGACCCTCCCGAGGAAGCCGAAACGACGACCTCCGCAAAGATCAGCCACCCCAACAAAAAGCTCGTCTATGACCCCGAATCGGATTATACCTACGCCTCCGCCGACGGTGAATACTGGTACAGCTTTAAACAGGACTTCATCGAAGAGAACGGCGAATTTGCCATTGACCCCGACAGCTATGCTTATGGTAAGCACAAGGAGCTTATCACGCATATCCTCGATATCCTCCGATACAATAACTATGACGTCGATCAGCTTGCGTGGGAATACTGCAAGACAAGAGGATACAGCTCCTACTATGAGCCGTCAATGCTGACCGAGCTTACCGTCGATATGGAGCTGGCTATGCAAAACGCATATCAGGTCAAGAACCCCAAGGATTCCGACCTTGGCAAAGGCGTTCCCTCTGTTCTGGAGGAGATATGCAGGATCCTTGATATCGAAAAGCCCGATTATGTCCGTGATCTCCCCGAGGAGACCGCCGGGACGACCGCAAAAACGGAAGCCGTCACATCATCTGAAAGCGAGGGAACAGCCCCCGGGACTTCCTCGTCCGAAAGTCCCGACAGATACAGAATAAACAGCGATACGAGCCATGATGCGCAGTATGGCTACAACAGCAAAATGGCTGACACTATCGATAAGATTCTCGCAAAGTACGATGAGACCGACATTGCCGCATATATCTCGGAAACCTACGGCGATGAAACGCTCGCAGCCATCACGGAAGAAATGTATATGGGCGGATATGACTATGATTACGGCTACACGACCACCCTCGTCTATATCCTCTCGACCTATCCCAATGATGCAGTCGTGAGCGCAATGGCAAACGGCAGATCTCTGCCGAGCGAGCAGGCGTTCCTTTACTTCCCTGCCTACAACGACTACGGAACGGGCTGGGGCGAACCCGATACCTACGGCGAACCCGTCTGGAGAATTGCAAACCGAGGCGAGCTTGATGAATACGATCTTCTGACCGATACTGCGCTCTGCGGAGATATCTATGACCTCTACGGCAATGTCCTGCTCTGCCTTACAGGCTCGTCCATGCACGGTCAGAATGTGCCTTTCTGGATAAACGGCTGGGAAAAAGCTCCCGAAAAGGCAGCCTACTGCCGTGACTTTATCGTCCCGAAGGCAATAAACTTTATCGATGAATACTGCTCGGAGGATGATGAGTTCACAATGGACTGCCTGAGTGCAGATGCACAGACCGCATCGTTCAGCGCAGGCGGAAAGGAGCGCACGGGAATCAGATTTACAGCGCACAGCCTTGTCTACAACGGCGACTCCCCGACATTCGACACGATGGAATTTTATCTCGACATCAAAACGGGCGCACTCTATCGGGTAAGCACCTCGGGCAAAACAGTAACAGTGACCGAGAGTATCTTAGGCTAAAGGAGACATACTATGGCAAACTATGAATCAAAACGTATCGGAGCTATCCTGCTGCGTATCATCGTCACCCTGGTGCTTATTATAATAACCATAGCTGCGGCTGTCGGACTGGCGGCTTCCTATGGCTTCGTTGCAGGTCTGATAGCGGCAGTCATCGGCATAATGATAATTGCCGCAGTCTCAAAAGCAATGAAACGCTCGGGGGCGGACAGCATCGGCAAGGATCTTATCCCCGAAATACTCGGCGAAAGCATAGAGCTGACAACATTTTCAGCATCAAAGCACTTTGACCCAGCCGAGCTTAGAAGCACAAACGCCCTGAGCTGCTTTACCTCGGCAAACGGCGGCGGATATATCGACGGTGCAGCGAACGGCGTCCATTTTGTCCGCTGCAATGTCACCCTCACCGACCATGTAACGGACGAGATCTACAACCCCGACACAGGGCTTTATGAACAGCAGACCTCGGATGCAGCAGTCTTTTCGGGATATGTTATGCGCATCGGGCATGACCTTCCGCAGTATGCAGGAGTAATGGTCAGCAGCGACTCTCTCGATGCGCCCGCCATCAGCAGAAAGGGCGAAAAGCTGCGCAGCGAAAACGGCTTTTCGATCTATTCCTCAATAGGCGAAAATATCCCCGTTACGCTCACAGACGGTCTTATTTCTCTCATAAAAGCAGCCGACCGCCCAGCCATCGTGACCGTTACGGAAAAATATCTGTACATCATAGCCGCAGCGCCGAAGCCGCAGTTCACAGTCGGTCTGTTCAGCTCAATTAACTCCAACCGTGAAAAAATCCTTGAACAGACAGAAGAGCTTAAACGCATAACCGAAAAAGCCGATTTCATCCGATTTGTAAAATAAACATAAAAAAGCCGATCACTTCAATTACCGTGATCGGCTTTTGTTATAAGCTGATATGTTTACTTTGCGCTGGCAGCTTTCTTCTTTTCATATACTCTTATAATGAGCAGAACAGCTATCATAAGTGCGATCGAAAGTCCAAGGACTGCAAATACATTCTGCACAAAGCCTGCAAAAATGTAGCCGACCAAGCAGACAGCCGCAACCGTGAATGCATATGGGAGCTGTGTCGAAACGTGGTTTACATGGTCGCACTGTGCGCCCGTCGAAGCCATAATGGTCGTATCGGATATAGGCGAGCAGTGGTCGCCGCAAACTGCGCCTGCAAGACAAGCGGAAATGCAGATAATGACAGTTTTCGGAATTTCTCCCGCATCGGAAACACCTGCAAGCTCGGTGCTGAAAATACCTGTTACGATCGGGATAAGGATACCAAAGGTTCCCCATGATGTGCCCGTTGCGAATGCAAGTCCGAGTGCAACGATGAAAAGTATGCACGGGAGAAGGATCTGTATTGCGGAAGCACTCTTAACGATGCCCGAAACGAATGCGCCTGCTTCAAGAAGTCCCGTCATGGTCTTTAATGTCCATGCGAATGTGAGAATGAGTATCGCAGGGACCATCTGCTTGAAGCCCGCAGGTATCGCATTCATGCAGTCCTCAAATTTAAGTGTGCGTCTTGCGAGGAAGTATATTATGATAATGATGAGTGAAATGATAGAGCCGAGCGAAAGAGCGTAAGCAGCGTCGCAGTTTGCGAATGCGTTGATGAAGCTCTCTCCGCTGAAAAATCCGCCGCTGTAAATCATGCCCGTAACGCAGCATATGATAAGGATTATTACAGGTATGATAAGATCGATGACCTTGCCGTTGCTTGAAACTTTGTTATCTTCATCATTGTAAACAGTGTTGCGTGTGGTGAAAAGATCGCCCTTTGCAGCGTTGTCCTCGTGTATCTTCATAGGACCGTAATCAATGTTCTGCAGCGATATGAAAATTACCATAACTATCGTGAGAAGTGCATATAAATTATATGGGATGGTGTTGATGAAAAGCTGTATGCCGTTTACACCCTCAACAGTTCCGCTTACAGCAGCAGCCCACGACGATACGGGAGCGATGATGCAGATAGGCGCAGCCGTTGCGTCAATGATGTATGCGAGCTTTGAACGTGAAACATTGTGCTTGTCCGTTACGGGGCGCATTACAGAACCGACCGTAAGGCAGTTGAAATAATCGTCCACGAAAATAAGCACACCGAGTACGAATGTCGACATACAAGCTCCGACTCTTGTCTTTATGTGCTTTGCAGCCCATTCACCGTATGCCTTGCTTCCGCCTGCCTTGTTCATGAGCGCAACGATCGTGCCGAGGACAACGAGGAATATAAGTATTCCGACATTGTAGGAATCCGCAAGGTTTGCGATAAGTCCGTCACGAACGACCGTCGTGAATACGCCCTCTGCGCCCAGCGAAGCCGATACCGCATAGATAACAGCACCCGTAAGGCTTCCGACAAACAGTGAAGAATAAACTTCCTTTGTGATGAGCGCAAGTCCGATAGCAACTATCGGCGGAAGAAGCGACCAGAGCGTTCCGACCGCATTTGTGATTGGTGCGGAAATCATACAGCATATAAGAAATGCAAGCATGATGACCGCAAAGATGATCTTGCTCAGATATTTTTTCATTTTACCTCTCCGTCCATTTCATTTTTTTGTGGTTTATTTGTACCTGCAAGCTGTGCAAGTATTACCGCCGAGAAAATAAGTACACACCCGAAAAATTCCTTTAAACTAAGCTTTTCACCAAGGATAAGCCAGCCCGAAAGCGCCGCAAACACCGATTCAAGACTCATCAGCATCGTCGCAAGCGTCGGGTTCGTATGCTTCTGCCCCAGTATCTGAAGCGTGTACGCCACTCCGCAGGACATTATTCCTGCATAAAGGATAGTTCCGCCTGCCGCCGTGATATTCGCAATAACAGGCTTTTCAAAGATGAACATGCATATCAGCATTAGAAAACCTGCCGTAAAAAACTGTATGCACGACATCAGAACGCCGTCCGTGTTCTTTTCGTTGAAGTGATCTATGACCGTTATATGTACGGCAAACGCTATCGCCCCGAAGAAAACGAGCAGATCGCCCGATGAAATTCCGGTATCCTGCTTTATGCACAGCAGCCGGAATCCGACCAATGCGATCGCAATGAAAAGCCACATTTTCAGCGGCATCTTCCTGTGCAGGAATATACCTATCAGCGGAACTATCACAATATAAAGCGCTGTTACAAAACCCGCCTTGCCTGCCGTCGTCTGCGCAATGCCTGCCTGCTGAAAGGAGCTTGCAATGCACAGCACAACACCGCAGCATATGCCGCCTATGACCGTGTCCTTCAGCGAATACTCCGCCTTTTCCTTGCCGCTGCGCTTATCGAGAAAGCGGAACAGCATTATCACAGGGATGAGAACGATCCCCCCGAGCAAGGTACGCACAGCATTGTATGTGAACGGCTCAACATAATTCATACCCTCGCTTTGAGCAACGAAAGCCGTTCCCCATATAAGCGATGTCAGCAGCAGCATAAGACTGCCCTTGAGACTTTTTATCATTTTTGCAAGACCTTCCAAGATTTATTGCATAACGCATCAATAAAAATGCGCTGTTATAAGCTTTTGCCTAATATATAATACTTTATTTTGCAGTCTCTGTCAATGGTTATGAGCAAAAATGAGTAAAAAAGGGGAAAAATATCTTTTTTGGGCTAAAATGGACTGTATTTTTTGGCTGATAATTACAAATATCTTCGCAAAACCCTTGATTTTCCGTAAAGAAGATGTTACAATTTTATCACGATCAACTTTTAAGAAAGGAAGTGCAGCTATGCCGCATTCATCAGGAGGAGGCTCTCACAGAGGAGGTTCTCACCGCAGCAGTTCACACAGCTCCCGACGTTCGCATTCTTCGGGTTCGTCTTATTCCCGAAAGCGTGTCCGCTCATCGTATTTCCCAGGCGCAAGAAGATATGTCTATCTCCGCAAAGGAAAGCCCGAGTATGTCTATGCGGATCATGATATCACAAAACGTCCCAGTCCGCTGCGCTTTTTCGTTATCATACTGTACCTCCCGTTCCTGTTCGTCTTTTATACCATCTTCAAGGATACAATGCTTCCCCCGAAAAAGCTTGCGGCTGACTATGATACCGCAATAGTCGTAAGGGACGAAATAAATGTCCTCGGCGATACCGAAAAACTGAAACGCTCACTGGAAGCCTTTTTCAATAAAACAGGCATCACACCTGCCGTCTTCACAGTCCATAACGAGGAGTGGCAGAATACCTACGACGGCCTCGAAAACTATGCCTACGACCTCTATGTAAATGCCTTTTCCGATGAAAAGCATTGGCTTATCGTCTATTCCGAACCCGAAAACCCCGACCCATCCTTTAACGACTGGTATTGGGAGGGTATGCAGGGCGACGATACATCGGAAATACTCACATCGGGAAAAGCCGATAAGTTCGGCTCAAAACTCCAGCGCAGCCTGACGGATAAATCTGTATCAGTCTCCGATGCAATAAGCCTCTCGTTCGACTACCTTACCCCCGATATAATGTATAAGAGTGTCGACCCCGTTATAGTGATCGTGCTGTTGGTGTTCATCGGATTTATTGTGATACACGCATTCTTTATGATCTTCTATGACCCCAACAGAAAGTATAGAAATGCGCAGGAAATACCATTGGAAACACCTGCTCCGACCCCACAGCAAAATGAGACCTGCCCCTATTGCGGAGCAAGCTATGCCTCGGGTCAGGAAAGATGCCCGAACTGTCAGGCACTGATAGGTGTTGCCGATAAAAAAGAATGACCTCACTGCCTTAATAATACTAATACTAAACACCAATAAAATAAAGGAAAAAACCTGCGCCGAAATCGCATATATTCAAGATTGTCGGCTTGATCTTTTCTAAATTTTAAATGGTGTTTATACTAATTTTTAAACTGAAAGTGTACAAAAAATCAAGCAAAAGCTCGCATATATGGCTTTTGCGCCGATTTTTTGTCTACACTTTGATTAAAAATTAGTATTAGTATAATTTTTGATCAGACAGTTTAAAAATTAGTATAAAAACAGCCTTGATAACCAACCGTTATCAAGGCTGTAACTATTTACTATTCCGAAACAAGCTCCCTTATCTCGACCTTCCTAATCTTCGCCGACGAAATGTACGCAAATACAAAAAAGCATACGCATATCACCATAACAGGAACAAGCACCGTGAATACAGTCGCCTTTGACTCAAAATAGGATATGCCGATATTTTTGAGCAGCAAACTAAGCAGCCTGTCGGAAAATATCCCAGAAAGCACCGCTCCGACCGCTCCGCCTATGACCGATATCAGGAAAAACCTGAGCGCAAAGCAGCTCCGCAGCCTGTATGACGTAAAACCGAGCGCCTTGTATATGCCGAGATCACGCCGCTCCCTGAGAAATGCCTTCGAGCAGACCATGTATACCGCCACAAGAGCAAACAATGCGGATATCGAGTAGATCACGCCGATGATAACGTCCATGAGCGTGTCGATAAGCCCCGTCATACTGTCGGAATAACCGTCCTGCTCGGTGATCTCCGCCGTGAGAATGTCACCGTGCTTTTCCTCCAGCATTTTTACCGTGCCGTCCGCAAGACCGTCATCGGAAAGGCTTATGTATACGACCCCGGGAGCAATGTCGCACAGCCGTGAAGCCGCTCCAAAGCTCATCGTAAAGCACCGCCCGAGATCCTGCACGGACTGATAAAGCCCCGTTATCATATATTCCGCACTTCCGCCGCCGCAGCTCACCGTGACAGTATCGCCCACCTTTTTTCCGATCTCCTCCGAGATATTTTCCGTTATCATTATCTCATTGTCATATTCGGACGCCCTGCCCTTGAGCATACTTTTTATAATGTCGGGGCGGCTGTAAACCATGCAGCACATCTCCACATCGTCAACAGTCATATATACAGTCTTTGAAAATACGACCGAAGCGTTTTCATCAACGCCCTCAATGCTGTCCTCGACCTTCGGGATATCGCCAAGCTTAAAATTATTGTTCGGAACTGCCCGGACCTGACCGTCAAGCGCACCAAAGGCTTCGATCATGCTGTTTGCGGACATTCCCCCTGCAAGCACCGTCACCGTCATCATAAAGAATATCAGCAGTGCGGTTATGAGCATCGTGCCGATATAAGCCTTCGGGCGAGAGGTTATCTGCCGCAGCGCAATGAAAAGCAAAAGCGGCTTTTTCTGTATGGGAATGTTCGCAGGGCTGTCAAAATATACCTCCTCAGCACCGCCCGATATCGCCCTGACAGGGGATATCTTCCCGATCTTTTTCGATACAAGAACGATATACACCGTGCAGACAGCAATTATCCCCAGTGAAACGAGCAGGCACTTCCCAACGGAAATATTTGTCGAGACCATTATCCCCGTGACAGGCTGAAACAGCTTGCCGAGTATCTTCGTCAGCGGAAACGACGCCGCTATCCCGATGACTGCACCCACCGCAAGCGCACAGCAGTATTGTATAATGTAAATGAGCCTTATCCTGCCCTCAGTGAAGCCCTGCGCCTTTAAGATCCCAAGACTCACATATTCCGTTTCGATCGTCGTGACGATGCTGTGATTTATCGCTATCATTACAACGATCACCAGCAGGATAACATATACGGACAGCATTTTCGTGCCTGTGTCGGTGAAAATGGTCGTGATCTCATCGCTGCTCTCCCTCGACTGCGTGAAAAGCGAGCTGTCAACTATGCCGTATCTGCGGTTGAGCTCCTTTTTATACTCCGTATCGGACAAGCCACAGCCCTTGGAGCGGAAAATGTGTATTATCCTGCACGGGAAAAGCAGGCTTACGGCAGCATTTTCATCATCGGCATTTTCCGAATAAAGCCGCTCAAAATCATCACCCGAGATAAAAAACTGCTTTATCCCTATGGACATCGAACCTAAAAACGGGTCTTCCACAAAGCCCTTTACCGTGAATTTTTCCGTACCCTTTTTGGTGTTCACCGCTATTTCCGTGCCCAGCTCACAGCCATATACCGTTTTCATCGATACGGGAACATATATCTCCCCCGAAATAAGCTCTGTCGGCGAAGTCTCAAAGGCTTTAAGCTCCTTATCAAACACCGACAGCAAACCGTCCCATTTCAGAAGAAAATAGGGATTTTTGCCATCACGTTCGCCTATCCTGTATGACAAAGCCGCCAATGCCCTTTCGTCCCTTGTGCGCTCCGTGTCGGTATCATCGGAAAGGCTTTTCAGTATATTTTCATCAAAGTCACTCTCGGGAATAAATGCGGCAAGGTCACCCGTGTCCGCAGCCGTGTGGGAACGCTCAATGCCTGCTTTTACATTGTCATTGTTGCTTACAGTCACAGAAAAGGAAAGCGTAATTATCATCATAAGCAGGATAACGCTAAGAAACGCACCCTTTTTGTGACGGATATTTGCCTTAAGAAGCGTCAGTATCTCCATATCCGCACCTCACCATTCCATAGAGTTGAGCCATGCGCTGACCTGCGCCTCACGGCTTTTTTCCCCGTCTGCCGAATAGGGCGGCAGGCAAAGCTCACCGATGATCTTGCCGTCTGCGATATAAAGTATCCTTGAAGCACGGAGAGCCGCCCTCATGTCGTGCGTCACCATAAGAATACTCTGCCCCGACCTGTTGAGTTCTGTCAGAAGATCAAGCACCTCCGTCGTGTTCCGCCTGTTGAGCGCACCCGTCGGCTCGTCCGCAAAAAGCAGCTTCGGCTCGTTTATGACCGCCCTTGCGATCGCACATCTCTGCTGCTCGCCGCCCGATACCTGCGACGGAAGATGCTCCTTTATGTGCGCAATCCCCATCTGTTCGAGAAGCTTTCCCGTCCGCTCCTTTACCTGTGCCGCCGACCTGCTCTTGTTAAGATACCCCGATACGGCAATATTTTCAAAAAGCGATAAATTGCTCACAAGATGCATCTGCTGAAAAATAAATCCGAAATCATTGCACCTAAGCTGCGCAAGCTCCTTTTCGTTAAGCTTCACAAGATCCTTTCCGCCATAGATGACCTGCCCCGCAGTCGCCCTGTCCATGCCGCTCAGAGCATATAAAAGCGTGGATTTTCCCGAACCCGAAGCCCCCATTATGACCGTAAGCTCCCCCTCGTAAAGCTCCGTGTCGATATGTGACAGAATATGAAGCTGACCGCCGTTGTGGGCAAAGCTCTTGCAAAGTCCTTTTGCGGATAAGATCGTATTTTTCATAAACCCGTTTCCTTTCTGTTTGTTTTATACTAATCTTATCTCAAAAGATATTAAGAAGTCCTTAAACCCGTCGGCAGAACAACGACCGCTTCCAACCCGTCCGAAAGATTGCGCAGTGTGACCTCGCCGCCCATCTGCTCGGTGAGGTGCTTCACAATGTAAAGTCCAAGCCCCGAACCCTGCTCGCCGCCGCAGTTTCCGCCCCGATAAAACTTTCCGAAAATAAAAGGCATATCTGCATCGGGTATGCCCTTTCCATAGTCACGGAAATGTATCTCCGCCGCACCGCCCGTAAGCGTGATGTAAACATCAATATCCGAACAGGCGTATTTCCGTGCATTGGCGATAAGATTTTCCGTTATCTGCATAAGCCTCTTAGGGTCAGCCGAAACCTCCGCCGTGAAATTCGGCTTGCAAAAGTGAACATCATTCCGCTTTGGCGCAAGCTCTTTTACCGCATTTTCCATAAATCCGCAAAGCTCTATCCTTTCGGGAGCAATAACAAGCTTGTCAAGATCGGCAAGCGAATGTAAAAACAGATCGTTCGTCAGACGTGATACCTCGTCGCATTTTTTCATTATAACGCCAAGATATTTTTCACGCTTTTCGGGAGTTGTGTCAAGTGCCGCTTCAAGCCCCTCCGCATAAGCACGGATAGAAGCTATCGGCGTTTTTATATCGTGCGAAAGCGTTGCAATGACCGTCTTGTTGTTCTCGACCGCCTCACGTTCGCAAGCCCGTGACCTGACGATCTCACGGCGCATGCTGTCGAACGCCCATGTAAATTCGCCGAAATAGTTTGTGCGCTCATAATCGAGCGGAACATCAAAATTCCCCTGCGATATCTTTTCCGCAAAGCCCTTGAGCTTTTCAAACGGACGAAGCATCGCAAAATATACATACCCGAATACGCCTGCCGCAAAAACGATGCATAAACCGCACATAACAAGTATGCCAATATTCGCATCAGGCTCGACCCGTGCGGAGCGTATGCTCTCCGAAAGCACCGCTGTCTTGTCGGCAAGTCCCTCATATTCGCCCGAGCTTATGAGCTGCTCTATCTCGTTCACAGCAACAAGCTGCTCCGAGACTGTGTCCTGCACCCCGTCACGCCTTTCCGCAAAAAATACTATCCCCGCAAAAATGATAATGACCGCCGAAAACAGCGCAGTCAGTGAAATTATCCTGCCCTTCACTCCCTCACCTCCAGCATATAGCCAACCTTGTAGACTGTCTTGATGTATTGCGGCTCGGAAGGGTCTTTCTCCAGCTTCTCCCTAAGCCAGCGGATATGCACCGTCAGCGTGGACGGCTCTGCCGAGGAAAAAGCTCCCCATACCTCTGATAAAAGCTTGTCCTTCGGAACAGCCGTGTTTTTATGCTCGCCAAGATACGCAAGCAGGTCAAATTCACGCAGCGAAAGCGGCACATTTTCACCGTTTTTTGTGACCGTCCGAGAAGCAGTGTCAATGGAAACATCGCCGAAAGTGATGACCCTCTCCTCCGAAAAGCCGTAGGTGCGCCGAATGAGCGCATTCACCCGTGAAATAAGCTCCTTCATCGAGTAAGGCTTCGGCAAATAATCATCGCCGCCTATGTCGAACCCCGTTATGCGGTCACTCTCGCTCGTCCGTGCGCTCGCAAATATCACAGGCACGGTCGATACCCTCCGAAGCTCCCTGCAAAGCTCAAAACCCGTAGCATCGGGAAGATTTATGTCCAGCAGGATAAGATGATATGTATTTTCCGCCAAAAGCCCGAACGCCTTCTCCCCCGTAGCCGCACAGACCGCCGAAAAACCGCAGCTTTCAAGCATTTCGGATATTATAAAGGACAGATCCTCATCATCATCGATTATCAGTATTTGTTTTTTGCTCATCAAGCCACACAGCCTTTCCCGACATCACCGTCGGTATTCTTATCAAACCGAAAAAACAATTGCCCCGAGAACTCCCGAAAGCACTATCATAAATATCGGTGGAGGAGCGGAGCTTCTGACCTTTTTATACGCAAAATGCAGCCCCCACAGAACAGCAAACAGCACCGCCGACCTTATATCGGGAGCAATACCATCGCTAAGAACGCCTATCCCGAGCAGCGTAGAAAGTGCCATAGTTACAGCCGTCGCAAGCACCATCGCAACAATGCACGGACGAACGCCCGAAAGGAACGACTCAACGCCCTTATACTTCATAAAATTTTTCAGCACAGCCGCTATCAGAAGAATTATCACAAACGACGGCAGAATTACCCCGAGCGTGGAAAAAAACGATCCGAACAAACCGCCCTGCGATGAACCGACAAACGTCGCAATGTTGACCGCAAGAGGCCCGGGCGTCGATTCCGATACCGCAATAAAATTCAGAAATTCATCTTCCGTCAGCCAGCCGTTTGAGATCACCGTCTCACGCACAAGCGATATCATTCCGTAACCGCCGCCGAACGAAAGGCTTCCAATCATAAAAAAGGTAAGAAACAGCTTTAAATACATCATTTTCCGTCCCTTTCCCGAAGCTTTTTAAGGAAACAGACCGCCACCCCGACTGCACCGCTTATAAGAACATAAAATACGGAAGAAAATGAAACGGCAAAAAGCGAGCAGAACAGCATAGCGGCAATGACCGTCAGCATTATCACCCTGTTGAACAGATTTTTTTCAAGTCCCCCGAGCATTTTTATCCCCGCCGAAAGTATCAGGTACACCACACAAACCTGTATCCCCTTAAAAGCGTAAAAAACATATTTCAGTTCAAGAAATTGGTCAAGGAACAGCGAAATGCAGAAAATTATCACAAACGACGGAATACTGACCGCAAGCGTAGCCAGCAGCGCACCGATAAGACCCTCCAGCTTGTAGCCGATATAGGTCGCACTGTTTATCGCCAAAGGTCCCGGGGTCGATTCCGAGACCGCCACCATGTCAAGGAATTCGTCCTTTTCTATCCACTTTCTCTTTTCAACAAATTCATTTTCAAGCAGTGCTATCATCGCATAGCCGCCGCCAAAGGTGAAAGCTCCGATCTTCAAAAATGTCAGAAATAAAGCCGCCGATCTTTTCATTTTTTATCTCCAAACTATCATTCATACTTTGATTTAATTATATGATATTTTATGCGAAATTTCAAGAGCTTTGCCACCGTTTGTCAATATCAAAAAAATCGGCTGATGCAGTATATTGCACCAGCCGATATTTTCTGCGCAATTCAAGCGCTCATTTCATCAAAAAGATCATCGGAAAAATCCCCATCAGAAGAAATCTCACCATCAGTCTCATTTACGTCATCACCATTATTGTCACCATCGGAGTCCTCAACAGGAGCATCCTCACCGGGAGCATCCCCGTCAGAAGAATCACCGTCATTGTCCTCATCGGAGTTATCATCCTCGCTCGGATTTTCCTCCGAAGAATCATCACCGGTTTCATCTTCGGAAGTCTCATCCTCAGGCTCATCAGCAGGTTCTTCCTCATCAGGCTCATCCTCATCAAGTTCAAGCAATCCATTAGCAGCAGTCTCGCTGTCCGCAAGTATGAGCTTCTTGTTGAAAAGAATGATGCTGAATTCACCATTCTCGGTGCTAAGCTTAAGCTCTCCATTGTAGCTGCCCTTGAAGCTTGATGCAATGACAGTCTTGTTTGATGCTTCAACCGCATTTCCGTCACTGTCAATAAGCTTAACGGTTATCTCCTTGGAATCTGCTGTAATACCGTTCCTGGTTATGCTCATAACACCCTTAGAATTGTTAAGTATGTTAAGAACAGTTCCATCCTCGGTCGAACCAAGCTCGTAAGCTGTCATTGTTCCAAGAATTGTGTTCTCTCCGTTAAGAGTAAGTACACCGTTTACAGTAACAGCTCCGGTAATACCTGTTCCGTTGAGTTCAAGCTTTGTTGCCCTGACTGTTCCGCTCGTTCTTGTGTCCTTAAGCGTAACATCGCCTGTGCCTGTTATGCCAGCAAGACCGAGATCGGCATTTTCTGCCGTGAAAGTGTGCTTTCCTGCCGATATCGTGTACTTGACCGAAGCGTTGTTCTTTGCAGAGTCAAGGTTAGTGTTTGTTACTTCAAGCTCGCCTGTCAGTGTAACGCTTCCCGTAAATGTAAGCGTCTTGCTTTCGGAGGTTATCGTAAGCTTTCCGTATGTTCCTGACTTAGGAAGCTTCAATGCTCCGTTTATGTTTGTGCTGTCAAGAAGCTTTACCGTGTACTGTGCATCGCTCATTTTTACGTTTTCTATTACTGTCATCACATCTGTCCAAAGAGCATAGCCCGTTTTGTTCATTTCAAACACTATCGGCTTCATATATGCTTTTCCGCTTATCGATGTAACCGTATAATTGAGTTCTGTTTCTGTTTCGGGTTTTATCTCCGTAACATCAAATACATCATTTCCTGCATACTTTGTTGTAAAGAGAACAGTGTTTTCATCGATAGCTTCGGTTGCTTTAAGCTTTATTGTGCCGCTTATGCTGTCGGCTGTTGTTCCCGTTACCTTTATCGGTGTGAAGTTTGTGTCAAGAGTGATAACTGAACCCTCTGCACCGGTTATGGTCTTTGTTGTCGCAGGTGCTTTTGTGTTTGAAACGACAAGATTGGCTGTTTCTGTGAGTTCAAGGTCTGTTGTTGTGAATGTTGTGCCTGTTGTGAAATTATTCGTTACCTTTGTTGTTCCGAAGCCCGATACCTTGTCGATCGGAGTTGTTTCTCCGAGGGTAAGCACTGCCTTTGTTCCGCCCTTTACTGCCGTTATTGTGTCCGAATTGAACCTGTCGAGCGTAAGGTCGTATGTTGTGCTTATTGTGTAAGGCTTTGTGCTTTCAAGCTTGATATTTTCAAGCTTTAATGGTGTTTTTGCGCTTACTGCTGTTATGTTTGTGAGGGTTATCGTTTTTGCTTCCTCGTCTGCGCTCTTTATCGTTACGGACTGAGCCTTTGTGAGAGCGGGGAGAACGAACTTAGCTGTTGATGTGTTCTCATT
>CAKSKU010000014.1 GCA_934465295.1 uncultured Oscillospiraceae bacterium
GGATATGAGCGGTATATTGAGGTACATATCTGGAATGATTTCCCGATAAATAAATATATTACAGATGTAAACGGATTTTTTCAAATACGGCAGAATATACAGAGGAATAATTAAAAGTGGAGGAAAAAATGAACAGCGGACTTTTGAGGAACGAGCATGGTTTAATGGCTTTCCGAATACTCAAAATTAATTTTAGCATACGACATCTTCCAATTTATAAGTTATCAAAAGGCTGTGCAGAAAACTCCTGCGCAGCCTTTCCCGTTTTGCCGCCCGAACGTTTTTCGCCAAACAACGATGCATTGAGTACGAAACAACGAATTGATAATTGATTCGGCTGCATCTTTATGCTATAATTAGCGTACACCGGTGATAATACTAAAAACACATTGAATTATGGGAATCTCTCGCCGCAAAACCGCATATATCAAAGCTTTTGCGGCGATTTCTTCTCCATAATTCTAATGGCTTTTATTATAAAATAGTTCGGAGGTATTAAAATGCTAGTGAACATTGGTGAAAAAATAAAGGATCTGCGAAAGACAGCGGGAAGAAAACAGGAGGATCTGGCTGTCGCTTTAGGTGTTACGCCGCAAGCCGTTTCAAGGTGGGAATCAAACGGCGGTTATCCCGATATTGAGATGATCCCATCTATCGCTAATTATTTTCACATAACAATTGATGAGCTGTTTGGTGCGGAAAACTGATTATATACAAACTAGAGCGTATCTGAAAACTCAAAAGAGTTGTATCATTTAGACAAAAGCCAAATGGAAGCAACGTGTACGAAAGCAAAATTGTGACGGAGCTTGGGCTTCGTAAGAGTGAACACGAAGAAAAAGCGGCTGGGTAAAAGGAGATAGATAGAATGGATAAGATCAGAATTGCAGAAACTGAAAGCAAGGACGCAGGATTTCTTTATGAACTTATGAATAATGAAGCCGTTATGACAGCTTTAAATGAAGTTCCTACGACTGCTGATGTTTGGGAGGAAGCGGTTGCCGAATGGGAGCAGGACGATGATGAAAAAGACTACATTATTTTTGAAGATGCATTGCCGATAGGCTGGCTGGGGATAAACGGTCTTGCCGCAAAAGATAAAACAGCGTACATAAAAATGATAGCACTGCTTCCTCAATATCAGAATAACGGCATCGGACGGTATGTTATTGATCAAGCCATAGAGAAACTGCGGTCAATGGGATATATTTCCGTGGGGCTTTACACGGATAAAAGCAATATCCAAGCACAAAGCTGTTATTTAAGGTGCGGTTTTGAAATAAAAAATGAAACAGAGCAGAAAATGTCAAACGGGAAGGTAGTCAAGCGTTACAGAATGGAATGTCGGCTTAAAGAAGAATAAAGGGCTGTTTATTTCCCGTTGAAGCTTCAAATCCGCTCGCTTGCGTTCGTGGATTTTTGCTTCAAGGATAGTTTGTTTGAGGAAAATAGTATGGCGCAATTCACATTTTGGGGTTACTAAACTGAACTTATCATAGTTCGTTTAACCTTTTTTCGTGTGAATGGCGCTTTTTTATTTGTTACTGATTACGCTGTTGCGACTGACGTTTGGCTGTTAGTTTAGGGGAGTTTCGCTCTCTGCGGAGAGCGACAAGGTGGCTCTGCCCCCCTTGACCCCCTGCCACCCTTTAAAAAGCGTGGACGTAAACTTTAGTTGGCTTCGCAACGTCCGAACAAAGTAGAACTTTGCAAATAATTACGCATTACGCATTACGAATTACGCATTAATTTATGGATAATTGTTGCAAATAAACAAAAAGATATGTCGAAATGTGTTGATTTCTACAACGTTCAAAAAAACTGTTGCAAAATGTATCATTTTTTGATAAAATAAGAATGTATCTTTATGCATTCTTTTAAACGTTTAAGGGTATATATTCTTCAGCACCAAGGGATAATGGGGTGAGATTTATGATAAAAAAGGATAAGGTCGGCAGAGTTGTTATTTACGACAGTCAGGACAGGATGCTGCTGGCTACCAAGTCGGTATTTTTCCCGAAGGACTTCTTCCGCATCAAAGACCGTGATCTCGTTATGATAAAGGGATCGGGGCTTCCTCTTATCCCAAAGGACGAATACATAACCGCTGTTTTTGAATACATAAACGGTTTGCGTATGAAATACAAGACCTCGGTCGATCTTTCCACCGAGGGTCAGATGAATTTTCATGTCGGTGACGGCATTGCTCTCGAGGAAAGGCGTGCTTCATTCAAGATAAATACCGAATTTGAAACGACATCGCCCTTCTATATCCGCAATGAGGAGCTTATAAACTTCGACAAGCCGCTGAATATCCATGTCTGCAACATCAATCTCGGCGGTGTTTACATGAAAACGGGCTTTGACTTTGAGCCGGGCGATCAGCTTATGCTTGAGCTTTTCGGCGGTGAGATGGAGCTTCTGACAGAGGTGCTCCGTGTGCAGAATGTTATCGGCACGGACGTTGTTGACGGCTACGGCTGCCACTTCCTCAACATCACCCAGTCGCAGGAGGAGCGTCTTGCACGCTTTATTTTTGAATGTCAGATAGCGGAAAGAGAAAAGCTCAAACAGCGTCAGAATAAGGACTTTTGATCTATGGCAAAAATTATTGTTGTAACAAATCAGAAAGGCGGAGTCGGCAAGACCACGACCTGTGCCGCTTTTGCGGGAATTTTCCGAAGCAGGGGAAAGACTGTCCTTGCGATAGATATGGATCCGCAGGGCAATCTGTCGTTCTCGCTCGGAACGGAGGACAGGGGCTACACTATCCATGATGTGATGACGGGCACCTGCGATATCCGTGATGCGATAAAGACCACGCACATCTGCGATGTTATAACGTCAAATATACTTCTTTCGGGAAGCGAACTGGAGCTTCCTGCCGAAAACAGAGAATTTATTTTAAGGGAGATACTCAAAACCGTCCGCAATGAGTATGACTATATCATCATCGACACGCCGCCTGCGCTTTCGGTACTTACGATAAACGCTTACACTGCGGCGGACGATCTCATAATCCCGATGACGCCTGAGATACTTTCGCTCCAGGGGATCGCACAGCTCCGTGAAACTATCCTCGCCGTTAAGAAATACTATAATAAAAAGCTTGATATAAGGGGAATACTCCTTACAAAATATGTTAAAAATCAGCAGCTTGCGGACGAGGTAGCCGAAATGGTGGAGATCGTCGCCGAGCAGCTCGGAACGGTCGTACTTGATACGAGGATATCCGTTTCCGTTGCGGTCGCCGAAGCCCCTGCGCATCAGGAGGTCTTAACGTCATATTCGCCGAACTGCCGTGCCGCAAGGGACTATGTCAAGGCGTGTGAGGCGCTTTACCCCGAGATAATCGACCGCAAAAAGAAAAGATAAGGAGGGATTTTTATGGCAGGCAGCGCAGCGGCTAAGGTATCGCACAAGACCGATGCTGTTATGAAGCTTATCACAGGAAAAAACACTGCGACAAACCCGATAATCGATAACGAGTTCAAGCAGTCTGTCATAGAAATGCACACGAACACGGGAAAAGCTTCGAAAAGATCCGGCTCGAAGTCAAAGCAGGGCGATGCTACCGAGATCTGCGTCAGCTCCGAGCTTATAACCGAGCTTCTTCCGATAGCTTTGAAGAGATTCAACTGCTGCACCTGCGACCGATGCTTCGCCGAGGCAATGACGGATGCGCTGGATGCTGTTCCGTACCTCTCCTGCAAGGTCAGAACCCCTCAGGACAAGAAAAAAGCGGACGAAATGAGGAGAAAATACAAGCGAAGCGTTACAAATGAAATGGTAAAGCTTGCCATCGACCGCCGCCGACTTCCCAAACATAAATGATAATTCAGAGCATATATGCACTCGGCTGCGTATATGCTCTTTTTGCTGCCAAGATAAGGAATTATTGTTCACTGTATACAAAATTTACCTCGAAAAATGTAAAATATAACCACTAAGCGGTGCTGTTTTTGTTACATTTGGGAAAAATTCATAGAAATTATAATAAAAAATTGTTACCGTTGAGGATATAAATTTTGTGATAACTCTTGTATTTTTTGTGAAAAAGGTATATACTGTTAATGGAGTGCTATACCCATTTAGGGGGATAGTTTGCCAATTTGAAAAAACAGTCAGCGAAGTGGACCGAACAGGAGGTATATCGTGGGACTTTTTGATAATAAGCTTCAGAACCTTTCCGAGCAGGCGCTCGATGCGGCGTGGTACAAGCAGCGTGTTATCTCGAATAACATTGCGAACGTTTCTACGCCCGACTATAAAGCAAAGACAGTAAACTTCGGACTTGTACTCAAGGAAGAAATGTGCAAGTGCAGCTACCATACGCCGACCGACAGCGAAAAGGGCAAGGTCTCTCTCAAGGTCGCAACGACTTATGAGACCAACACCAACCAGCTTCTGAACGGCAACAATGTCGATATCGAAAAGGAACAGCTTGACCTTGCCGATGTTCAGTATCAGTACAGCGCACTTATGGATCAGATGAACAACAACTATTCGATGATACGCACGGCGATAACAAAGTAACGCCGTCATATTTGGAGGGTACATAAATGTCATTCTTGAATTCACTCGATATAGGCGGCTCTGCACTTTCGGCGCAAAGGCTCCGAATGGATATCATCTCGCAGAACATCGCCGAGCAAGGCACGTACAACACAGCGGTCGGGGAAGATCCTTACTGCCGTCAGCTTGTTGTTTTCTCCGAAAAGAAGACCTTCAGCGATGAGCTGGACAAGTTCAACAACGAGGACGACGGCCCTAAGTTTTCTCATGGCACATATTATCTTTCGCACAAGAACAAGTACAGATACTCGGGCGTGACGGTTGCGCAGATCATTGACGATGACGCTCCGTTCGTTCCCGTTTATGACCCCGATAATCCGCTCGCAGATGAGGACGGATATATTTATCAGACCAACGTTGACAACAGCAAGGAGCAGATGGATCTTCTCGCTGCACAGCGCTGCTATGAAGCGAACGCTTCCGCAATTGCCGCAGTAAAGGCAATGCTCTCAAAGGCGATGTCTCTCAACGGCAAATAATCGGGGGCAGGGAAGCCCTGCGGCAAATTTGCGCCATGCTCCGCTTTGCTTCGCTCGTTTGCGGTATAGCTGAACTTACAGCCGCAAAAAGAGCTTGTGTCACAGCTTGACGGATCATGATCTGCGGGAAGCCCTGCGCTCATATAGCTGATAATACACTGTAACGGACGGATCTTCCGTTCCGCCTGCCCGAAATTTATCGGGTTTGTGTTTCATATAAAGAAAGGCAGAAAAAATATGTTTATAGTTCCAATCTCGGGTGCTATTTCACCCGTACAGTCGGTTTTTGAAAATGAGAACGAACAGGTCAGGGAAATAACCGAAAGCACCCCTCAGTTCTCCGACATTTTCAAGGAAGTTTTCAATGACGTTCAGGAGACCCAGCAGCAGACCAACATCGACTCTGTAAAGCTTATGCAGGGCGAAATTGACGATCTCCACACAATCTACAACAATATGACCAAGGCTTCGATAGCTGTCGAGACCTTCGTTGCGGTAAAGAATGCCGCAGTTGACGCTTACAATCAGGTTCTTCAGATCTCGATGTAAGCCTATCTTTAATTCGGGAAGGAAAATTCGCAAATGGATATGAAGGAACAGCTTTCAAAGCTCACGACTTCGTTCAGGCAGTTCTGGGACGCCCAGGAGAAAAAACGAAAGATAGCGTACATAGCGATACTTATTGCGATCGTTCTTATTGCTGTTATCATCGTTATAATTTTGAATAAAAAGGATTATGCTGTCCTTTATGAGGGACTTGAAGCGAGCGAGGCTTCGGAGATCGTTACGGCGATACAGGATCTCGGCTACGATGTTACCCTCAAAAGCGGCGGCACTATAATGGTACCTGCGGGAACGGAGAACGTTCTTACGATGGAAATGGCTATGAAAGGCTATCCTAAGAGCGCACTCAATTACGATCTTTACACAAATAATATAGACATGTTCACGACCTCCTCGCAGGAGAGAGAATATGCGAGAATGCTGCTTCAGGAGCGTCTGAGTGCTATCATAGGCACGTTTGAGGGCGTTCAGAAGGCAACGGTCACGATATCTATACCCGAGCAGAAGAATACCGTTATCTCATCGCTCCGCCAGGAACCGACGGCTGCGGTCACGGTCTACCTTGACGCCGATTATAAGCTCACGGACAAGCAGATCGTCGGCATCAGAAACACCGTCAGAAACGGCTGCGTCGGTCTCACCGATGAAAATATCAGCATCGTTGACGGCTACGGCATACCGCAGATAGAGGGCGAGAACGAGATAGACGTTATCGCCGATGAAACAAGAAAATTCGCTTTCAAGACTAACCTTGAAAATTCGATAAAGAACAAGATACTTGAACTGCTTACGCCTATTTACGGTGATGACGGCGTATCGGCGGCTGTAAATATCGTTCTTAACTTTGACAAAAAGGTCTCCGAAAACACCGACTATATCCCCGAGGGCAACGGCAATACAGGCGTTCTCCAGCACGGCGACGCTTCCGAAGCTTCGGGCGGAACGACTGTTGACGGCGGCGTTGTCGGCGTTGAGACGAATGCTGACGACACCTACCCGACGGGCGATACCAACGGCAACGGTGCTTGGGTGGAAAATACCGTTTCCAACACATATCTTGTTGATACATATAAGGAGCAGATCGAAAAGGCAGGCTACACCATTGACGGGCTTTCCATTTCGACTGTGGTCTACACCGACTATATTTCCGAAGCACAGAGACTTGACCTTGTTAACCTCGTTGCAAATGCGGGCGGCGTAAATCCTGCCGTTGCACAGGACGTTGTTACGGTCACTAACTTCCCGAAATTCGGCACAGAGATCACAAACGATACAGCTCCTGTTTACCTCTTTGGTCTTACGCTCAATCAGCTTATCGCTGCGGCAGCGATACTTCTCATTCTGCTTATCATTGTCGTTGTTGTTCTCGTTATCACTTCGAGAAGCGCTAAGAACAAGAGAGCAAAATTCGAGCAGCAGATACTTGCTTCCGAAGCGCTTGCAGGTGCGGACGGCGAACCTATCGTCGATACGTTCACAATGGATCTCGACGGCACAAGCCCTGCCGATATCCCGAGCCTCTCGGCGGAAGAAGACACCAAGGAGGTCGCTATCCGCAGAGAGATCAGCGACTTTGCGAAGAACAGCCCCGAAATTGTGGCTCAGCTGCTTAAAAACTGGATGAAAGACGATACGGAGGAGTAAGCAATGCCTGATATCCAAGAACTTACAAACCTGCAAAAGGCTGCGATCGTTGTTACATCGATCGGCGCAGAAAATGCTGCCTACGTTTACAAACGCCTTTCCGATGATGATGTCGAAAGGCTCACATACGAAATTTCAAGCCTGCCTTACCTTGAGGCGAATGTCGTTGATTCGACCCTTAACGAATTTTACGAGCTTTGCCTTACCCAGAAGGTAATTTCCGAGGGCGGCATTGAATACGCAAGAAGCGTTCTTGAAAAAGCCTACGGCGTTGAACAGGCGAACAAGCTCATGGAGCGTGTTTCCAAATCAATGCAGACAAAGGCGTTCGAGTTCGTCAGAAAATCCGACTACAAGAACCTGCTTGCTATCATTCAGAACGAAAATCCCCAGACTATCGCTCTTGTACTTTCCTATGTCAAGTCCGAGCAGGCTTCCGCCGTGCTTCAGGAGCTGCCTAAGGAAAAGAGGGTCGAAGTCGTTGAAAGAATTGCGAAAATGGAATCGGCTTCGCCTGAGACAATTCATTCTATCGAAGAAACACTCGAAAGAAAGTTTGCCGCAGTCGTTTCTATGGATCTTACCACGGTCGGCGGCGTAAACTTTGTTGCCGATATCCTCAACAAGGTCGACAGAGGAACAGAAAAGCACATCTTCGACGAACTCTCCTCGAAAGATCCTGCACTTGTTGAAGAGATCAAGAAGAAGATGTTCGTTTTCGAGGATATCCTCGGGCTCGACTCCATGTCCATTCAGCGTTTTATCAGAGATGTCGAAGCGAAAGACCTTGCTATTGCCATCAAAGGCTCGAATGCCGAGGTCGCAGCGGCTCTTTATGCGAATATGCCGCAGAGAATGCAGGAATCCATTCAGCAGGAGATCGAATATCTGCATAACGTTCGTATGCGTGACGTTGACGAAGCTCAGCAGAGAATTGTCGGCATCATAAGACACCTCGAAGAAGAAGGCGAGCTTGTTATCGGCAAGGGCGGAGAGGACGAGATAATTGCTTAAAATATACAAATCCCAGTCGTACAGCTACGGTGCTTCGCAGCCCGTCAAGATCGATAATACCGTCATTGTCCCGGGCGAGGAAAACGCCGAGCGGGAAGCTCCTTCCCGTGAAGAGCTTGAACAGCAGAAGCAGAGGGAAGCCGCCGAAAAGGAAGCGGAGTTCCGTGCCGCAGTCGATCGCCGGGTCGCAGCAATACTTGAGGATCAGCGCATAAGGACGGAAGCCGCCCGGAGTGAGATGCTCGAAAATGCAAAGCTTGAAGCGAAAAAGATCGCCGAGGACGCTAAGACGACCACCGCCGCCGTTATCGAAAAGGCGAACAGGGAGTGTGCTATCTTAAAGGAAAAGGCGAAAGCCGAGGGCTTCAAGGAAGGCTATGACGAGGGCAAAAAGCAGTCGCTCGAAAAATGCCAGAAGTACGTCGACGCCTCAGCACAGCTGCTCTCCGATATAAATTCGCACAAGGACGCATACTTCCTCGACAACGAGAATGAAATGCGTGAAACGATGTGCGAAATGCTTGAAAAGATCACGGGCGAGGAACTCAAAGTCAACCCCGAGGTCATTGAGAGCATTATCGAAAACGCCGCAAAAAGCTTCCGCAACTCCGATTACATAAAAATTTCGCTTGCGCAGGGCGAGGTCTCCAAGGAGATCAAGACCGATGCAAAGCTCATCAAAAAGATAATTCCTTATATCAAAGATATTGAAATAGAGATCCTTCCCGATGCTGAGGACGGCACAGTTATCCTCGACAACGGTGAAGAGATACTCGATGCTTCCGTTCCGACCCAGCTTGAATTCCTCAAAGAGATAATGAAGAATACAAGAGGCGAGGAATGACGAGGAGATAACCCGAATGAACTTTAACGCTATCCGTGAAAACGTCAGAAATGCCGATCTTTACAGGCACATGGGAAAAATTGAAAAGATCATCGGTATGACTGTCGAAGCCACGGGACCCGAATGCAACATCGGCGATGTCTGCCGCATATTCCGCAAAGGCTCGGATGAGTTCATTTACGGCGAAGCAGTCGGCTTCAACGAGGGAAAGGTCGTGCTGATGCCTTATACCGACATCGACGGCATAGGTCCGGGTTCGATCGTTGACAACACGGGCAGACAGCTTGAAGTCAGAACGGGCGATGCACTCGTCGGACGTATCATCAACGCCATAGGCGAGCCGATAGACGGCAAAGGTCCGATAAACACGACCGATACCTACCCCATTGCGGGAAACCCCGTAAATCCGCTCACCCGACCGAGGATAGATGATATAATCCCGTTCGGCGTAAAGGCGATAGACGGTCTGCTCACGATAGGCAGAGGTCAGCGTATGGGTATCTTCGCAGGCTCGGGTGTCGGAAAATCAACGCTCCTCGGTATGATAGCGAGAGAAGTCGAAGCCGACATCAACGTTATCGCTCTCGTCGGAGAGCGTGGACGAGAGGTGCTTGAATTCATCGAGCGTGACCTCGGGGAAAAGGGAATGGCAAGATCTGTGCTTGTTGTTGCGACCTCCGACCAGCCCTCGATGATGAGAAATAAATGTCCCATGACCGCCACGGCTATTGCGGAATACTTCAAGGATCGGGGCAAGAACGTCCTGCTGATGATGGATTCGCTCACACGATATGCTATGGCGCAGCGTGAGATAGGTCTTGCAACGGGCGAAGCACCTATCGCAAGAGGCTATACACCGTCGATCTACACGACTATGCCGAAGCTGCTTGAAAGAGCAGGGAACTTTGAAAACGGCTCGATAACGGGCATCTATACCGTCCTCGTTGAGGGCGACGATACCAACGAGCCTATCTCCGACACGGTCAGAGGTATCATTGACGGTCATATCATTCTTTCCCGTAAGGTAGCGGCGAAGAACCACTACCCTGCGATAGAGGTGCTCGAATCGGTATCAAGACTTATGTCCGAGATCGCCGACAAAAAGCACAAGGACAATGCGGCAAAGCTGCGAAATCTCCTTTCGGTTTACAACGCAAACTACGACCTCGTTTCCATCGGCGCATACAAAAAGGGAACAAACCCTGCGCTCGATGAAGCGATAAGAAAAATAGACAAGATAAATGCATTTTTACAGCAGAAAACGGACGAAGCGTTCTCCTTTGACGAAACGCTGAAGCTGCTCGAAGAAGCCGTAAAATAACTCCTTGGAGGTAATCATTCTTGAAGCGGTTTGAATTTTCACTAAACAAGCTTATGGGTTATAAGAAACAGGTGCTTGACAGAGAAAAGAACAATCTCGCTCACCTGCGTGTGCAGCAGCAGCAGATGCAGGAGGAAAAAATGCAGCTCGAAGCCAAGCTCAAACGCTCGGCGGATGAGTTCAGGGAGCTTTCGGGCAAGGGCATCACCGTTATGCAGATAACGATGTTCAAAAGCTACCACCAGTCGCTGCGTATGCAGATAAAAGAGCTTGAAAATTCAATAGAGGAAATGGAGAAAAAGGTACAGCGTCAGCTCGGTGTTGTTATCGATGCAACAAAGGAGGTCTCCTCCCTCGAAAAGCTCGAAGAAAAGCAGCTTGAAGAATACAAATTCAAGGTGCAGAAAGCGGAAGAACAGTTCATTTCCGAATACGTTATGAACAGTACATACAGATAGCAGGGATGCCCTGCGGCAGGTTCGCGCCGCGCTTCACTTCGTTACGCTTAGTTTGCGTTGGAAGAGAATTTGCAGTCGCGAATAGGGTCTGTTGGACAGTCTATGCGGTTGCATTGGCAGGGATGCCCTGCGGCAAAATAAAACCAATGTAGGGGACGGGTTTCCCGTCCCGTTCGGCAAATGCGTTAAATCGGGACGGGAAACCCGTCCCCTACAGTAATTGATAGATGTACTGATAATTTTATCGGCGGTGCAATACACTATCTTCGCGGCAGTAAACTTATTTATACCGCAAACGTGCGGAGCGCAGCGAAGCATAGCGTGAATTTGCAGCGGGGCTTCCCCGCCCCACTGAAAGGAGGTGAAAATTATGGATATAAGCAGCATCCTTAATATCGGTATGGGCGTAAATGCTCCCGACCTCGGTTCGACCGATGCAGCGGCTGCTTCGGAAATAAGCTTCGGCGATATTCTCGGCTCGGCAGTTTCCGCAAGCGCAGCAGATACACCCGTTGACGATATCACGCAGGAGATCGACATTACCGAAGATACGGCTGACGGGGAAAACACCTTTTCAAAGCTTGTTTCGGAGCTTGCAGAGGACGTTTCCAACGCAGATAAAAGCGTTATCGATGCAGCGGTGAAAATGATGCTCTCGGTCGGAAATGCGGCTGAAAAGTTTATGTACGGCACTTCGGACAGCTCCTCAAAGAGCGGCGACGGCGAAAATACCGACGTTATCAATATTCTTTCCAATATGATAAAGTTCGTTACATCGCAGGACGGCGAAGATTTCGTTTCGGACGAAGAAACGGGACTTGCACTCATGCTCGGGGATATCTCGGCAGTGCTTGAAACGGGTCTTTCCGAGGGAAAATCGGCTGATGAGATCGCAGATGAGCTGAAAAAGCTTGCAGACGGTGATGATACCGACCTTTCGGTTCTCGCAGACGCAGTCGTTTCCATGATGGAGATGATGCCCGTAAGCACAAACGAGGAAATTATCGACGAGATCCCTTTTGAAGCGGCGGCAAAGGCAGCTTCGGTAACGGAAGTTCTTTCCTCCGATACCACACCCGTGCAGAAAGCGGAAACGATAGTGTCTATCCTCGAAAACAAGACAGGATTTAACGACCTGCCTTCCTTTGAAAGCTTCCAAAGCGAATTAAAGCTTGCACTTTACAGCGATAACGGCGCAGAGAACACGGCAACGGCAGATGCCTCATTTGCAGTACTGCACAAAACAGCAGCATTCGCAAGAATAAACGATGTTTCGGCTCAGATCAGAGTTATCTCGGACTCGGACGAGACGGGCGCAGAGCAGGCAGCGGCAAATGTTGTCCTCACAGCGCAGCCCCCCGTTCAGACAAGCATTTTTGCCGATACTGAAATACCGACAGACCCTGTTGAGGTCTACAAGCAGCTTGCGGACTTTGCGGTCCGGCAGATAACGCAGAGCGTGAGCGAGACCACGCAGAACGGCGCAGTCCGGGAGCTTGTGGTGGTTCTTAAGCCCGAAAACCTCGGCGAAGTTGCAGTCAAGGTAACGGCTGACAACTCGGGTGCAGTTTCCATTGTCCTCGCAGCTTCAAATGAAGAAGTCGGCAAGGCGCTCGCAGCGAACACGGCAGCACTTACCGAAAGCTTTGCAAAACAGAACGTTGACGTTCGGAATGTGAACGTTGTTGCTCCCTCGGAGGCGGCTTCCTATATGGGACTCGACTTCTCGAACCAGAGCTTTAACCGTCAGAACGGCGGTGCTTCACAGAGCGAAAGCACGAACGGCGGACGTATCTCGGGCATTGCAAAGGCTGATGACGAAGCGGAAAGCGGAGTTACAGCGGCAAGAAAACTTTTAAAGGAGGCAAAATTATGGCTAACAGCTTAGGGAACCTTTCGATCGATTCAACGGGCGGTGCTTACTCAAAGTACAGCAACAAGGTCGTTGATACGACAAAGGGTGACGAAGCTACTTCCTATATGGACTTTGACAGCTACTTAAAGGTACTCGCAACGCAGATGTCCAATCAGGACTTCAACGACCCTATGAGCGATACCGATATGCTCCAGCAGATGTCGTCCTATTCCATGCTCGAGGGAATCAAGAATATGACCTCTCAGGCAAATATCAGCTATGCGACAAACCTTGTCGGAAAGGCTGTAACGGTCAATGACGGTCACGATTATGACACGGGCATCGTTGAATCCGTAGTTGTTTCGGACGGCACGCCTTACCTTGTTGTAAACGGCGGAAAGTACGAGGTTTCAACTGTTTCAAACGTTACTTCTTCCGATATCTACAATCTTCTCTCGAAGCTTATCGGTCAGGAGGTCAATATCCACGGTTCTTCCGAGGATGAAGTACTCGCAAGCGGCAAGGTAACGAACGTTCTTGTGCTTGACGGAAACGCTTATGTTATCGTTGACGGCAAGGACAAATATCCGCTTAAGGACGTTTCGCTCAAAAACAGCGAAAACAAAGATGAAAACGGCACTGATAAAACAGAGGGAACAGACGGTTCTTCCAATACCGAAAAGGACGGGGAAAACACAAACGCTCCCGAAGGCACAACGACCACGACCGATTCCACTGTTACTCAGGCTGAAACAATGGCAAGCTATATGGCTCAGTCGGACGCTCTGTTCAGCGAGCTTATGAGTACGATCGATTCCATCAGCGGAACAGAAACAAAATCGGTAAGCGTTATCAACAATCTTAAGCCGAATCTTGACGGCTATGAAACGGTAACGGTAACAAAGCTCGATATCCCGAACTATGCGGCAGCATATCTTGCACAGTATGAGGATCTCAAGGATCTTATCCTTCCGAATACGACTTATGCGAACCCCAATGACGATGTGACTTCGACAAACCTTATCGCAGGCACACAGAATTCGAGCTACAATACGCTTTATAACAATACCATGGATAATACGACCGTTCCGACTTCGGCAAATTCAACGAATACAGCAACTGCAGCGGCAACGCTCACCGCAGGCAGATATGACATCCCCCTCACAACCTCGAACCTTTATGCGGTAGCTAATGCTGCAAGAACAGGTCAGCTCACACCGACGCTTTCCAACGCACAGGTCTATGAAATGATCTCGACAGGAAGTTACAGCACAAGATACAGCCAGAAATACGGTCTGGAAGCTTATTCCGATTCCAAGCCCGGCATTTCAAACGCTGACTGCGCACCTCACAGGCTTGACGCAGACAAATATCCCGAACAGGCAGCCCTTGCAGACGCTCTCGGAACAAGAATGTATGATATCAAGTTCATCAACAACAGAGCCATCACTTCAAGAATAGATACTTCAAGAGTTATCGGCAAAACGATCAGCGGCAGGGAGATCTCGGAGATCGGCTACTGCGGCGTTGGCAGACTCGGCGAAGTCGTTACCTTCAGGGACGGCAAGCAGCGTGTTGAGATAATGTTCGACAACGGCAATTCAGGCTGGCTCGAAACATCGGGCAAGTACACCATCGATCAGATCATCAAGCAGGAAGTCGGCAACGATGTTACACCGTTTGAAATTTCGATCGCATATTATGCAAGCTCACAGTCCGCTCAGAAGTTTGAGGATCTCAGACAGAATCTTACTTCAATGGGAGTAAATGTTGTCGGTTAAACGAAAGGACGGTGCTTCAGGGTGCTTATAAGCGAACTGATGCAGTCGAGAGGCATTACGGCGGTCACGACAGGCAGAGTCGGAGGATACAATGTTCCCAAGACTTCACCCGAGGACAGCGGTTTTGCAAAGGAACTGCAAACTCAGCTTGACGAAAAAAAGCGCACTGAGCAGAACGGACAGAGCGGAGTGGTCTTTTCAAAGCACGCTCTTGAGAGGATATCCGAACGTCGGATAGATATTGAAAACGGCGATACCCTCGAACGGCTCAATAAAGCTGTCGAGCTTGCAGGCGAAAAAGGCTCAAACGACGCACTGGTCATGATAGGCTCAAATGCTTTTATCGTCAGCATAAAAAACAACAAGGTCATCACGACCCTCTCCGCAGATGATATGCAGGGAAATATTTTCACGAATATTGATTCTACTGTTATAATGTGAGAAAAATAAATGTGCGGTCAGAACGATCGGACCTAACAGGAGATCATAAGCGTCCCGACTGACTTGACGGACGCTCCGCACAGATACCAACAGCAACTTTTTTAAGGAGTGTAATTAAAATGGTTAGATCTCTTTATTCAGGCGTTTCGGGACTTACCTCCCACCAGACAAAAATGGACGTCATCGGTAACAATATCGCTAACGTTAACACATACGGATTCAAATCCTCCAGAGCTTCATTCAGCGATGTTTTCTATCAGTCGGTAAAGACTGCCGCTGCAGGTACTGAAAGCTTTGCAGGTAACAACCCGTCCACAGTCGGCTACGGTACGCAGGTCGCTTCTATCGACAGAGATATGTCGCAGTCCTCGTTCCAGTCCACCAACAGGACCCTCGACCTCGCTATCAGCGGCGACGGCTTCTTCGCAACGGGTGCATTCTCCTCGGGCGCAGACGGCGGTGCTCCCGATATCACAGCTTCCCCCGACTCTATCACATACACAAGAAACGGCAACTTCGGCATCGACAGTGCCGGCAACCTCGTTTCCAACAACAACAGATTTATCCTTGGTACAAGAAACACCGAAAAGGGTCTTCTCCTCAACAGCGACCTCAGCGCTCAGGAGCTTCTCAAGACTACCCTTCAGGATAACAACGGCGACAATCAGATAAACTCCACAGACTATACCTTTGAAAATACTATCAACGTAAACGACCTCATCGCAGACGCTTACGGCATTTATACCGATACGGACACAGGCTATCTTTACACCAACAGAAAGCCTGAAGCCGTAGTTAAGGACGGAAAGGTAGTCGGCTTCAAGCAGGGCGAGGTCGACAAGGACGAAACAACGGGCGAAGAGGGCTACTACCTCTGCGACCTCAAGGGCAACTATATCACCTTTGACGATAAGACAGACCTTGTTTATTTCAAGTATACAAAGAAAGACCCTGCTGATGCAACAAGCACAGCAAGCGCTTCCTCTTATCACATGATCGATAACGGCGACGGAACATGGGGTTCGGAGGCTTACACTATCACCAATCAGCCTGACCCCAATAAAACGCTCTCCGTTGAGGATCTCGCTGTAACAGGCAAGTTCACATACGCTGACCTTGCTGCTTTCACCATCGGTTCGGACGGCGTTATCACAACGACCTATAACAACACACTTAAAGCTATCGCCCGTGTTGAGATCACTGTTTTCGACAACCCCGAGGGTCTTATCGAAAACGGCGACACAAGCTTCTCCGAGACCGCTGCTTCAGGCTCGGGCAAGGTAAGAAAAGCAGGCGAGCAGGGCGCAGGTACAGTTGCTTCCAACAAGCTCGAAATGTCCAACGTAAACCTTGCTCAGGAATTTTCCGATATGATCGTTACACAGAGAGGCTTCCAGGCTAACGCAAGGATCATCACGACTTCCGACTCAATGCTCGAAGAACTCGTAAACCTTAAGAGATAAGCAGGGAAGCCCCTGCAGGCAGTTCGCGTCACGCTCCGCTTTGCTGCGCTTGTTTTTGTTGGAAATTGGTTTATGTTCGCGAATATAGTTTTTTGGCAGTCGGGCATTTTACAAGGTGTGGTGGAAGCCCCTGCAGGCGGTCTGAGTCACACTCCGCTTGGCTTTGTTGATAAACCGATCGGTGCATCGGCATAATTAACACATAATATTTTTCCTTCGGTCGGCAGTTCTGCCCGTCAGAGCTGCTCGTCCGCAGGTATAAAGGTGAATAGGATATGATATTGGTAACAAGACTTAACGGAACTCCGCTTATGCTCAATGAGGATTTTATCGAAGCGGCAGAGGAAACACCCGATACCGTCGTCACGATGATGAACGGTCACAGATACATACTTAAAGAAAAACTCGATGAGATCATCGAAAAATCGTTTGAATTCCGCCGGATGAACGGCGCTTGCAATGAATGATCCGAGCAATGGACGCTCGTTTGATATAAAAAGATCAAGGAGGATTTTTACCAAATGAATATTTCAGGTATTATTGGTATGGTTTTGGCTTTGGGACTTATTGTCTGGGGCATTATGACGGGAGGAGACATCATTAACTTCTGGGATCCGCCTTCTGTCGCTATCGTTCTCGGCGGTACTATCGGTACGCTTATTTTTACATATCCGCTTTCGGTAATAAAAAATACGGGAAAGATGCTCAAGATCGCATTTATGCCGAAAAAATATGACCCCGAGGACTATATCGCCCAGATGGTCGAACACTGTAAGACCGCCCGTATGAAGGGTATTCTTGCTCTTGAAGAAAGCGCAAATGCCTGCACAGACCCGTTCATGAAGTCCGCACTCATGCTTATCGTCGATGCGAATGAATCGGAAAAGATAAAGTCTATGCTCGATGACTCGATCGATTTTATGTGCGAACGTCACGAAAACAACTACGCTATGTGGATAAAGGGTTCTGCCGTTGCTCCTGCGATGGGCATGGTAGGTACGCTTATCGGTCTTATCAACATGCTTAAGGGAATGGACGTTACAAACTCCGACTCGGCTTCATCGCTCGGTCTTTCGATGTCAACAGCCCTTATCACAACGTTCTATGGCTGTATCCTTGCGCACGTTTTCTGCGGACCTATCGGCAACCTTTGTAAATATAACCACAATCAGGAAATTCTCTGCCTCCAGATCATCGAGGAGGGTACTCTTGCCATCGCATCGGGCGCTAACCCGAGATACGTTGAAGAAAAGCTCAGAATGATGCTCCCTGCTACCGCAAAGCCTAAGGCTTCAAAGGCTGCTTCTTCTAATTAATGGCAGAAATTTTGCTCTGAGCGGAAATTAATGCAGGTTTTTTTAAAAAAATTTGCTTTTTTACAAAAAAACTATGGCAATTTGTTAAGAAATGTGCTATAATTATTTGAAAACTATTTTTAAGACGCTATATTACCGTATTTTCAAATACAAGATGTCATATTCATCTGTGTTTATACTGTGAGGTGATTTTTGTGGCTCGCAAACGCGGCGGAAATGAAGAAGAAGGCGGAAGCTGGATGGACACCTATGGTGACATGGTAACGCTGCTTTTAACATTCTTCGTTCTTTTGTTCTCAATGTCGTCTATGGATACCAGCAAATGGCAGTATATTGCCGAAGCCTTTTCAAAGGGTAAAATTTCCGATACCGATATCCGTGTTGTAGGTCAGCCAGACCCGAACAACGACCCGACGGCTGTATATGATGACACTATCCCCGAGGTCGACAATCAGGACACGGAGATCGTTGATTTTGAAGATTTCTTTATGTATCTTAAAGAGGTCATCACCTCGAACAACCTGTCCGACAGCGTGAATGTCGAAATGTCCGACACGGGCGTTTATATGCGATTCAGAGATAATATTTTCTTCGCAGGGGACAGCGATGTTCTCCTTGACGAGGGCAAATTTATCCTTGATGTTATTTCGGACGGCATACGTTCGATAAATGAACTTGTCTATGCCATAAAGGTCAGCGGTCATACTGCGGCAAGTGCGGCTTCAAACGTCAACGAATGGGATCTTTCTTCGGGAAGAGCCAATTCTGTTATCAAGTATATGATAAGCCTTGATGCCTGCGACTCCGATAAATTCTCCTCCGCAGGCTACGGAAAGAACCGCCCGCTTGAGGATAACTCGACCGAAGAAGGCAGACGTCAGAACCGCCGAGTTGAGATCGTCTTTATCCGAAATGATATGGACTTCACAAATCCCGATGTCCTGAATGAGCTTTTGCAGCTTGAATTCGGTACGAACTTCGTCCTCCCTTCGGGTTCGGAAGGCTCATCTATGCTCGATGAAAGCACTGACGATTCCTCTGTCGAAACGATAACTCCCGCAGATACGGGAAGAAACGACCCGAACAAGACCTACGTTTCCAAAGAGGATACCATAAACGAAATGAAGGAAAGCAAGACCGCCGCACCGACAGCGGCAGAATGATAGACCTATAAAGTACAGATCGGTTTTTCCGTCTGTCAGAAAGGAATGATCCGAATATATGGCTGACGTACTGTCGCAAAGCCAGATCGACGCTCTTCTGAACAGCTTTTCGGAAGAAGGCGCAAAGGCTTTGGACGAGATCGAGGAGCAGTCAAACGAGAAAAAAGTCAAGACCTATGACTTTAAAATGCCGAAAAAGTTCACCAAGGAACAGCTCAAAACGATCGACGGCATTTTTGAAAACTATTCCCGTGTGCTTTCCTCTTATCTGACCGGTCTGCTGCGTGTTTACTGCAAGGTGGAGGTCATTCAGACCGAGGAGCAGCTCTATTATGAGTTCAACAATGCTCTTCCCGATTATGTTATGATGTCTATGGTCAATATGGGGATCATGGACGATGATGTGCTTGAAACAAGCTGTATCATCCAGCTTTCAAACCCTATCAGCTACACGATGATGGACAGACTGATGGGCGGCGCAGGCACTTATACCGACCAGTCGAGGGATTTCACCGAGATCGAGGTCGAGCTGCTGACAACAGTCATAAAGCGAATGGCGGCACTGCTGAAAGAACCGTGGGGAAGCTACATAGACGTAAATCCGTCCCTTACATCGGTCGAAACAAATTCAAGAGTCGTTCAGCCGTTCTCACCCGATGAAGTCGTTATAATCGTAATGCTCGAAGTCGAGATCAAGGACGTAAAGAATACTATTTCAATATGTATCCCTGCGATGGGTCTCGAATCGATAATGGCAAAGTTCGGCGATAAATGGTCAAGGGGTACTAAGAAGCTTGATCCGAAGCGTGAAAATGAGAGAAAGATATCTCTTATGGACGCAATAAAGGATTCCGACCTGAAGATCGATGCTGTTCTCTGCGAAACTACGCTTGATCTGTATGACGTTCTTACCCTTCAGGAGGGCGATGTCATTCCGCTCAATGTGCCTATCGACAGCAATATTACCGTTAAGATCGGAAATAATCTCTGGTTTGACGGCAAGCTTGGCATAAAAAACAGCAAGAAAGCCGTTAAAATCGATAATATATATAAAGAATTGAGGTAAGAGCAATAATGAGTGATGAAAAACTTGTTGACGGATTCGGCGATGTCGAGAAAGACGCCATCGGTGAGATAATGAACATCACCATGGGTTCGGCAGCCACTGCCGTGTCCAATCTTCTCTCGGCTAAGGTATGGATCACCACTCCGACCGTGACCGTCGTGAGCGCAAAGGATCTCTCGTTTCCTGAACTTGAACCTTCTATTATGGTCAGGATCAAATATGTACAGGGCGTTACGGGACAGAATGTTCTCGTTCTCAAACAGAATGATGTTCAGCTTATTCTCGATCAGCTCATGGGTCTGCCGCTCGAAATAACGGATGATTTTAAATTTGATGAAATGAATATTTCCGCCGTCTGCGAAGTAATGAACCAGATGATGGGTGCAGCAGCAACGGCACTTTCGGAAATAATCGATACAACGGTCGATATTTCCACTCCCGAGGCGATCGTTGAGGACAGCCAAAAGCTTATCGCTGACCTTTATGATGTCAATGGTGCGGAAAATGTAGTAAGCATCAAATTCAACCTTACTATTGACGGAGTTATAAATTCCGAATTTATTTCTGTGCTTACAATAGATCTCGCCAAGGAAATGGCTGAAAAGATGATGGCAGGTTACAGCGCTGCCGCTGATGAAGCTTCTGCACCCGCTGCACCGGCTCCCGAGCCTGCACCCGCTGCTCCGACAGCGCCTGCACCGAGCGGTTCGTCACTTTCTCAGGCAGAGATAGAAGCAATGGTCAGCGGAGGTGCAGCTGCAAATCCTGCTCCGACACCGCAGCCGCAGCCCGCTCCGATGCCGCAGGCAAATATGCCTCAGCAGAATATACCGCAGGCTATGCCGAACGCCCCACAGGGTATGCCTCAGCAGCCTATGCAGGGAATGTACGGCTACGACCCGAATATGCAGCAGCAGTACGGTATGTACGGTCAGATGCCGCAGGGTCAGCCGATGCCGAATATGTATCCTCAGCAGCCATACGGCTATCCGCAGCAGCCGCAGATGAACATTCAGCCCGTTCAGCTCCAGAATTTTGCCGCATACAACAACGCTTCGCTCAGCAAGGATCAGAACGATAATCTTAAGCTTCTTATGGGCGTTCCGCTCAATGTCAGCGTTGAGATCGGCTCGACGACCAAAAAGGTCAAGGAGATACTCGAATTCACACAGGGTACTATCATCGAGCTTGAAAGGCAGGCAGGCGCACCCGTTGATATCGTTGTAAACGGAAACCTTATCGCAAAGGGCGATGTCGTTGTTATCGATGATAACTTTGCTGTAAGAATAACTGAAATAATCAGATCCAAATTTTTGGATAATTTAGGTAAGGAGTAATTAATTATGGATAAGAAGATCATGCTTGTTGATGACGCCGCTTTTATGAGAATGATGATCAAGGACGCTCTCACAAAGAACGGATATACCAATATTATCGAAGCTGCTGACGGTGAGATCGCCTGCACAAAGTATGCCGCAGAACACCCCGACCTCGTTATTATGGACATCACAATGCCTAACAAGACAGGAATTGAAGCTCTCAAGGATATCAAGACGAGCGATCCTGCTGCAAAGGTCGTAATGTGCTCGGCTATGGGTCAGGAATCAATGGTCGTTGAAGCTATCAAGCTTGGCGCTCTTGACTTTATCGTAAAGCCCTTCAAGGCAGACAGAATCCTCCAGACGGTTCAGAAGGTTTTAGGCTAAGAGAGGACGGCAATAGTGCCAAGTGTTTTACTGATGATCTGCTCCCTGCTGGGAGTGATCGGACTCATTTTTCTTGTTTATTACGGAACAAGATGGCTCAACAAAAAATTCCGCAGCACAGGCTGGAACGGCTTGGAGCGCGGGATAAAGATAATCGACTGCATCGGCGTTGCGCAGGATAAGCAGCTCCTTGTCGTAAAGGTCGGCAAAAAGGGTATGCTTCTGGGCGTCGCTCCGAACAGCATCACAAAGCTCTGCGATATCGATGACGATGATATCAGCGATATGCAGAGGGAAACAGAGGAAAATGCCTCAGTTTCGTTCTCGGAAAGCTTCAAAAACGCTTTCTTCAAGAAAAATACAGCGGAAAACGGCTCGGCTCGGGAGGACGGTAAGGAAAACAATGAGAAAAATGATTTCTGATGCCAAGGCTTCTCTGCCGATAACGGTCTTTATCGCAGTGGCGGCTGCAATAGCGGCAATGCTCATATTTGCGCCGCTCAATGCACACGCAGAGGACGGGATAACGGTCACGACCACTGCGCCGACGACCGAGATCTCCATAGAGACAACGATACCGAACGTTGAGACCACCGTTCCGCAGCAGACCCAGCCGCTCCAGAACCCCGAAACGCAGGTCCGGGAGCAGCAGGACGATGAGCTTCCCTACGAAACGCCCAAAACGGACGATGAAGCGCAAAGTCTGCTCGATCTGCTTGACATAAATAATTCCAGCACAGTTGACCTCATTCTTCTGATAACGATATTGTCGCTTGCGCCGTCAATTCTTGTAATGCTGACATGCTTTACAAGAATAATCATCTCATTCTCGCTCCTGCGAAATGCGATGGGCGTTCAGCAGACTCCTCCGAATCAGGTGATGATAGGTCTTGCGTTGTTTTTGACGATGTTTATTATGAAGCCCGTTTTGTCCGAGATGAACGAGGTCGCATATGTGCCGTACAAGAACGGCGAATATACGATGACCGAGGCTGCGAAAGAAGCCTCCGTTCCGCTCAAAACGTGGATGCTCAAAAACACATCGAACGAATCGATGAATTTCTTCCTCGAGCTTTCCGATACGGAGATAGAAGCCGAAACGGAAGAGGAGTTCATCAATGAGGTAAGCTTTACAACAGTTGTGCCTGCTTTTATCCTCAGCGAGATAAAGATCGGCTTCGAGATCGGTTTCCTTATCTACATACCGTTCCTGATAGTCGATATCGTTGTTTCAACGCTGCTGATGTCAATGGGTATGATGATGCTTCCGCCGACAACGATCTCGATACCGTTCAAGATACTGCTTTTCGTGCTTGTGGACGGCTGGTCGCTGCTCACCGCATCGCTCGTGAACGGATTCAATCCGCTCGGAACATAGTCGGAGGCAGGGTATGACGCAGGATATAATTTTACAGATCTTCCGTGAGTGTCTGCTGCTTTGCATAAAGCTCGGCGGTCCGCTCCTCCTTGTGAGCATGGCAGTAGGTCTGGTGATCTCGATTTTACAGGCGGCAACGCAGGTGCATGAGCAAACGCTCTCGTTCGTGCCGAAGCTGCTTGTTATAGCTGTTATGCTGCTGCTTATGGCACCGTTTATGATGAATTCGATGAACGATTTCTTCACCGAAATATTTGATATCATCGCAAAGGTCAGCAGCCAGACAGTCCTTTAAAAACGGGAGGGCGGAATGGATTTTTACAGCCTCCTGTTCGATAATTTTGAAACAAATCTCTTGATCTTTTCAAGAGTTCTCGGCATTTTTGCCTTTAATCCGATACTTTCGCGAAGAAACATTCCTCAGATAGTAAAGGTCGTATGCTGCATACTTATCTCGATGATAGTTATAATGGTGCGGCAGCCCGAACCCGTTGAAACGGGAACGGTGATAGGCGTTTACCTTGCGATGCTGCTGAAGGAGGGCTTCGTGGGAGCGGTGCTCGGTTTTATTACCGATATGTTTTTTTACAGCGTTCAGATGAGCGGCGAAATAATGGATATGCAGTCGGGTCTCGGTATGGCTAAGGTATTCGACCCAGGCACGAACCTCCAAATGTCAATAATGGGTTCGTTCGTCAGCTTTATGATGTATCTCTATTTCTTTGTGATAAATGCTCATTTGACATATATAGAGCTTTTCGTGAAGTCGTTCGATATCATTCCGCTCGGGTTTGAGGGCATAAACCCCGACCTCGGCATTTCGATAGTCGAATATTTCAGCGTCGTGCTTACGCTTGTGCTGAAAATTGCGATGCCGCTGATAGTTTCGCAGACGATACTCCAGTTCTGCGTAGGCGTTCTGATGAAATCTGTTCCGCAGATACAGATAATGGTCATAAATATTCAGTTAAAGGTAGGCTTCGGCTTCCTGATACTGTTCCTTGTGGCTGTTCCGCTGTCGGATTTTATTGAAAAGTTCATGGATACTTGGCTTGAGACCCTTGAGGGCGTTCTTCCCCTCATACCTGCATAGTTCCCAAGGGGGGAGAATAAATGGCTGAAAGCGCAGGCGAGAAAACCGAAAAGGCGACCGAACATAAACGGCGTGAGGAGCGTAAAAAGGGCAACGTTATGCAAAGCAAGGACGTTGTTACCGCCGCTTTCATACTCATTATATTCTCGCTGCTGAAGGTCCTTATGAAAACGATGATCGCCGTGTGCGAAAGCTCGTTTGACTACTGGTTCGATCTCGCAGGCAGCGGAATGGACGGGATACGCATTGACGAAATGCCGTTTTATTCCAAGCTGGCGATAGAAATAGGCAAAGTCCTGCTGATATGCGCAGGTCCGACGCTTATTGTCGGCGTTCTCGTTACGGTCATCGCAACGGGCGCACAGACAAAGTTCATTTTCTCAAAGGAATCGATAAAATTCAAGTTCGACAAGCTTAATCCGATAAACGGGATAAAGAAAATGTTCTCGGTAAGCTCGCTTTTTGAGCTTGCAAAATCGCTGCTGAAGCTTGTTATCCTCACCGTCATAGTTTATGACGAAGTAAAAAAGAGAATACCCGAGTTTGCAAGGCTCTTCGATCTGGAGATAGCAAGCTCGATGATGTATATGCTTGATACGATATTTTCTATCGTTATCAAGGTCGCAGCCGTTTTTGTCGGTGTTGCGGCGGTCGATGTCCTTTTCCAGTATTTCAAGTTTGAAAAGGATATGAGAATGACTAAGCAGGAGGTCAAGGAGGAGTATAAGAACCTCGAAGGCGATCCGCAGGTCAAGGGCAAGCGCCGCCAGATACAGCGGCAGATGGCAATGAGCCGAATGATGGATTCCGTCCCCGATTCGGACGTTATCATAAGAAACCCTACGCATTTCGCCGTTGCGATAAAGTATGACAAGGACAAGAACAATGCGCCTGTCGTGCTTGCAAAGGGCGCAGACAACCTTGCGATGAAGATCGTAGGCATCGCCGAAGAGCACGATATCGCCATGGTGGAAAACAAGCCGCTCGCCCGCGGTCTTTACGATTCGGTCGAGGTCGGAAGGGAGATACCGCCCGATTTTTACCGAGCTGTTGCGGAAGTCCTCTCGTTCGTATATAAATTACAGGGCAGGATGCCCGAATAAAAAAACGCATAACCTATCTGCATAACAGCAGATATTCACATATTTCAGAAAGGCAGAGTGTTGCAGGACTGTGAAAAAGTATCTCGATAACATTGTAACGGTATTTGTGATACTTGCCGTTTTCCTTATCATTATTCCGCTGCCGACATGGCTGCTGGACTTGCTTTTCGTTGTAAATATTGCATTGTCGCTTACGATACTGCTTATTACAATGTACATAAAAGAGCCGCTCGAGTTTGCGATATTCCCCTCGCTGCTGCTCATCACGACCATTTTCCGACTTGGTCTTAACATATCCTCGACAAGACTTATCCTTGCGAACCAAGGAAACGCAGGACATATCGTCGCGGCGTTCGGCTCGTTCGTTATGAAAGGTAACCCCGTTATCGGATTTATCGTATTTATCCTTATAACGGTCGTTCAGATGCTCGTTGTAACAAAGGGTGCGGAGCGAGTTGCCGAAGTAACGGCAAGATTTACCCTCGACGCTATGCCCGGTAAGCAGATGGCTATCGATGCCGACCTCAACTCGGGTACTATAAACGAGACCGAAGCGAAGATACGCCGTGAAAAGATACAGCGTGAATCCGACTTCTTCGGCGCAATGGACGGTGCTTCAAAGTTCATCAAGGGCGATGCAACGTTCTCTATCGTTGCGGCAGTCGTAAACCTCCTCGGCGGCGCAGTAATGGGTCTTGTGTATAACGGAATGGCGTTCTCGGACGTTCTCACGACATACAGTATGGCTACCGTTGGTGACGGCCTTTGTTCGCAGGTGCCTTCGCTTCTCATCTCAACGGCAATGGGTATGATCGTTACCCGTTCCGCTTCAAAGGAAAACCTTGCGGTCGATGTAAAGAACCAGTTCGCAGCACAGCCTATCGTTCTGATGATATCGGGTGCGATAATGCTTCTGCTGATGCTCATTCCGGGCTTCCCGAAGCCGCAGCTCATCGTTCTCGGTTCGGGTCTGCTCGCACTTGGCTATATCCTCAGGCGGAACAACACTCAGCTTGCCCTTGAACAGGGAGCAGAGCAGAGCGAGATCGCCGAAAACAAGGAAGCCCTCTCCGAAATGGAGTATTATAAAGATATCGACAACGTTTATAAGCTGCTTGAAGTCGAGCCTATTGAAATGGAGTTCGGTTACAGCCTTATTCCTCTTGCGGACGAGGCTTCGGGCGGAACGCTCATCGAACGTGTCGTTATATTCCGAAAGCAGTTCGCTATGGATATGGGTATGGTTTTCCCGTCCGTGCGAATGAGGGACAACCAGCACATCAACCCTAACCAGTATGTCATAAAGATAAAGGGTGAGATCGTCGCTCAGGCGGAGGTGCTTGTAGACCACTACCTTGCGCTCGACAGCGGCGGCGTTACGCACGAAGTTGACGGTATCGACACGATAGAGCCTGCATTCAATATCCCCGCAAAGTGGATAAACGAGCAGAACAAGCTCCGTGCCGAAGTCGCAGGCTACACGCTCATCGACCCGACCTCCGTTATCATCACGCATCTTTCCGAAGTCATCAAGTCGCACGCCTATGAGCTTCTTTCCCGTCAGGATGTCAAGACTATGCTTGATAAGCTCAAGCAGACAAACCCTGCCATTGTTGACGATATCGTTCCGAACATCGTCTCGGCGGCTTATCTGCAAAAGGTGCTTTGCCTGCTTCTCAAAGAGGGCGTTCCTATCCGTGACCTCCAGACTATACTTGAAACTATCGCTGATAATCAGCACACGATGAAGGACGTTGATATCACGACAGAATATGTCCGTCAGGCTTTGAAGCGAACTATCACAAGACGCTTTGCGGACGGCGGACAGATAAGAGTTCTCACCCTCGATACCGAAACGGAGAACAAGATCATCGCCTCGGTAAAGAAATCCGACCAAGGATCTTACCTTGCGATGGATCCGCAGACCATACAGCTTCTTATAGCTTCGCTCAACGAGCAGATCGACAAGGTGAAGGATATTATCCCTATGCCGATAGTCCTCACTTCGCCGATAGTAAGAATTTACTTCAAAAAGCTTGTTGACCAGTTTATACCGAACATAACAGTTCTTTCTTACAGCGAGATCGACAATTCTGTACAGATACAGGCAGTCGGCAACGTTGCAATTGCCGATACAGCCGGCGTGTGAAAGGAGTTGAGCATTGATGTCCGATAAATACGAAGCGGAAAAGCTTTCCTCGGAAGAAAAATCCGAGCTGCTCCGCAGGTATAAGACAACGGGCGACAAGGCTCTGCGAAATCAGGTCGTACTTTCATATATGAACATAGTTCGCTATGCGGCTGTTTCCACAAGAAATATGTATGCGAAATTCGCCGACAGCGAGGACATCATCAACGAGGCAACTATTGCGCTCATGTCTGCGATAGACAGCTTCGCTTTCGACAAAAACGTTAAATTCGAGACCTACGCTTCCATTCGTGTGAGGGGCGCAGTCATTGACTATATCAGACGGCAGGACATCGTTCCCCGAAACGTGCGCAAATTCGCCAAGGAATACGATACAGCCTATGCCGAGCTTTACACCGAGTTCAACCGTGAGCCTACGGACGAGGAAATGGCTGAAAGGCTCGGGCTTCCGCTTGCGAAGTTCGAGAGCTATTCAGCAAAAGCAGCCTCGGCGCAGACGCTTTCATTTGAAGAACTTGTTGTAAACACGGGCTTTGACATCTCCGATGAGGTGTCGGACGACGGCGTATGGTCGGCTGAAGCTTCCGTTCACCATGAGGAGAAGCTTCGCTATCTTGCAAAGGCAATTTCCGAGCTTTCCGAGAAGGAAAGGCTCGTTATAACGCTCTATTACTATGAAAAGCTCAAATTTTCCGAGATCGGAGCTGTCCTTGACGTTTCCGAATCGAGAGTCTGCCAGATACACTCAAAGGCAGTTATGAAAATGAAGCGTTCATTGGCAGAATATATGGATAAAGAATAAGAAAGGACGGATATCTATGCTAAGAGGCTACTATACCGCCGCAAACGGCATTATCAACGAGGAACGCATCCTCAATGTTATCACGAACAATATGGCTAACCTCAAAACGGCAGGTTACAGGAATGAAACAGCTATCCCGACCACTTTCGCCGAGCAGATGGTGCTCATAAACGGAAAATCAAGCCCAACGGGCACTATCCGATACAGGACTTTGCAGGAGACCTACACAAACCTTGAACAGGCTTCGTTCGAGGACACGGGTTCAAGGCTCGACTGCGCACTTGTCGGCAATATTTACTTCAATATCGAGAACCGCAAAACGGGCGAAACGCTTCTTACAAGAAACGGTCAGTTCTCGCTCGATGCCGAGGGTTATCTCTGCGTAGGTCCATCGGGACGTATACTTGACGAGAACAGAAACCCTATTCAGCTCGGCACGGCGGATATCGATATCTCACCGACGGGACTTATCACCACCGATGACGGACGAACTTTTCAGCTGGGGCTTACATATCTTCCACCCGATACAGCGATCGAGCGCATCGATGACAATATGTTCCGCCCCTACGGCAACTTTGACGTGAACAATATCCCCGCAGGCGAAGATTACCGTGTACGACAGGGCAGCTATGAGCGTTCCAATGTTGACGTTGCCGAGGAGCTTATCAAGGCTATGGACTCGCAGAACGTTTTCACCGCTTGCTCGCAGGCTCTGAAGATAATCAACGGCATAAACCAGATCGCAGCCAACGATCTTTCCAAGATATGATCTGAGAAAACGCTTTTTTCAGCGTTTTTCACCGAAAGGAAGTTTCTATTATGAGTAAAATCGGTTATCATACAGCCGCTTCGGGCGTTATAAGCTACCAGCTCGGAATGGATATCACCGCAAACAACCTCGCAAACGTAAATACCTACGGCTTCAAGGCTTCACGCCCGTCTTTTGCCGACCTTTTATATACAAAGAGAAACACCGACAATGAGGAAGTACAGTTCGGTCACGGCGTCAGAGTGGACAAAACCGACCTTATGTTTGAACAGTCGCAGGTAAGGGATACGGGCAGAGAGCTTGACTTTGCCGCACTCAACGAGGGTTTTTTCGCCGTTGAGGAGGGTATCACGGGCGAGGTAAAATACACCAAGGACGGTGCTTTCTACCTTTCCAACAACAATGACGGCACTTATACTCTTGTCGATTCAAAGGGCGGCTTTATCCTTGACTATGACGGAAACCGCATCACAGTTCCGTTCATCGACGGCACTACGGATATCGACACAGTTACATTGACAAATATGATCGGCACATATACCTTTGAGAACCCCTACGGTCTTGACCAGATCGGAAACAACTATTTCGAGGCTAATCAGTCAAGCGGAGCTGCCGTTGCGAACACCGATGTTGTGAAGAAGAACGGCTACCTCGAAGCTTCTTCAACGAATATCGCAAACGAAATGTCAAAGGTAATTGAATATCAGCGTGCATTCCAGCTCAATACAACTATGGTAAAGACGCATAATCAGCTTGAGGATATCATCAACAACCTCCGAAATTAATGCGAAAGGAATACAATTTTAAATGGCTATCACGAATATAGAAGAGCTTCAGGGTATGCACCTTGACGTCCTCAAGGAAATAGGAAATATAGGCTCGGGCAATGCCGCAAGCGCACTTTCGACAATGCTCAACTGCCCGATAGATATAAGCGTCCCCGATGTAAGGCTGCTGAACTTTGACGATGCGGTGAACTTTCTCGGCGGCCCCGAGAATATCGCTATCGGTATGCTCGTCAACATCACGGGCGATATCACGGGAATGATGCTCTATCTTATCCAGCATTCCTGCGCAAGCAGCATGACCCAGGCGGTTTTCGGCACTCCGATCGAGGATATCACGAATATGAACGAAATGGAGGTCTCCTTTATCAGTGAGATCGGAAACATTATGTCCGCTTCGTACATAAATGCGATAGCTTCGCTCACAAATATGATGATAGATATTTCCGTCCCGAATATGACCGTCGATATGGCAGGTGCGATACTGAGCGTTCCTGCGGTAAGCTTTGCACAGGTCGGCGACAAGGTTCTGCTCATAGACGACAGCTTTATAATCGGCGGCAACGAGGTCAAGAGCAATATGATACTTGTCCCCGAAATGGACTCGCTCGAATATCTGTTCAATAAACTGGGAGTAGGTATCTGATATGGGAACAACAATAACAGTTGGCATCGCCGATCTCAAGGTCGGCAAAGGGGACGATGTTCTCGTGACTTATGCGCTCGGTTCCTGCGTAGGTATCTGCCTTTATGATGCTGATAAAAAAATAGCAGGGCTTGCCCATATTATGCTTCCGCTCAGTAAGGACGCAGCAGCAGCGAGCAAGGCGACGCCCGAAAACCGCCGCCGTTACGCTGATACGGGCATAACCGAACTCATTCAGGAAATGTCGTTCGCAGGCGCTTCCACGAAAAATCTCACCGCCAAGATCGCAGGCGGTGCGCAGATGTTCTCGGCAAACTCCGCAGTTTTCAACATCGGCGAAAGAAATGTTGAAGCCGTGAAGAAAATGCTCGCCGCTTACCGCATAAAAATAATCGGCGAGGAAACAGGTCTCAACTACGGCAGAACGGTATTTTTTCACGCCGATACGGGAATAATGGAAGTCAGAGCCGCAACAAGAGAAACCAAAATGGTATAAGAGAGGGGTCTTGACAAATGAGCAAAGCTTATGAAAGACTTTTGAAATGCTATGAATGCTTTAAAGCGAAGATAAGCTTCGTCCCCGATATTGCGCTGATACTCGGCTCGGGTCTCGGCGATTATGCCGATACGATAAAGCAGGAGGCCGTCCTTGAATATAAGGATATCGAAGGCTTCCCCGTTTCGACCGTCGCAGGACATAAGGGAAGATTTGTCTTTGGCTATGTCGGCGATGTAAAGGTCGTTGTAATGCAGGGCAGAGTTCACTATTATGAGGGCTATCCGATGGAGGATGTCGTTCTTCCCGTCCGCCTTATGAAGCTTATGGGCGCAAAGGTGCTGTTCCTCACGAACGCATCGGGCGGCGTGAACTTCGATTACAGCGCAGGCGACTTTATGCTCATCTCCGACCAGATATGTATGGCTCCGTCACCGCTCATCGGCGAAAACCTCGACGAACTCGGCGTGCGCTTCCCCGATATGAGCAATATCTACGACAGAGACCTCCGCAAAACGGTAAGAGATACAGCCACTTCGTTAGGAATAAAGCTCCAAGAGGGCGTTTATATCCAGCTCACAGGGCCTAACTATGAATCACCTGCGGAAATAAGAATGGTGAGAACGCTCGGCGCAGACGCAGTCGGAATGTCCACCGCCTGCGAAGCCATTGCCGCAAATCACTGCGGACTTAAAACGGTCGGTATCTCCTGCGTTTCCAACCTCGCCTGCGGAATGACGGACAAACCGCTCACCCATGCAGAGGTTCAGGCGACCGCTGATAAAGCAGCACCGCTTTTCCGTCAGCTTGTAACGGAATCGATAAAAAATATCGCAGCTTCACTTTCTTGATAGGAGATGTTTTAAAATGAATGAAGAGATCACAAATTTTCTGAAGTCGGTCAGGGATTCGTTCCTTTCAATATCGATCGTTCTTGTGCTGTATGGCTTTATCGAGAGATTTCTCCTGCCGAAGCAGACAAAGATCGTCGTTGATGAGGGAGTTTCCGCAGAGCTTGTTGCCCTCGGAAAGAAAGGCAACCCGAAGGCTGTCTATGTCAGCAGCAAGAAAAACCACCTCAATTTCAGGGGCGCAATTGTTTTCTGCATTATAGCAAACCTCCTCACAAGCTTTATAAAAAAGTATGAGGAAGATCACAAAATTTCGGTCAGAGAAGACTGAACCCCGGCAAAATTCAAAAAGTAAAAAAGGCGCAGTTCACATAAATGCAATGTGAGCTGCGCCTGTTCTGTTTTTATAGTAATTCATTGATCCTCGAACGTAAGTCGGGCGCAGTGAACGGCTTCGTGATAAAGCCTGCCGCACCTGCCTCAAAGCATCGGCGTTCGGTCTCCGGAGCGCCATCTGCGGTGAGAAAAATTATCGGTATCTCCGAACAGCCTTCGCTCGCCCGTATCTTTTTCATCACCTCAAAGCCGTCCACTTCGGGCATATTTATATCGAGCAGGATAAGACCGCAGGTGTTCTTTTCAAGAAACCTGAGTGCCTGCGCACCCGATGTCACCGCCGTTACCTTATAGATATCGCAGAGAGACGCCCGTGCCGCCGTGAGGTTTGCCTTGTTGTCGTCAACGATAAGGATATGCTTCATTGAAATTCTCCTCTTTGTTATCGGCTGTTTTTTATATATAATATACCGAACGTGCCCGGACCGCAGTTGCCCGAAATGGTCGCCGAGGCGTTCGTGACCGTAAGCTCGTCAAAGCGGTCGTATTTTTCAGCCTCCGAGGTTATCGAGCGGAGCATTTTAACGCTGCACCCTGCATGAGTGATAAAGCCGAGCCGCCTGTCAATGCCCCTTTCGCCCTTAAGCTCATGGCGGATATACGATCTGCAGGCGGAGTCATAGTTCCCGAAGATTATCCGCTTTACTTTGAGAGTACCGTTTTTCATCGCAAGAACGGGGTGTATGCGGAAAGCCGTGCAGACTTTCTTCACAAAGGCGGAAACGACACGTCCGTTGCGGTAAAGATAGTCGGCGTTCCGTGCGATAAAGCTTGTGGAAACGTGTTTTTTCAGCTCGTCAAGCTCGGAAAGTATCCGCTCGCAGTCACAGCCCTCATCGGCAAGCTCCGCCGCATGCAGGACTAATAGACCAAGCCCCGTCGAAAGATGCTGCGAATCGAAAATATGCACACGCTTTCCGTCCGCTCCCATCATATTTGCAGCCTCTTGCGCATTTTTGCAGGAGGCGCTTATCTCCGAGCTGATCGCAACAAGGATAAGCTCATCATAGCGTTTCAGATTTTTTGTGAATGTCCTGTAATAAACGTCGGGCGGCGGCGGTGACGACCTCATTTTTCCACCACTGTTATCAAGATAATATATGACGTTTTCCGCCGTTATCTCGTCCGAGTCGGTGAAAATGCCGCTCTCCGTTTCAACAAGAAAATAAAGTATGTCAACGCCGTATCTGTTCAGCAGGCTCTTCGGAAGATCGCATACACATTCGGCGAGGATACCAACCTTTCTCTTTCCCATAGCTTTCCTTTATTCCTCAAATCTTTTTTTCAGCAAAGCAGCCTTTTCTGCCGCATTGTCATATTCAAAATCATCTGCTTCAGCCTTTATCCCGTCAAAATACGGCTTTAAAGACTTTCCGCCGACCGCATACTGCGAAGCTTCTTCGCATACAGCCGATATCTCGTCCATATCGAATGATTCACAGGCGGAAATGACCCTTTCGGCAAATTTGACAGCCTCCGCAGCCGTTATTTCAGTGAGCGGGACCGCTTCATTCGGCTCGTCCGCACCGTTTTCATCAAGGTGAAGATAGCTTCTGCCAAGCTCGGCTACTTTTTGATACAATTCAAGCATCGCACCGTTCTTTTCCTCGATAAGACCGTAGTTTTCGCTTTTTGCCGCAAGCTCCAGCTCCTTTGCAAGCTCGGAGAGCGGCTTTGAACCGACCGTGAGCGAGGTGCTTTTGAGTGCGTGGACTTCAATGATGTAGTTTTTCCACGATTTCTCATCAAAAAGGCTCTGTATGCGGCGGTTTTCGTCGGGAGCTTTGCGGACATACATTCCAAGTATATCCTTATAGGCTTCGGCATCGCCGCCCGTGTAGGCAAGCCCAAGCTCAGGTGAGAGCAGCTTTGCTTCATTGGCGGCTGTGTAGGGCTTTTCCGCATTGCTCGGGGGCTGTTCGGTCGGAACGGTCATAAGCTCCTTTGGCAGCCACATTCTCAGCACACGGTCAAGAGCCGAAAGCTCTATCGGCTTTGCGATAAAATCATCAAATCCCGACTCGATATATATATCCCTCACGCCGTTAACAGCATTCGCCGTCAGCGCAACGATCGGCAGATTCTTATAGTATCGTCCCTCCATGCTCCGTATTTCTTTGACAGCTTCAATGCCGTCCATTTCGGGCATCATGTGATCCATAAATACGATGTCGAAGTCCTTTGAGCGGAGCATAGAGATAGCCGCCCTGCCGCTTTCCGCAGTAAGCACCTGCATACAGTATGGGCGCATAAGTCCCACTGCGACCTTAAGGTTGATAATGTTATCGTCAACAACGAGAACTCTTGCCTTCGGCGCAATGAAGCGTATAGCCGAAGCTCTGCGTTCGCTCATGCCTGCGGCTGCCTTTTCATTGTTGAATACCGAGGCGGCTGTGATGGCGCAGAAAGGCTTGTAAACGCATTTCAGCTTCGAGGGAACGGCAACGGCGCACAGCCTGTCCTGAACAACGATGATATCCGTGCTTTCGGACAATTCCTCAAAGAACGAGCGGGCTTCGGCATATTCCTCTCTGCCGATAAAAATATGGGTGTATTTTTTTTCCGAGACCGCCCGTTTGAGTGTCTGTAAAGAGTCGAAAAGCTCAAAATCAGCGTCAAGCTCCGTTTTCAGCTCGGAAATGAGCGAGTAGTATTCCTCCGATACCCTCGGAGTATAAAGCTTGTCCATATCGATAAAGAACGCTGCGTGAATTTTTTCGGGGTCTTTTATGGTAATGAAAGGATGTCCGTCCGAGACCTCGAGTGGAACAACGAAGCGGAACTCCGAACCGACGCCGACTTTGCTCGAAACGTTGATAAAGCCGCCCATAGCGTCAATTAACCTGCGTGAGATGGCAAGTCCGAGACCTGTTCCCTCAACTGAGCGGTTCTTCTTCGTATCGATCTGCTGGAAGCTGCTGAAAAGCTTCTCCAGACCCTCAGGCGAAATTCCTATGCCCGTATCGGTGACGGAAACGGAAAGATTTATCCCGTATTCGTGCCTTGTCTGCGAAACACGAATGATAACGCAGCCCTTTTCGGTGAATTTTATCGCATTCGTGACAAGGTTTATTATCACCTGGCGAATGCGCAGTTCATCCCCGACAAGACCCGTCGGAAGATCGGTGGCGCATCTTACGATAAGCTCTATCGGCTTGTCTCCCTTTCGTGTGAGCGCAAGGTTTATAACATCGTTGAGCGTTGAAGCAATGTTGAACTCCTCGGAGATGAACTCCATTTTTCCCGATTCGATCTTGGAGAAATCGAGGATATCGTTTATTATCGCAAGCAGGCTGCGTCCCGAATTCTGTATGTTGAAGCAGTAGTCCCTGACGGTCGCACTGATATCATTTTCACGGAGGATAAGCTCGCACATTCCGACGATCGCATTCATCGGCGTGCGTATCTCATGGCTCATATTTGCGAGAAAATCGCCCTTTGCGCTGCTTGCCTGACGTGCGATCTCAAGCAGCGCCGCCTGCTTCTTCCTTGACTTGAAAAGAGTGTAGTTTATGTAGAGACAGACCAGCGTGTCAAAGAAATAAACTATCGGAAATCGCATAAGATATGTCTCGGAATAAGCATAGCCAAGCTCATGCAGCGGCGACCACATATATACAGCGAGAAAGATACCGAGCAGCAGACAGAACCCTCCGCCGTAAAAAAGCTTGTAGAATACAATGCCTATCGGCGGAACGAGCAGCAGCCACACTATGCTGAAGCCCTCTTCACCGCCCGTTATGATGAAAAATACCATCATCGAACCGATCGTTGTAAGAGTGCTGATGCTCAGAAATGGGAAGCTCTTTGTTTTTCTGTAAATGAAAAAATTCAGCACATACCATACGCCCAGAGCACCCGTGATATGCGCCATCAGCACCGAATGAGTGATTATATTGACAGCACACATAAAAAGGCTCACAAAGCCGACCGTTATAACTATAAGACCGACCGTCCGTGTGTCGGTGGTCTCGGCGTCCTTTTTAAGCTCCTTTAAAAAATCAAGCATTATATACCCTCTATCTGTAATATAGAAGCCGCCCGTCCGAACAGCCTCTTACATTAGATTATAATATTTTTTTACTAAAGTGTCAACAAAAATAAAATTTTCGGATATTTTGAAAAATTGTTTGTAACTGTTCAACAAAATAGTTTGGGCGTTTTAGTACAATTTATGCATACCTTTTTGTCGAAATTTCTCTATTAATAATAGTATAATACTAATTTTTAATCAAAGTGTAGACAAAAAATCGGCGCAAAAGCCATATATGCGAGCTTTTGCTTGATTTTTTGTACACTTTCAGTTTAAAAATTAGTATAAAAAATCACCGCACAAAGCTGCTCTGTGCGGTGATAAAGTTTGCATAATATCAGTAGGAAACGATGAGCTGCATCTTGAAGCACTCCTCGCCGTAAACAGCGTGGGGGATATCCTTCGGCATAATGAGCGTCTCGCCCGCTTCAAGATAGAAAATCTCGCCGCCGACGGTGAATCTGCCCTTGCCTTCGAGGACTGTTACCATAGCGTCACCCGATGCTGCGTGTGTGGAGATCTCCTCGCCCTTGTCGAATGAGAACAAGGTCATGCTCACAAGCTCGTTCTGAACGAGGGTCTTGCTGACGACCTGACCGCTCTGATATTCGACCTGATCCTTAAGAGCTATTTTTTCCTGCTTTGCAATATTTTTATACATTTTTATTCCTCCCGAAAAAAGCTATATAATATAGTATGTTTTTCATGCCGTTTTATTCAGTCTGTGAGCGTTATTTCACATCGATTTTATTGTATCTTTTTGTCGGGCTTTGTCAAGCTCGGGCGGAAAAAAACTTAGGTAAATGGCTGTTTACGCCCGATTTTTCGCCAGGATCAAGGAAAAATCCAATTTTACCTTTTGACTAATAGGTGTGGAGAAGGTTAAGGTATTTTTGTGAATTGCTACAAATCATACTCCAAAATTATAAACTTTTGATTTAAATTTGTCGACTTGCATAACATATTTTGGGATGTAAACCATAATTTGGCGTTACATAAAATTTTTTTAAGGCAGGTTTAGAGAGTTTGCATAAAGCTTTTTGGAACATTATCCCATAAATCTCCCTAATTCAGCCTTTAGCAAGCCCGTTTGAGGGGGGCGAAATCGTCTGTTTTGTGCATATTAAACAAAAAAGAGGTTCAAATAAATTTGACAAACGGCTATTTTGATTTTATAATAGCTAAAGTCGCTTAAAGATTACAAATGGGTTACAAATATTTAATTTCGGAAAAGACATAACGTGACCCAACAAGATCAAAGCAATCAAAAAGGAGATTTTATGAGCAGACCTATTAAACTACCGTTAAAAAGCTTGCAGGATGTAAAAAAACATAAAATTGTTTCAATTGCTACTGCTGCTGCAGCCGGAATCGTAATTCTTCTGCTGGTTATTTTCGGAGCTGTCGGAAAGAACAGCGAACCTGTTTTTGAAGCAGACATCGTGAACGCATCACGCATGGGCGAGAAAACGATCACGGTGAACCCCAACCCATACTGCAAGGTCAATATCTTTGCCGACGGAAACAATTATGTTGTAAGAGCAAAGGGAAGTGTTGCCGACGCTATCGACGCAGCAGGCATTGAGGTCGATGACAACGACCTTATCAATGTCGGACTTTCCGAACCGCTCAACGCAAGCACAAATATCGTTATCAACCGTGTTGAATATGTTACCGAGGTCAAGCTTGAAGCTATCGAATATGCAACCGAATACAAGGAGGACGACAGCTACGTTATCGGCTTCTCCAAGGTTCTCGTTGACGGCGAAGAGGGCGAACTCGCAAAGACAATATGCCATACCTACGTTGACGGAAAGCTCGCAAGCTCGGACATCGTAAGCACGGAAGTCACCGAAGAACCCGTTGACGAGGTCATCGTTCAGGGTACAGCCGAGGTAAATCCGATAGCTGCAATGAGCATTTCACAGCTCGACGTTCCCGAATACCTTGCACTCGATGAAAACGGCGTTCCCACATCCTATTCAAACGTCCTTACAGGCAAATCCTGCGCATACAGCGCAAATCCCTCCGCAAAGACAGCCTCCGGCAGACAGGTCAAGGTCGGCTATGTTGCCGTTGACCCGTCCATAATCCCATACGGAACGGAGCTTTACATCGTTTCGACCGACGGAAAATACGTCTACGGCTACGCTGTTGCGGCCGATACGGGAACAGCGCTTCTTGATGGACGGATCCTCGTTGACCTCTTTATGGAAAGCTATGACGCAAGCTGTGACTGGGGCGCAAAGCAGGTCAATATTTACATTCTGTAAAAAAATATAAAGATATACAAAACGGAAAAGTGTTCCCTCTGCTCTCGGGCAGGGGGAACTTCGTTTTGTCAGAGCTATTAGATGAGAGCTGCACAAAATTAAAGTTTACGTCCACGCTTTTCAAAGGGTGGCAGGGGTCAAGGGGACAGCGTCCCTTGTCGCACTCCGCAGAGTGCGAAACTCCCCAAACTAACAGCATAAAGCTTGCCGCAATAGTGAAATATCTGTAAGTTAAAAGGCGCAATTCACATTAAAAAAGGTAAAACAGAACGTGATAAATCGGTCTGTAAACCTATAAAATGTGAATTGCGCTTATTCTTTATGTTCGGAACAACTATCCTCGGCAAATAAATGTGAGGAGCAGAGCGACGGGCATTTATTGCCGACGGGATATTGAATGACGGTTTTTCTTTTAGCAATCAAGTCATAAAATCTTTTTTGACAGTCTTATAAAATTACTTTTAGTAATATTATATTTAAAATAAACAATACGTATTTAATTTAGCACCTTGCTGCTTGACAAAACTCGGTTCGTGTGGTATATTTATGGCATACAGTTTTCTTGAAAAGGAGCGTACTTATTATGGAATTTAAAGAACTTATAGAAGCAAGAAGAAGCATCAGAGCTTACGCCGAAAACGTGACCGTTACTGCGGACGATATAAAATCGATGATAAGCGCCGCACAGCAGGCTCCGTCGTGGAAAAATTCACAGACGGGAAGATATTACGCTGTTATCTCGCCCGAAATGATCGCAAAGGTGCAGAGCGAATGTCTGCCCGAGTTCAATCAAAACAATTCCAGAAATGCAGGTGCGCTCATCGTTGCGGCTTATGTTGCCAACCGTTCGGGCTTTGACCGTGACGGCAATCCCACGAACGAGTGCGGAAACGAATGGGGCGCTTACGACCTCGGACTTCAGAATCAGAACCTTATCCTTGCCGCAAGGGACAGCGGCTTTGACACGCTCATTATGGGTATCCGCAATGCGGAAAAGCTCTGCGAAATGCTCGGTATCCCCGAAGATCAGCACGTTATGTCGGTAATTGCAGTCGGTAAGAGAGCCGCTGAGCCGCAGAAGCCTGTAAGAAAGAATACCGAAGATATAGTGAAAATGTTCTGACCTTGACACTATATATAGTGTTAACACATAAAAAGAGCCGTTCCGTCAAGCCTTTCGGAGCGGCTCTTTTTGTCAATCCGCAATATCGACAAAAAAGATATTGGAAATTCATAAAAAACGCCGACCATGAAAATATGTAACTCCCTTGTTTTTAATTATGAACTGTGATATAATTCAATATATGGTGCTCGAAAATAAAATATTTTACAATATATAGTGTACCGGTAGGCGTTAAACGTTTGATATTTACTGTAAGTTTAATAAATTTGATAGAAAGCCGATAAACAGCTCGGCGAAAAAGAATGAAAAGGCAATGAACAGGGAGGGCCAAAAATGAAGATCATCAAAAGAAACGGAGCGGAAGAGATTTTTGACATCAACAAGGTCGTGAATGCTATCGCCAAGGCTAACAATGCAGGTGATAAGAACGAGCTTACCGAGGGTCAGATCGCAGACATCGCCGACTATATCGAATATAAGTGCGGCAAGGTTGGAAGAGCCGTTTCTGTTGAGGAAATTCAGGATATGGTCGAGAGCCAGATCATGGCAAAGGGCGCATTCGATGTTGCCCGCCGCTATGTAAGATACCGTTACACCCGTTCGCTCGTTCGTAAGGCAAACACCACAGACGACCGCATACTCACTCTCCTCGAATGCAACAACGAGGAAGTTATGCAGGAAAATTCCAACAAGAACCCCGTTGTCAACAGCGTCCAGCGTGACTATATGGCAGGCGAGGTAAGCCGTGATATCACGAACCGTCTGCTCCTGCCGCACGATATCGTCGAAGCTGACAAGCAGGGCATCATACACTTCCACGACTCCGATTATTTCGCACAGCATATGCATAACTGCGACCTCGTGAACCTTGAAGATATGCTCCAGAACGGCACTGTCATCAGCGAAACGCTCATCGAAAAGCCGCACAGCTTCTCGACAGCCTGCAATATTGCAACGCAGATCATCGCACAGGTCGCTTCAAATCAGTACGGCGGTCAGAGCATAAGCCTTGCGCACCTTGCACCGTTCGTGCAGATCTCCCGTGACAAGATACACCGTGACGTTCTCGATGAGGTCAAGGCTCTCGGGGCAGAACCGAGCGAGACCAAAATTGCCGAGATCGTTGAAAAGCGTCTCCACAAGGAGATCGAAAAAGGCGTTCAGACTATCCAGTATCAGGTAGTGACCTTGATGACAACAAACGGTCAGGCTCCGTTCCTCACCGTGTTTATGTATCTTAACGAAGCCAAGAACGAAAACGAGAAGCAGGATCTTGCGCTCATCATCGAAGAAATGCTCCGTCAGCGCTATCAGGGCGTAAAGAACGAAGCGGGCGTGTGGATAACCCCTGCTTTCCCGAAGCTTATATATGTTCTCGAAAATGACAATGTTGACGAGGACAGCCCGTATTTCTACCTCACCGAGCTTGCCGCAAAATGCACGGCAAAGCGCCTTGTTCCCGACTATATCAGCGAAAAGGTAATGCTCCGGCTCAAGGTTGACAAGAACGGCGAGGGACACTGCTATACCTGCATGGGCTGCAGAAGCTTCCTCACACCTTATGTTGACGAAAACGGCAAGCCGAAGTATTACGGCAGATTCAATCAGGGCGTTGTAACTATCAACCTTGTTGACGTTGCGCTCTCCTCGGGCGGCGATATGGATAAATTCTGGAAGATATTCGATGACCGTCTTGACCTTTGCTACCGTGCGCTGATGTGCCGTCACGAAAGACTCAAAGGCACATTGTCCGATGCCGCACCTATCCTCTGGCAGTACGGCGCACTCGCAAGACTTAAAAAGGGCGAGCCTATCGACAAGCTTCTCTACGGCGGATATTCCACCATTTCGCTCGGCTATGCAGGTCTTTGCGAATGTACAAGATATATGACGGGCAAGTCCCACACCGACCCCGAAGCTACACCGTTTGCACTTGAAGTTATGCAGCACATGAACGATGTCTGCGCAGAGTGGAAAAAGAAAGAGAACATCGACTTCTCGATCTACGGAACTCCGCTCGAAAGCACGACCTATAAATTCTCCAAGTGCCTGCAGAAGCGCTTCGGCATAATCAAGGGCGTAACGGACAAGAATTATATCACGAACAGCTATCACGTTCACGTTACCGAGCAGATAGACGCTTTCACAAAGCTCAAATTTGAATCGCAGTTCCAGGCTCTCTCCCCGGGAGGAGCTATCAGCTATGTTGAAGTTCCGAATATGCAGAACAACATTCCTGCCGTTATAAAGATAATGAAGTTCATCTATGAAAACATTATGTATGCGGAGCTTAACACGAAGAGCGACTACTGCCAGGTATGCGGATATGACGGCGAGATAAAGATCGTCGAGGACGAGGACGGAAAACTCGTCTGGGAATGTCCGAACTGCAAAAACCGTGACCAGAACAAGCTCAACGTTGCCCGCCGCACCTGCGGTTATATCGGCACACAGTTCTGGAATCAGGGCAGAACGCAGGAGATAAAAGAAAGGGTACTCCATCTGTAATGAATTACGGTGAAATAAAGAATTTTGATATTGCAAACGGCGAGGGTGTCCGGGTCTCGTTATTCGTTTCGGGCTGCACCCACCACTGCAAAGGCTGCTTTAACCCCGAAACGTGGAATTTCGGCTTCGGCAGCGTCTACACAAAGGAAACAGAAGACAGCATAATAAAAATGCTGTCTTTTCCTTACATTGACGGACTTTCGCTGCTCGGCGGCGAGCCGTTTGAACCCGATAATCAGCGTGAGCTTGTAAAGCTGCTGAAAAGGGTGCGCACCGAGCTTCCCGACAAGGACGTGTGGTGCTATTCGGGATATATTTTCGATGAAGAGCTGCTCTCCGAAAGCCGTGCCCGATGCGAGGTCACGGACGAGATGCTTTCGCTAATCGATGTTCTCGTTGACGGAGAATTCAGGGAAGAATTAAAGGACGTTTCGCTCGTTTTCAGAGGTTCTTCCAACCAGCGCATAATCGATGTGAAAAAGTCGCTCGAAAGCGGCGAAGTTGTCCCCTATAAACTGAAAATGAGTGATATATAACTATGAAAATACTGATCATCCGCCACGGCGACCCGAATTACGAGATAGACGGTTTGACTGAAAAGGGCAAATGCGAAGCCGAGTTTCTCTCCGAGCGAATTTCAAAGCTTGATGTGAAAAAATTCTACGTTTCGCCCCTCGGCAGAGCAAAGGCAACAGCCGCTTATACTCTCGAAAAGATGAACCGCACAGCCGAAGAATGTCCGTGGCTGCGTGAGTTTGACGCTCACATCACTGACGAACACAGCGGCGAACAGCGTATCCCGTGGGACTTGCTCCCCGAGGACTGGACAAAGGTCAGCGAGTATTACAGCAGGGATGAGTGGTACAAAGCTCCGCTTATGGCGAACGGCAATGTCATTGACGAGGCGAAAAAGGTCTATGACGGTCTGGACAAAATTCTCGCCGAGAACGGCTATGTCCGTGAGGGAAACTATTACCGTGCCGAAAAGCCCAACAATGATACGATAGTGCTTTTCTGTCACTTCGGCGTTGAGTGCGTGATGCTCGGCTATCTGCTCGGCATTTCGCCCGTGCTGCTTTGGCATGGCTTCTGTGCCGCTCCGACCTCCGTTACAACGCTCGTTACCGAGGAACGCCGCAAGGGCATTGCCTACTTCCGCACGGGTTCGTTCGGCGACACTTCGCACCTTTATGTGAAAGGCGAGCCGCCTGCATTTGCGGCAAGATTCTGTGAGTGCTTCGATAACGAAGATGAAAGACACGATTAAAGGATATTTAAATATGAAAAGTGAACGAATTTACCCGAAAGCAGTTGTCACCAAGAAAGCCGAAGCTTCTCTGAAAAAGGGTCACCCCTGGATATATGATACCGAGATAGAAAGCCTTGACAACGGCGCACCGAACGGCGGTATCATTGATGTTTTCTCCGAGAAAGGCTCATACCTCGGCAGCGGATTTCTTAGCGAAAAGAGCAAGATACGAATTCGCATCATCTCCAAAAATGCGAATGATAAATTCGATTATAACTTCTGGAAACGCCGTGTAAAGTACGCCTACGACTACCGCAAAACCGTTATGGGTGAAGATATATCCTGCTGCCGTATCATTTTCGGCGAGGCGGATGAGCTTCCGGGACTTACCGTTGACCGCTACAACGATCTGCTCGTAACGCAGGTGCTTTCCTACGGTATGGAGCTTGTAAAGGACGATGTTTTCCGTGCGCTCGTCGAGGTTTTCGCCGAGGATAACGAAAAGATAAGCGGAATTTTTGAGCGGAACGATGTTGCTATCCGTGAACTCGAAGGAATGGAGTGCGGAAAAGGCTGGTACAAGGCTGATTTCGTGGGGATTCCCGACTCGGTCGAGACTGTTATATGCGAAAACGGCGTAAAGTATCACGTTGACGTTGAAAACGGACAGAAAACGGGCTTCTTCCTCGATCAGAAGTACAATCGACTTGCCGCCGCCAAAATTGCCAAGGGCAAGACCGTTCTCGACTGCTTTACACATACGGGTTCGTTCGCCCTCAACGCCGCAATGGGCGGTGCAAAGCACGTCACAGCCGTTGACGTTTCGCAGACCGCTGTTGATATGGCGAAGCGCAATGCGCAGGAAAACGGACTGGACGACCGAATGGATTTCCTCTGCACGAACGTCTTTGACCTCCTCCCGAAGCTTGCCGAGGAGAAGAAAAAGCCCTACGATATGATAATCCTCGACCCACCCGCATTCACCAAGAGCAGGGGAACGATCGGCAGCGCAGAGCGCGGCTATAAGGAGATAAACTACCGTGCGATGAAGCTCCTGCCGAGAGGCGGCTACCTCGCAACGTGCAGCTGCTCGCACTTTATGAACAACGAGCTTTTTGTGAAGATGCTCATGTCGGCGGCAAAGGACGCAGATGTCCAGCTAAAGCTGATAGAAGTCCGCCGTCAGTCCCCCGACCACCCGACTTTGATGAACGTTCCCGAAACGGACTATCTTAAGTTTTATTTGTTCCAGGTGGTTTGAGGTGAATTCGGAATTCGGAATTCGGAATGCGGAATTCGGAATTATTTGCAGAGCTTAACTTTGTATGAGAACTGCGAAGCCAAGCAGCTGGTCGAGCTGAGCACAGCTCGTCAGGTGTCCAGAGGGCGGAAGCCCTTTGGTCGCTCTCCGCAGAGAGCGAAATCCCCTAAACTAACAGTCCATTCATTGTCGCAATAGCGTAATCAGTAGCAAATAAAAAAGCGCAATTCACACGAAATAGGTAAAACGGACTATGAAAAAACAAGTTTCGTAAACCTAAAAATGTGAATTGCGCAATTCTGTTTTTCCTCAAAAATTATCCTTGAAGCGAAAATTCACGAACGTAAGTGAGTGGATTTGAAGCTTCAACGCAGTATGAGTGGTAAAGCACAGTATGAACGGTTATGGAATATGTCAATAAGAACGGCGAATGTTGCTCTTCCTTCATATCCCACCGCCGTTCAAACGATGTCGGCATAAAATGCTTATCGCTTTCGCTCTGCGCATTTTATGCCGAGGATAGTTTGTTTTAGAAAAAAAGAATTGGTGCAATTCACATTTATGGTTTTACAAAACTGATTTCTCATAGTATGTTTTCCCTGTTTCGTGTGAATTGCGCCATTTTAGCTGTTAGTGATTTGCACTTATTGCAACTGAAATTTTGCTGTTAGTTTAGGGGATTTCGCTCTCCTGCTAAAGGTCAAATTGACCTGCGACAAGGGCGGCTCCTCGCCCCCTTGACCCCTCGCAAGCTGTGCTCAGCTTGACCAGCTGCTTTGCTCAGCTTGACCAGCTGCTGTGCTCAGCTCGACCGGCTGCTTTGCTTCGCATCACTCATAGATATTTGAGCTTGACAAAAAACGCCGATTAAGGTATAATAATGCTGAAAAAGTGTGTAGGGGCAAATTTATCGAAAAGGAAGTTTTTGTTATTCTTTACAAGTTTATCATCTGCTTCATCGCAGGCATCGGTGCAGGTCTCGGAACGGGATTTGCGGGAATGAGTGCTGCTGCAGTTATCACCCCTATGCTCGTTGCTTTCCTCGGAATGGATCCGTATATGGCGGTCGGCATCGCCCTTGCTTCGGACGTGCTTGCAAGCGCAGTTTCCGCTTACACCTACGGCAAAAACAAGAACCTCGACATTCGCAACGGTCTTATCATGATGGTCACGGTGCTTGTGTTCACTATGGTCGGCAGTTATGTTTCGAGCCTTGTACCGAGCGCCACAATGGGCAATTTTTCACTGATAATGACGACATTTCTCGGCGTAAAATTCCTTGTGAAGCCTGTTATGACGACAAAGGAAAAAATGGCGCAGACAGACCCGAAAAAGCGTGTTGTCCAGTCGATCATATGCGGAATGCTCATCGGCTTTATCTGCGGATTTGTCGGCGCAGGCGGCGGAATGATGATGCTCCTGATACTCACTTCCGTGCTTGGATATGAGCTTAAAACTGCGGTCGGAACGAGCGTGTTTATTATGACCTTCACGGCGCTGACGGGTTCGCTCAGCCACTTTGCACTCGGCGGCGCACCCGATATATGGGCGCTCGTATTCTGCATTTTAAGCACGCTTTTATGGGCAAGGATTGCCGCTGTTTTCGCAAACAAGGCAGAGCCTAAGACGCTCAACCGTGCGGTCGGCATTGTGCTTATCGTGCTTGGCATCGGCATTTTTGCTTTTAAATTTATCACAGGTTAATTCCGAAAGAAGTAATTTTACTATGAATAAAACAAACGCAATGCGGCAGCTTGAGACCGCAAAAATAAATTTCCGCACGGCTGAATATGAAGTTGACGAAAACGACCTTTCGGGTGTTCACGTTGCAAAAGAACTCGGTCAGCCGCCCGAACAGGTATTCAAAACGCTCGTTTTAAAGGGCGAGCGGACGGGATTTTTCGTCTGCTGCATACCCGTTGACAGGGAGCTTGACCTCAAAAAAGCTGCGAAAGCCGCTCATGACAAGAAAGCCGAGATGCTTCCGCTCAAAGACCTTCTCCCGACGACGGGATATATCCGAGGCGGTTGTTCGCCTATCGGAATGAAGAAGAAATTCCCGACATTTATCGATGAAACGGCTATACTTTTCGATGAGATCGCCGTCAGCGCAGGCATAAGGGGCGCACAGATAATCGTAAACGGTGAGACTCTTGCCGAATACCTCGGTGCGGAGCTTATCGATCTTGTTCAGGATTAAAAAGGGCAGAATTATGACATCATTCGTTATCGCAGCCGCAGTTTTTATCTTGTCTGCGGCTTTGCTTATACTCGGGGCTAAGCTTTCCGAGCGCAGGAAGAAATATCTTCGGGGGCTGGAAGACTTTATGCAGAAATGCAGACACTACAAGGCTTCGGTCCTCGATGTAAAGGACGTTCCCGTTGACCGTGACGGCAATACCGTGAGTGCGGTCATTCTCCAGTTCCGTGATGAGGAGCGCAAAAGCACCATCGTCCACCGCTACACCCAAAGCAGCGGAAAACGCTATTTCCGGGGCGACGAGGTGGAGCTTTACTACTGCGATGAAACGGACACCGCCTGCATAAAGGACGATAACCCATTTTACCGAAAGGCACGCCGGCTCGGGGCGTTCTCCGCTCTTTGCAGAATAACTGCGGTGTTGGGGATAGCGGCAGCTGTGCTTGTTCTGATTGTATAAATTTATATAAAAACGGAAATAATACCGCCAAAGACTTGTAAGTCGGAGGCGAAAAAATGAAAAAAGATACTGACTTTCAGCCGTACATTCCATCTTCAAAAGCGACAGCGGAATTTACGGCTTCTTCCATTATTACGGGCATCATAACCGCCGTTATTTTCAGCGCATCGAACGCCTATCTCGGGCTGCGTGTGGGAATGACGGTCTCCGCATCGATACCTGCGGCGGTCATTGCGATGAGTGTTATGAAAATGCTTTCGGGGAAAAATTCCGTCCTCGAAAGCAACATCGTCCAGACGATAGGTTCGGCAGGCGAATCGATAGCTTCGGGTTCGATCTTCACGCTGCCTGCGCTTTTTTTATGGGCAGCGCAGGGGACGGGTGAACGCCCCTCGATACTTGAAATTACGATAATTGCTGTGATAGGCGGTCTGCTCGGCGTGTTTTTTATGATACCGCTTAGGAATGCGCTCATCGTCCGTGAGCATGGGACGCTGCCTTATCCCGAGGGAACTGCCTGTGCACAGGTTCTTCTTGCAGGGGAAAAGGGCGGAACGGGTGCTTCGGCAGTGTTCGGCGGAATGGGCGCAGGTGCGTTCTTCAAGCTGCTCATCGATGGACTGAAAGCCGTTCCCGAGGAGCTTTCACTTCGGCTGAAAAGCTTCGGCGGAGAGATAGGAACGCAGCTTTATCCTGCCGTTATGAGCGTTGGGTATATATGCGGCTTCCGCATTTCGTCCTATATGCTCTCGGGAGGGATCTTCAGCTGGCTGGTGCTTATCCCCGTTATCGTGAACTTCGGCGGAGCAACGGTAATGTATCCGTCCGAAACCGCATCGGTCGCAGAGCTTTTTGCCGAGGGCGGTGCATCTGCGATATGGCAGAATTATATCCGCTACATCGGCGCAGGCGCACTTGCCGCAGGCGGACTTATCAGCCTTATCCGCTCGCTGCCGCTTATATTCAAGACATTCAGTGCTGCGCTTTCGGGCGTTGGACGGAGCGGAAAAAGCACAAAGCGAACCGAACGTGAACTGGATCTTCGCTTCGTTATTGCGGCGGTGGCAGTTCTTACGCTCGCACTGTGGCTTATCCCCGTTATTCCGGTGACGTTTGTCGGTGCGCTGATAACGGTGGTGTTCGGCTTCTTTTTTGCGGCTGTTTCATCACGAATGGTCGGACTGGTCGGCAGCAGCAACAACCCCGTTTCGGGAATGACGATAGCAACGCTTCTCGCGGCTTCGATGCTTCTCAAAGCAATGGGCATGGGCGGCGCAGAGGGAATGACCGCCGCTATTGCGATAGGCTCGGTGATAAGCATTATCGCATCGGTCGCAGGCGACACCTCGCAGGATCTGAAAACGGGCTATATCCTCGGTGCAACTCCGAAAAAGCAGCAGATCGGCGAGATCATCGGCACAACTGCCGCTTCGCTCGTCATAGGCGGAACGCTCTATCTGCTCGATGCGGCGTGGGGATTCGGAACTCCCGAGCTTGCCGCACCGCAAGCGACGCTCATGAAGATGATAACCGAGGGCGTTATGAGCGCACAGCTCCCGTGGAATCTGGTTTTCATCGGTGCATTTGCCGCAGCCGCAGCGGAGATAATGGGTATCCCCGTTCTGCCGTTCGCTATCGGCTCATATCTGCCGGTTCAGCTTTCCGCCTGCATTTTCATCGGCGGAGTTATACGATATTTTGCGGAGCGTGCAAAGGCTGATGATGAAGCGAAAGAAAAGGCGATAAACAAGGGCGTTCTCTTCTCCTCGGGAATGATAGCAGGGGAGGGACTTGTCGGGATCCTGCTCGCAGTTGCGGCTGTTTTTGGTGTGAACGGTTATCTTGATATTTCCGGATATACAGAAAAATATGCGTCCGTTCCGACAGTTCTCGGCTTGCTCGTGCTGGCTTCGATAATACTTCTGCTTGTGAAGTTTTCACGCCCGTCAAAGGAAGTGAGGTCGGAATGAAGCGGATAGACGAAAGCTATGTTCCGCTTCGCTCGGAAAGCATAAACTGGTCGGCGGACGAGAACGGACTTGTGACTATCACAATGGAGAACAGCGGCTTTTTCAACAGGGTTCTGCAATTGCTTATGAAAAAGCCGAAGCGTTCCTTTATCTGCCTTGACGAAAAGGGCAGCTTTTTCTGGCAGGAAGCGGACGGTTCGCACACCCTCGGCGAAATTGCTCTTTGTTCAGCTGAAAGATTCGGCGAAGCTCCCGACATCAGCCTTACGGCGGCTGAAAGGTTTCTTGAAATTCTTTTCGGCTGTAATTTTATAAAATAAATTTTTCCGTAAATGAAAAATTTTCGGCTTTTAAATTGTATTATATATAGAGGATATCCAGAGCCTTCCGAAAGGGAGGTTTTGGGTGTTCCTTTGCAGGAGAAAATTATGACGACTGAAAATCACGGTGAAAGGTTCGGCAGCAATGCGCATATCGAGCGTGTTCTTGCGGAATATTCCGACAGCATCATAAAGCTTTGCTATACATACACGAAGAATATCCACGATGCGGAGGATATTGCGCAGGAGACCTTTATCGCTCTGATACGGCACGGCGAAGCCTTTGAAAGTGCCGAGCATGAAAAGGCATGGCTGCTGCGGACGGCTGTAAACAAATGCAAAAATCACGTTAAGTCGGGCTGGGTGAAGAACACCGTTCCGATCGATGAAACGACGGAAGAACCCTCGCAGGATTTTGACCCCGATGAGGGCAGCGAAGTCCTCGAAGCGGTGCAAAAGCTTCCCGAAAAGTACCGCCTGCCGATACATCTTTTTTATTACGAAGGCTATTCGATAAACGATATCGCAGGCATCATCGGCAAAAAGCCCGCAACGGTCGGGACGCTGCTCGCAAGGGCGAGAGAGCGGCTCAAAGAAATTCTGAAAGGAGGAAATTCCAACTGAGTTGGAATGATAATTATGGATATAAACAGAGAAAATTACACAAGATCACTTGAAAATATCAGACCCTCCGAGGAATTTCTCGCTGAAACAAAGAAGCTTATGCTTGAAGAAGCGGCAAAGACCGAGAAAGCCGAGAAGCCGAGCCGCAAGCCGTTTATAATGAAGCTCACGCCCCTTGCTGCGGCTGCTGCCTGCATTGCGCTTATTGCGGTTGTCGGCGTGAACACGCTCAAAGATAAGGGCGTTGAAACGGTTCAGACTGACGACAGTATTTATACCGCTCTTGCGGAAAATAGCGAAGAAAGCACCGAAATAACTTCTTCCGACGAAGCAGATGGAAATAAAGCCCCTGCAAATAATGAAGTCTTTGACGAAGCTTTGTCCGAGGAGAGCATTGCGGACGAAGCGGAGACAGCCGTATCAAATGAAGTTCCCGAAACCGAAACCGAACCGAGTGCTGACGAGCCTGCAGCTTTTGCAGTGCAGGAGGTCTGGGACGAGGAAAACGCAGACGGCAGTGCTTGGTGCGATGAAGCCGAGAAGTCTGCGAGCGATGAAGAAGAGGACACGGCGCAAGGAACGAACAGCTATGTTGACGGCGGCTTTAATTATACCGAGAAAACGCCTGTCGATGACGGCGACGGCAATGCTGACGGCAATTGGGATGATGAGATCAATGATGATGCCTTTGACGACGATGAGGACGATATCATTAACAGCAACAAGCCTGTTTCGCCCACATTCACAAAGTTTTCGGGCGGAAATGCCTCGGCTCATACCGATTTTTTGCCGACCGATACGGCAAAGCTGCGTGAGTTTCTTGCGCTTGTTTCGCAGGACGATATAAACGCCGAGGTCATGACTTCCGACGGTGAGATCAAAGATATTTTCGGCGAAAGGGCATACAGTCTGAACGATGCTTTTGCAAATGCGGCTGAAGGTCTTGTTCCGAACGTTGGCGATGGCTTTGTGCCGACTGTATCGTTCAGCTTTTTTGACAATGTGAGCGGAGACGTTCTTTACACAGTTCAGACGGACGGCAGCGTTATCTCGGTTCAGATAGGCTGCGGCGAAACATTCTGTTTTACCGCCGACGATCAGGCAGTAAAGGCTGTAATTTCTGCGGCTGAATAAAAATTTTATATAAAAACGCCGATCGCTCGGTTTATCAGAACGGGCAGGTGTTTATCGGGCGCACTGCAAAGGAAAGGCTCATTTCCCACCCCGATAAAACGGCAGCGGAATTCAAGCGTTCAATAGGGTTAAGAACGACGTTCACTCTCGGCGGAAAGGATTTTTCTCCCGAGGAGCTTTCCTCGCTCGTGCTGAGGAAGATCGGGGAGGATGCGGAGAAATATCTCGGCGAGGAAGTCACCGAGGCTGTTATAAGTGTGCCTGCATACTTTGACGACAACTGTCGGAATGCGACAAAGCTTGCCGCAGAGCATTACAAGAAATACCGAAACAACAAGCACTATCGTTTCAAGTATCGCAGAAAATAAAGGTTTCATATTTTTGCCCTTTTGTTTTTTCTTTATTATGACATATAAATGTGCATATTTCAATAAGTATCTGTCTTATGTGCAAGGTCTATCAACGGGTAAATAGTGAACCTTTGAGGTAAATGTGTTTGTGATTTTTTTGTTAAACATCTATGCATTTCTTGACAGGACGGTTTGTATTCGCTATAATGATAAAAAAGAGAGTAGCTGGCAGGGTCGATCCCTGTTTATGCGGCGTCAGTACGGTTATTGTGCGAATAACCCGCTTCATATCTAAACGGCGAGACTTTACGGAGCACACAGACGGGATAACTGTCTGTTCCGTAAGGTCCCGCCGTTTTTGTTCTCTTATGTAAAAAAGAAAGGAAATGCAGTGTATGAAAGAATGGTATCATCAGACGCAGGAGGAACTGTGTAAGGAACTGGAAACGTGTTCGGAGGGGCTTTCTTCCGAAACAGCGGCAAAGCATCTGGAGAAATACGGCAAAAACGCCATTGCCGAAGCCCGAAAAAAGCCTGTCTGGCTGATCTTTCTGGAGCAGTTCAGGGATCTTCTGGTGATAATTCTGATAATTGCGGCGCTGATCTCGGCGTTTACCGGCGACCCTGAAAGCTTTATCGTTATTATTGCGGTTATCACCATGAATGCGATACTTGGAACTGTGCAGACGGTTAAAGCGGAACAATCGCTGTCCGATCTTAAAAAGCTTTCTTCGCCCACGGCAAAGGTGCTCCGTGACGGTAAGACGACAGTTCTTGCATCGGAAGATATAACTGTGGGAGATGTGGTCCTGCTGGAAGCAGGCGACCGTATCCCTGCGGACGGCAGGCTGATCGAATGTGCTTCGCTCCGCACAAACGAAAGTGCGCTGACGGGAGAGAGTACCGATGTTGAAAAATCCATAGACCCCATTGACGGAGATGTGCCTTTGGCAGAACGGAAAAATATGGTGTATTCGGGCGGATTTGTTTCTTATGGCAGAGGTGCATATATTGTCACCGATGTGGGAATGCAGACCGAGGTGGGAAAGATAGCATCACTTATCCATAACGCAGAGGCACGGAAAACACCGCTTCAGATCACACTGGATCAATTCGGAAAACGGCTTTCAATTGCGATCCTGCTCGTTTCCGTACTGGTATTTGTACTGAGTATGCTAAGGGTGGAGATCATCAGCGTTGATACAGTTATGGATTCACTTATGTTTGCCATTGCGCTGGCAGTTGCGGCGATCCCCGAGGCGCTCAGCTCCATTGTTACCATCGTGCTGTCTTTCGGCACGCAAAGAATGTCACGGGAACACGCAATTATGCGAAAACTACGGGCGGTCGAGGGACTTGGTTCTGTGTCGGTGATTTGCTCGGATAAGACAGGCACACTGACCCAAAACAAAATGACCGTTCGGAAGATCTCGGTACGGGAGCAGATCATCGATGCGGACGGTGTAAGTACGGAAGATCCGAAGGTTTGTGAGCTGATCACGGCATCGGTGCTGTGCAGTGACGCTTCCTGTCAGGACGGCACAGAGATCGGCGACCCTACCGAAACGGCTCTGGTGAGGTTTGCGCAGGACTGCGGACTGTCGGATAAGAAATTGCGCACGGATCACCCGCGTGTCGGGGAGATCCCCTTTGACTCCGAGCGAAAGCTGATGTCAACGCTGAATCGGTGCGGCGATATGCGGAAGATGTATACCAAGGGTGCAACAGATGTACTGCTGGAGCGTATGCTGATCTCCGATGAGGAGAAAAAGGCGATCAGGGAACGTTCGGAGGAGCTGTCAGAACAGGGACTTCGTGTGCTGTGCTTTGCCGAAAAGACATTTTGCGGAGAAGCACTTGATGTAACAGATGAAAACGATCTTACTTATCTGGGATTGATCGCTGAAATGGATCCTCCCCGAAAAGAGTCGGGACAGGCAGTTGCAGAGTGTAAGGCAGCCGGCATCAAACCGATAATGATAACCGGCGATCATATTGTCACAGCTTCTGCGATCGCAAAGGAGATCGGCATTCTGGAGCGCAGGGAAGAAGCTGTTGAGGGTGCAGTTCTGGACGCATATACAGACGATCAGCTGGTGGAGCTTGTGAAAGACAAATCCGTTTATGCCCGTGTTACGCCTGAACATAAGATCCGCATTGTCCGTGCATGGCAGAAGAGGGGCAATATCGTTGCCATGACCGGCGACGGTGTAAATGATGCACCTGCGCTCAAGCAGGCAGATGTTGGCGTTGCCATGGGCATTACCGGTACAGAGGTTGCAAAGGACGCAGCAGACATGGTGCTGACCGATGATAACTTTGCCACTATCGTCAAGGCTGTGAATAACGGAAGAAACATCTATGAGAATATCAAAAAAGCTATCCTGTTCCTGTTGTCAGGCAATCTGGCAGGTATCATCGCTGTTCTGTTCTGCTCTCTGGCAGGACTTCCTGTCCCGTTTGCACCGATCCACCTGCTGTTTATCAATCTGCTGACGGACTCGCTCCCTGCGATCGCTCTTGGACTTGAACCGTATTCCGATGATGTGATGAAAAAAAGCCCCCGTCCGTCGAATGAATCGATCCTGACAAAGGCTTTTCTGACAAAGGTGGGATATTCGGGCATTATCATCAGCATCGCAACAATAAGTGCATTTCTGTTGGGATATTTCTATCAGGGCGCATACAATGCAGGTGCTGCCATGACAATGGCATTTGCCACGCTGTGTATGTCCCGTCTGTTCCACGGATTCAGCTGTAAGTCAGAGAAGCCGGTACTCTTCTCAAAGCGTATGTGGGACAATAAATATGCGGTCATGGCATTTCTGGCGGGTATGGTGCTGATAAATGCCGTGTTGTGGATCCCCGGGCTGCATGAACTGTTCCGCATCGAAAACGGAATGTCGGGCGTATTGATCGGTGCGGTCTATGGCTTAAGCTTCGGTTCAATGGTACTCATTCAGATCGTGAAAGCGGTCGTTTCGTCTGTAAAAAAGACAAAATAAGCGGTTCGGAGCTTGAGCGAACCGCCAGTCTGTCGAAAAAGTATATTATTGAAAAGAGTTGCACAAAATTAAAGTTTACGTTAATTCTGAAAGAATTTCGCTTTGTTCAAAGGGTGGTGGGTGTCAAGGGGGCAAAGCCCTTGGTCGCTTCCGCAGAAGCGAAACACCTTAAACTGACAGTTAAAGGCTGTGCAGCAATAGCGTAATCAGTAACAACTAAAAAGGCGCAATTCACACAAAATATGGTAAACGAACTATGAGAAATCAAGTTTGTAAAACCATAAAATGTGAATTGCGCCATACTATTTTTCTAAAACAAACTATCCTCGGCGAGAAATGCGCAGAGCGAAAGCGATAAGCATTTATTGCCGACATCGTTTGAACGGCGGTGGGATATGAATGGGGAACGTTCTTACTGACATATCGCATCGCTGTTCATACTGCGTTTTACCGGTCATACAGCGTTGAAGCTTCAAATCCACTCACTTCGTTCGTGGATTTTCGCTTCAAGGACAGTTTGTTTGAAGAAAATAGAATTGGCGCAATTCACATTTTTAGGTTTTACGAAACTGATTTCTCATAGTTTGTTTTACCATTTTGTTGTGAATTGCACCTTTTTTAGCTGTTAGTGATTTCGCTATTGCGGCAATGCATTTTGCTGTTAGTTTAGAGAATTTCGCTCTCTGCGGAGAGCGACCAAAGGGCTTCCGCCCTCTGGACACCTGACGAGCTGTGCTCAGCGTGCTAAGTTTAGCATGACCAGCCGGTTGGCTTCGCAGCGTCCGACAAACGTCAGCTATGCAAATAATTCCGAATTCCGAATTCCGCATTCCGAATTTAAATTAGGCTTTCCTATTCGGACATTTAACAATAATTCCCGAAACTTCATGTCCAAGATGACATGAAATAGTTGCTCCGACCTCGCATATTTCCTCGGGGTCATATCCTACCGCTTTCTTCATGAGCTTTATAAGCTCCTCCGTAAGCTCGTGGCGGCTGCCATCGAGGATAGCGTAGGCTGTTCCCGGGACCATATGGTCGGTCGCATACTCTACCATTTTCGGAAGAACGGCTTTCTCGCCTCTTATTTTTGCGACGGTCTCCGATACTGCGTCCGTAAAGGTGATGATCGGTTTCAGCCCGAGCATTTCACCCACGAATGCGGCTGCGCAGCCGACACGTCCCGATTTCTTTGCATATTTAAGGGTATACGCTGTGCAGATAATTATGCCGCTGTCGAACCAGTCGGTGAGGAATGCGATTATTTCATCTGCCGATGCGCCCTTCTGTATCTTCTTTGCTGCCTGCATTACGGGGAGTCCGTAGACGCCTGTATAGCCCTTGCTGTCGAGGATGGTGATGTTCATTTTATCTTTTGCTTCGGGGTGAAGCTCATAGAACTTCTCCTTTGCGGCGTTGGCGTTGTTGAACGAATTCGAGCCGATAGAAGCGATAACTACATTGATGAGGTCGGTAACACCGTCGTTATACTGTTTCTCATACTCGCCGATATAGTCTTCAATGCGTATCTGCGAGGTATGCGGCATTTCGTCCACCTCGTCCAGAAGCTTATAAAATTCCTTTGTCGAATATTCAACGTGTTCACGGAGGCTGCGCTCACCCACGATTATCCAGAAATTGACGAGGGCGATATCATATTTTTCTGCCTGTTCAAGCGAAATATCACTTGCGGAGTCGGTCATAATCTTCACTTTGCTCATAATACGGTAGCTCCTTTTGAAATTATTTAATAATAAGTATAACACATTTAATATCTTATTGCAAGTTTTTATTTGCCAAACCGATATAAATATGGTATAATAAAGAAAATTTCAACTGTGAAAGGGTCTTTTCAATGGATAGATATTATGCCGACCAGCATTTTCATACGAGCTTTTCGGGGGACAGCGATACTCCGCCCGAAGAGCAGATCGAACGTGCGATCTCACTCGGAATGACGGAGATATGCGTTACCGACCACCACGATTACGATATGGTCTCGGACGTTGATTTCAACCTTGATTTTGAGGCTTATTTTGCGAAAATGAGCGAGCTTAAGGAGCAGTACAGCGGCGTTATCGACATTTCCGTAGGCGTTGAGCTTGGCTTGCAGCTTCACATTGCCGATTATCTTGACGAGCTTGTGAAAAAATATGATCGGCTCGACTTTATCATCGGCTCGCACCATGTTATTGACGGCATTGACCCTTATTTCCCCGAATTTTTTGAAAAGAACGGTGCCGATCCCTACGAACGCTATTTCAAGGTCACGCTTGAACGCATAAAACGGATAAAATGCTATGACAGTCTCGGACATCTTGACTACATCGTGCGCTATGGCCTAAAGCACGGACTTAGCTACTCTTACTGCGAATATTCGGACTATATCGATGAGATACTCCGTGTACTCGTTTCCGACGGAAAGGCTCTCGAATGCAACAGCGGAGCTTTCTCAAGGGGAATGAGCGAGCCGAACCCGAATTCCGAGGTTTTCAGGCGATTTAAGGAGCTTGGCGGCGAGCTTATAACGCTCGGCTCGGACGCTCACACTCCCGTAACGCTCGGCGACAGATTCGATCACTGCGGTGAACTGCTCAAAAGCTGCGGCTTTAAATATTACGCCGTTTACAAGAAGAGAAAACCCGAAATGCGCCCGCTCTGATGTAAAAGATCAACAGTTCGGCAGCCCCGATTTTGTATTGCTTTCATAAATTTTGTCAAAAAAGGTCTCTTACAGGGGCAGGACAGACTTCCTGCGGACGGGAAATTGTTAAATTTATTTTAAATCAGAAAAAAACGCTAAAGTTTTTAAAGTTGCTGCCGATAAAAATAATAGAGATAAATAGCGCCTTTTGATAAGGGCGCAGATCACACATCAAGAAAAAATGATAGGAGGCTGTTTTATGGAAGTTGGTAAACTCGGTAATGCGATGGGCATATACAGAAAGATGGAAAACAGCTACAAGTCCGGCGTCAGTGACGGCAAAAAGGTATCCGCTTCCCTTGCAAAGAGAGTCGATACGTTTGAAATGTCCGCAGGCGCAAGAGCGGCAGGTGTAGGAGCTGCAAAGGCTTCCGCAAAGAAGTTCGCCGACAGCGATGCTTCGGCTGACAGGATCGCTTCGCTCAGGAGCAGGATAGCTGACGGAAGCTACAATGTTTCCCCCGAGAGCGTTGCGGCATCGATATTTGAAGGATAAAATTTCCCGATTACTTTGGAAAGGGTGAATTGATTTGGCTGCAGATTACTTTAAGCTTGTTCGCTTTTTTAATGAATATATCGTTCATTACAAAGAGCTGCTCGATTTTGAATACAGCAAGCTCGATATGATAAACAATGATAAAATTGAAGAGCTGAGCCGAAGCCTTTCCAAGGAACAGGCGCTTATAATGAAATCAAATTCGATGGAAAAAAAGCGCATTGAGATCCTCGGAGAGGACAAGGATCTCACATTCAAGGAAATAATCGAAAAAGCTCCGATCTCCTGCAAGAAAAGGCTGGAGGGACAGTATGAGGAGCTTTCCGCCTGCGTTATGAAGATAAAGGAACTCAACGACCTTGCAAACGTCATCATCACGGGCAGGCTCAAAAGAGTGGAAAGAAAGACCGCAGAGCTGGACACCTATGACGGCAAGGGCGGATTAAAGACCGAACACGCTACACGTTCGGCAATAATGAATAAGGTCTGAGGAGGAAAAAACAATGGCTTCAAGCTTTATGGGACTGTATGTGCAGAGAGAGGCGCTCAACTCTGCGCAGAAGGCTCTTGATATAACAGGCAACAACATCAGCAACGTTAAGACGGCAGGCTACTCCCGTCAGAGACTCGACGTTTGCTCCATAGCAAACACGGGCTACAATCTTCTGTACAACACAGGCGTCAGCCTTGCGGGACAGGGCGTTGACAATGTCGGCGTAGGTCAGTACAGAGACGCTCTTATCGATGAAAAGGTAAGAAGCTACACGACCCTCGACAACGACTACAATATAAAAGATGTCGTAATGAAGGACGTTGAAACGGCTCTTGACAATATTGAATCAAAGGAACACGGCTTTGCGGCTAACCTTTCCGAGTTCAAGTCGGCTCTCCAGAGCTTCGCTACCGATGAAGCCAACAGAAAAGAGCTTGCGAATGTTGCATTCCGTGCGGCTGAGTCCGTTACACAGCAGATACGCTATATGAACTCCCGTCTCGATGATATATCCAATCAGACAAAGAGCGATGCCAACATCTCCGTTGACCGCATAAACAGAATTTTCGAGAGCATGGCTAACCTCAACAAGCAGATAACCAACAGCTATGTTCAGATGAACTATATGGAAATGACCGCAAACAGCTATCAGGTAGATAATGATTACGGTCCGCTCGAACTCAAAGACCAGATGAACCTCCTTATCGATGAGCTTTCATCATACGGCGATGTTTCCGTCACCGAGGAGAAGAACGGTGCGTTCACGGTCACATTTGCAGGTCAGGTCGCTGTACATAACGATGAATACGCTCAGATGACAATGACTGTCGAAGACCCCGACCCGCTCTACATGGGTTTCAAGATCACAAGCGCAGGAAACTATATCCCGAAAGAGGATCGCTATGACGGACTGATGAACGCAGACCTCTGGAAAAAGCTTGCCACGAACAAGGGCATGACTAACAGAGAGTATGTTCAGCAGACCAAGGAGACCGTCAATATCACCGGCAAGGATAAGCTCAAGGGCGGCGCACTCCGGGGCTATCTTGACGTTTATAACGGCGAGGGTATCTTCAAAAATACCGATATGACGGCTTTCAAAACCCAGATAAAGAATTATCCCGACGAAGTAAACAGCCTTATCAAAGAACTCAGCAACAGCATTGCAAAGGGTTCTGCGGATGAGATCAATGAAGCGATCACAAAGCTTCAGGAATACGGTGAAGTTAATTATGACGCTGCGGCAGGCACTGTTGACCTCTGCGGTCAGACGGTCATTGAGGTCAAGGGTACAAATGCCAAGTATGCTCAGATCGCTTTCTCCGAAGAAGACCCGACCGCAGGAAATCTTGCTTTCGTTGTTTCGGGTACAAAGTCCGAGGTTGAATGGGAAACTGTCGGATACGCAGATGATATTGCCGAATATGTAAGAAACAATGGCGCAGACCTTGCAGTCAGTGCCGGAGATGACGGCAAGCTTGGCGATGCGCTTACTCAGATGAATGTCAATATTCCTCTCCAGTCACAGTATGCGAATGACTATCAGGGCATTGAATATTACCGTGATATGCTCAATGCGTTCACGGCAACGCTCACAAAGGCTTTCAATGATATATACAAGGATTTCAAGGACGCTGACGGCAATCCGCTCGAGCTTTTCACATACGCAAAGGACGACGGCAGTTCAAGCTTCCGTTCAGCAGCCGCTGACATCAAGGTAACAGACGTATGGAGAAACCTCCCGAGTCTTATCGCACAGCCTGAGCAGTTCGTTAACGGCGCAGAAGACAATATGGACGAACTCAACAACGACTTCATCCATAAGTGCCTCGCAATATTTGAAAATACCTCCCTTGAATACGGAAACGACGAAACGGGTATCAACGATCCGCTCAAAATGACGCTCGAAAAGTTCGTTGCGCATATCTCCGACACTCTCGGAACACAGATCGAGGGCAACTCCAAGATACTCAAAACAACCGATATCATGCTTGAATCCGTTAACGATGCAAGAGATGAAGTAATGGGCGTTTCCATCAACGAAGAGGGTATCAATATGCTCAACTACCAGAAATGGTACAATGCAATATCAAGAATGGTAACAACTCTTGACGAGGCACTCGATAAGCTCATAAACGATATGGGCGTTGTCGGCAGATAACGGAGGGTGATATAAAATGAGAATAACTCAGAACTTTACGGACAGAAAATACCTTAAAAACAACAGCAGGCTTTTGTCGGGCTATACAAAAAGCATGCTTAAGATCGAATCCCAGATGGACTATTTCAGATCCTCCGAGAATGCTATCAATGCGAGCAAGGCGATGACAGTCCGCAAGAGCCTTCAGGATCTTGGAATGTACACCTCCAACCTTAAGATGACAAAGGGACTTTACGAGGCTGCCGAGCAGAACCTTTACACCCTTGCAAATAAGGTATATATCGATGTTTCCACAAAGCTCGATCAGGCTTGCAACGGCACATACAATCAGGACGAACTCGATGTTATCGCACATGAGCTTGAACAGTACGCTGACAGTGCGCTTAAGACCCTCAACTCCGACTATGCCGAAAGACGTCTTTTCGGCGGCACGAACAACTCCTCGCCCGCTTTCAGCACTCTTAAAGAGGATGACGGCGTTACGGATGCCCGTGATGCTGTAACGGGTCACAGGATCGTTACATATAACGGCGTTCCCGTTGATGATATCACCCCCGACGGCGCACACTATATGGAGCGGATCTCGGAGGCTGACTACAATGCAAAGGTAGCAAACGGCGAAGCAGACACTGTTGTAAGAGTTGCTTATGACGAGGGATATGATACCGAGATCAATGAGGCTGAATATAACACCATCTCGGCAAACGATCCCGATTCCGTAAAGGCTGTTACCCGTGAGACGGAAAACGGTCCTGTTACAAAGTATTATAAGACAAACTACCGTTACTACACGGGCGAAGCTGCAACAGAGGCTGAATACGATGCCTCCAAGGGCGACGGTTCGATCGTGAAGGTCGACGGAAAATATATCAAGACAGCAAATGTAGGCGGCAGCAAGCCGATATATGTTGATATCGGACTCGGCATCAAGTACAACGCCGAGGGTGAGGTGCAGGTCGGAACTGCCGTTGATGTGAGCATGAACGGTGCGAAGATCACAGGCACGGGTCTCACAACGGTCAAGTCATCCGTAAATTCCGATTACAACGAAAACGATCCTTTCTCCAAGGCTTCCTACGATAAGCAGTTCAGCCAGAACTTTGTTCAGCTCATTTTCGACACCGCAGACGCTCTCAAAGCGGGCGATATCTCCCGTGCAAATGCGGCGATCGACCTTCTCGATAAATCCAACACAGGCATCCTCACCGAGATAACAACGCTCGGCGCTAAGTACAAAAGCACTGAATTCTATCTCGATAAGGACGAGGATTACAAAGCAAGCCTTCTTGAACGTCAGAATGATGTTGAAGGCTGCGATATGAACGAAGAGATCACGAATATGGACGCTATGCAGGCAGCATACAACGCTATGCTCCAGCTCAGTGCAAATATCCTTCCGAGAAGCATATTCGATTTCATCTGATTATATCTGACAGAAAGCAGGGATAAATTATGGATCAGCTTCTAAGTATCAAGCATATTCCTATTAAGATCGAAGTAAATGTAACAAATGCACAGCTCAAGCCGAGGGAGGCGGATCCACTCAAGCCGTCCGTAAAGATCTCAAAGGGTTCAGACGGTGTAAGAGTAGCCGCACAGCCGTACAAGGTCGATATCTCATCGCCGAAGCTTGACAGCTATGTTCCGACAAATGTTCAGCCGAGCAAGCTCACACTCACCTATGACGCAGTTGCAAAAATAGGCGACACGGAATCCGAGACCGCAGCAAAGACGACAGCCGTTTCAAGAAGCTCCTCGCAGAGCATCGAGGCTATCCTCAGCAGACTTCCGAAGTCAAAGGAAAGCAGCATCAGCTACAACGACGGAACACTGAGCATCAATTACAGCATGGTCGGCAGCGACAGCAGCTCCGACATCGGTTCGATCTCCGACCTTAAAAACGGCTTTGAGTTCGTTCCGGGAAGCATTGAATTTGTAGTAAGCCAGATGCCCGAACTTGAAATAGAATATCTCGGCGATCCGCTCTATTTCCCAAGAAGCGCAGACCCGAACTACAAGGGCGAAGTCGACGTTATCGCATAAGCTTTATGCCATAAAGAGGATTTTTATATGATAATAAAAACAAGAGATTTCGGCGAAGAAGAAATTTCCGAGGAGGTCATCATAGACTTCCCGAACGGAGTTTATGCCTTTGAAGAAAACCACCGCTTTGTGCTGCTTTCTCCGTGCGGAGAGGACAAATATCCGATGTGGCTGCAAAGCGTGGATAATCCGAACCTTTGCTTTATCGTTTTTGACCCAAGGGAATTCGTTTCCGATTATTCTGTCGAGCTTGACAGCGAAACAAAGGCTCTTATCGAAGCCGACGGCGCAGAGATCGATATCCTGTGCATGGCGGTCGTTCCCGATGAATATATCAACACAACGATCAACCTCAAAAGTCCGATAGTGATAAATTCCGCCGCAAAAAAGGGCGTTCAGGTCATCGCTTCGGAAAATTATCCGCTTAAGTTCCCCGCTTTTAAAAAGGAGGGTGCTTAAATGCTGGTCGTTTCGAGAAAAAAGGACGAGAGCATCATCATCGGTGACAATATCAAGGTCACGGTAGTTGAAATATCGAAGGATCGCATAAGGATCGGCGTTGACGCTCCCGAAAACGTGAAGATCGCACGAAGCGAGCTTTACGATACAGAAAAATTCAATATGCAGGCTGCGGTAAATAAGCCTTCGATCGACATTCTCGCAGCTTTGCTTGACAAAAACAACAAGTGAAAGGATCGATGATCATGGCAAGCACATCTTCAACTTCATCTACCTCCGGCTTATGGAGCAATAACAGAATGTCGGGTCTTATTTCGGGACTTGACACCGAAAGCCTTGTTAAATCAATGGCTGCAAACACCAAAAACAGACTTAATGCGAAAAAGCAGAAGCTTCAGACCCTCCAGTGGAAGCAGGAAGCTTACCGCTCCAGCATTTCCAAGATCTCCGATTTCCAGTCGAAGTTCCTTGACTGGGGCAGCAATACCTCAATAAAGGCAAACTCCGTTATGAACAAGTACAAGGCTGAGTCCACGAACGACAAGCTCAAGGTTTCAGCAAGCTCGACTGCAACTGCCGCTGCATACTACATCAGCGCAGCAACATCAGCATCCGCAGCTCAGGTCAAGTCCGGCGGTGCTGTCTCGACCGACCAGATCGTCCTCGATTTCAGCAACAACGCTGACGACAAGAAATACACCGTAAATATGACCTACAACGGCACAACGAGAGAGGTAACATTTACGGGAAGCACCGACGCTGAAACGGCAAAGGCTAACTTCCTCGAAGCTGCAAACGAAGCTTTCAAGGATATCAAAGCCGATAACCAGGGCTTTGAATTCAAGGACGGCACTTCGACCCTCGTTTTCAACAACGCAAATGACGGCATCAGACATACCTTCAGCATTCAGTACAACACCGAAGCTGTTGGTCTTGCAAATACCATGGGCAGCACAATGGGCACGACCACAAAGCTCGGCGATGCAGCTTTCAATACTGCACTCAATGGTGATAAGTTTGAATTCTCCATAAACGGCGAAAAATTCACCTTTGAAAAGAGCAGCACTATCGGCGATGTCATAAACACCATAAACAATGCCGATATCGGCGTAAAAGCTACATTCAGCACTATGACGCAGAGCTTTACGCTCGAATCAAAGGAGACAGGTACGTCAGGCAAGCTGAACATTGAACAGACACGAGGAAATCTTCTCAACTCCCTGTTCAACAGCAGTGATGACTTTACAAAGAAGGACGTTTACGGCAAGAACGGTACTATTACTATCAGCACAGACGGCAAAAACTACACCACCTACACAAGTGCAAGCAATGAGTACACCTTTGACGGCACGACCTTCAACATCGGTAAGCTCGGCAACTTTGACTCATCCGTTGAGGGCGTTGACGAAATAACCGTAACGACCGAAAAGGACACCTCCTCCATCAAGGACACCGTTATCAAGTTCATCGACGCTTACAACCAGCTCCTCGATGATGTTTACGGCGAGATACAGACCTCCCGTCCGAAGAAGAACGGCTCCTACTACGATCCTCTTACCGAAGAACAGGAAGAAGAAATGAAGTCGGACGAGATTGAAAAGTGGAACAACGAAGCCAAGAAGGGTCTGCTCTATCAGGACAGCTACCTTTCCACCTTCGTTTCAAGCCTCAGAGGTGCAATGTCCTCCGCAAAGGTAGACGGCTTCACACTCTATGACCTTGGCATAAGCCTTGCTACCGACTGGAAGAGCAACGGCAAGCTTGTTGTTGACGAGGATAAGCTCGAAAATGCTATCAATACATATGGCGACAAGGTAACAAGCTTCTTCGTTGATTCCGACAAGGGACTTGCTGCAACGCTCAACAATACGATCGATAAGGCTATCTCCACAAGAGATAAAAAGGTCGGCTATCTCTCGGGCATGGCAGGCATCGAGAACACAACGACCGAAAAATCCAATGCACTCTATTCACAGATCAGCAATATGCAGACTCTTATCAATAACCTCCAGACAAGATACGAAAACGAGATGGAACGTTACTGGAAGCAGTTCACTACGCTCGAAACATATATGAGCAATATGCAGAGCCAGTCCTCCTCCCTCTTCGGTTCTGACTCATAAGGAAAGCCAGACAGTGCGCTCCGAATAACAACAGAGCGCACCTTCAAATAACTAATGGGCGGTGTTTTCCATGGTACCCAATCCATATCAGAAATATATGAACAATGTCGTTACGACAATGACCCCTGCTCAGCTTCTCATTGCGCTTTATGACAAGGCGATAGTTGAGCTGCAGAAAGCGGTCATCTATATCGAGGACAAGGATATCCCCAAGGCTCATAATTCCATAACAAGAGTCGGAGATATCGTTGATGCGCTCGATGCGAGCCTTAAGGAAAATTACGAGATCACAGACAACCTCGCCTCACTTTATCAGTATTTCCGTGAGCAGATCATTCAGGCGAATATGAAAAAGGATAAAGAGATACTCGAAGGACTTATCCCGTTTTTCCAGGAGCTTCGTGATGCTTTCGATGAGGCAAGCAAAAAGATCTGAACCTGAAAAAAGCTTTATTATAATTTGCCGTGGGGCTTCCCCCATTTTTAAAATGTGTTGATTAAAAAATATTTATTTCACGGGTGAAAGCTTGATTTTCCGCAAACAAAGCGGAACGAAGTGGAGTTCGGCGTGAATTTGCCGTGGGGCTTCCCCATTTTTAAAATGTATTGAATAAAAAATATTTATTTCACGGGTGAAAGCTTGATTTTTCCGCAAACAAAGCGGAACGAAGTGGAGCTCGGCGTGAATTTGCCGTGGGGCTTCCCCACCCACAAAGGGGGCGTTCGTTTGAACAGGACCATTATCGAACTGATGGACGATAAGATTCATCAGCTTGAGCATTATAATGAAATAACTTCCCGTATAGTCACCGAGGACAGCATAGACGGCGTTGGCGACCTCATCGAAGAACGCCAGCAGATACTTACCAATATGGACGGTATCTCAGTCGCAGTCAAGCAGTATGTCAGCGAGCAGACGATCGAGCGTATGGATAAGATCAACGCCCTGCTCCGCTTTGAGCAGATAGACGACCTCAACGGCGATCTTATGCAGCTTCAGGACAAGATAAAGCGTGTTCAGGAGCTTCGTGAGGAGATCAAGCGGAACGAGAAGAAAGCCTACGACAGCCTTGCGAAAAAACGTGACGAGATCAAGTACAAGCTTGACGAAGCCGCAAAAAGCAAGCAGGTCGCAGATTACTGTTCATCGTCCAATTCGGCAGATGTCAGCAAGGGAAGAAAGCTGAATATTTCCAATTAAAATGCATAATATTAAAATATTAAATAATGCTCCCGAGCATTGCAGGGAGCATTACATTTGCATCTGTAGCTCAGCTGGATAGAGCGTCAGACTCCGACTCTGAAGGCCGTGGGTTCGAATCCCGTCAGATGCACCAAAATAAAACGTGCAGGTCAAGCATAAACTGACCTGCACGTTTTTTATTTCATCATATCAAAATGGCGTCTGTATCGCTTGGGTATCTCTATCGGGACATCATAGCCAAGCTGTTTCAGTGCCTTTGGGATAATGTCCATACCGTCTTTGAAAAAGCCTTCTATCTGCTTTTCCTTGCGTGTAACGCTGCTGTATGTCGACGGACAGACGAAAGTCCAGTCTGCGCCCTCGTGATCGACCACAAGACGAAAATATTTGTCTATGTCCGTATCGGAGAAACCTGCCTTGCGCAAAAGTATGTGATGCTCGACCGCATCGTCTATCTGACTGACTATAAGCTGTTCGCCGTCAAAAGATACAAGGACAAGCAGTGGTTCGTCCTGCTTCATAGCGGTTGAAACGTTGTTTTCATCGGGATAGTATATTATATTCATTCGCTGTTGTTCTCACTTTCCAAATTCGGATAGATAAATGCTTTTCTGATTTTAAGATAACATATCGGGAGGGTTTTGTCAAGTTCGGTCATAAAAAAGCTTGACTTTTAAGCCTGTTTTGCATATAACGTAAATGATAAAACCTCGCACACCTCTGCCTGCAAGTGTCCCGGCGAGGGTTTTTTTTTATAAAACGCCGCTTGACAGGTCGGATAAAGTCTGACCTGTTTTATTTTTGCAAAAAATTTCCCCAACCCCTTGAAATAATCGAATAAATGTGCTATAATTTTCAAAAGAACATTTGTTGCTTTAAAATTCCGATAAAGGAGCGTTTTTTATATGCATCTTCAGGAAAAAACAGTTGAAACAGAGCCGATCTTTGACGGCAGGATCATAAAAGTACGCAAGGATAAAGCAGAGCTTGAAAACGGTGCAATAGTTACCCGTGAGCTTGTTATCCACCCCGGCGGTGTCTGCGTTGTTCCCGTTAATGAAAAGAGCGAGGTCTACCTCGTAAAGCAGTTCCGCTATCCTTTTCAGGAAGTGCTGACGGAGATACCTGCAGGAAAGCTTGAAGTCGGCGAGGATCACCGCAGTGCAGGTCTGCGTGAGCTTAAGGAGGAAGTCGGTGCGGAGTGCGAAAGCTTTGAGTATCTCGGCGTGATGTATCCCTCGGTAGCGTATCTTACCGAAAAGATACATATGTATCTTGCGACGGGACTTTCCTTCGGCGAGCAGCATCTTGACGAGGACGAATTTCTCGACGTTGAGAAAATGCCGCTTTCACAGGCTGTTGAAATGGTCATAAACGGCGAGATCAAGGACGGAAAAACGCAGACTGCGCTTCTTCTTGCCGCAAGAAAGCTTGGGATATAAAACCAAATAAAAAAGCCGTCCCCCGTGAAAGGGACGGCAGAGGTTACAGTTTTATCAGAGGATAGTGCCTGACTGTTCTGCTTCGAGTTCAGCCTGCATAAGCTCGATATGACGGGTGTAAGCGTCAAGGATCTGACCTTCGATGCTTCCTCTTGCTTCGGGGGAGATGGGGTGAACGATATCACGGAACATTCCGTTTTCGTCACGTCTGCTCGGCATTGCAACGAAAAGACGCTCATCGCCCTGAACTACCTTGATGTCGTGGATAGCGAGCATATCATCGATAGTGATGGAGATGATGGCACGGAGTCTGCCCTCGGGAATTATTTTTCTGATTTTGATGTCTGTAATGTTCATAGTAGGTTCTCCTTTTGTGATGATCTAAAAGCCTGTGCCGTTTCCGTCGGCAAGGTCATTGACAAAAATTATGACAGGCAGCCGCTCCGAGATAACGGAGTTGAGCAGGAAGATTATGTATCTATTTTGCTCTATTCATGATGATTTTATACTGCGAATGAAGCCAGAAGCGGACATTCCGGTAAAAAATGATCTGTTTATTGCATATCACAGCTTATAATATAACATATTATAGTTAAGTATTTCTGAATGTTAAATGATTTAGTTGTGAATTTGAATTGATTTTTTGTAAATATTTTTTCAACGGAAATTTTACTGAAAATGAAACAGAAGCAACATTTAGGCGAAGTATGGAAAAAACGACTTTTTTTGGAGGGAATAAGAATGAAGCTTTATATAAAACAGCGTTTGTTCAGCTGGACGGACAGCTTTGATATTTACGATGAAAATATGGAAAAAAAATATACAGCAAAGGCTGATTTTCTCGCTATTGGACACAGGATACGGGTCTTTGACCGTTTCGGCGGTGAGATCGGCTATATACAGGAAAAGCTTCTTCGTATTTTTGCCGAATTTGATGTTCATATTGGCGGAAGATACCTCGGCAGGATAAAGAGAAAGATCACCTTTTTTATTCCTAAGTATGACATTGACTACAACGGCTGGAGCATAGAGGGCGACTTTTTCGGCTGGAATTATAGGGTAAGACAGCCGAACGGTCTTGTTGCCGCCAATATCACAAGGGAGCTTTTTCACCTTACCGATACATACGCTATTGAAATTTTTGACGATTCCGATGAGATAAACGTTCTTATGCTCGTGCTGGCTATCGATGCGGCGAACTGCAGCAAAAATAATTCGTAATGCGTAATTGCTTCGTCTGTATGATAAATCGAAATTTGGAGAGGTAATCTATGGACTATACAATTAGAAATATAAGAGAAGCTGAATATAAAATATTAAGCGATTTTTT
>CAKSKU010000015.1 GCA_934465295.1 uncultured Oscillospiraceae bacterium
GGTGGTTCTTAAACATTATATCATTTTGGAAGTTGTTTTTCTATACTTTGTGTCACCTATCTATTGTAACATAACATAACAGCTTTTTGAATTGATAATTGAGAATTGACAATTGATAATTAACGGTTGAAATTTTACAATTGATAATCGGTGCATTTGTAATCGCTGGTTTTTACCTTATTTTTTCGTAGGGGGCGTGTTTCTCGTCCCGCAGTCGCCAATGCCGTTCAAAAACGGGATGGGAGACCCGTCCCCTACAATAATTTGTGGATAGGTGGATAGTTTGATAAAAATTAATTCACTTGTTGAAATACCGTGAATTGACAATATGAAATTGCTGTATTTTGTCTCTTTTTTTGCTCCCGAATGGTTGTGCGGCGGCTTTTTTAATTGACAATTGAGAATTGACAATTGATAATTATTAGTTGAAAGCCTTTTGAATTGATAATTGATAGTTGACAATTGATAATTAATGGTTGAAATTTTACAATTGATAATTTACTTGTTGAAACGCCTCTTTTTTTGTGCTATAATTAGTTCAAAACATAAAAAAGGAGACCCCGGAATGTATAAAATACTTATGATCGAGGACGACCGCACTATTGCAAACGCCGTGAAAAATCATCTTGAAAAATGGGGCTTTGAAGCGAAGTGCGCAGAGAATTTCAAGGACATAATGACTGAATTTACCGAGTTCTCACCTCACCTTGTGCTTATGGATATCGGTCTGCCGTATTATAACGGGTTCTATTTCTGCTCGGAGATTCGCAGGATATCAAAAGTGCCCGTTGTGTTTCTTTCCTCCGCTTCGGATAATATGAATATCGTTATGGCAATGAATATGGGCGGCGATGATTTTATCGCAAAGCCGTTCGACCTGACTGTTCTTATGGCGAAAATTCAGGCTATACTTCGCCGAACCTATGATTTCGGCTCGGAAACGAATGTTATCGCTCACAAGGGTGCGATGCTGAATGTTTCCGATGCAACGCTCTCCTTCAACGGCGAAAAAATAGACCTTACGAAGAACGAATACCGCATTCTGCTCACATTGCTTGAAAACAAGGGAAATGTCGTGAGCAGGAATTTCCTTATGAACAAGCTGTGGGAAACGGACAGCTATGTTGATGAGAACACGCTGACGGTGAACGTTTCAAGGCTTCGGAAAAAGCTTGAAAAATCTGGGCTTGCCGATTTTATCGAAACAAAGTCGGGTATGGGTTATATTGTGGAGTAAAAGCAGATGTTCGGAGAATTTTTATCGGCTCATAAGAAAAGTATAATTGCGTGGCTCATAACGTGCGCAGTTTTTGCAGTCGTGTTTTCGCTGTATGAACTTCCGCTTGCGCCCGTGCTGTACGGTGCTGTTCTGAGCGGCTTTTTCGGGGCTGTCATCATTGCGGCAGGCTATGTTTCCTACCGCCGAAAGCGTACCGCACTGCAAAGGCTTGCCGATGAGATAACTCTTTCGGCAGAAAATATCCCCTTGCCCCAAAATGGAATAGAGGAGGACTATACAAAGCTCATACATACTCTCTATGATTCGCTCAAAGCGGCAGAAAACGAAGCCGCCGAAAAGCTTTCGGATATGACCGACTACTACACGATGTGGGTGCATCAGATAAAAACGCCTATCGCCGCAATGGGTCTTATCCTGCAGAACGGCGACAGTCCCGAATACAGCGAGCTTTCGGAAAATTTGCAGAAAATAGAGCAGTATGCCGAAATGGTGCTTTGTTATCTTCGTCTTGACAGCAACAGCAGTGACCTCGTTATAAAAGAATACGACCTTGACAGCATTGTAAAGCAGGCTGTGCGAAAATTTTCATCGCAGTTTATCCGCAGACAGCTGAAGCTTGTCTACAAGCCGCTTGAAAAGACTGTTCTCACCGATGAAAAATGGCTTCTTTTCGTCATCGAGCAGATCATATCAAACGCTGTAAAATACACCCCGTCCGGCGAGGTCGAAATATACTGCGAGGAGCCGCTCACCCTTTGCATAAGGGACACGGGAATTGGCATTGCCCCCGAAGATATTCCGAGAATATTTGAAAAAGGCTACACGGGCTGTAACGGCAGACTTGACAAAAAGGCGAGCGGCATAGGTCTGTATCTGTGCAGGCGGATATGCGGCAAGCTCGGGCATAAGATAACCGCAGAAAGCGGCGACAGCGGCACTGTGATAAGGCTGTATCTCGAAAGCCGCAGTCTTGAAATTGAATGACCTTACAAAATTGTAAGCTTTTTGGGGAAAATGTAAGCCGTATCAATGGCGGACATTTTCCTTTTCTGTTATACTTATATCAGAAATTCAGAAAGGAATGACAGCAATGCCAATACTTGAAGTAACAAATGTGAAAAAAACTTACACCGCACGTATCGGTTCGGCTAAGGTCGAGGCTCTGAAAAATGTCAGCTTTACCGCCGAAAAGGGTGAATACATCGCAATAATGGGTGAGAGCGGCTCGGGCAAAACGACCCTCCTCAACATTCTTGCCGCACTCGATAAGCCAACGGGAGGAAAAGTCTTGCTCGACGGTGCTGATATTGCAAAGCTTAAAGAAAAGGAAACGGCAAAGTTCAGACGTGACAACCTCGGTTTTGTATTTCAGGAGTTCAACCTGCTCGATACATTTACCGTGAGGGACAATATCCTCCTGCCACTGGTGCTTATGGGAATGAGCTATGGCGAAATGGAGAAAAAACTTATGCCTGCCGCTGAAAAGCTCGGCATAACACACCTGCTCGACAAATATCCTTATGAGATATCGGGCGGACAGAAGCAGAGGACAGCCGCCGCAAGAGCAATGATAACCGAGCCGAAGCTTCTGCTTGCGGACGAGCCAACGGGCGCGCTCGACTCCAAAGCTTCCGATGAGCTTCTTGCCGTATTCTCAAAGCTCAATTCCGAGGGTCAGACCATACTTATGGTAACGCACTCCGTCAAGGCGGCGAGCCACGCAAACCGTGTGCTTTTCATCAAGGACGGCGAAGTTTTCCACCAGCTTTACAGAGGAAACTGCACGAATGAGGAGCTTTACAGGAAAATTTCCGATACCCTCACCATTATCGCTTCGGGAGGTGCGGTCTGATGAACACGATGCTTCTGTACCCGAAGCTGGCGGTCAATGGCATAAAAAAGAACCGCCGCATATATCTTCCTTATATCCTCACCTGCTCGGGAATGATAATGATGTACTACATCACATCGTTTCTTACCGTCAGCAGTTTTGTAAAGGAAATGCAGGGCGGAACAACAATGCATATGCTCCTTTATATGGGCTGTGGCGTAATGGTCGTTTTTTCCACAGTTTTTCTCTTTTACACGAATTCATTCATTATCCGCCGCAGAAAAACCGAGTTCGGACTTTACAACATTCTCGGAATGGATAAGCGGAACATCTCACGGATACTTTTGTGGGAAACTTTTATAATATATGTTTCTTCGCTCGTTGTGGGAATAACCTGCGGTGTGCTTTTTTCAAAGCTTGCGGAGCTTGCACTGACCAAAATGCTTGGCGGTGCAGCTTCATACACATTTAACGCAGAGCCAAAGTCGATGATCCACGCAATGGTCTACTATGCGGTGATATTCCTGCTCATACTTATAAATTCGCTCCGTCAGATTCATCTTTCCGATCCGATAGAACTTATGAAAAGCGAAAATTCGGGCGAAAAGCCGCCGAAAGCGAACTATTTTCTCGCTGCATTGGGTGCGCTTATCCTCGGAGCGGCATATTTCCTTGCCGTTTATATCCAAAATCCGCTTGAAGCGATTTTTGCGTTTTTTGTTGCTGTAATAATGGTAATTGCCGCAACGTTCATGCTGTTCGTTTCAGGTTCGGTCGCTTTGTGCAAAATTTTGCAGAAGAACAAAAGGTACTATTACAAAACGAACCACTTCATCTCCGTTTCGCAGATGGCTTACAGAATGAAGCGAAGCGGCGCAGGCTTGGCCTCGATATGCATACTGTCAACAATGGTGCTGGTAACGCTTTCTTCCACGATATGCCTTTATGTCGGCGAGGAGGATATGCTCGCCCGCCGTTATCCGAGGAACATTGTCGTTGACACTTATTCGACAGATGAAAAAGTCGTTTCGTGGAGCAGAAGTGCTGTAAACACTGCACTTGAAAGATTCGGCGAAACGCCCGGGAATATCCTTCATTACACCTATCTTGACATTTCGGGCGGTCTTGTCGGCAGTGAGATCATACTTGACCCGAACCGAAGAGATGAGGTAGGAAACTCCGATATCCGTCAGCTTTTTATCATCACGCTCGCCGACTATAACCGTCTTATGGGCAAGAATGAAACACTTTCGGACGGCGAAGCGCTTATTTACACTACGAAAAAAGACTATGATTTTGATACGCTCACAATTGCGGAATACGGCACATTTAATATCAAAGAACATATTGATGCTTTCGTTCCGAACGGCGTTGATGCAGAGCAGATGACACCGTCCGTTTTCATCTTTGTAAAGGACGAATCCGTTGTAAAGGAACTGTATGAGCTTCAGCTCGGCATTTACGGCAATGCATCTTCCTATATGCACGATTATTACGCCTTTGACCTTTCCTGCGATGCGGATAAGCAGATAGAAATAACCAAGGAAATGACTGACAACATTGCCAAGATCAGAGCTGAACACCCCGATGACTGGGCAGGCGTAGGACTGGACGGACTTGAAAGCGGCAGAAGCGATTTTTACGCTCTCTACGGCGGTTTGTTCTTCCTCGGTATCCTCTTCGGCACGGTTTTCATAGCCGCAGCAGTGCTTATAATGTATTACAAGCAGATATCCGAGGGCTTTGAGGACAAGTCGAAATTCTGTATTCTTCAAAAGGTCGGAATGACGAAGTCGGAGATAAGAAAGAGCATAAATTCGCAGGTGCTTACGGTATTTTTCACACCGCTCGCCGCAGCCGGGGTCCACATGGCGTTTGCGTTCGGGATAGTTTCAAGGCTTCTTATGCTGTTCGGCTTGACGGACAAAAAGCTTTTGGCAATAGTGACATTATGCTGCTTCGTGCTGTTCGGTATCCTGTACACGGCGGTGTATATAATAACATCGAGCAGCTATTACAAGATCGTCAGCGCCAGGGAATAACGTGACGCTGTGAAAAAGGTATTTTGCCCGATAGCACAGCTTGCGGCTCTGGTCGTCATCTCAGCTATGATGGCGGTCACGGTGATACTTGTTGCGGCGATAAGGATCGTGTCCGGTATTTCGGATATACTGACAGAAAGGATAAGACAAAAATGAAGAAAAAGTCCAAACCGATAAAAGGCACGCTGATCGCATCGCTGCTGATAATACTGCTCGGAGTGTTGGCAGTATCGGGATATTACGGTTATCAAGGATATGAAATGTACACTTCTGCGCTTGAAGAAAAGAGCGTTTACGAGATGGCGGCTGATATAAAAAGCCGCTGCCGCTTCGCCGAATATGACGAGCTGCCCGAATTTTATGTGAACGCTGTCATTGCGGCGGAGGATCAGCGGTTTTGGAAGCACAGCGGCATCGACATCTTTGCAATATGCAGAGCCGTTCTGCACGATATAAAGGTCATGTCACCCGAACAGGGCGGCAGCACGATCACCCAGCAGCTTGCAAAAAACGAATTTTTTACGCAGGAGAAAAAGCTCGAGCGGAAATTTGCGGAGGTCTTTATGGCTTTTCGGATAGAAAAGGCTTTCTCCAAGGAAGAAATTTTCGCCCTCTATGCGAACAGCATCTATTTCGGCAGCGGATATTACGGCATTGACTCGGCGGCAAAGGGATATTTCGGGAAGGAAATCTCGGAGCTTTCCGATTATGAATGTGCAATGCTTGCAGGACTTCCCAACGCCCCGAGCGCATATTCGCCCGATACATCGCCCGAGCTTGCAAGGGAGCGCACGGCGGCAGTGCTAAACAAAATGGTCAAAGCCGACTGCATTACCGAGGAGCAGGCAGAAACTATAACAGCTTAAAAAAACAGCCGGGGAGAGCTTTTTCTCTCGGCTGTTTTGCTTATTTCAAAAGTGTTTATGAGCGTTCACCTATCTGCGAAAGTATGGTTTCTTTCAGTTCTGCGGGAATATCATTTGATCGTGATAAGGCTTCCTTTATCTCGTTTTTGCATTGCGGACTGCCGATAAAATAGCAGCTCCGTTTTTCTGCGGCGTTTTGTATCTTTAAGCGCACCGCCTCGTTCGGAAAGCTGTAAAGCGTTATAAGCTGTGGCATAGCTTCCCATATTCCCTGCGACGGGCGGCAGAGAAGATATGCATACCGTCGGCAGAGGACATCGTTATCCTTGTGACGGAGGATATCTTCGCATATCGCCGACGGTTCTTTTGAGCCATTGCAGGAGACAAAAGCTTTGTAAGCCATCTTAGCCGTTTCCGAGCGTGGGTCGCTTATCATATCGTAGTAAAGCCCGCTGTACTTGTCGGCGGTGATACTGCACAATGAATATATCCCTGCCGCAGCGATCTTTGCATCGTCGGAGTTCACATATTCCCGAAAGGTCTTCTCCTCATCGGTGCAGTGCAGTTCGCCAAGTGCCATAATTGCCTGCGGCTTCGGCAGCTCTGACTTGCAGTATGCGGCAATGTCCGTTTCGGGGCGAAGCTTCGGAAAATAAAACTGCATAAGCTCCCTTACCGACTTGCTTTTGTCGATGAGAAGCCTTTCCGCACTGTCCCAAAGCCCGTAAAGCTCAATGAGCCGCTGTGAAGCGAGAAGCCTTACCGCAGGTGTTCTGCTGTTCGTATATCCCATAAGCTTATCGGGCGAAAGCTCATAATTTCTGATGTAAAGAATCATCGCACGGTATCGGAAGAAATTTTTGTTCAGCGAAAGAATATGCTCCGCACTTTCGGCAGATAAGATCTTATCCGTGAGAAGCGCAGAAAATATCCTTGCGCAGTCTTTTTGCGGAAACTCGGCGAAAATTTTTGCAACGGCACTATTATCCGTTTCCGCCGTGAGCCTACGTTTCAGAAGCGTTTCTGCAGCGGCAAGGCTCTCCGCATTTCGCCTTTCGGAGCGTTTCAGACAGGCAAGCTCTGCATAGGAAAGCGCAATGGTCGTGATATCGGCTTTCTCGGCCGCAGACATAAAGGCTTCCTCCGCAGCAAGGCGAACGTTCGCCACCCAGTCATTGTAAATATAGAGCATCAGCGGAAGATATTTCGGATATTCCGCCATAAGCCTGACCGAGTTCATTCGGACAAAGCCGTCACAGTGGCATACTCCTGCTGCAAGCACGGACGGAAAATCATTTCCGCACAGTGCCTTGTATTTTTTGTAGTTTTTCTCCTTTATTTCTCGGGCGCAATAAACGTTCCTGAACTGATACAGATACTGCACAAGCTCTCTGCCGCTGCGCTTTCCGATGATCTCCGTGCAGGCTTTTGCCGCAGAGCGCACCTCGCCCGAGGTATAGAGATATAAATTGTTGAGAACGGGGTAAAGCTGTTCTGTGCAGCCGCTCATCAGCAGTTCAAGCTCCGTCCTCGCCTGTGACTTCCCGGTGGGTATCAGCTTGTCCAAAATGCTCATATATCTGTCCTCCAAAATTTTGTTATCCTTATAATATCATATTTCGTGTTCCAAATCAATACGATGGCGAAATTTTAGGAAATTGCTCCAAAGCTTATTGACATATTTTGCATAAAAAGCTATAATAAAGCAGAGATGGATAAGGCTTTGTGACAATTAAAAACGGTGGGTAATGATTACGAAAACGGTGTGGAAATGGGCGTTGACGCAGGCTGTCCGAATGATATATATAAAATAATGCGGAACGGCGGGTTCAAAGGCGTGACCGGGCTTTACAGCGAAATTGACCTGGATGATGATATCCTCGGCAGCTTCCCCGACCTTAAAGAATACAGGACAGCAGATGGAGACAGGACAGTTATCGAAAATTAATATTTTTATAATAAAATTTATCAAAATAGGTTGACAAATGACTACCAATGTGTTATTATGATTACGTTGGCAATACCTGTCAGCCTATTTTTTGTTGGAGGATAAAATGGAAGAAAAAACAAAGCTTTCTTCATCTGAATGGAAGATAATGTCCCTGCTCTGGGAGAACGAGCCGCTCACGATCATGCAGATAACAGCCGCACTCAACGGCGAGACCGGCTGGTCTAAGCATACCGTGATAACGCTCCTTAAACGAATGGAGGAGAAAAAAGCGGTCAGCTTTGAGCAGGTCGGCAATGCAAAGCATTTCTTTACCCTTATAAAGCGTGAGGATGTTGCCGTTGCCGAAACGCAGTCGTTCCTCGAAAGAATTTATCGGGGCAGCATCGGAATGATGGTGAACTCGATGATCGACCAGAACGCACTGTCAAAAGAGGATATCGACGAGCTTTACGATATACTGAAAAAAGCGGAGGAAAACAAGAAATGACCGAAGCTGTTATATCATCGTCGATACTGATAGCGATAATAATTCTTATCCGAACGGCTTTCAAGGGGCAGCTGAAAAGCTCCGTGCGCTATGCGTTATGGCTGATAGCGGCGGCAAGGCTGATGCTCCCGTTCGCACTGGTGCAAAGTCCGATAAGCGTGATGAACGCCGCTGAAACGGTGATAAGCGTGAACCAAGCCGATGAGACCGTTCAGCCGACCGAAGCCGAGCTGTACATTCCCGAAAGCGTTGCAAAGCAGAATGTGAGTGAAGTTTCGCCGCAGAGTGCGGAAAAAGCTTCGCCGAGGGAGGTCCGGACTGCGGTGAGGAGAGCCGTTTCGGCAGTGCTGCTCCTGTGGTTCTGCGCAGTAAATGTCAGATTTTATCTTATGCTGCGGAAAAACAGAAAAGCGTTCACCTATAACGCTCCGCTGCGCATCTTCACGACGGAAAAGCTTGCTTCACCGTGCATTTTCGGACTTTTCCGACCGTGTATCTACATACCCGAGGACTCGGCGAGTGACAGCGAAGCGGTGGAGTATATAACTGCGCATGAGGTGTGTCACTACCGCCGCGGCGACCTTGTATGGACGGTGCTTCGGTATGTTCTGCTGGCGGTCTACTGGTTCGACCCGTTCGTGTGGGCGGCGGCTGTGCTTTCAAAGCGTGACTGCGAGTGCGCCTGCGATGAAGCCGCAATAAAAATGCTCGGCGAGGAGCGGCGTTTCCGCTACGGTAAGGCGATAATAGACCTTATCCCACTGAAAAATTCGGAAAGTCTCGGTATAGCTTCGACCTCGATGGCTTCGGGGAAAAAGGTGCTTAAAGAGCGTATGCGGTTCATCGCCGCAGGACCTGTGAACAGAGCTTCGGCGGTCATAATTGCTGTGGCTGCGAGTGTTCTGACGGTCGGAACTACGTTCACCTCGGCTCAGGCTGTGGAAAAGCTTGTCGATTTGCCCGAGATCAGCGTTGCCGAAGCCGATGACGGCAGGATAACGGCGCAGATCACTGACAAAAACGGTGCGGCTCACGAGATCATATATTTTCCTGCGCCCGACGGCTTTGAACCGTATATTTATATGGACGAAGCCTCCTCGGCGAAGGAGAGTGCTTACAGCGAAAGCGGATTTGTGCAGTTTATGAGTGAAGCGGCTTTCTCGGCGGCTGATGTGAGCCTTGGTGACGGGAGCTTTTCGCTTAGCAAATGGGATAACTCCGATGCTTTTTCAAAGGTGTGCAAAGCGTTGGAGGAAAGCAGTTCCGAGAGCGGAGCTGACTTGGACAGGGCGGAGAAAACGGCTTCGCTGAGTCTTTCCCGTGCGAACGGAGGATTTTCGTCAAGGCTCGATATCGGGATATACAAGGTCGGCGGAGGCTATACTGCGCTTATGGTCGGTGACGATCTTAGCAGGCTCACAGGGCTTGTGACGGGCGGAGTTCTCCCGACGGAGAGTGAGCTTTTTGAAGCCTATTCCGAAAGCTCACATTTTGAAGCTGTTGTTGACGGGAAAAGGCTCTATAACGCTCTTGCTGTTCTTGCAGAAGCGGAGACCTATCCCGAATTCGGGACGGACAGCTTTTCTGCCGAGATAAGCGGAAAGCTTGACGTTGTAGGAAAAGTTCCGCAGGGCTATGTTCAGTGCGAGCTTCGCAATATCGTTTTCGCAGTACCGAGCGACGGCAGTCTCAACAGGATAGGCGGCAGCGTTCTATGGCAGAACGGGAACGGGAATTTCAGCATTTCCGAGGGCAGAAAAGCCATTCCCGACAATGCGGAGAAAACCGTCGGAACATTCGGCGGAAACGCCTGCGAGATTTATATGGGAACGGAAAATGCAGTGCTGATCTTTTCGGACAGCGAGGGGAAAAGCTGCTCGGCTTCGGCAGGGTATTCGTCCGATAGTGAAAAAAGCACTGCGCTGAAAATTCTCGGCAGCATACATTTGAAATGAAGGGAAAGCTGACAGATGATCTTTAAGAGAAAGCTTGCCGCTGTGCTGGCGGCTTCGGTGATGCTGGTCGGCTGCGGAGCGGAGAAAAAAGGGGAAACCTCCGAAACGCAGACCGAGCCTGTGCAGACTGCCGAGGCGGTGCAGACAACGAAAGCCGCAGTCAGAACGATAAAGCCGCTCTCGCCGATGAAAAGTCACGCCTACTATCAGGACGAAAGCTTCTCGGTGACGGTCTCGCTTGATGACCTCAGATCGTCGCTTTACTATCCCGATGCTGTCGCAGAAATGGGCATCGATCCCGATATGTTCGCTGTCGATATGACGGTGAAGGTGAAGAATATCTCGCAGAAAAACCAGAGCTTTGACTGCTCAAAGCTTGTGCTGTTTGCAGGTAAAAATGCGCTCTATATGTTCGGAGCAAAGGACGAAAACGCCGATGATATCAAGTCGGGCAAGACCGTCACGCTCAATATGAAAGCACTTTGCAGCTTACAGCAGGCAAGGGAGATATCGGGCGTTTCCTATAACGGCGAGCCGCTCGAAACGGGTGAAAAATTCTATCCCGAAGATTTTGCGGAGATAATTGCGGTGCAGAGCGATGAGAGCGTAAAGACCTATCTTTACAAGGAGTTCTACCTGCGCCCGGGCGACGGTCATCGCAGGATGGTTTGCTTCGAGCCTGCCGCAATAGAAGCATATTTCATCGGCAGGGTCGGCGAAAACGACGAGTATTTCGCTATCGAATATACCGTCACGAACCGAAGCGATTATGCGCTCCTCATCGACCCGAACAAGTACAGCGCAAGCTTCCGCTATGATGATTCGGACAGCTTTGACCCGAACTCGAAAGCCGTTTACATCAGCACCGATGAAGAGCTTATGTATAAGCCGACAGAGGAGGGCGAAGTCAGCGGCATCGGCACGGTCTATGCGCTTCCCGACTTTATTTGCACCTATCCCGACGGCGAAACGAAGTTCACCGTTCTTTACAGCGTCAGCGGACACATAACCGAGGTGATGCTGAAATGCGCAAGCCGTGATGAGCCGTGCTTTGCCGAGTATGAAAGCGTTGTTATCGATCGGTGCGACTATTGACAAGGGGGCTGTAAATGAAAAAAAGACTTGCTGCCGCTTTGGCAGCTTCGCTCGTTCTGATGTGCGGCTGTACGGACAAAGGCGGCTTGGAAGAAGGCTCGGAAACGGCTGCTTCCGAAAGCATAACAGTGACCTTTGCCGAGACCGAACCTACCGAGACTGAACCGCCGCAGACGGAAACGCCCGAGCTTAAAGAAAATCAGCTCGAATTCCGCAGTATGGATATTGCCGTGCTTATGGAATTCACGGGCGCAGAGCCGCTCAATTACTATCCGAAAGCAGTGAAGCTTGCGGAATACAGAGAGGACGATTATGTTCTCCACGCTGTTTTTACGGTCGAAAATCTCACCTACAAAAGCTTCGACTTCATTCCGCAGAAAATGTTGCTCCACGGTCGGGATCACGGTTCATCTTATACGATGCTGCCGATAACCGAGAACGACACGGGGCTTATTGCATCGGATGGATATTACACCATCGACCCCGATGAGAGAGTCAGCTTCAAGATAGATTTTGTCGGTGATAAGGAATGTGTCAAATGCGCCGACAGGATATCCTATTACCCCGATCTGCATTTTTACACGAACAATATCGATGCTGACGGGCTGAACAACGTTTCCGTTGCATCGCCGCTTGAAATAGAGGACAGGATAACGGTGAAGAACGCCGTGCGGAAGGCTCTTGAAATAACAGAAAATGAGCCTCTGCCGTCCGACGGCGACCATCCGTTCAACACCGAGAAAAATTCCTACTGCTTCACGGTGGAAAAGGTTCAACCCGACGGGTACGTCGGCTATTATATAAGGATAAAGCTGAAAATAGCATCGCTCACGGGCAAGGCTGATACCTTTGAGCCGAACAAATTTCAGCTCGTCCGCTCCGATGGGAAAAGCTATATGCCGCTCTGCCGGAGCTTTGATGAAGCACTCGTACAGTCGCCGAAGATAGACAAAGAAATAACCGTCAACGGCGAAAGTGTGCCGCTTTATGACTATCCGTCCGAGCTTTATCTGCGCTCGGACGGAACGGCTGAATACGATATGTATTTCAGCTGTGAACAGGGCGAAGATTATGATGGATTTATTTATGAGGGTGAAAACGACAGCTTTGATGAAAGGATAGAAATAGAATGAAAAGTGTAATTTTCAGTGCAAAAACGGCTGCGGCGTTCATAGCTGCGGCAATGCTCATGGTCGGCTGCGGCAAGGGGAATGATGCAGCCGAAACGAGCATATCCGAAGCGAGCCTGTCCGAGACAGCGGCGTCCGAAGCTATCAGTGAGACGACCGCTCCGCAGGAGGAAACAGACATCGAAGCTGCACAGACGGAAAGCGTAAAGGCTGAAACGTTTGATAAAACGACCGCACAGCCAAGCGAGCTTTTCAGCGGCAACAGCAGTGAATATCTGATAGCGCAGCTTGACGACGGGACATTCAAAAGGCTAAGCGAGGAGGAATACGAAGCTTTCATCTATGCGAAAATAACGGAGACCTATCTTTCGGAGGATTACTACAACGAAAATTTGACCGACTATTACAGCAGTTATGATGAATATAAGCAGGAACTCCTTAGCTTGTACGGTGAATATGAACCCGATCCGTATTTCAGCCGTATGTGCAGTTTGTATGTGATAGACGGTCATTCGGGCAGCGAGGGGGCTGAACCCGACTATGACAAAGCCGCTGCGGCAGTGTTGAACTATGTGCTTGAAACGATGGAGCAGGAGCAGTTTGCGTCCCTGAAAAACAGCAATGAGTTCAAGCATATTTCCATCGATTATGAAGCCGCAGATGATGCATTGCTCGTCTATGCGAGTGCAGCTTCGGGCAGCGATTACCTGGAGATAGTCAATGAGAGATACATAACCCTTGACGGCCGGGAAATGCTCAGCATAGGCTCGACCCCTGTTGCCGCAGACACAAAAAGCATTTACATAACCGTTTATGACGACCTCACCGACGAGGCACTTTTCCACACTTCAAGCGAGGACTATGATGTTGTCATTTACGAATATGGCAGGGATTTTTACAGCGGGGAAAAGATCATCGACATTGCGGAGATCGCCGAAAAGCTTCCCGATCTTGAAAAGCTTTCCATATCACCTCATTTTGAATTGATCGAACCGACGGCGCTTACAAAGCTCACAAAGCTCAAGGAACTGCGCTTTGATGCGGAAGATCTGGAGGATATCTCATTCTTTTCGGAGCTGAAAACGGAGAAGCTCGGGCTGACGGGAGTTCACTGCCCCGTGGATGTGCTTTCAAAGCTTGACTTAAAGGAAATAACCATTGAATGTACGCCGTGCGAGGGCGTTCTTGACAGCATTTACAAGCTGAAAAACGTCACCGAGCTTACGATAAACAGATTCAGCGCAGTCGAACCGACACTCGATGGCATCGAAAACCTTACAGAACTCCGAAGGGTAGATTTTTCAGCCGATCCCGAATATACGATCGATTTTGCTCCGCTTGCAAAGCTTCAAAAGGTGGAGGATCTGAGCATACTGGCTTATTACACGATAAATCTCGATAAAATAGCGGATATGAAGTCGGTAAAAAAGCTTACGCTCAGCAATATGGACGAGGCTGACCTCACTTTCCTCGGGGAAATGACTCAGCTTGAAGAGCTTTCGCTTTTTCAGGTGAACAACTCCTACGGTCCTGCTTTGCAGTATCTTGACAGGACGAAAAAGTTCTTCGGTTAGGAAACCGTCGGCGGTGCGGATATGAGCCGTATATATAAGATGAAAAATCTTGAAAGTCTCACACCTTCGGGCGATGTAAACGAGCCTGAATAGATGTGGAAAACTGATTTTTCTCCATAAATGAAAGGAAAACGGTAATGAGGTTCAGATATGTGTTAATGTATGCGCTGGCAATTGTCATGTTCGGTTCAATATTGTTTCTGATGAAAATTGACAGGGAAACAAAAAAGCCTGAAACGTCTGTATCCGAGGAAACATTGTCGGAAACCTTCTCCGAAACGACTGTACCCGAACCCGAGGAGACCGAAGTATCCAAAGCCGATATGGGATTTTATACGACTGTTACCGACGCAGAGGGAACGGAGCAGGTGCTTTTTTACCTTTGGGGAACCGACGGCGAGCCTGCGTTAATCTATATGCAGGATACCGATGATCCCGATGCGATAATGGGGTATATGTCCGTTATTTCCCGATATGTTGCCGCCCAAGAAAAAGAGATCACCTTCGACAGCGGGTTCAGGGAATTCCTCGGTTCGCTCAAATACGAGAGAGCTGAGATCGGCTATCATACCGACAGGACAAGGACGGGAGTAAAATATACAGATGAAGCGGATGTTGTGGAGGATGTTTCCGAACTCTTAAAGCTCATCGCAGATATCGAACCCGAATTCATAGATATGCCCGAAGATGAGATAGAGTATGGATATGATTCTTACCACCCGGTATGGATAGTTCGTTTTGATGACAGATGGAGTGCGATGACGAACTTTGTTTCCGTAAAATTTGCAATGTTCAACGGCAGGCTTGCCGCAAACTGCTCTATTTCGGATTATACCGAGCTTGACAAGCTTGCGGCAAAAAACAGCGCAACGGAGGAAGAACTGCGTGAGGCTTATTATGCATCGTCCGACCAAAGCAGCGGCTGGTTCTATGCGGACAATATAGACGGCGTTGACAAGCTCTATGACAAGCTCCTCAAAACGGTCATAATGTCCGACAGAAACGAATTTGAAAATGTCCGCCAGTATCGCACGGACATCGACGGCGGCATCGGCTTCAGCGGAGATATCGCAGATCATCTTTACACAGACAGAAGCGCTATGGAAGGCTATACGGAGGTCAGATTAAACGACGAGGTCTCCTTTATGCTTCCCTCGGGAACTGAACCGAAGATCGCAGGAAAAATGCTGACTTGGGAGCAGGACGGCGTTAAGCTTTTCATCAGCGGTTCGGGATCGTCATTTTTTTCTTCCGATGATTATGAACAGAGCGGCGATACGTACAAAGGCTATTTTGCGGGAAAAAAGGCTGAATATGAAAGCGGACGCATGAACAAAAGGGGACAGTTCATCGATCTGCTGAGCTTTGTCGGAAAGAGCGGAAACCTCTATGCAAGGATAACCTGCGAAAGCGATGAACGCACCGATGAGTATGACACGCTCTGCCGAAATATCTTCGGAAGCTTTCAATTTATCCCGTATGAAAGCGCAGAAAGCATATACGGCGAAGCCGCACCGATAAAGCTCAGCGGCGAGCCGAGCCGCTTCACCGACGAGGGATATTCCCTTGCCGAAGGATACGAGCGGACACGCCCAAAAGAAGCCGTCCCGAAGTTTCAGGCGTATGTTCCGAGAATGCTTGTCGGCGGTTTTTATGCGCTCGACTATCGCAATGATTATCAGGCGAAGAATGAAACATACATTGAAAAGCTTGCCGATGACGGAATGTGGTATGAAGTCCTTCCCGTTGCCGAGCTTAACGATGTGAACGGCGATAAGTGGCTGAGAATGAATAATGTTCTTGACTATTACAGGAATACGTTCACGGTCGATCTGTCGGTCTATCCGCCGCTCCCCGAGGGTCGTTACCGCTTGGTAAAGCCCATGCGCTTAAAGTACGACCACAGCAAGGAGTACGGCGCATTTATGGAGTTCGATATGACAGGCACGGACGAAAGAATGGAGATCTCGGCTGAATGTGATAAAGCCGCCTATGATGAAGCTCCCGATACTGTCGGCGTAAATATCAGCTCGGGATATATCTATAAGCAGAGCAGCTATTATGACATCGAGTATTACGACGGCGAAAAGTGGACTTCCGTGCGCACCGCTCCGATCGAAGTAAACTTTTCCGAGGGAAGCTATGCATCGAATATGGACGGTCTTAAGGATGTCGGGCTGAGCCGCAAGGAGATACCGACCGAGGGCTTCGACCTTTCACGCAAGGGAAAATACAGAGTAAGGATAAATATATCCGACGACAACGGTAAATATTTGTCCGACAGTTACGGCGTTCTGTATGCGGAGTTCAATATCGGCTAAGTGAAGCTTTATTAAAAACGGCGCAAAAACTCACAGCGAGCTATGTGGGTCTTGCGCCGACTTTTGTATGTGTGTTTGCTTAAAATCAGTATTAGCAGTTGAAAAAAACAAATTAATATGCTAAAATATAAAAAAACGCTGATTGGTGATTTGATGAAACGTCTTACAATAGGAATACTTGCGCACGTTGACGCAGGAAAAACTACCCTTTCCGAAATGCTTCTGTACAAAACGGGCGAAATCCGCAGGCTCGGCAGGGTTGACCACGGAGATACATTTCTCGATAACAATTCCCTCGAACGGAGCAGGGGGATAACCATATTTTCAAAGCAGGCAGTGCTCAAACACGATGACTGCATAATCTCATTGCTCGATACGCCCGGGCATATCGACTTTTCGGTCGAAGCGGAGCGTGTTCTGCAGGTGCTTGACTATGCAGTGCTTGTCATAAGCGGTACGGACGGCGTTCAGAGCCACACCGAAACGCTCTGGCGGCTTCTGAGCAGGTACAATATCCCGACATTCTTATTCATAAACAAAATGGATATCGCCGAAAATCGGAACTCCGACCTTATCGGCGAACTGACAAAGCGTTTCGGCGCAGGCTTTGTTGATTTTTCCGCTGACAGAAGCTCAGAAGCTTTTTACGAAGCCGTTTCGATGTGCGACAATATTCTTATGGAGCAGTTTCTTGAAAACGGGAGCGTAAATGACGGGGACATCGTTTCGGCGATCGCAGGACGAAGAATTTTTCCGTGCTGTTTCGGCTCGGCGCTGAAAGATATCGGCGTTGATGAATTTATCGAAGTTTTGTGCAATTATATCGTTCAGCCCGTTTTCGGAAACGAGTTCGGCGCAAAGGTTTTCAAAATTGCCGATGACGGTCAGGGCAACCGACTTTCCTATATGAAGATAACCGGCGGAAGTCTTAAAGTCCGTACCGCCGTGAGCGACTTTGGTAAAAAATGGACGGAAAAAGTCAACCAGATACGAATTTACTCGGGTGCAAAATTCCAAGCCGTTGACGAAGCGGTGGCTGGAACTGTCTGCGCCGTAACGGGTCTGACGAAAACCGTAACAGGGCAGGGAATTGGTGCGGAGCGTGACTCGTTCTCACCCGTGATAGAACCCGTGCTTTCGTACAGAATTGACCTGCCGCCCGATGTTGACGCTCACACTGCTTTGAGCAAGCTTCGCATACTCGAAGAGGAAGACCCTCAGCTCCACATCGTTTGGAACGAGCAATTGCAGGAGATACACATTGCCTTAATGGGCAAAATTCAGCTTGAAATACTGAAAAGCATCATCGCCGAACGCTTCGGAATGAATGTCGATTTCAGCAACGGCGGCATCACTTACAAGGAAACTATCGAAAACAAGGTCGAGGGCGTGGGACATTATGAGCCGCTCCGTCACTATGCGGAAGTGCATCTTATCCTTGAACCTGCGGAACGGGGGAGCGGCGTGAAGTTCTGTTCCTCCTGCCGTGAGGACGACCTCGACAAGAACTGGCAAAGGCTTATTCTATCGAATTTGCAGGAAAAAACGCATCTCGGCGTTCTGACGGGTTCGCCTCTGACCGATGTGAAGATAACCCTCGCCTCGGGCAGAGCGCATCTTAAACATACTGAGGGCGGTGATTTCCGTCAGGCTTCGTGGAGAGCCGTGCGCAACGGTCTTATGAAAGCGAAAAGCGTTCTCCTTGAACCTCGCTATGATTTCAAGCTTGAAATTCCGAACGAAAACGTCGGCAGAGCCTTGACGGACATTCAGCAGATGTGCGGAGAGTTCGAGCCGCCCGTTTCCAACGGCGAAACAACGGTGATAATCGGAAATGCTCCCGTTTCGGAAATGCAGGACTACCATTCGGACGTTATTGGCTACACCCACGGCAGGGGCAGGCTTATCTGCACGGTAAAAGGCTATTTTCCGTGCCATAACCAAGATGAGATCATCACCGCCGCAGGCTATGACCCCGAAAGCGACCTCGACAATTCCGCCGATTCGGTATTCTGCGCTCACGGTGCAGGCTTTAACGTAAAATGGAACGAGGTCGGCAGTTATATGCACCTTGAAAGCGCACTCAAAGAGCGTAACGATGACTTTTTCGAGCCGATAACAAGACAGCAGGTAAGCTCCTACCGTGACCGACTTGTCGAGGACAAGGAGCTTATGGAAATATTCGAGCGGACATACGGCCCGATAAAGCGTGACAAGCGCACCGCAATGTACACGGAAAAAGAGCCTGCTTCATCGAAAAAGTTCAAGGCTTCGCCAATTCCGAAAGGCCCTGAATATCTCCTCGTTGACGGCTACAACATAATCTTCGCGTGGGACGAACTGAAAAAAGCCGCCGAGGAAAATCTCGACCTTGCAAGAAATATGCTGATAAACACGCTCTGCAACTATCAGGGCTTCCGACAGTGCAGCCTTATCCTCGTCTTTGATGCATATAAGGTAAAAGGCTCGGTCGGTGAGGTGGAAAAGGTCAACAACATCACTGTCGTTTACACAAAAGAAGCCGAGACCGCCGATACCTATATCGAAAAGGCAACACACGATCTGAGCAAGGAGCATCGTGTGAGAGTTGCGACCTCGGATAACCTCGAACAGACGATAATCCTCGGCAACGGAGCATACCGCATATCCGCTTCGGAGTTTTATGATGAGATAAAGCGCACGGAAAAGGCTATACGGGAGCTTATCGAAACGCTGTGAGAAATAAAAAAGGACGCTGCAAACTGTACAGCGTCCTTTTGTCTGTTGAAAAAGTATGTTGCATTTATGCAAATTGACGAAAAAGTATTTCACGACTTAATCTCTAAAAGAAGAACCGCCATTCATATCTCGTCGGTGCAAAACGCTCGTCGCTTTGCTCCTCACGTTTATTTGCCGAGGATAGTTGTTCCGAACATAAAGGATAAGCGCAATTCACATTTTATAGGTTTACGAAAATGATTTTCCATTTTCTGTTTTACCTTTTTGGTGTGAATTGCGCCTTTTTAGCTGTTAATGATTACGCTATTGCGGCAAGTTTGATGCTGTTAGTTTAAGGTATTTCGCTTCTGCGGAAGCGACAAGGTGGCGCTGCCCCCTTGACCCCTGCCACCCTTTAAACAAAGCGAAATTCTTTCAGAATTAACGTAAACTTTAATTTTGTGCCACTTTTTTCAATAACATACTTTTTCGACAGGCTGAATGACGCTGCAACCATACAGCGTCCTTTTTTTAATTATGACCGAGCAAGTCCGTCCACCTGAAGAACAACGCCCGTGATGTACGAAGCTTCGTCCGATGCGAGGAAAACAAAAGCATTTGCGATATCCTCGGGCTGTCCGAGACGTCTGAGCGGTATCTGTGCAACGAGCGGCTCTATCACCGACTTCGGAACGGATTTCATCATATCCGTTTCGGTGATGCCGGGAGCAACTGCGTTTACCCTTATTCCGCACGGTCCGAGTTCCCTTGCGAGCGAGAGCGTAAAGCCGTTCACCGCAAATTTTGATGTCGGATATGCGATGCCCGACGGCTGACCGTAAATACTTACCATAGATGAGGTGTTGAGGATAACGCCCGAACCCTGCTTCGTCATAATATCCGCAGCTGCTTTCGAGCAGTTGAATACAGCTTTCAGATTGAGATCCATTACCCTGTCGAAATTTTCTTCGGTATAATCGGAGAATTTCATCATATCGGCAACGCCGGCGTTGTTGACGAGAATATCTATCCTGCCGTATTTTTCGGCAATGCCGTTCATTGTTTCTTTTACCTCCGCAAAGTTGCCGAGGTTCGGGAAAATACCTTCGACCTTTGCATCGGGACATTCTGCCTTTATGTCGGAAACCGCCTTATCGGCTGTTTCTTTTTTGCTTGCGCAAAGAATGACCGAAGCGCCCTCTTTCAAAAAAGCTTTGACAACAGCAAATCCGATGCCTCTGCTTCCGCCTGTAACAACAGCGACTTTTCCGTTTAATCTCATAATGGTTTCCGCCTTTCTGCAATAATTTCATAAAAAAATAAATTTCTATACATTTATTATACGATATTTTGTTCAATAAGTCAATAGTTTTTATTAAAAAACACAATATCATAAAAAAACGGGCAGCCTTTAAAAGACTGCCCGTTTTTTTATTTTTTTAAGCTGTTTTTTCAGCTTTTTGCTTTGAGAAGCTCAGACGTCGTCCGAACCGTTGTCATCAATATCGGAACTGTCGGGAGCTGTGTAAGTAACAGATGTCAGAACGCCCTCTGTTCCGTCAATGATAAATCCGTTTTCTGCAATGTAAGCTGCATCATCGGCAGAAAGTACCCAAGTATAGGTAGTGCTAGTGCTGCCCGATGTCGGAGCTACGGTTTTAATAACGTCGGTCTTGTTAGTTTTTTTGAAAATAACGGAACTTGTAACTTCTTCTTTGAGAGTTACAGTGATAGTACCTTTTTCAACGACAGCCTTTTTATTGATATACAAAACAAATCTTGAAAGGTCAATTCCATCGCCGTTGTAGTTAAGGGAACCCTCATATGCACCCTTTGCTTCGGGAGTTGTAGGAGCTGTAGGTTCTGTGTAAGTAACAGATGTTATAACGCCAGCTGTTCCACAGATGTAAAAGCCGTTTTGCTGGATGTAAGTTGCATCTTCATCGGAGAGTTCCCAAGTATAGGTATTGCTTCCCGATGTCGGAGCAATAGTTTTTAAAGCATCGCCGTCTGCTGCCCTTCTGAACTCAATTGAATTTTCTACAGCTTCCTGAAGAGTTACTGTAATAGTACCCTTTGCAGCGACATCACTTTTTGCGTTTATTTTCAAAACATACAATGTGAGGTCAACCGAACCGGAGTAGTCAAGAGTACCGAACGTTTCGCCCTTTTTTTCGGTTGCGGGAATTGAAGGAGGAGCGTATTTAACAGCGGTTACAACGCCTGCATCACCTGTAACAGTAAAGCCGTTAGCTGTGATCTTTTCAGCCTGGTCAGCTGTAAGAATGAAAATTACGGAAGAAGCTCCTGTATCGGGAATAGCTTTTGTAAGCTCATTGCCGTCTGCATCGTTAAGAACGATCGCACTTGTAACGTTATCCTTAAGAGTAACTGTGATAGAACCGTTTTCAACAACGTTAGTCTTTGCGATCTTCAGAATGTTTGCGGAAAGGTCAACGCCTGTTTCGTTTGTGTAGCCGATCTCACCGTTAACGACAGTCTTCTCTGCCGGCTCGGGTTCTGTTGGCTCAGGATTTACGATCGGCTCGCCGTTAACTGAACCGTTAACAACCTTTGCGTTGTCAACAACCGTTACGGTGTAAAGAGCCTTCTTTGTTTTATTGTCCGTTGCGGACTTGAACTTAAGAAGATCCTTTGCTGTGCCTTCCTTCTTCTGGAGGGTTACCTTGCCGCCGATAACGAGGTTACCTGTGAGGGTAATGTCGCTGTTGACCTTAAGTGTAACAGCCTTATCGGAAGTGATAGTGAGTGTTTCATACTTGCCCTTTGTCGGGAGTGCAAGTTTGCCGCTTACAGGCTGAACGTCTGTTACATCGATCTCGATCTCTGTCTTTGCATCGCCGAGCTTTGCAACTGCCTTTACAGCATTCTCATATGTGTCGAATAAGTATGTTGTTTCTCCGTCTAAAGTCAATGCAGCTGCCTTTGCATTTGCCTTTGCAACAGCCATAAGCTTGTTGCCCTTTGGAACTGCAACATAAGTTTTGCCGTCGCCGATAGTTACAGATTCTGCACGATAGTTGCCTGTGAGAACAGCGATCTGCTTATCTGCGATCTCGCCGTCAACGTTAAGTACAATATCGCCCTTGCCGAGAATATTACCGATCTTGACCTTGCTTGCGTTCTTAACATTGTAGTTGAGCGAATCGCCGCCTTCTGCAATGATGATAGCAGCTGCGAATGATGCATTGTCAGCGAGAGTTGTCTTTGGTGCTTTGAAGTAACCAACATTAACCTTGCCGCTTACTGTGATATCACCGTCGGCAAAAAATCCACCCTTGCTGCCGTCGATATTTACGAACTGGCTTACCTTCTTTTCAGCGTCGTATGCAACGTGTGCATTCTTGTCAATCATGAGTGAGTAGCTGCCAAGCTTAACTGTCATTGCCTTCTTGTCAGCCTTATTAAGAGTTACATTTTCGCCGAGAATAAGCATACCTGTGAGGGTAAGATCCTTTGCAGTTGTGATCTCTGCAGCCTTATCTGCTGTAAGTTCGATTCCACGGTAGGTATTAGCCTTAGGAAGAACGAGAACATCACCGGTCTTTACAGCAACTTTATAGCAAGCTTCCTTGTTCTTGATCCTTGAAATGTCGTTCATTGCACTTGCAACGGAGTCATAAGTTCTTACCTTGTCGACATTTTCTTCTTCAAACTCAGCTTCACTGCTGTAAGCCTTAACTTCAACGACCTTTTCAGCCTTTACAGCCTTGAGGCTATTGCCGGAACGAACTACCTTGAGTTCACCGTCTACAACAACAGCATCCTTGGTGTAGTCGCCTGTGATAGATGCAAGAACTGCATCTTCCGCAACTGCTGCACCGTCAAGCTTAAGACCTTCGCCTGTGATATTGACGAACTTAACGTTCTTTGCAAGCTTGTAGGAGAATGTGGATTCTTCGGTTGCTTCGATGCTGCCTGTGAATGCAGCCCTATCTCCGTCAAGAGTTACCTTGTTGCCGTTGAGAACGAGTGTTGTACCGTTTACCTTGCCGCTTACAACAATGTCAATACCTGTAGTGAACTTACCTGTGCCGCTGATGTTAGCAACCGCACTGTATTCGCCACTGCCCTCTGCAGCATCAGCTGTCTTATTCAGGTAGCAGCCGTTAGCATAAAGCTCATACTTGCCGACATTTACGTTCAATGCAGCAGTTGACTTGCCGTCCTTTGTAACCTTTTCGATGTCAACATTATCAAGGACGAGGTTACCTGTAAGTGCGAGATCGCCGGTTACCTTAACAGTAACAGCATCAGCAGCTTTGTAAGTAAGTGTCTTGTACTTGTTGGCTGTTGGGAGCGGAAGCTTAGCAACTGCAGAACCGAATGTCTTGTCTGTGATAGTGATCTCAATGACATCGGTGGACTTACCTGTTGCGGAAATGTCCTTGATAGCCTCGTCAACAGTCTTGTAACGAGCTGTCTTGCCGTTGATCTTTACATTAACGTAATCTGCAGCAGCAGTCTTGGACTTTGCAATGAGGTTCTTGCCGCTCTTGAGGATATAGTAAGAATCTTCTGTGTCAAGGTTATCGTTGGAAGGAACGAATTCATCAGCATAAGTACCTGCGATAGTACCGAGAACAACGTCTTCGGTGATATGAGCAGTCTTTTCTGATGTGTAATCAACGAGAACGAACTGGAGGCTCTTGGATGCGGCTGTTACACCGTTCTTGCCAATAACGAGTGCGTTCTTGCCCTTTGGCTGTGTGTAAACTGCAAGTGTTGCAGTATCCTTTTCAGCCTCGATAGACATTGCGTTTACAACGCCCTTAACTGTGAGGCTTGCATTGTCGCCGTTGAGGTTGAGAGCAGTCTTTGCAGTGAGGTTGCCGGTAACTGTTACGGAGCTTGCAGCAACTTCCTTGCCTTCCCATGTCTTTTCCTCGTCGTTGATAACGCCTGCGCCCGGAACTATGCTGGTAGTCTTTGTAACGTTGACTGTTGCAGCAGTTACTGTACCAACTGTTACTCTGTCGAGGTTTACAACGCCGCTTGAAGTGATAGTCTTGATGCTTGCCTTTTCAGCAGTTGTTACGCTGTTAAGAGTAAGGTCATTCTTGCCTGCGGAAATTGTAAAGTCTTTAGCTGTGCCCTTGCTGTCAGATACAAGCTTAACATTCTCGAATGTTGTCTTGCCTGTGAGTGTGAGGTTGCCTGTGAACTTGACAGTCTGTGCAGCAGCGTCGCTCTTGATATAGAGTTCGCCGAATGTACCTGCTGCAGGCATCTTAAGTGCGCCCTTAGCATCGAGTTCCTTGAAAAGTGTGATATCATATACTGCAGTTTTAGCAAAGTTCTTGTCAGCCTTTGCAGCAGCAGCGATCGTGCTTGTGATATCGCTCCACTGTGCATATTCAACGCCGTTCATTGTAGCAACGGTATCCATTACCTTAATGTCGGACTTATCTCTGCCGAGTGTTGCGCCTTCAGGAAGTGATTCGGATGCGTCAACAGCAGCGAGATCAGCATTCTTGGAAACGAGAACAACATCGTCCTTAGCGAACCTGCTGACTGTTGTAGTAGTTGGCTCCTGTCCCTCTTCTGAAGCAGCAGTCTTCTTGTAGCTGATGCCAACTTCGAGCTTGACATTGCCTGTGATATTGCCTGTTACAGCGACCGGCTTGTATTCGGCATCGGTATAAACGAGCTTGCTTGGTGTGCTGCCGTTGCTTGTAATGTTTGTAACCGTAACTGCAGCATTCTTGCCGATCTCAACTACAGAACCGTTCTTGACAGCAAGTTCCTTTACCTTAACGGTGTTGTTGAATGTAACAGCTCCGTTATCAACACGAACAGTACCGAAGCCTGTTATTGCAGAATCGAACTCATTAGTTGCATGAACTGTTTTGAGAACAGACTTTGCACCACCCTTGATAGTTGATGCCTTTGCCTCGATTTCAAGTCCGCCTGCAATTTTAAGATCCTTGCTTGCATTGAGTGTGAATGTCTTTGCAAGTGTCTTGCCGTCCTTATCAACAGCCTTGATCTTAACATTTATAAGCAAAGTATCGGTCGGGAGTGTTACGGAAGCTGACTTTGTTGTGATAGTACTTCCTTCAGCGACAACAGTAACGCTCTTTGCCTTTGCAGCTGTAGGCATTGTGAGCTTGTCAACAGTAACGTCCTTTTTAACTGTAACACTGTACTCAACGTTCTTGTCGGTCATTGCCTTGAGAACTTCGTCCCATGTCTCGCAAACAACGGACTTACTTTCTGCACCGTCCATATATGAAACTTCAAAGTTTTCGGAAGTTACCTTTTCGGGAGCGAGTGTGAATGTGACCTTGTCAAGACCTTCTGTTGCAAGACCTGTCTCGTAAGTATATGTTACATCGCCCTTAACGCCTGTGAGAACATTTTCATTGCGTGTAACACCTTCAGTTGTGATAGTCATCTTATCAACAACAAGTCCTTCAGCAACGAGAGCCGTAAGATCATATGTGTTGTCAATGACTGTGCCGATATTTCTCTTGTTGTTGTCAGCATTGAGCTTTGTGAGAGCTGTAAGACCTGTGAGGTCGAGAGTGATAAGGCTGTTGCCCGAAACATCGAGATCTTCAAGAAGTGTGTTAGCGGAAACATCGATCTTTGTAAGACCGCAGTTTGCAGCATCGAGAGTCTTGAGAGCTATGTTAGCCTTAACGTCGAGTTCCTTTACCTTTACATTTGCAAGAGCAAGTGTTTCAAGCTCTGTGTTAGCCTTAACATCAAGAGCTGTGAGCTTGGTGTCGGAAACATTGAGTACCTTAAGACCTGTGTACTTGGAAACATCAACTGCTGTGATAGCTGTCTTCTGGAGAAGAAGTGTTTCGATAGCAGCTGTTTCAGGAAGCTTAAGATCAGCAAGGTTTGTGCAGCCGCTTACATCAACGGATGTCAAAGCTGCGTTCTGTGAAAGATCAAGAGCCTTGAAGTTCTTCTGTGTGTTTGTAAGTGTGAGGGACTTAAGAGCTGTGAGCTTTTCAATGCCCTTGAAGTTTACAACCTTTGCAAGGTTTGCAACTTCGTCCTTGTAAGCATCGCCGGGCTTTCCATTGCCAAGGTCTGTGATCTTTGCGATATCTGCCTCGGTAAGTACAGGAACGTTCTTTACCTTTTCGGAGCTGTATGCTGTCAATACCTTACGGAAGTTAGCATCAGGGAAGTTTGCTGCATTGATGTCGATCTTTGTTGTATCCTCATCAGCAGCAGACTTAACGAAGAATGAAATGTCACCGAACCAAGGATACTGGGTATCATTCCATTCACCGCTTGAAGAAATTTCAATGTTTACACCGAACGGTTCAACAGTGGTCTTGGAAACAGCTGTAAATGTGAATGTTGTAACTGTTCCCTCGGTTGCGGAAGTAACCTTAAGACCTGTTTTAGCAGAGCTGCTGTTGTCGATCTTACCGTTGTCTACAACAGCAGGATAAATATAACCTTCCCAAGCATCGGGATCATTAGGAGCGTGGATCTTGTACTTGATCACATATTTAGCATTCTTCGGTGTATTTTTGCTGTCGTATGTAACAGTAAAGGAATCGCCGACCTTCATTTCTTCATTCTTGAGAGCGGAGAATGTAAAGTTGTCTTTTCCGATAGATGCCTCATTTGGATCGTATGTGTAAATTGTTTCGTCGTCAGCGTTAACAAATTCGATCTTAACGAGTTCACCGTTAATTACATCGGGATCGGAAGTCTTGACACCGATCTGATACCATTGGTCTTTGTCTGTGATCGGGAAATCAACAGTTGCGGTCATTTCGCCGGTTGCTGTGATTTTATTCTCTGTATCTGCGGCATCTGTACCGTAATCTACCTGTTTCCATCCGCCGCCATTTCCTTCAGCAGAATTTGTATAGAATGACAATACGCCCTTGCCATCGGTAAGAGTTGTAACGTTTACTGTGATCTTAGCCTTTGTTGCAGCTGAAACTTTGGAAATAGGAGCCTTGTTGTTGTCAATTTCCTTGATAGTCTGTGACTTGTCAACAGGATCAGGTTCTTCTTCCTTTTTAGCCTCGTAAGCAACGCCTGTTACAACGCCTGCGTCAGCTTCAACGATAAAGCCATTTGCAGCCTTTGCAGCCTGATCTGCTGTAAGTGTGAATACAACTTCTGCTGCATTTTCAGCAGGAGCAGCCTTAGCAATCTCCGCATTGCCCTCAGCAACTGACTTAAGTGCGATCTCGTTTGTAACGTTATCCTTAAGTGTTACTGTGATCTTGCCGTCTGCAGCCATTTCGGATGCGGCGATCTGGAGTTTCTTTGCGGAAAGGTCAACGCCCTCTTCACTTGTGAAAGGAAGTGTGCCGTTTACGGTTTCCTTTTCAGGCTGTACAGGTGCGGGATATGTCGTAACAACTTTGTTCTCACCGTCAAGGAATTCAACCTTTACAAGTTCACCCGAAAGAACATCATAGTTATCGGTTTTAAGCTCAATATCGTAAAAATTAAGTTCATCACCGGTTAAATCAAGTTCAACAACAGCGGACGTTTCGCCGGTCTTGGTGATCTTTTCATTTGCCTGCCAGTCCTGACCTGCACCGTTATCATACTGCTTTTCGGTAGCAAGCCTGTATACTTTATAGCCGCTATCGCAGTTTGTAACAATATCGAAAGTTGCATAGCCGTTGCTGTCGTACTTTGTAACATTGAGTGTTACTCTTGCTTTTTTTACGCCTTTGCCCTTGAGTTCGCTCAATGGAACAGCATTATTGTTAGTGAAAGAGCCAAGCTCCTTGCTCTTGTCAAATGAAAGCTGTGTAACAGTACCCTCTGTACCCTTGATAACAAAGCCGTTCGCGGTTATTTCAGCAGCTTCACTTTCTGAAAGCTTGAATGTTACCGTATTGTCGCTTTCATTGGAAACGACTTTTTCTTCCTTGATCAATGTTGCGCCGTCAGCCTTGTAAAGCTGAACCTTGCTTGTTATAGCGGAAGAGAGCTTAACAATAACAGAGTCGCCTGTATTGAAAGGAAATGCGCCGACTTTCAGAGCAGTTTTTGAAAGGTCGTACGATGCGTCATACAAAGGATAATCTACTTCCTCTGTTTTTACTGTTGGCTTGTCAGGAGTTACCTTTACAGCTGTGAGTTCAGACCAAGTAGCTGTGATATTTTCGTACTTGCCCTTGAATGCCTCAAGAGTATCAAGTGTAAGACCGGTTGTGGAAACGGTTGTCTTTGAAGTATCTTCAGCAAGTGTTTCCCAAGTCTGTGTTTCTGCTGCATAGGTTTCAGACCAAACAACGCTGTCAGAACCGGAGAAGAGAGTTATTGTCTGACCCTTTGTTGTTTCGCCCTTAACTCTATAGTCAACCTGGCAGAGTTTAATGCCCGAACCTGTAATAGTAAGACCGCTTGCCTTTACAGCATCAGCCTGATCTGCGGTAAGTGTATAGCTTTCTGCAGGTTCAGTATCTTCTGTAATAACAACGTCGCCTGCCTTAATGGTGATCGTACCATTGTTTTCACCGGTCTTTGCAGTTTTAACAGTAAGAGCACTGCCTTCAGCAAGAGCAACATCTGTAAACTTGTCAGCTGCAACTGTTACTGTAGCAGGAGTTTTTGTATCCTTGATAGCAAGTCCCTCTGTAGGTGTCTTGTCTTCAGTTGCGGTATGCTTAACAGTAACCTTTGTTACAACATGACCGTTACCTGTTACTACAAATTTTCCTGCCTCAACCATTTCGGAAGTGAGCTTGAAAGTATAGGTTTTGTTATCGGAGTCAGTTGTGCCGTCTGCTGCACCTGTTACAGCAACATCAGCCTTAACGTTTTCTTCCGATTCCACGAAGTTTTCATCATCTTCATAAGTAATAACAACTTCATCACCGACAGCTTTGGAGTTCAGCGTATATTCATATCCGCCTGTTTCGAGCTTCTTCTTATCAGTAGCGAAGTCGCTTTCATCTGTAGTTACTGCAGTAACCTCAACCTTGGAAACCGTTACGCCGTCACCGGAAACAGTGAACTTGCTTGCGGATTCAGCTGTAAGAACGAAAGTGAACTTTCCTTCTTCCGATGCTGTGTCAGTGATATCTGCACCCGTGGAGTCAACTACCTTGATATCGGTTTCTCCCTTGGTGTAAGTGATAGTAACTGTATCACCAACAGCACCTGCATTCTCAACATCGAGCTTGCCTGCAACGGTTGTACCGTCGAGGTCAACACCATCAGCTTCAACCCAAACTGTGCCGGTCTTGTCAATAGATTTTGTGTCCTTTTCCTTTGCAGTAACGGTAAGACCGTTTGCTGTGAATGTGTACTTGTCGCCGTCTGCAAGATCAGCACTTGTGATAGCACCGCTGAAAGAAAGACCGAAGTCTTCTACGGAAGTGATATCGGCAGCATCTACTGTTGCCTTCTGGGTATCTGCTGCAGCTGTAACGCTTTTCGTTGTGCCGCCTGCCTTGTAGTTCAAAGCAAACTGAACGTTAGCGCTGTCAACAGCTGTGGTAGCAGCGAATGCGCCCATTGGAATGACCGCAGCGACCTGAGTTACTGCGATAGCAGCAGCGGAAATTCCTGCCACTGTCTTTTTAAATTCCATGATTATCATCCTTTCATGATAAATTTTCTGTGCAAAGACCCTTCTTTGCATTGTTGTTCCTGCAAAAAAGTCCGAAATTCCCCAATGTAAAGCGTTTCCGCAGCCTCTGCGAAATTATAACCAACAATGGAAAAATTTATTACATCTTTGCTTCTTAGATTATAGCACTTCTAAAATGATATTTCAAGTTATTTTTACTACTTTTTAATATAAAATTAAAGCAGTTTTTTGCCCAATAAGGCATAATTCTCACAAAAATGCAAGTTTGTGGAAAATTTAAACAGCTTTTACTGTATAAATCCCCCAAAAGCCGCTTTCCCGATGCAGCGTTTTACCGTAAAGAACAAGCGAGTGCAGAAAAAAAGGATGTTTTACACTATATTTATATAGTATAAGCAATCAAGTAACGGAAAATCCGATTTTCAGCGGAAAAAATACGCTCGGAAACGTAAGCCGCTGATATAAAGCCGAAAAAACGCAGTTTATGCAACACGGCAAAACATCCTCTACAATAATTCCAAGCAAAAAATTACGCATTACGAATTTTAAAAATTCCCCCTTGACAAATCGAAAAAACAAGCATATAATTATCATTGGTAATTATTATTGATAACTATTGGAGAAAAATATGACACCCGAAAAAGTAAAAGAAATGCTTGATGCCTGCTATCTGGCGAAAAGGATAAGGGAACTTTTGCCCGAACTGCCGAAAGGCGTTGCGCCGTCGTATATCCAGTATCTCGATACGATAAGAAAGCTCGAAAAGAACGGGGAAAAGGTGAAGATCTCCGATATAAGCGAAGCACTCGGACTTCCACGACCCGGCGTGACCCGAACCGTGAGGGAAATGGAGGAGAAAGGCTACCTCTGCAAGCTTTCTTCGGACGAGGACGGCAGGATAACATACATCACCGCCGCACCAAAGGGCGAGGAGCTGTCCGAGCGGTACGACAATACCTATTTTTCCGAATTATCGGGGGAGCTTGACAATATCTCGGACGAAGAAGCGGACGGAATGATCTCCGCTATCGAAAAATTCTATAAAGTAATGAGCGAAAGGAAGAAAAAACTTGGATAATTCAAGATCGGATTTCACACAAGGAAAAATTTTGAATAAGCTTGTGAGCTTTATGATGCCGATACTCGGCGCACTCGTCCTGCAGGCGGCTTACGGTGCAGTCGATCTGCTCGTTGTCGGACGCTTCGGCACGACTGCGGGACTTTCGGCTGTTTCAACGGGAAGTCAGGTGCTGAACCTTGTAACGTTCGTACTCATTCAGCTTGCAATGGGAATGACGGTGCTTATCGCACGCTATATCGGCGAAAAAAGGCAGGAGGGGATAGGTGCTGTCATAGGCGGCTCAACGGTCGTTTTTGCGATGATCTCCGCCGTGCTTTTTGTCGTGATGATATGTTTTGCAAAGCCGATATCGGCTCTTATGCAAGCTCCCGAAGAGGCTCTCGATGCAACGGCGGCTTATGTCCGTATCTGCGGCGGAGGGATCTTCTTCATCGTTGCGTATAACCTGCTTGCGGCGATATTCCGAGGCTTGGGCGACAGCCGTTCACCGCTTATTTTCGTTGCGGTTGCCTGCGCTGTCAATATCATAGGCGACCTTGTGCTTGTCGCAGGCTTTAAAATGGACGCTTCGGGTGCGGCTCTCGCAACGGTCTTTGCCCAGGCGGTGAGCGTTGTTTTCGCTTTGCTTATCCTCAAAAAAAGAAAGCTCCCGTTCAGCATTTCCAAGAGAGATTTCAGGATCAATCAACAGTGCCAAAGAGCGTTCAGGGTCGGACTTCCGCTCGCATTTCAGGAGTGCCTTACGCAGATATCGTTCCTTGCACTCTGCGCATTTGTGAACAGGCTCGGACTGGAGGCTTCGTCGGGCTACGGCGTTGCCTGCAAGATAGTCAGCTTCGCAATGCTTATACCGAGTGCGATAATGCAGTCAATGGCATCATTCGTTTCGCAGAATATCGGCGCAGGAAACGTGAAAAGAGCGCAGAAGTCGATGTTCACGGGAATGGGTATTGGTGTCGTTATCGGCTGTATAGTTTTTGTGCTTGTAATGTTCAGGGGCGACCTGCTGACGGGCATCTTCACACCCGATGCCGCCGTTGTGCAGAACGGCTATGACTATCTCAAAGGCTTTGCTCCCGAAACCATCGTCACGGCGATACTGTTCAGTATGATAGGCTACTTCAACGGCAGCGGCAAAACGCTCTGGGTGATGATACAGGGACTTACACAGACACTGCTCGTCCGTCTGCCGCTCGCATATTTTATGAGCATACAGCCGAATGCAAGCCTTACAAAGATAGGTCTTGCCGCACCCGCCGCAACGGTTTTCGGAATAATCCTCAATGTTATCTTCTTCATCTACATAAACAAAAAGCAGGAAAAAACTGTCGAATAAAAACTGCGCTCCGCACAAAGCTTGTACGCCGTGCGGAGCGCAGTTTTATTTGTCAAGATGAAATATGCCGCAGATGACTGTGTAGTTGTCGCCCTTGTTTTCGGCACGGCGGATATGGCGTTTGAGCATATTTTTTGCCCAGTCGTGCGCCCTTGCCGATTTAAGCAGGTCGATCTCCATCTCGGTCTCGTAAACATATTCCCAGAAGCCGTCACTGCACACAAGAAATGCATCGCCGTCGCAGATCTTTATCGGCGGATATTTCCGTTTCAGTTCAAGCTCCTCTTTATCGCCGAGGACCTTCAGCAGCTTTGAGCGGTCTTCGCTTCCCCTTATCTCGGAAAAACTCATCGTTCCCATATCGACAGCCGCCTGACAGACGGAGTGATCCTTCGTCATCGCTGAGAGCCTTCCTTTGCTGAAATAATACACCCTGCTGTCGCCGACATTTGCAAAGCGGAACATACCCTTTTCGGCAAAGCCTGCGGCTGCGGTAGTTCTGCCCTCGCCGAGAGCGTAAACGCAGCTGTTTGCGCCTTTGAGAAGCTCCGCTATCCGCTTGTCGTCATAGCCGCCCGTGCAGTTCTCGGTGAAAAATCTTATCGCCGCAGCGGAAGCGGCTTCGCCCCGTTCGTGACCGCCGAGACCGTCCGCAACGATGAAAACGCCCTTTTCCGTGCTGCAAAGATAGGAGTCCTCGTTGATATCATGGCCGCCCTCTGCGGAATAAACGGCAGTGTCTATCCTCATAGTATCCCTCTTCAATAGTTGATCTGGAAAAGCTGTTCCGTGCTGCCGAGGTAGAAATACATTCCCGACGGGAGAGCGGTCGGCACGTTTTCGGCAAGCTTCTGTCCGCTTCCGAGGAATGTTCCGCAGCTTGAACCGCGGTCGATTATCTCATATACCGAGCCGTTCTGTCTTATCTCGCAGTGAAGTCCCGAAATTCCCTGTGTGTTTACGGGGAAGCATATCGTGCATTTTTCGGGGTTTCTTCCGATAACTGCGCTGCCCGATATAGGAAAGCTTCGTCCTGCCATAACGCCCTTTATGCCCGTTATGGAAGCCGTGTGCGAAACGCCGACCTCGGGAACAGCCGAAACGGCGGCAGGTGCAGGGGAGGGAGCAGAGCTGCCCTTTTTATTTTTCATCACAAGAACAACTATCAGAACGATGCAGAGAACGGCGAATGCAGCCGCAATTATCGTAACAACAATATTCATACCGCCCGATGACTTGTTCTCGGCAGGCTCGGCAACAGTCTGTGTAGTTTCGGCAGTTTCGCTCGGCAGGGATATCTCTGATTCGGTTTCAGCAGTATCGGAAACCTCAGTCGAAAGCGTGTAAGGCACAACATCCCTGTTGACAGCGGCAAGAAGTTCATCGATAACGACAGCATATTTGGAGTCATAAACGCTGTAAGTGTTGATGCCGACTACCTCGCCCTTGGAGTTTACAAGAGGACCGCCCGAATTTCCGCTTCGGATATCAACATCGATAAGATAGACCTGAACGCCGTTCCGGTCGGTGCTTTTTCTCGAGATAGCACCTCTTGTCATCGTGATATCATCAATGTTGTATGCAAGTCCGGTGTTGTCCATAAAAAGGTCGGAATCGAACGGAAAGCCGAGTGCCGCATATTCATCGTCCATATCGATATTTTCCGAACGGCAGATAACGAGCGGCTTTCTCTTATCGGTAGGCTCGGGGAGCTTGAGTATGCAGATATCCTTTTTCTCATTGATATAGTATATCTGCGCACGCATAAAGTCGTTTGAGCCGTAGGAAAAATAAACTCTTACTTCGTCGGCTCTGCGGCTGTTTACCTCTGTCTTTGCGGTCGTTGAGTTTGTACTCAGGTATTCGGCATATCTATCCACTACAACATGAGCATTTGTAACGATATAGCTTACAGGCTGACCTTCTTCACCGATAGCAAATCCGCTGCCTCTGCAGTTGGTCGGCAGGAATGTCATGTAATAGTCAAGCGACAGAGGTTCGGTAATGCCCTCAACGTAGTCAAATGAACCCCTAAATACTGTATAATCATTGGTTTCGGGGTTAGGAACAAAAGTCGATTCAATATATACAACGCCGTCCTTGGCTTTGCTGTGTTCCGCCGCAGATGAGGGTATCATCACCGCACACAAAGCTGCCGCCGAGATAAGCAGAACGCTTATCAGTTTATATAGCTTGTTCATAGTCTGATTTCCTTTCAATATTAGGTGAATTCGAGGATTACAGCCGTGTAGTTGTCCTGATTTACATAGCCCTTTGAAGCGATAACGCCGCCGAGCTTTTCCGCCGCAGCCGCCGCAGGGTGGGAGAGCGCCCCGATAATTTCTTCGTCCGAAGCGGCATTATACACTCCGTCACTGCAAAGCAGCAGTCTGTCATTCTTCATCGGAACGAGCGGTCGGATATTCCCGTCTACCGAGAGCGTTCCTCCGCAGCCAATGTAAAATTCAAGCGAATCCTTCTGCGGATCGTCCAGCACATCACGGTAGGTAAGCTTCCTGCCGATAACATCGTCAAGCAGCGAGCTGATGTGGTCGTGATCCCCGTTGAGCGCCGTAAGGCTGCCGTTTCGCAGGAGATATATCCTGCTGTCGCCCGAAGCGCACCAGTAAACGCCGTCCTTGCAGCATTTCACCGCAGCGGCAGTTGAACCGCCCTTTACGCCTGTTGAAGCGACATTGCAGTTTATCTGCCGCAGTGCGCTTTGCAGAAAGATATCAACGGGCAGCTTGGAAGTGCAGTTCATACTAAGCTCTATCAGCGAGGACACAACATATTTGCTGACTGCACCGCCGTCCGAAAGTCCGCCCATTCCGTCCGCAACCACCGCCGTGAATCCGTGTGCCGCAGCGTCGCTCTTTTTTATTGAGGAAAAGCCGAAGCTGTCCTCCTGATAGGGGCGTGCGCCCTTGCTGCTTATGCTGCCGAGCCTTATCCCCGATGCTCCGCCCTCCCTGAATCTGAGGGGGATATATACTTCTCCGTTTTTCATATCAGTATGAGAAATGCTCGTTGCAGAAGCTTCTGAATATGTATGTGCATGAACCTATTTTCAGCTTGTCATAGTCAAAAAGCTCCGCAGGCATAAGGAGCATATTGTTGTTGTAGTAAACGTTGTTTTTGCCCTTGCCGAAGATAGGACTGATATAGAATTTTCCGTTTTCGCCGTCAAAAGCGATAACTGCGCTTCCGTCCGAGGAGACCGTCTTGTCGAAGTAAAGGTCGATGTCGAAGTTTGAACCTCTGCCGATAGAGTTCTGCTCGCTGTGAAGCTCAAAGGAACGTCCCATCTTGTCGCCGTCAACAGCAACGAGCCAGCCCTTTACGGGGCTGATGCCCTTTTCGTTGCGGCTGAGAGCAACAGTCATTCCCATGCTCTTCGGAGCGTTGTCAAGGCTGCTTCCGCCCTCGAAAATGCCGTTCTGACTTGGCTTTGCAACGGGGATAGTCGGCGGAAAAGGCTCGCTGACGGGAGCTGCCGCAGGAGCAGTCTTGGGGAAAGCAGGCTGAACGTTCACCGCATCTGCATTTGCGCAGTAAGGACACTGCGCATCTCTTTTTTCATCATAAATATGACCGTTTGGACATTGTTTCATAAAAATTTCTCCTTATATATAATAGGTGTAGCCGTCATTGCCGCTGTATGTGTATTCGCAGACAAAGTCATAGAAGCCGTCAGGGTCAGCGTCATAGCCGTTTCCGACAACATTGAGCATTTCGTTTACGGTAAGCCCCATAAGTGCGTCCAAATTGCCGTCCAGCGCATTGTTTTTCGCATCGAGCTTCTTTATCGCAGTGCAGTCCGCAAGCGGCGTAAGGTCGCTGATATTGTTATCGAATATCCACACTTCTTCAAGCTTGGTAAGCCCCGAAAGCGGTGAAATATCGGATATCCCGTTGTTTCCGCAGCCGATAACAGTGAGCTTTTTCAGCTTCTTCGCAAAGGCAAGGCTCTTGACATTGCAGTCGTGGAAGGTCAGCTTTTTAAGGTTTGTCAGACCCGATACAGCGGAAAGGCTCGTTATCTTCGGGTTGTTGCTGATGATTATTTCCGAAAGCTTGGTCATATATTTGAGATTTGCGATGTCCTTGTTCGTGAGATTTTGATTTGAAAGGTCAAGTGTGCCTGTCATAGATGTGCTGTATGATTTTTTGCCGATCTTTACGGTCTTTGCACTTGAATTTTTGCCCGAAGAAGAGCTGTCCGAAGCGTTCCTTGCCTTTGCGGTCTTTATAATGGCACTGCAAAGCTTTGAACGGATCTGTTTCAGCGTTGTGCGGTCGAAAAGCGCAAAGCCGTCCGCTTCACCCTCGGTCTTAGTCTTTCCGTTGTCCCACCAGCAGCAGGGAATACCGTAGGAATTTGCTTTTTTGAGGTAATACTGAGCCGCTTTCACACATTCGGCTTCGTTGTTCTTGTTGAGAAAGCCGAACTCGCCCATTATAACGGGGATCCCCTTTGAAATATAAGCCTTGTTGATGTCGCTGAAAGCTTCATCGATGCTGTCCTTGCCGAGCTGAGTGAACTTTTTCAGCCTGATATCGGTGTTGAGCGATATGCTGTCGGGGCGGTATGCGTGCACCGATACGATGATCTTATCATCATCGGGTATCTTCAGCGCTTTCATCGAATCATAGAAAGCCGATGCGCCGTAGGGAGCTATCATAAGGAAGCGTGTGCTGTTTTTTCCTCCGCAGGCTCTTATTGTCTTTACAAAGTCGGCATAAAGCTTGTTGAGGACCTTTCTCTCAGCATCCGTTCCGCCCGTCCATTGATACTCAGAACCCTCGGTGTTAGGCTCGTTCATAGCATCAAAGACAAGATGCTCGTCATAATTTTTGAATCGCACGGCTATCTGCTTCCAGACGTAGCAGAACTTTTTTGAAACGGATTTGTAGCTCTTTTCGGAAAGGGTTATCCAGCTCTTGTCATGGTGCGAATCGAGGATAACATACATTCCGCTGTCATAAGCATAGTCAACGACCGTCTGAACACGGTCGAGCCAGTCGCTGTCTATCTTGCCGTTCGCATCGATGTGATTTCCCCAGGTAACGGGTATCCTCACCGTGTCGAAGCCTGCTTTTTTTACCGTTGTGATGAGCTTTTTGCTCGCTTTCGGGTTTCCCCAGCTCGTTTCTGTGTCAAGTCCCTCGCCGTCCATTGCGTCAAGCGTGTTTCCGAGATTCCAGCCGACCGTGATATTTTGAACGAACTCGGAAGCCGTCATCGAGGATAGAGAACTTTTTTCCGCAGAAGCCGCAGTCGGCATAAACGATACGCACATTGCCGCCGTCAGCAAAGCGGAGATGATCCTTTTAAGTTTCATATTTACCGCCATTCCTTTCAATTCAATATTTTAATAGACATAGTAGAATGAATCGCTGTAATACATTTCATAGGTGACATATTCCAACAGCTCATCGGGATCATAATTATTGCCCGAAACATCGAGGATATTCAGTACCGTAAGCCCTTTGAGAGCCTTTACATTTCCGTTGAGCGCATTATTTGAAGCGTGAAGCTCCCTGAGTCCCTTGCTGTTCGCAAGAGGGGTAAGATCGGTTATCTGATTTTCACCGAGATAAGCCAGTTCTATGGTCGTGCAATTTTTTAATGCGTCAAGCGATTTTACTTTACAGCCCGTGAAGTTGATCTGCACGAGCTTTTTCATTCCCGACAAAGCGGAAATATCCGATACAAGGTTGTTCGTAAAGCAGATATTCACCATTTCCGTGCTGTCTTTGAGCGGAGAGATGTCCTTGACATTATTGTACTGCAGCCATACATCGGTGAGTTTTTTATGATCCGCCAGAGCCGATATATCAGTTATGCCGTTGCTTTCAGCACCAATGACCGTCAGGTTCTTCATATTTGCTGTAAAGGAGATATCCTTGACATTGCAATTATGAAATGTTATCTTCTCCAGACCCGTCAGTGCCGAAAGAGGGGAGAGGTCTGTGACCTTCGGGTTGTCGCTCATAATGATCTCCGTGAGATCAGTGAGATACTTCATCTGTTTGATGTCGCTGTTGGTAAGATCGGAGCTTCTGACATTAAGAACACCCGTCATATTCTTTTTATACTGATTTCCTGCAATGACCACATAGTCCTTTTCCTGCTCTTTGGCAGCTGTGGTTGTAGTTGTGATTTTCGGAGGCTCTTCATCGGGTTCTTCCTGAACAGGAGGTTTGGTGGTCGTTGTGGTTTTTGATGTCTCCTCATCGGGTTCTTCCTGAGCAGGAGGTTCGGTGACTGTTGTTGTGACTATAAAGCCGTTTCCGTTTACACCGCCGCTGTCTGCACTGCTGGGGTCATAGTAGTTCTTTTTGTCGGATCCCTCTTTGTTTTCCAAAGCCTGCGGAGTGTTATCTTCCTGCTGTAAAGCATTTTCACTTTCCACAGATGTCGACACAGCCGCATTGTTGTTTTTGCTCACACCCACTGCAACAGCCGCTCCGACTATAATGATAAGTGCCGCCGCACAAGCTAAAATTGCCGTAAGCTTTTTCTTCGCAGGCTTCTTTTCGGGCGAAGCATTTTCTTCCGCAGAAGTATTTTCGGAAACAGCAGGCTCGGACGGAGGTGTCGGGACAACGGGTGTCTGCGATGCCTGCACAGGCGGAGGAGCAACAGGCGGAACTGCGGCTATCTGTTCAGTCTGTGACTTCTTGGAAGTCCTCATCGAAGCCGTAGTCGAATAAGGCTTCGCCGTCACGCCCGACGGAAGAACTATCTTCTCGGGAGCTTCAAACTCAACGAGCGGTTCAGCCGTGATTCCCGATGAAGCCAGATCGGAGCGGAACTCAAAAATGTTGCTGTATCTGTCCTCAATGCGGAGCATAGTCGCCTTGCGGATAATTTCCCAAAGCGGCTGAACTATCGAATATTTATTGGAGCTGTACTCATCATCGCTCTCAAAGCGTGTCATAGGGTCGTCGGGGATATCCTTTGTCAGTGCGAAGTAAAGCGTTGCGCCGAGCGAGTAAATGTCCGTCCAGGGTCCTTGCCTGCCTTTTTTCTGATACTGTTCAAGCGGAGCGAAGCCTTGTTTGAGTATTACCGAAAGGCTCTGCGAAGCGTTCGCAACGACCTGACGTGCCGCACCGAAGTCGAGTAGCTTCACCTTTCCGTCACTGCATATCATAATGTTGTCGGGCGAAACATCACGGTGAAGAATGTTTGCGCTGTGAGCCGTCATGAGCGCAGAGGATATCTTTTCTGCAATGTAAACAGCCTGTTCGCTCGTAATTACACCGTTTTTCTCAACATAGTCCTTGAGCGTCTGACCCTCAAGATATTCCATAGTGTAGTAAACGGTGTCGTTTTCATAGAAGAAATCATAAACGCTGACAATGCTCGGATTGCCGTTGAAAGCAGCCACAAGACGAGCCTCATCATAGAATTTCTCCGCACCGCTCTTGAAAATATCCGCCGCCTCCTCGGTCGAAACGGAAACTATTGTGCTCTCGGGATTACGCAGAGCAATGCCGTAAGGGTAGTATTCCTTTACAGCGATCTTTTCATCATGTTTGATGTCATAAGCAAGATATGTAACGCCGAAACCGCCCTTGCCGATGACTCTGCCGACCGCATAGCGACCCTGAAGAACGCTTCCGCTCGAAAGCACCGTAGGGTCGGAAATATGATCCTGCGGAGAGTAGCCGCAAACAGGACAAGGCTCGGAAGTTATCTCCGAAAAGCAGTTTTCGCATAAGCTTTTGCCCGAAATGTTTATCATAAACAAACACCCCTCTTTTTTTCCGCAAATAAATGCGGTGTTGTTTTGACTACATTGTAGCACATTTATGACATAATGTGGTATGCAAAACTGCATTATTTTGATAATTGATAATTGAGAATTGATAATTGAAAATTGAAATTTAAGAATTGAAAATTAGTAAAAAAAGCATAGATACAAAAATCCTTGTACCTATGCCATAAAACGATCTGCGAAGCAAATCAAAAATTGTCAATTATCCATTGTCAATCGGTCACCCTTGTACCTATGCAATAAAAACGATCTGCGAAGCAAATCAAAAATTATCCATTGTCAATTATCAATTATCAATTGTCAATTGGTCACCCTTGTACCTATGCAATAAAAACGATCTGCGAAGCAAATAAAAAATTATCCATTGTCAATTATCAATTATCAATTATCAATTGTCACCCCTCTCCCCAAATAAACTCGCAAGCCCTGTCGTAGGGGAGATGATGTTCGAGACAGTGAACTATTCTCGCATCCTCACGGCGGCGAACGTAAAGACAGTCACGCTTTGCAAGGGTGAGCATCTTTTGCGTCGAAGGATAGTCAAGCCCGAGAAAAAGCGCAATATGTATGATCTGCTCACGGGTCGGAATGCGCGTGCCGTTGAGTATCTGATAGCCGTAGTTCCTGTCAACGTTCAGCACCCGTATGAGAACGCTCCGCTTGATGTTCCGCTCTCTGAGCTGTTCAAGAACAAATTCGCTGAATTCGGGAGGGGCGTTTTCCTCAATGACCTTCATATCAAGGTGCTTGGTGCGTTTTATCATTCGTTCGATATCTGTCGTTTTGATAGTACCCATCTCCTTATATCAATAGTAAACGGTAAAATAGCCGTCCATTCTGTCAACAATATCCTGTATCTCCTCTTCGGTGAAGCCGTTGCCCTCCATGCATACAAAGCCGTTGAGCGTTATCCCCTCGAACGTGTCCGTGTGTCCCGAAAGACGGTTGTTGTCAATGTAAAATTCAAAGATCGTGCAGCCCTTCAAAGGCGAAAGGTCAGTCAGATCGTTCCGCCCGAGATATACGAAGCGAAGCGATTTGCAGTCGGAAAGCGGCTCGATCGTCTTTAAATTGCACCCCGCAAGACATACCATTATCAGATCGGGCTTGTGCGCAAGCGCATCGACAGTCACTATCTGCGCCTCGTTGAAGCCTGCCTTTACAAGCTTATTGCAGTTTTTGAGCGGCGAGATGTCTGTAACGTAATTGTCCCCGAAAAAGACTTCCTCCAGCTCCGTCTTGTCCGACAGCACGGAAATATCGGAAATGCTGTTGTTTTCGGCTGAAATTTTTTTCAGATGATGCATATTTTTCACGAAGCTCAGATCGGAAACGTTATTGTTGTTGAAATGTATGCTTTCAAGATCTTCCAGACCCGAAAGGCACGATAGATCGGTTATGTAGTTGTTTTCAAGGTTGAGATATTTAAGGTTTTTGAAGTGCCGCAGATTCGCTATCTGCGAATTCGTAAGCTCCTGATCGGTGATCTCGAGCCGTTCGAGATCGACAGGGTAAAATTCACTGCCGACCTTTACCGAAACGACCTCGTCTTTCATCTTGAAGGCAAAAACCATCGCCAAAGCCGCCAAAACCACAGCGGCAGTGCTCATTATCAGCGCAAGACTGCTCTTTGAGCGGCGAAGCCGTGCCTTTCGCTTTACTTCTTTCGGCATTTCATCAGCGTTGAGCGTAATGGGTTCTTCATCTATGCCGCAGGATTCAACACAGCCGAGCATTTCCTCAGCCGAATCGTAACGGTTATCCTTTTTAACATCGGAAGCTCTCTTTAATATCTCTCCGAGCGCAGGCGGAAGCTTCTTTATCCCCGTCAGAAACTGCGTGTCATCGTCCATTCGGAGTATCGCATTCTCGGGAATTTCCTTCGTAAGCCCGAAATAGACCGAAGTTCCGAGCGAGTAAAGGTCTGTCCGTGCATCCTGACTTCCCTTGCGCCAGTATTGTTCCGCAGGCGCAAAGCCCTCCTTGATGATAACGGACATATTGCCCGTTTCATCGGTCCTGAAGCTTCGTGCCGAACCAAAGTCGATGAGCCTTATCCTGCCGTCCCTGCAAATGATGATGTTGTCGGGCGAGATATCACGGTGAAGAACACCGCTCCCGTGTATCTCGGAAAGTGCGGGAAGAAGCCTTTTCAGAATATAAACAGCCTTCCCCGGTGTGAGCCTGCCGTGCTTTTTGACGTAGTCCTTGAGCGAAATGCCGCTGAGAAATTCCATCGCATAGTAAGCCGTGCCGTTCTCACGGAAAACATCATAGACCTCGGGGATATCGTTCACACCGTTGAACTGCTTGATTATCTCGGCTTCGCTAAAAAAGCGTTCAAGCCCGTGGGAATAATCATCATGCTGGAGCGAGGTCATCGGCTCGACCGTCACATTGTCGTCCGTCCTGACAGCCGTTCCGTCGGGATAGTATTCCTTGACAGCGACCGCACACTCCGCTTCCGTGTCATAAGCAAGGTAGGTGATGCCGAAGCCGCCCCTGCCGAGCAGCTTTCCCACGACATATTTGTTCATAAGCACAGTTCCGACAGCGAGAATATCATGCTCCCTGTAAGGCTGCTCTTTTGTATAGCCGCAGCGAGGGCATTTGTTCCCCTTCATTACCGAAAAACAGTTTCCGCAGATATTTTGCGGCATATCGATGCCTCCCCATATATGACGCTCTTTATTGTCATTATAACATAATTAAATATTTATAACAATATTTTTTTAATAATTTTATATTATTGTAACACATTACTGCATAAAATTGGTATGCAGAATTGCATTATTTTTTGGGGGAAATACATCGTCCCGATAAGGCATAGCTTCGGTTGAGGTGCGGAAAAGCAGCTTTTGTTTTGTACCGAAAAATTGTTAGATGATTGGATGCTGTAAAATAAAGTCTTAGAGCTTACACTATACTACGGAAAAATACAGCATTCGGCGATTACAAATGTACCGAATTATCAATAAAAACTGTCAACTAATAATTATCAATTGTCAATTATCAATTATCAATAAAAACTGTTAACTGTTAACTTGCTTGAGTGGCGACCCGTCCCCTAAGGAAAAATACAGCATACGGTGATTACAAATGTACCGAATTATCAATAAAAACTGTCAACTAATAATTATCAATTGTCAATTATCAATAAAAACTGTTAACTATTAACTATTAACTGTTAACTGTTAACTTGCTTGAGTGGCGACCCGTCCCCTAAAGAAAAATACAGCATACGGCGATTACAAATGTACCGAATTATCAATAAAAACTGTCAACTAATAATTATCAATTGTCAATTATCAATTATCAATTATCAATTAAAACGCCCCGTTTTTATTCACAAAATATCCCTTGACAAACATTTTTTGAGATGCTACAATAGCTTTTATATGAATATTTGTCGAAATATAGGTGCAAAAGCAGAGCTTTTGTAAAAGCCTGCCAAGCCTAACAAGGAATCAGGTGCGAATCCTGAGCAAGGCCGTTGCCGTATTTTGTCAGCTATGTCTTTTTCGGGCATAGCTTAAGCATACATGACGTAAAGTCGGTCACTGAGGGTATTTTCCCTTGGGAAGGCGTATGTGAGCCGTTTTCGGCGGACAATAAGTCGGAATACTTGCCTGTATTTTTCCCGTGTCAGGGTGTTGTTTTATGATCTGCGGAACTCCGGAACGTAAACGATGATATGCGAAAAAACAGGCCGTTTGAACGGTCTTATTGTGCTGCCTTTTTGCGCTTTTTGCAAAACGGCTTTTTCGGCGTATCATAGAAAACGTAAAAGAATAAAGCGATCGGACATTATCCCTGCTGCGGCTTGGATAATGTCCGATTTTTGTTTTTGGGGGATTTTATGAAAATGAAGAAAACAGCATTTCTTATAGCTTTTCTTATGCTCGTAACAACGCTTGCGGTCGGCTGCGGAAAAACCGCACCGCAGGAAAACGCAGGCTATACCTTTACGGACGACCTCGGCTATGAGGTCACAGTCGATGAGCCTCGGAAAGCCGCATTCTGCAGCGGAAGTCTTGCGGAAATATGGCTTCTCTCGGGCGGTGAGCTTTCCGCCGTAACTGCCGACGCCTATGACGAGCATCTTTTTGAAGTACCCGAAACAGCGGTCAATATCGGAAAGATGAAATCGCCGTCCGTTGAAACGATGATAGACCTCGGCGTTGACTTCGCCGTATTTTCAGCCGATATCGCAGAGCATACGGGGCTTCGTGACACGCTCGAAAACGCAGGTATAACCACGGCTTATTTCAGCGTGAACAAATTTGACGATTATCTTTCCGTGCTGAAAAAATTCACCGATATCACGGGCAGAGCCGATCTTTACGAGCAGAACGGCGAGGCGGTGCAGAAGCAGATAGATAAAGTTCTCGCATCCGTTTCGGGCAAAGAGCCGCCGACCGTGCTGTATCTCCGTGCTTCGTCCTCGGCGGTACACGCAAAGGACAGTACAAGCCTTGCAGGGGGAATGCTGAAAGACCTCGGCTGCGTGAACATAGCCGACAACGGAACGCTCCTTGACGATCTCAGCCTTGAAGTGATAGTCAAGTCCGACCCTGATTTTATCTTCGTGACCTTTATGGGCGCAGACGAGGAAAAGGCTCGCAAGGTGCTTGACGATACACTGCTTTCCAATCCTGCGTGGTCGGAGCTTTCGGCGGTGAAAAACGGTCGGTTCGTTATCCTCCCGAAGCAGCTTTTCCATTACAGACCAAATGCGAAATGGGGTGAAGCATATCAGCAGCTTGCGGATATCCTTTTCGGAGAGGAATAAGAAGCTCCTCACTCTGCTTGTGCTGCTCATCGTGCTGTTTGCAGCAGCACTCGCAGGGATCTGTCTCGGTTCGGTTCGGCTTAGTCCGAGCGAGGTCTTTTCTGCACTTGCAAGCGGAAAAAGCACACCCGACGGCAGGATAGTTTACTGCATAAGACTGCCGAGAGTTCTGGGTTCAATGCTCGCAGGGGCGGCACTTGCGCTGTCGGGTGCGATAATCCAAGCCGTCCTCGGAAACCCTCTCGCTTCGCCGGGAGTTATCGGCGTGAACGCAGGCGCAGGTTTTTTCACCGTGCTTTGCTCTGCACTTCTTCCAACGGCGGCGAAAATGCTTCCTGCGGCGGCTTTTGTCGGAGCGTTTGCGGCGGTGATGACGGTCTACATGATCGCACGGAAAACCGAAGCTTCAAAGCTCACGCTCGTCCTCGCAGGTGCGGCGATATCCTCGCTTTTCAACGCAGGAACGGACACCGTGACGGAGCTTTTCCCCGAAACGCTGTCGGGAATATCCTCGTTCAAAATAGGCGGCATCGGGAACATAACCCTCGAAAAGCTTTTCCCTGCGTGGATAATAATCGCTGTCGGGATAGCTGCGGCGTTTCTTCTTCACAACGAGACCGATGTGCTTTCGCTCGGCGATAAAACTGCGTTCACGCTCGGACTTAACGTGAAAGTGACACGCTTCGCACTGCTCATAATTGCGGCGGCGCTTGCAGGAGCGGCGGTCAGCTTTGCAGGAATACTCGGCTTTGTCGGACTTATCGTTCCTCATATCTGCGGCAGGCTCATCGGATATGAGAGCCGATATAAAATGCCTGCCTGCGTACTGCTCGGGGCGGCGTTCGTCACGGTCTGCGACATTGCGGCGAGAACGCTTTTTTCACCGAATGAGATTTCGCTCGGCATAGTTATTTCCTATATCGGAGTGCCGTTCTTCATCTATCTTCTCTTGAAGAAAAAGGGGGGAAAGCATAATGCTTGAGCTGAAAAATTTATGCGGCGGCTACGGCGGCAAGGACATACTCGAAGATATAAGCATAAGCTTCGCAGAGGGGAGCGTTACTTCGGTAATAGGTGCGAACGGCTGCGGAAAAAGCACACTTTTGCAGATGTGCTGCGGTCTGCTTAAACCGTCACGGGGGCAAGTCCTTATAGACGGGAAAGACATTTTCAAGATGAAGCATACCAAGCTTGCGCAGAAAATTTCCTATATGGAGCAGGTGCATAACTCGGGCAGCATTACAGTCCGTGCGCTCGCTTCTCACGGAAGATTTCCGTACCTCGGCTACCCAAGGCGGTTCACGTCGCAGGATAAAAAGATAGTGGACGAAGCACTCGAAGCCGCAGGCGTTTCCGACATCGCCGACAGAAAGGTTTCGGAGCTTTCGGGCGGTCAGCGGCAGAGGGCGTATATTGCGATGACGCTTGCGCAGGACACGGATATCGTTCTCCTCGATGAACCGTCCACCTACCTTGATATAAGCAGCCAATTTGAGCTAACAGATATAGTTTCTGCAATGAAAAAAAGCGGAAAAACAGTAATTACGGTGCTTCACGACATCAATATGGCACTCTCGAACTCGGATATGACCGCCGTTATGAAAAATGGCAGGCTTTTGGGCGTTCTGCCGCCGAAAGAAGCCGCAGAAAGCGGACTTATCCGTCAGGCACTCGGCGTTGAAGCCGTTTTGGATGAAAAAACAGGGCAGTATCTGCTCTTCAAAGGAGAAAATCATGAAAAAAGCAATAATTGAAGCAAGCTTCGGAACGAGCCACCTTGATGCGCTCGAAAATTCCGTTCTTGCGCTGAAAAAAACGATAGAAAAAAGCTTTCCCGACTATGAGGTTTTCATCGCACTCACAAGCAAGATGGTTCTTTCTGCGCTCAAAAAGCAGGGGATAAGCTTTGATACGGTCGATGAAATGCTTGACAGCCTGAAAAATGACGGCTTTGACGAGGTTATTATCCAGCCGACGCATATTATCTCGGGCATCGAATATGAAATGCTCCTCGATGCGGCTGAAAAGTTCAAGGGTGGATTTTCAAGTATAAAAGTCGGCACACCTCTCCTTGAAAGCAGAGCCGATATGGAAAAGGTCTGCCGCATTATTGCAGAAAAATTTCCAAATGAAACTGTTGTATTAATGGGTCACGGCACGGAACATTCTGCGAACGGAGCTTATACGAAATTCCGCAGGGTCTGCACGGAGCTTGGCTTTGACAATATTTACACAGCGACCGTTGAAGCAGAACCGACCTTGGACGATGTTATAGGCGAACTGAAGCTTTGCGGAAAGAAAAAGGTCACGGTAATGCCGCTTATGCTCGTTGCAGGCGATCACGCCAAAAACGATATGGCAGGCGAGTGGAAAGAACAGCTTGAAGCCTCGGGCTTTGAGGTCAACTGCGTTTTAAAGGGACTTGGTGAATATCCCGAGATAAGGGAAATTTACTGCGAACATATAAAAAGTCTATAAAAATTGAAAGGATCAAGAAAATGAAAAAGGAAGTTTTAACGGCAGTAATGGCGGCGGCGATGCTTTTATCGGCGGCAGGCTGTTCATCATCAACGGCAGACACAACGGCATCGGACACGGTCTCCGAAACGACGACAGCGAACAACGCAGGAATGGGCGGACTGAAAAACGCCGCATCGGCAGACAAGGTATCGGACGATGAAGCCGCTATCCTTGTAACGGGCGAGGATTATCCTCTTACGGTCCGTGATTATCTCAAATATGAAACGACAGTCGAAACAATGCCCGAAAGGGTCGCAGTTCTTTCGGGAACGCCGCTCAACGTCTGGTACGACCTCGGCGGAAAATCGATATGCACCTCCGATGTCAGCGACAATATCCGTCTTACCGAGGGCTATGAGGACGAAATAAGGGCGCTTCCGCAGATTGGACCTGTTTATTCTATCGATATGGAATCGGTAATTGCACAGGAACCCGACCTCATTATTGCACAGGTCGGAACGCAGTCCACACAAAGCTCGAAGCTTCGTGAAATGGGTTATAGCGTTATCCAGACACACATGAGAGGCTTCTCCGATGTTGTTGATACATACCGTGCATTCGGAAAGCTTCTCGGTCAGAGCGAGCTTGCCGAACAGCGCATCACAGAGCTTGAAAACGGCAAAAAGGAGATAACCGACAAGCTCCCCGATGATGATATTTCCGTTGTTATCCTTTATGTTACCTCGAAATCCCTTGCGGTAAAGCTTGACAACAGCATCGCAGGCGATATTGCGCAGATACTGGAGCTTGACAACATCGCATCGGGACTTGCACCAGACACGGTAGGTTCGGAAACAACTCCGCTCGATATCGAATACATCGTTGAAAAAGACCCAGACTATGTTCTTGTAACAACGATGATATCGAGCAATGAAGAGGCGAAAAAGACCGTTGAGGAACAGTTCGCATCGAACCCTGCATGGAGTTCCGTAAACGCTATAAACGAGGGCAGAGTTATCTATCTTCCTCAGCAGTATTATCTCTACAATGCAGGTCCTTACTATGTTGATGCGATAAAGTATATGGCACAGAGCATTTACCCCGAAATATACGGAGAGGTGGAAGAAACATTCTGATGGAGAAAACTGCTTTCAGAGAAACGACCTCGTTCAAAGTCATAGTCCTTGTCGTTCTTGCGGCGGCGGTCGTGTTTGCATTTATCCTCGGAAACGTTGTCGGAACGATGGATATTTCCGTTTCGGACATAGTGAACACTATCTCTGGCGACCATACGGGAACGAACAATAAGGTAATATGGAATATCCGACTTCCGAGAATGATACTTGCCGCTCTGGTAGGGATCAACCTTGCGCTCTCGGGTTCGATGCTTCAGGGCGTTATGAAAAATCCGCTCGCCGACCCGTCCATTATCGGAATAAGCAGCGGAGCAGGTCTTTTCGGCATACTTATACTTGTAGTGTTTCCGCAGTGGCAGAACCTTGTCCCGATAGTGGCATTCGCAGGGGCAATGCTTGCGGCGGTGATAATATATCTTCTTGCGTGGAAAGGCGGCATCGACCCGACAAGAATCGTGCTTTCGGGTGTTGCGGTTTCGGAGCTTTTCGGTGCGGGAATTTCCGCAATACTTGTATTTTTCAGCGACAGAGTTCACGGCGCACTCACGTTCATGAACGGCAGCCTTTCCTCACGAAGCTGGGGCGAGGTGCGGACGATACTGCCTTACACTGTCGCAGGTCTGCTGCTTGCGCTCATCTTCGCCGACAAGCTGAATATACTTGTCCTCGGCGATGATACGGCAAGAGGGCTTGGACTTAATGTTGAGCTTACAAGGCTTGGATTTACGGCGCTTGCGGCGCTTCTTGCGGCATCTGCGGTAAGCGTTGTCGGTCTGCTCGGCTTTGTCGGACTTATCGTTCCACACAGCATAAGGCTTATCCTCGGCAACAATTACAAGATAATGTTCCCTGCGACTGCACTCCTCGGAGCGGCGCTTGTAATGCTGAGTGATACCTTTGCACGAACAGTTCTGAGCCCGACAGAAATCCCCGTCGGAATAGTAATGGCAGTGCTGGGAGTTCCGTTCTTCCTGTATCTGTTAAGAAAGTAGGCGCTTATGGAAAAGACTATCTTATCGGTGAGAAACCTTTGCGCAGGCTACCGAAATTACCGTATCCTTGACGGGATAAGCCTTGATATCGAGCGTGGGAAAATTTATTCCATCATAGGTCCGAACGGCTGCGGAAAAACAACTCTTATAAGAGCGATGAGCCGAAATCTTCGTCCCGAAAGCGGAGAAGTCCTGCTTGACGGAAAGGATATTTTCCGCACGAATACAAAGCTTGTCGCACAGAAAATGGCTGTTTTGTGCCAGAATGATACGAGTATGAGCGACATAACAGTAAAAACGCTTGTCGAATACGGCAGATACGCACATAAAAAATGGTGGGCAGGCTCGGACGGCGATGATAAAAGCATCGTTGAATGGGCGATAGAGCGCACAGGTATGACAAAGCTCCAGAACCGCAAAATAAACGCTCTCTCGGGCGGCGAAAGACAGCGTGCAAGAATAGCAATGGCGATAGCGCAGAAGCCCGAGATAATGCTCCTTGACGAGCCGACGACCTATCTCGACATTGCGCACCAGCTTGAAATAATGGAGCTTGTGGCTGCGCTCAACCGTGAAGAGGGGATAACCGTTGTAATGGTTCTCCACGATATGAACCATGCGGCGAGATATTCGGACGAGCTTATTCTTGTCAACAACAGCAAGATACATACTATTGGCACTCCGAATGAGCTTATCGAAAACGGCGAGCTGGAAAACGTTTTTTGTGTTGAAGCGGAGATACTTGCCGACACCGAGGACAATTCGCCCGTATTTTATGCAAAGAGGAAAAAGCAATGAAATTTACATTTATAACCGTTTCTGCGCCGTCGGTAAAATGCCTTATGAAAGCGGCAAGGGAAGTTCAAAAGCTTGAACCCGAGCTGCTTGACCTGCGGCTTTACTATGCGGTCACGGACTACGGAAAGGAAAAGACCGCACGGCTCATCTCCGATATAAAGACCTCCGATATGGTTTTCGTTGACCTTATGGGAAGTCCCGTTGAAACGATAAAAGCCGTTTATGAGGGACTTAAGGAATGTAAGGGCGACATTATCCCTTACGGCAATTCCGCAAGAGAATATATGAAGCTTGGCAGCTTTTCCACAGCCTCGATGAAAGCCTCGGGCGGAAAGAAGCCCGATATGGCTGCGATGAAAAAGATGCAGTCAATGGCAGAAGCAATGGGAAAAATTATGCCCGGCAAAATGCGTGATATGCGCAACTATTCGCTTATATGCAAGTATTTCTACGTTGCCGATTATACGAATATCCTCAATATGCTGTACCTTATCCTGCGTGAATACGGCGGCGCAAAAAAACTCCCGAAGCCGTCCGAGCCGAGGGAAGTTCCTGCGGCTTCTGTTTGCAGAGCCAAGGATATGAAATATTACGGCAGCTATGATGAATTTTCGGCTGATTTCCCGTTCGATGAAGGAAAACCCGTCATTGCCCTTTTATACTACGGTCATATCTATCCGATGGATTATTCGGGCGCAGTAGGCGAGATCGCCGAGCGCCTGCAAAAGAGCGCAAACGTCCTGCCTGTCGCAGTTTCGGGTATGGACAGCATCAATGACGGAACGCTGAAAAAGCTGCTGACGGAATTTTTGCCGAAACAGCCCGAGCTGATAATGAACTGTATGTCATTCCGTCTGAGCGCAGGACCTATGGGCGGAAATATCTCCGCAGGAACGGATATGCTGAAGGAACTCAACGTTCCGTATCTGCACCCGTTCTTTATGTCAAGGCGCACGGAAAAGGAATGGCTCGATTCGGTTCAGGGCAACACGCCCTCGGAAACTCTCATTTCGGTGATGCTGCCCGAGCAGGACGGCGCAGTTCTGACGCTTCCTGTCGGCGCAAAGACCGAACCCGTTTATGATGAAGAGTTTGACGTTACCTCCGATGAGATAAAAATTATCGGGGAACGTCTTGAAGCACTTGCCGACCGTGCGGAAAAGTTCATTTCACTTCGCAGAAAGGCAAATTCGGAGAAGAAAATTGCGATAATATGCTATAACTATCCACCGGGAGAAGCCAACGTTTTCGGCGGAGCTTTCCTCGATACTTTTCAGTCGGTATCATCAATGCTTTCCCTGCTGAAAAACAGCGGCTACACCTCCGAAGATGTTTCAGCGGAAAAGCTTATGTCCGACTTTATAAACGGCGGAACAGTCAATTCGGGCAAGTATTTCGACAACGGAAATATGCCGAAATATCCGCTTTCCGACTATAAAAAGTTCCTGAACGGCTTTGCGGACAAAGAAGCCGTTATAAATGCTTGGGGCGAGCCGAGCGGTGAAATAATGACCGATGAAAACGGCGATTTTCTTATCCCTGCGGCGACCTACGGCAATATTCTTGTCGGTTTGCAGCCGTCAAGGGGCGTTCACGAGGACACAGACAAGCTTTATCACGATAAATCGATACCTCCGCACCACCAGTACATAGCTTTCTACAAATATCTGCACGACAAGTTCGGCGCAGATGCCGTTATCCATGTCGGAACTCACGGAACGCTCGAATTTTTAAAGGGCAAGGAGTGCGGAATGAGCGGAATGTGCTACCCCGATATCCTTATGGGCGATATGCCGCATTTTTACCTTTATTACTGCGGAAATCCGTCCGAGGCAACTATTGCAAAGCGACGTTCACACGCTTCGCTCATAGGCTATCAGCCGCCCGTTTTCGTGCAGAGCGGACTTTACGGCGAATATGCCGAGCTTTCCGCAATGCTTGACGAATATCATCATCAGCTTTCGTTCTCGGAAAGTGCCGCTTCGGAGGTCAAGCAGAACATCGTAACACTTGCGGAAAAGCTGAACCTGCCGACCGAGCTTGAAGAACTCGAATCGGAGCTTTACCGCCTTAACAGCTCGCTCATACCGAAAGGACTTCACATTTTCGGTCAGGATTATTCGGATGAAGAAGCGCTTTGCTATGTCCGTGAACTGCTTAAAAAGCCGCACGATGATGTTCCGTCACTTAACGAAGCTGCCGCAGAGGAGCTTGGCGAAGACTTAGCGCAGGCGGAGGAGAGCGGCGGAGAAAAGCTTCGCAGGATAAATGTGCTTGCGGAGAAATATTTCGATGAAAATTTAAGTGCTGAAAATGTTCCCGAAAAGCTTCGCACCGCAATTGGATTCGGACGTAAAAAGTACAACGAAATAAAGCACAACGCCGAAAATGAGCAGCTGCTGAACGCACTTTCGGGCGGATATATCCCTGCAAAAGCGGCAGGCGATATCTACCGCAGTCCCGAAGTTCTGCCGTCGGGGTATAATCTTTATCAGTTCGACCAGCGTTTTGTTCCGACTCTGACGGCGTATCAGCGTGGAGTGAGGACGGCTGAAAATACGATAAAGACCTATTTCAACGAGTACGGAGCTTACCCGAACTCAACGGCGGTTATCTTGTGGGGATTGGAGACCTCACGCACCCACGGCGAAACTATCGGTCAGATAATGGGTTACCTCGGCGCACGTCTTGCAAAGGGCAATTCCGCTTGGAACCCGAAGTATGAGCTTATCCCGATCGAAGAACTCGGCAGACCGAGAATTGACGTTACAATAAATATCTGCGGATTTTTCCGTGACCTTTTCCCGAATCTGATCGACAATCTTGACGACCTGCTTCACCTTGTGAACGAAGCCGACGAAACGCCCGAGCAGAACTATATGAAAGCGAACTCGGCAAAGCTTTATTCCTATCTCCTCGACAAAGGCTATGACGAGGAAGAAGCCGCTTCGCTCTCCGTTACAAGAATTTTCGGACCCCGTGAGGGCGAGTACGGAACGGGTCTTACTTCGTTGATCGAAACAAAGGCTTGGGAAAAGGAAGAACAGCTCGGAAGCCAATTCCTCACCTCGCTCCATTATGCATACAGCCGCAAGATGCACGGCGGCGATACAGCCGACCTTTACGAGCAGAATCTTAAAAGCGTTGAGATAGTTTCACAGGTTCGTGACAACAACGAATATGAGATGACCGACCTCGATCACTACTATGAATTTTTCGGCGGCTTGGCGAAGTCGGTCGAAATGGTAAAGGGCAGAAAAGCCGTAATGTTCGTCACCGATACAACGGGCGCAGTTCCCATAACGGAATCGGCGGAAAAAGCCGTTGCAAAGGGCATACGCACGAGGGTTCTCAACCCGAAGTGGATAGACGGAATGTTGGCGCATAAATATCACGGTGCGCAGAAGATTGCCGAACGCTTCGAGAACGTTATGGGACTTGCGGCAACTACGGGCGCAGTCGAGCAGTGGGTCTACAACGACCTCTGCGAAAAATATGCGCAGGACGAAGAGATGCGCCGCCGAATGGCTGAAAATAATCCTTACGCTTATATGGATATCCTCGAGCAGATGGAGGAATACAGCCGCCGAGGCTATTGGAATGCGACAGAAGAACAGCTTGAAGCGATACGCAAGGCTTATCTTGAAACAGAAAATACGATCGAAGGTGAAAGCTGATGGATAAAAAAGCATACTTCCCGTTCACGGCGATAGTCGGACAGGAAAAAATGAAGCGTGCGCTGATACTCAACCTTATCAACCCTGCACTCGGCGGCGTTCTTATCAAGGGCGAAAAGGGAACGGCGAAGTCAACGGCTGTCCGTGCGCTGACCGAGGTTCTTCCGGAACGTGAAGAAGTCGAGAACTGCCCGTTTTCCTGCGACCCGCACGACAGAAGCTGTCAGTGCGAAAGCTGCCGAAGCAAGGAGAATCTAACCGCTGTAAAAAGGCGAATGAGGGTAGTTGACCTCCCCGTGAGTGCGACCGAGGACAGAGTTGTCGGAACGCTCGATATCGAGAGGGCGCTCAAAACGGGTGAAAAGCAATTTGAACCCGGTATCCTCGCCGAGGCCAACCGCAATATTCTTTACGTTGATGAAATAAATCTGCTTGACGATCACGTTGTCGATGTTATTCTCGACTCGGCGGCAATGGGCGTGAACACGGTCGAGCGTGAGGGCGTTTCATTCAGCCACCCTGCACGGTTCGTACTCGTCGGAACGATGAACCCCGAGGAGGGCGACCTTCGTCCTCAGCTGCTCGACCGCTTCGGTCTTGTTGTCGATGTCAAGGGCGAGACCGACATTGAAATGCGCACCGAGGTCGTAAAGCGTTATCTTGAATATGAGCTTGACCCCGAAGCTTTTCTTGAAAAACAGAGACCCGAGCAGGAAAAGCTTCGCAATAAAATAAGCGAAGCGCAGAAGCTTCTCCGAAACCTGACATACTCGGACGAAATACTTCGCCTTGCCGCAGAGATATCCGTTTCGCTCGGTGTTGACGGGCATCGTGCCGATATTTCGATGATAAAAACAGCCTGCACCAATGCGGCTTATGAGGGCAGAGATCACGTTTCGGGCGAGGATATGAAGCTTGCGGCGGAGCTTGTTCTTCCGCACAGAATGAGGCGAAAGCCGTTCGAGGAACAGCGAATGGACATCACCGCCGTTTTTGAGATGATAGAAAGCCGTGAGGGAATATGACCCCGTACCCTTTTGCCGCAATAGTCGGGCAGGAAAGGCTGAAGCTTGCGCTGATCCTGAATTCGGTAGACCCTGCGGTCGGCGGCGTGCTTATTTCGGGCGAAAAAGGCACGGCAAAATCAACGGCTGTCCGTGCGCTGGCGGCTTTATCGGGGCGAAAAACGGTCGAGATCCCGCTTAACGTCACCGAGGACAGACTTGTCGGAACGCTCGATCTCACCAATGCTGTAAACAGCGGCGAAAAACGCTTTGAAAAGGGACTTTTGTACGAAGCGGACGGAAATTTTCTCTATGTTGATGAAATAAATCTGCTCGGAACGCACATTTCGGGGATTCTTGCGGAAGTTATCGCCTCGCAGGAGAATATCGTGAGCCGTGACGGGATAGGGTATCGCCACCCCTGCCGATGCATACCGATAGGCACGATGAACCCCGAAGAGGGAACGCTCCGACCGCAGCTGCTTGACAAATTCGGTCTGTTCGTGAACGTTTCGGGTGAGGACGATGTTGAACTTCGCACCGAGGTCATACGCCGCAGGCTCGAATATGAGCTTGACCCCGAAAGCTTCTGCAAAAAATTTCAGCCGCAGGAAGAAAAGCTTGCGCAGCAGATCTCCGATGCGAAAAAAAGGCTTGAAAAGCTTGATATTTCCGAGGAAATTCTGCGGCTCTGCGCACTCACGGCGAACAGCGCATTATGCGAGGGAAACCGATGCGAGATCATCCTCGCCGAAACGGCGAAAGCCTTGTGCGCTTGGCGAAACGGTGAAAAGGTTTCCGCCGATGATGTTTCCGAAGCGGCAAAGTTCGTTCTTCCGCACCGAATGAGAAACGCTCCGCAGGAGGAAACCGTTCATCAGAATACGGAAACTTCCGACAGCGATAATTCACCCGAAAATACGGAGGATAGCCCTCAGACTGAAACCGAGCCGTCGCAGGATACCACCTCGCAGGAGGAAAATTCCACTGAGCAGAGCGAAAAAGCCGAAGCCGCAGGAGATGAACTTCCGCTTTCGGCGGAGGGGATAAAAACAGCCGCAGGCAAAAACGGCGGCAGCGGAAAACGAAGCAAAACAATAGCGAACGAAAACAGCGGAAGATATGTCCGAAGCACAGTTCCGCACGGAAAATGCACCGATATTGCGGTCATTCCAACGCTCTGCAATGCCGCTTTGAATCAGCGTCAGCGAACGCCCGAAAACGGAATGAAGCTTTCGGTGCGCCCGTCCGATATCCGCAAAAAAATCCGTGAAAAGCGCACGGGTGCGACGATACTTTTTGTAGTCGATGCAAGCGGTTCAATGGGCGCAAAACGGCGTATGCGTGCGGTAAAAGGCGCAGTAAAAGGACTGCTCTCCGAGGCTTACAGAAAGCGTGACCGTGTGGGAGTTGTGGCGTTCCGCAGTGACGGCGCACAGACCCTGCTTAACATAACGGGTAGTCCCGAGCTTGCACGAAAGTGTATGGACGAGCTTCCGACGGGCGGAAAAACTCCGCTTGCCGCAGGAATAGAGGCGGCGTGTGAACTGCTCCGTGCCGAGCGTATCAGAACGCCCGATGTGTTACAGTATCTTATCCTTATTTCGGACGGAAAAGCGAACGTTCCGCTGCACAGTGATGACCCGTTCGGGGACGCACTCGCAGCCGCCGAACAAGTCCGTTTATCGGGCGTGGGCGCAATGGTCCTCGACACCGAGAACAGCTACATAAGGTTCGGCTTCGCCAAGCAGATAGCCGAGCGAATGGATGCACAGTACATAAGCCTTGACGAAGTAACAGGTTCGGTTGTCGAAGAAAACGTCCGAAACTTTATTAACGAATGATCGCCGAAAGGCTTTCATATAAATTTATTTTTTGGAGGAAGAAAAAATGAAAAAGAAAATTTTTGCTATCGCTGTACTCGCAGCAGTAATGTCAATGACAGCCTGCTCATCAGATCAGGACAGCACAACAACTGATACCGAAACAACAACACAGGCAGAGGTTCAGGCTGAGGACACTCAGGCAGAAGAAACAGAAGCGGCTGATGAAACCGAAGCAGAAACAGAAGCTGAAGCAGAAACAGAAGCAGCAAGCGCAGCAGGCACAGACGTATTTACCGATGAAAACGGCGTTCTCACATACCTTGACACAGCTAACGCTCCTTTTGAGGGCGCAGGTCTTAAGATCACCGTTGACAAGGCTGCAAAGACTGTAAACTTCGTAAAGACCGACCTTGAAGGTGTAGAAACAGTTGAGTATTACACATTCGATCTCAACAGCAACACAGTTGAGGAATACTACTTTGTTTCCATGATGGGAACAGGCTTCTACTATACCTTTGACCTTGCCGCAAACGAGATCGTAAAGGTTGAAGATTCCGACCGCAACGACTCCACACAGAGCACAAAGGACAACGGCAGATACGACAGCGCAAACGACAGAATGAAGGGCGATGTTGAAGCTCTCCAAAATTATTTCACCGAAAACTATGGCGTTTCCATAGAAGATATGGTAAAATAAGCTATGGCTGAACAGTATATTTACCGCAGCGGACAAAAGCTCCGCTGTGGATATACAACAGGTTCGTGCGCCGCAGCTGCATCGGGTGCGGCTGCGGGAATGCTTATAAGCGGCGAAATATCGGAATTTTCGGAGATAATGACCCCAAAGGGAGTTCTGTTAAAACCGGAAGTTCTTGATGCCGAAATATGCACGGACTATGCGAAATGTGCGATAAAAAAAGACAGCGGCGACGATCCCGATATCACGAACGGGATACTCGTTTATGCAAAGGTCAGCCGAATTCCGCACGGTGTTGAGATAGTCGGCGGCGAGGGCATCGGAAAGGTCACAAAAGCAGGACTTGACCAGCCGATAGGCGAAGCTGCGATAAACTCCGTTCCACGGAAAATGATAGCGGCGGCGGTGAACAAAGCCGCAGAAATGCACGACTATCACGGCGGTTTTCGCATAGAAATTTCCGTCCCAAACGGCGAAGAAATTGCGAAAAAGACATATAACCCACGAATGGGCATCGAGGGCGGCATTTCGATAATCGGAACGAGCGGTATCGTTGAGCCGATGAGCAATTCCGCACTCATCGACACGATACGTCTTGAAGAGCGAATGAGAAAAGCTGAGGGACACAATGCACTTCTGCTGACGCTCGGAAATTACAGCGAAAATTTCATTCAGAAGTCAATGCCGTTTGCGCTTGAAAAGAGCGTGAAATGCAGTAATTTCATCGGCGAAGCGATAGAGGCGGCACTCGAATACGGCTTTGAAAATATCCTTATCATCGGTCATATCGGAAAGCTCGTTAAGCTCGGTGCAGGAATTATGAACACACATTCTGCGCAGGCTGACGGCCGAATGGACGTGCTTGTGACCTGCGGAGTGCTTGCCGGAGCGGAGAGCGAAGCTTTGAGAAATATACCCGAATGTGCAACGGTCGATGCGGCGCTCGACATTCTTAAGGAACACGGATATATGGAAAAAACGCTTGATATCCTTGCAAAAAGAGCGGAATATTATCTTGATGCAAAAGTGAAAAATGCTGTAAAGATCGGTGCTGTGATGTTCTCGGACAAGCACGGGATAACGGTCGAAACCTCCCGTGCCTGCGAGCTTATCGGAATAATTTCGGAGGAATACAATGGTTGATTTTGTCGGAGCAGGCTGCGGCGCGGCTGACCTTATAACCGTAAGGGGGAAGAAGCTTATCGAAAATGCGGACGTTTTGATCTATGCAGGCTCGCTCGTCAATCCAGAACTGACGGAATATGCAAAGGACAGCTGTGAAATTTACAACAGCGCATATATGACTTTGGACGAAGTTATCGGCGTGATGAAGAAAGCCGAAGCCGAGGGCAAAAACACCGTTCGGCTTCACACGGGCGACCCGTCACTTTTCGGCGCAATTCGTGAACAGACGGACAGACTGGACGAACTCGGGATAGCATATCGAATCTGCCCCGGAGTAAGCTCATTCTGCGGCGCAGCGGCAGTGCTCAAAGCTGAGTACACTCTGCCCGAGGTGTCACAGTCGGTCATAATCACACGAATGGCAGGGCGAACACCAGTCCCCGAAAAGGAGAGCCTTGAAAGCCTTGCATCGCACGGTGCTTCAATGGTTATCTTCCTGAGTGCAGGAATGACCGCCGAGGTCTCAGAGCGGCTTCAAATGGGCGGCTGCACGGCGGAAACACCTGCCGCTCTTGTCTACAAAGCAACGTGGGCAGATGAAAAGGTCTGCCGCTGTACGGTCGGAACGCTCGCCGAAACAGCCGAGAAAAACGGTATAAATAAGACTGCCCTCATTGTTGTCGGAGATTTTCTCGGCGAGAACCGCCACCTTTCAAAGCTCTATGACCCAAGCTTTGAAACGGGTTACAGAAAGGCGAAAAAATGAGAACCGCTGTTTTTTCTTTCACGGAAAAAGGACGGATTTTGTCGCAGAAAATTGCGGATTTTTTGAACGAAACATACACCGTCGAACGCTTCTGTTTTCATTCACACACCGATGAAAAATCGCAAAGCTTCGATGATGTTTATGCACTTTCGGCAAAGCTTTTCAATGCCTGTGATGCACTTATTTTTGTTTGCGCAAGCGGAATTGCCGTCCGTGCGATAGCTCCGCATATAAGATCGAAAGCAAGCGACCCTGCCGTTATCGCCATTGATGACTGCGGAAAATTCGTTATACCGCTTCTGTCGGGACACATCGGCGGAGCGAATCGGCTTGCGCAGCTTATCGCAGAAAATATCGGCGCAGTTCCCGTGATAACAACGGCTACGGACGTTGGGGGACGATTTTCTCCCGACAGCTTTGCAAAGGCGAACGGGCTTGTTATCACCGACTTGGACGCATCAAAAAGGATAGCTTCGGCTGTTCTTGACGGCGAAAAGATCGGACTTCTGAGCGAATACCCGTGTGAAAATATCCCACCCGAAATCAGCTTAGACAAAGCTTGCAAGATCGGAATTTATATCGGTACTGACGATGCAAAAAAGCCGTTTGAAACGACGCTTTTTCTCCCACCGAAAAATATCGTTGTCGGCATCGGCTGCAAAAGAGGAACATCGTGCGAAATGATCGAAGCGCACGTTACGGCTTGCTTTGAAGCTGCAAGAATTTCGGAAGAAAGACTTTGTGCGGCGGCAACGATAGATATAAAATCCGATGAAAAGGGGCTTCTTGAATTTTGCCGAAAGCGAAAAATAAGACTTCTGACCTATTCGGCAGAGGAGCTTATGAGTGTGAACGGTGAATTTGAAAGCTCGGATTTTGTGCTGAAAACAACGGGGACGGACAATGTCTGCGAGCGGAGCGCTGTTCGTTCGGGAGCAAAGCTCATCCTGCCGAAAACTGCGGAAAACGGCGTAACTGCGGCACTCGGCGAGCTTCCCGTGAGCATAGATTTTGAAAGGAAAATGTTATGAAGCTTTATGTTGTTGGGTTCGGCTGCGGCAGCTTCGGCGGTATGACCGAGGAGGCTCGTCAGGCGATAGAAAGCAGTGATCTGATAGTCGGCTACAAGGTCTATACCGAGCTTTTGAAGCAGTATTTTCCGCAGAAAGATTATTTTTTTACGGGAATGAGGCAGGAAAAAGAGCGTGTTCTGTATGCCCTTGAACAAGCGGCGAGCGGCAGAACAGTTTCGCTTGTTTGCAGCGGAGACAGCGAGGTCTACGGTATGGCAGGACTTGCTTATGAGCTTTCGGCGAGGTTTCCGCAGGCTGATATCCGGACGGTCGCAGGTCTGACTGCGGCACTCAGCGGCGGTGCATTGCTCGGCGCACCGCTTACGCACGATTTTGCGGTGATAAGTCTGTCCGACCTGCTTACTCCTGTCGAAAAGATAGCGTTGAGATTGGAGTGTGCCGCCAAAGCGGATTTTGTCATTGCGCTCTATAATCCGTCGTCGAAACAGCGCCCCGATCATCTTAAAAAAGCCTGTGAAATTGTCCTCAAATTTCGCTCACCCGAAACCGTCTGCGGCTATGCTAAAAACATCGGCAGAGACGGCGAAGAATACGGCGTTATGACGCTTTCGGAGCTTGCGGATTTTGAAGCGGATATGTTCACAACGGTTTTCATCGGCAACAGTCGGACGAAGATCATAAACGGAAAAATGGTAACACCGAGGGGATACGATGTGTAAGATTCTGATATTCGGCGGAACGACCGAGGGGCGGCTTCTTGCGGAATTTTGTGCCAAAAATAAAATCTGCGCCGATGTTTCCGTAACGACCGATTACGGTGCAGAGCTTCTTCCCGAAAGCGGCTTCATAAATGTGCTGAACGGAAAGCTTGACGAAGCGGAAATTTCCGCACTCATAAAAAGTCACGGCTATCAAACCGTAATTGATGCAACTCACCCTTATGCGACCGCCGCAACGGAAAATATCAAAGCCGCCTGCGCCGAAACGGGCAGAAAATATTGCAGGCTTATCCGTGAGAAAAGCGCCAATATTTCGGGCAGGACTTTCACCGATATGAACGGGCTTATCCGATATCTCAACGGCAGCGAAAAGCGCATTTTAAGCACCCTCGGCAGTAAGGAGCTTCCTGCGCTGACAAAAGTGAAAAACTATCGTGAGCGAATTTGTGTGAGAGTTCTGCCGGCAGAGGGGATAGAGGAACATTGCCGCTCGCTTGGATTTGCGCATATCATAGTCGGGAAAGGTCCTTTTTCCGAGGAAGAAAATATTGAACACATACGTCAAAGCGGTGCGGAAATTCTCGTCACAAAGGAGAGCGGAGCGGCAGGAGGTTTTCCCGAGAAAGCGTCTGCGGCTAAAAAATGCGGTGCTGAATTTGCGGTTCTGCTTCGTCCTGCGGAAACGGGGAACACGCTCTTGGAAACGGAAAAAATTCTTTTGGAGAAAAAACAATGGTAAGCATTATCGGAATCGGAATGGACGGCGAAAAAACACTCACTGCAGAAGCACTTTCGGCGATAAAAAATGCCGATATCCTCATCGGTGCAAGTCGAATGACAGCACCGTTCGATAGCCTTGAAAAGCCGACATTCCTCAGCTGGAAAAGTGAAGAGATAGCTGCATTTCTGCACAATGAAAAGTACGAAAATGCAGCGGTGCTGATGTCGGGCGACTGCGGTTTTTACAGCGGTGCGGAGAAGCTTCTCGGACTTATTGAAGATATCGAAAGCGAAGTAATAAGCGGCATTTCCTCGCCCGTTTATTTCTGCTCGAAAATAAAAAAGCCGTGGAAAAATATGAAGTTTGTCAGCCTGCACGGAGAAAATGCAAGCATCGTCCGAAACGTCAGACGGAATGAATTTTGCTTCTTTCTGCTCGGCGGAGAAGTCACTCCTGCGAAGCTTTGTCAGCGGCTTTGCGAATACAAAATGGGCGAAGCAAAAATTTACATCGGCGAAAATTTAGCTTCGGAAAATGAGCGGATCTTTATGGGAAAAGCATCCGAATTTACCGATATTTCGCTTGGAAAGCTGACCGTTGCGGTCACGGAAAATCCCGACTTTGAAAAGGGGACAGCAACAGGTATTCCCGATGAAAACTTCACCCGAGGAAAAGTTCCTATGACGAAATCGGAAGTCCGAAGCACGGTAATTTCAAAGCTTGAACTGAGCAGGAACGGCGTGTGCTGGGACGTTGGCTGCGGAACGGGTTCGGTGTCGGTCGAAGCGGCTCTGCAATGCTTTGACGGGAAAGTCTATGCTGTCGATAAGAACCCCGAAGCGGCAGAACTTACCCGTGAAAATGCGCTGAAATTCGGCTGTGACAATATCGAGATCATAAGCGGAATTGCGCCCGAAGAGTTGGTTGTTCTTCCTGCGCCCGACAGCGTTTTTATAGGCGGTTCGAGCGGCAAAATAAGCGAAATAACTGACATTGCATTTGAAAAAAATGCTAACGCTGTTATCGTTGTGACGGCAGTTTCGCTTGAAACGCTGAATGACGCTGTTGCGGCATTTGAGCAGTATGGAATCGAACCCGAGATCGTTCAGCTTGCCGTTACAAGAACGAAGAAAATCGGCTCACACACGATGCTTTCTGCGGAAAATCCCGTGTTCATAATAAGAGGTAAAAAGCGATGAAAAGGATCATCATCGGCGGCACGAACAGCGGCTGCGGAAAAACGACAGTGACCTGCGCAGTTTTACAGGCACTCGTCAACAGAAAAATGCGTGTTGCATCGTTCAAGTGCGGTCCCGATTACATCGACCCGATGTTCCACGAGAAAATAATCGGCACATCGGCATTCAATCTCGACAGCTTTTTCTGCGATGACAACACGCTGAAATATCTGCTCTGCGAAAACGGCGGCAGTGCGGATATTTCCGTTATCGAGGGCGTAATGGGCTTCTATGACGGTGCAAACGGCAGAGGTTCGGCATACTCCGTTTCCGAAATAGCCGAAACGCCTGCGGTCATCGTCATCGGCTGCAAGGGAATGAGTGACTCCATCGGTGCAGTGATGAAAGGCTTCCTCGAATACAAAAAGCCGAACAATATAATCGGATTTATCTTCAATCAACTGCCCGAAAAGCTTGCGGAGAAAGCGGAGAGCCTTTGCCGTGAGCTTGGAACGGAGTATTTCGGGTTCATTCCGAAGAACGATCTGACGTTTGAAAGCCGTCACCTCGGACTTGTCACGGCGGACGAAATTTCGGACATAAAGGAAAAATTATCACGGCTCGGCGAGCTTGCGGAGAAAGATCTGAAGCTTGATAAGCTGCTCGGATCTGCGGAAAGTCCGCTGCCGAAGTTCACTCCTCCGAGCCTGCCGAAAATAAGCGAACGCCCCGTTATCGCAGTTGCAAAGGACAGTGCGTTCTGCTTCATTTATGCCGATAATATTTCACTTTTGCGAAAGCTCGGCTGTGAAATAGAGTATTTTTCACCGCTTTATGATAAAGCCGTTCCCAAAAATGCGGACGGACTTATCCTTTGCGGCGGCTACCCCGAATTATATGCGGAAAAGCTTGCGGAAAACAAGGCTATGCTTGAAAATATCCGTGAAATGATTCGGTCGGGGATTCCGACAATTGCCGAGTGCGGCGGCTTTATGTATCTTCACGAAACGCTGGAGGACAGCGGCGGCAGCGAGCATAAGCTTGTCGGGATAATTGACGGAAAGGCTTACAAAACGCCGAAGCTGACACGTTTCGGCTATGTGAAAATAACTGCGGAAAGTGACAATCTGCTTTGCAGAAAGGGCGAAGCATTCCCTGCGCACGAGTTCCATTACTGGGACAGTACGAACTGCGGCGAAGTTTTCACGGCGGAAAAAACAGACGGTCGGAACTGGAAATGCGCTCACGCAAATGAGAATTTGTATGCAGGTTTTCCGCATCTGTATTTTTATTCAAATATTGAAACAGCGGCAAACTTTGCACGAAAATGCGCCGTGTTCAAACGCTCAAAGGAGGAAAAATAATGGGACTTTTACATATCTACTGCGGTGACGGAAAGGGCAAAACAACGGCATCGCTCGGACTTGCGCTCCGTGCTTCTGGGTCGGGAATGAAGGTCTGCTTTTTACAGTTGATGAAAGGCGGAGAAACGTCCGAGCTTGCATCACTCAAAGCTTTGCCGAACATAAAGGTTATCCGCTGTGACAGGCATTATCCGTTCTTCAAAAATATGACCGAAGCAGACAAAAACGACATCACCGCCTGCCATAACAGCCTGCTTGAAGAAGCTTTCGGCGGCGGTTTCGATATGGTCATTGTCGATGAATTCAATGCGGCTTACAAATACGGACTTATGGATAAGGAATGTGCACAGAAGCTTATTTTTGACGGCTTGGAAAACGCAGAAGTCGTCCTCACGGGCAGAGATCCCGATGAAATTTTCCTCGAAAAAGCCGACTATGTGAGCGAAATAAAGTGCGTCAAGCACCCTTATGAAAAGGGCATCACCGCACGAAAGGGGATAGAGTTTTGAACCTTGAATATGTTTTGCCCGAGAATATTGAGAAGCGAAGCTTTCAGATAATAGAGAGCGAACTTGGCGGCAGGATCATTCCCGAGGACATCAAACCCGTTGTGATGCGTGTCATCCACACAACGGCTGATTTCGACTATCTCGACAACCTTTGCTTTTCCGAAAATGTTATGCAGACTGCGGAAAAGCTGCTGAAAAGCGGCGCAGTCATCGTCACCGATACGAATATGGCGAAGTCGGGCGTGAATAAGTCTGCACTGAAAAAGCTCGGCTGTGAAGTTGTGTGCTTTATGTCCGATGAGGACGTTGCCGCCGATGCGAATCGAAACGGAACGACCAGAGCGACAGCCTCGGTGGACAAGGCGGCAACGCTCGGAAAGCCTGTGATATACGCAGTCGGAAACGCACCGACAGCACTCGTACGCCTCAGCGAAACTATTCGGGATAAAAGCTTTGTCCCTGCGCTTGTGATAGGCGTTCCCGTCGGATTTGTGAACGTCGTCCGGTCGAAAGAGCTTATAATGGCTTCGGGAGTGCCTTACATCGTTGCAAGGGGAAGAAAGGGCGGCAGCAATGTTGCGGCAGCAATATGCAATGCGCTTTTGTATATGTTCGGCGGAAGATAAAAATTGCCCGTATTCCTTGATGAGAAATACGGGTAATTTTTATATTATCTCAAAATCATATCCGCCGTGGATAGGAATATCCTTTGAAACAATGCGTTCGACCGAACCCCATTTCAGGTTTTCGAGCGAGCTTATCAGATAGTCTATGTCAACGGGTCTGCCCTCGGCTTCCATTTCAACAGAGCCGTCGTCAAGGTTTTTTACCCAGCCCGAAATGCCGTAATTCCGTGCCGTACAGCTGGCTGTATAACGAAATCCTACACCCTGCACGTTCCCGTAAAAAATATAATGTCTGCGTATTTTATCCAATGTTTTCACTCCGTTCTGAAAATATCCCTGCAATTTATTTATCGGCAAAAAGTTCGGAAACTTTAGAAAAAAAGCTTGATTTTTTTGCGGAAATATGATAATATAAAATAGCAGAGAAATTCTGTTTATTTTATGATTATTGGTTAGCCTAGGCTAATATATTATCCGGTATAATTTTTTATACAAGAAAGGTATATCAAAAATGAGTGAAAAGGTAACACTTTCGGGCGTTCCCGAAACCATGCTGCAAACGATCTATGCTCGGGCAAAGGAGTCAAAAACAAGGGGCGCAATTTCAGATAAAAAGGCTGTCGGGATCGTCGATAAGCTCAATTACGATTTCTCGCTCGCCGATAAGGACAAGGCAATGCACGACGGTGTTATCGCACGAACGATAGTCCTTGATATGCTTGCGAAAAGATATCTCGCAAAGTTCAAAAACGCAGTTGTCGTTAACATCGCCTGCGGTCTTGATACACGCTGCTACCGAATGACAAACTATTCGCACTGGTATAACCTCGACCTGCCCGAAACTATCGAAGTCCGCAGCAGGATACTTACCCCGACCGATAAAATAACGCAGATCCCAATGTCCGCAATGGACGACTGGGGCGGCGAGATCGCAGAGAAAAACGTCCCTGCACTCGTTATCATCGAGGGCCTGACGATGTACCTTTCCGAGAGCGATGTGAAGCAGATCTTCGCAGTCATCGAGAAAAGCTTTGAACACGCAGCAGTGCTTGTCGAAACGATGAACCCGATGGTCGCAAAGCGCATAAAGGAAAGATCCATCGAGGGCAGCAAGGCTAAGTTCACATGGGGCGTGAAGAACGGCGCAGAGCTTGACAAGATCATCCCGGGCTTCCGCTATGTCGGGGAACACAGCCTTTGCGAAGGAATGGCAGCCTTCGCACCGATATATAAAGTCCTCGGAAAAATAAAATTCATAAGCAATATTTCCAACAAGATAATCGTTATGGAAAAATAAAATTCGCCGAGCAAACGTCAGAAATGTTTGCTCGGCACTTTTTTATGCCTTTGACAGTAATTTCCGTATTCAAAATCAAGCTCCGAACGTGCCGCCGGTACAGCTTTGGGCGAAAGCGGTTTTGCTCCTCACGTTTATTTGCCGAGGATAGTTGTTCCGAACATAAAGAATAAGCGCAATTCACATTTTATGGGTTTACAGACCGGTTTATCACGTTCTGTTTAACTTTTTGAATGTGAATTGCGCTTTTTAACTTATAGATATTTTGCTATTGCAGCAATGCTCGGTGCTGTTAGCTTAGGGTATTTCGCTCTTCTGCTAAAGGTCAAATTGTCCTGCGACCAAGGGCTTTGCCCTCTGGACACCCACCACCCTTTGAACAAAGCGAAATTCTTTCAGAATTAACGTAAACTT